>NZ_JAASQW010000001.1:0-857218 GCF_011761925.1 Xanthomonas sp. 60 | reverse complement strand
TCAGCGCCGTTCCCGTGTGCTGCGAAGTTTCCTTCGTAGCGAGCCGCCCATTATAGCCGGCTTTTCCGCTTCGTCAACACCTTTTTTCAAGGCCGGTTCGCCGGAGCGAAGCGTTGTTGACTCTGCTGCTCCGACGTCCGGCCCGAAGGCGTTTCGTCGTTGCGAGCCGCCTATTATGCCGGACTTTTCGAGTCCGTCAACACCTTCGTTCGATCAGATCGTCCGGCGGTGGTGGCGTGCTGTTTCCGCGTCTCTTTCCGTGGAAAGCGTTGCGTTGCAGCGAGGGAGCGAATTGTAGAGATCCCGCAGGATTCGTCAACCGTTTTTTTCATTTCGATGACATCGCATGTGGCATGTGCCCCCGTGTCCTGCCGGTGCACGTCCCGCCGGCCCGTGCGCGCGTTGCGCGCACGGGCCGGCAACGGGTATCACTGACGGCTGTCTGATGGAGTGGGATGCCGCAATGCATGCAATGGCCCGCCGCCCGTGGTGGCGCGATGTCTCCGCGCCTGCCGTGATGGCCGGTTTCATTACCGTGCTGGTCGGCTTCGCAAGTTCGGCGGTGATCGTGTTCCAGGCCGCACAGGCCGTCGGCGCAGGCCAGGACGAGATCGCATCGTGGATCTGGGCCCTGGGCCTGGGCATGGGGGTGACCTGCATCGGCTTGTCACTGCGTTACCGCGTCCCGGTCGTCACCGCATGGTCCACCCCGGGCGCGGCGATGCTGGTGGTGGGTGCCGGCGGCGCGGACCTTCCCGAGGCCACGGGCGCGTTCCTGCTTGCGGCGGTGATGGCTGCCCTGTCCGGTTTCTCGGGCGTGTTCGCCCGCCTCATGCAGCGGGTTCCCATCGCGCTGGCCGCCGGGATGCTGGCAGGCGTGCTGCTGCGCTTCGGCCTGGACGTGTTCGTCTCGATGACGACGCAACGGGTCATGGCCCTGGCGATGTTCGCCACCTGGCTGCTGGGGCGCAGGATGTTCCCCCGCTATGCGGTCATCGCCACGCTCGCTGTGGGCATTGCCATCGCCGCTGTGCAGGGTGACCTGCACCTGCAGTCCGTGCATCTGCAGCTGGCCCTGCCGGTGTGGACGACGCCATCGCTGTCCTGGTCGTCCGTGGCCGGCATCGCCCTGCCCCTGTTCGTGGTCACCATGGCCTCGCAGAACATCCCGGGCGTGGCGGTCATGCGGGCCTCGGGATTCGAGGCGCCGGTTTCCCCGGTGATCGGCTGGATCGGCGTGGTCAATGCGGTGCTGGCGCCCTTTGGCGCCTTTGCCTTGAATCTGGCGGCGATCACGGCGGCCATCTGCATGAGTCCGGACGCCCACGAGGATCCGGCGCGGCGCTACACCGCCGCGGTCGCGGCCGGCGGCTTCTATGTCATTGTCGGCGTGCTCGGCGCGACAGTGGCCGCGCTGCTGGCCGCCTTTCCGAAGGAACTCATCGCCTGTGTTGCCGGCATCGCCCTGTTCGGCACCATCGCCAACAGTCTGGCCAGTGCGCTGGCCGTGGAGCGGGATCGTGAGGCGGCGCTGGTGACGTTCCTGGTGACGGCCTCCGGGCTGTCGCTGGGTGGAATCGGCCCGGCGTTCTGGGGCCTGGTGGCCGGTGGGGTGTGCCTGGTGGTGCTGCGCCCGCGCTGAGGTGCTGGCATCACCCGGCGGCGGACGCCCTCAGAGCGTGTGCACCGACAGCCTCTGGCCAAGCACGTGCTGCCCGCCCGGCGCCACGGTGATCACGTCCGGCCCGGCATTGGCCGCTTCCAGGCACACATAGTCGCGCCAGCCATCGCCCACATCGGCCATGTTCGCGGCTGCCACGGCGCCCGGATTCCATGCCACCAGTGAGCGGCTGCCTTCGGTGCGCAGCTCGATGCGGCGTCTGAGCACGGGGTCATGCAGCACGTAGCGGCCGCCGGCCTGGGTGTAGATGCGGTCGCTGCGCCCGGGATCGCGCGGGTCTCGCAGGTTCCACGGCCCCTGCTGCGCACGCGGCTGTGCGTAGTTCTCGTACTTGTCCATATAGTGCAGCCCGTCCACGCCCTCCACATCGACACGGGTGGCATCGCCCACGCGGAAATAATTGTGCAGGGCCTGGGTGAGCGTGGCCGGCGTACGGCCGGTGTTGGTGGTGATGAGTTCCTGGTGCAGCGTCGTACCGACCACCACGACCATCTTCAACTGCAGGGACAGGTCCTCCAGCGGAGCGGGGGCGAGGGTCAGTTCGATGCTGCCGTCGTCGCGGCGGCGCGCGTCCTGCAGCTGCCAGGGCAGCGTGCGCACGAAGCCATGGGCGGGCACGTCGTTGCCCTGCCCCTGGCGTCCGAAGTAGGGCCAGCACACCGGGCTGCCACCGCGGATGGGCGTGGGCAGCGCGGCACGCCGGGGCGACAGCCACATGACGTCCTCGCCGCCCTTGGGCACGAAGGACAGCAGCTGTCCGCCGAACACGCTGATGGCTGCGGTGGCCTGCGGCGTTTCCACCAGCCAGGCATCCAGCCCCTGGAACTGCCCGGTGGTGAGACCCTTGATCGACTGCATGCGTGGCGTGCTCCGGATGGCCGGCGACTGCGCCAGCGCGGTGTGGTTGGAAGGCAGGGTGAACTGCGTGACAGCCGGCAGGGGCGGCACGGCCGGTGCGGCCGGGGCCTCGTTCTGCAGGGCCTGCAGGATGCGCCGGCCGGCGCGGCCATCCTGGGTGCTCCAGCCGAGGCGGCGCTGCTCGGCCTGGATGGCACGCCGGCTGGCAGTGCCGATCATGCCATCCACCGCGCCGATGTCATGGCCACGGGCCACCAGCAGTTCCTGCAGCTGGCGGCGCTCGCGGCGTCCCAGCCCCGGATCGTCGGTCGGCCATGCCGTGCGCAGGCCGGGGCCGGCGCGCAGGCGGTCGGCCAGCGTGGCGATGGCCAGCGCATAGCTCTCGGCGGCGTTGTAACTGTAGATCGCGTCGTAGTTGCGGAAGACCAGCAGGGCCGGCCCCTCGCGTCCTGCGGGCAGCAGCAGGGCCGCGCGTGCGTCGGCGGGCAGCCCGGCCGGTGCGAGCGCGCCGCCTTCCACCGGGGCCACGCCGAGAGCGCGCCACTCGGCCAGCGGCTTGCGCTGTGTGCGTCCGGCAAGGGCGGCGTTGAAGCCGGGCGGCACCGTCACTTCGATGCCCCACGGCTCGCCGGTGCGCCAGCCGGCGCGTTTGAGGTAATTGGCCGTGGATGCCAGTGCATCGGGGATGCTGGCCACCAGATCACGGCGCCCATCGCCATCGCCATCCACGGCGATGCGGGCGTACGTGCTGGGCATGAACTGGGTATGCCCGAAGGCACCGGCCCATGAACCGGTCAGGCCTTCGGCGCGAAGGTCACCGCGATCGATCAGCTTCATCAGCGCGAGCAGTTCGCTGCGGAAGAAGGGCTGGCGGCGACCCGCGCAGGAGAGCGTGGCCAGCGACTGCAGCAGCGGGCGCTTGCCGAACACCCGGCCATAATCGCTCTCCACGCCCCACACCGCCACGATGGTGGCGGTGTCCACGCCGTACTGCGCGGACACACGCTGCAGCAGGTCGCGGTGCTGGGTGAGCATGGCCCGTCCATCGTCCACGCGCTGCTCATCCACCAGCGCGGCGAGGTAGTCCCAGATGGGCGTGGTGAACTCGGGCTGCGAATCGAGCAGTGGCAGTACGCTCGGATCCGGAACCAGGCCGGTGGTGAGGCGCTGGAAACCTTCGGCGCTGATGCCCTGTGCGGTGGCCTGCGGCTGCAGGGCGGCGATGCACGCGGCGAAGGCCGGGTCCGGCGCAGGTCCGGCCTGCTGTGCAGCGCTGTGGCCGGCCGCCAGGGTGAGGGCCAGGACGGTGAACAGGTGGCGGGCGTGCATGCTTCCTCCGTGCGAACGATGCGCCATGCAGCGCGGCGCGCCCATCGGCACGCCCATCTTAAGGGCTGTGCGGTATGCGCGGTTCAGGCCGGGCGCAGCAGCCGCAGCCCGAATGCCGGATCGGCTGCATTCCAGCGCGCGTCCACGGCCAGGCCGGCGCGTGCGACGAGGTGCTCGAAGCTGGCATCGGTGTATTTGTGGCTGTATTCCACGCGGATCGGTTCACCTTCCTCGAAGTGGAAGCGGCGGCCATCCAGATGGACGTCCTGGCCACGCAGGCTGACCAGATCGGTCTCGATGCGCAGCTGATCGGTGTTGTAGCGTGCGCGGTGCTCGAACCCCTGCAGGTCGAAATCACTGCCGATCTCGCGGTTGAGGCGCTCGAGCAGGTTCAGGGTGAAGGCGGCCGTGACCCCTTGGGCATCGTTGTATGCCGCTTCGATGAGCGCGGCATCCTTGTGCAGATCGATGCCGATCAGCGCGCGTCCCGCTTCGCCCATGGTCTGGCGCATCGCCTTCAACAGCTGCACCGCGTCCTCTTCGGTGAAATTGCCCAGCGTGGAGCCGGGGAAGAACACCAGCCGACCGGTCGCCGGACGTGCCGGGGTGGGCAACTGCACGGGCCGGGTGAAGTCCGCGCAGACCGGCAGCATCTCCACGTCCGGCAGCGCAGGCGCGAGGTGGTCGATGCTGCTCAACAGGGCCGCACGCGAGATTTCGATCGGCGTGTAGGCCACCGGATCCTGCAGGGCGGCCAGCAGCAGCGCGGTCTTGCGGCCACTGCCGCTGCCCAGTTCCACCACGTGCAGCCCCGGACCCACGGTACGGGCGATGTCCGGCAGGCAATGCTGCAGCAGGGCCAGTTCGGTACGCGTGGGGTAGTACTCGGGCGTGCGGGTGATCTGCTCGAACAGACGCGATCCCTTGGCATCGTAGAAATACTTGGAGGGCAGCTGGCGCGGGGCAGCGGACAGGCCCGCCATGGCATCAGCGAGTACCTGCTCGGGGGTGGGGGTCAGATCGGTCAGCGCCTCAAGCGCGTCCTGGACGGTACTCATTGCTCATCCCTGGCGAGGCGCAGGCCGGCGAACTGCCAGCGTGCAGCGGGGTCGAAGAAGTTGCGGTAGCTGGCGCGCACGTGGCCGCGCGGGGTCGCGCAGGAGCCGCCGCGAAGGATCCACTGTCCGCACATGAACTTGCCGTTGTATTCGCCGAGATCGCCCTCGAAGGTGCGGAACCCCGGGTAGGCGCCGTAGGCACTGCTGGTCCATTCCCAGACATCGCCGAACAGCTGCCGCAGCCCGCTGCCGGTGGCGGCGCTCGGATGCAGGCGGTCATCATCGGCGAAGTTGCCGGCTTCGGGTGAGCGGCCTGCGGCGGCCGCTTCCCATTCGAACTCGGTGGGCAGGCGCGCACCTGCCCAGCGTGCATACGCATCGGCCTCGTAGTAACTGAGGTGGGAGACCGGTGCCTGCAGATCCAGGGGCTGCCAACCGCCGAGGGTGTACTCGCGCTGCAGCGCGTCATCCCAGTAAAGCGGGTGCTCCCACGCTTCGGCTTCGCGCCGGGCCCAGCCTTCGCTCATCCACCAGCGCACGTGCCGGTACCCGCCCGCTTCGATGAAACGGCGGAAATCGGCGTTGCTCACGGGGCGATCGGCCAGCGCATGCGCAGGTACCAGCACGCGGTGCCGCGGCGATTCATTGTCATAGGCGAACAGGTCGCTGGCCGGCCACGGCGCGGCGCCGATCTCCACGATCTGTTCCGGCGAGCGGTGCCACTGCACGGCGGCGGCGCCTTCGGCAATCTCCCGCAGGTCGCGTCGGAGATCCTCACGGTAGGCCGGCTGCAGCGGATTGCACCACAGGGCGTGCTTGATGTCGGTCAGCAGCAGCTCCTGGTGCTGCTGTTCGTGCTGCAGGCCCAGGCGCAGATGCGGCAGCGCGGTGGCCGGCAGGTCGCCGGCGCGCAGCAGGGCCAGGACCTGCGTATCGACGTCGTGGCGGTAGTCGTGCACCTCGGCGAGGCTGGGCCGCGAAAGCACGCCACGCCGGGCCCGCGCGTGCGCCGGACCGATGCCCTGGTAATAGCTGTTGAACAGGTAGTCCCACTGCGGATGGCGGCTGCGGTAACCCGGCACGGAGGCCAGCACCATGCGTTCGAAGAACCACGTGGTGTGCGCCAGATGCCATTTGGTGGGACTGGCGTCAGGCATGCTCTGCACCATCGCATCTTCCGCGCTGAGCGGCGCGGCGAGCTGCAGGGAGCGCGTCCGGACGTGGTCGAAATGATGCTGCAGGTCATCCACGGGCGCGTGGACGGCAGCGGCGATTGCACTGTTCATCCGGGAAGGATGGTGGAGCGCAGGTGAGCATTACGTCATCGCCGCGCTGCTGTTTACAGCGCTCGCGCATTCATCCGGAACGGGCTGGTGGCGGGCGCTGCAGCAGGGGTGCAGGGTGTTACAGGTGCAGCGTCCCACGTTCGCTGGCCCCTCAGAGGGCGTCGAGGTAGAACCAGCGGCCCTCGATGCGGCGGAAGCGGCTGTGCTCGGTCATTTTCACCGCGCTGCCGCCACCGATCCGGTAGCGCGCGGTGAAACGGACCTGCGCGCTGTCTTCGGCGTCACGCAGGTGCTCGTGCACGGTCAGGCCGAGCCACTGCGTGCGCTGGCCGGGCGCCTCCTCCAGGCTGAGGGCGGCCGGACGCGTGTCGGGGTGCCAGGTGGCTTCCAGATAGGTGGCCAGGCCTCGGACGTAGGCACTGTAACGCGAGCGCATCAGGCGTTCGGCATCCGGGGCGGCGGCACCGGCGTGCAGTGCCCCGCAACACTGGGCATACGCAAGGGGCAGACCGCACGGGCAGGGATCTTTCAGGCGGGGCGTCATGCCGCATTGTCGCCTGCGGGGGCGTATGCTGTCGCGCCCTGACCTGCAGATGGCCCGCCGTGCTGGATGTGATCCCTCCTGAACTGTGGTGGCTGGTGGTGATCGCCTTCATTGCCGGCCTGGTCGATGCGGCCGTCGGCGGTGGTGGACTGGTGCAGTTGCCGGGCCTGTTCACCGTGCTGCCGCAGCACACACCGGCGCTGCTGTTTGGCACCAACAAGTTCAGCTCGGCCTTCGGTACCGCCGCCGCCGCGTGGCGCTATGCGCGGAACGTGCGCTTTCCATGGCGCCCGGTGCTGTTCGCTGCCGGCACGGCGTTCGTGTTTTCGTTCGCTGGCGCCACGGCGGTCAGCCTGCTGCCGAAAGACGCGGTGCGGCCCCTGGTGCTGGTGCTGCTGGTAGCCATGCTGGGCTATACGCTGTGGAAGAAGGATTTCGGGGCACTGCACCGGCCGCAGGACATCGGCCGCCGTGAGCTGGGCATCGCCCTGCTCATCGGTGCGGCGATCGGCTTCTACGACGGCTTCTTCGGGCCGGGCACGGGCAGCTTCCTGATCTTCCTGTTCGTGCGCTTCTTCGGGCTGGATTTCCTGCGCGCCTCAGCCGCGTCGAAGGTGGTCAACCTGGCGACCAACGTGGCCGCACTGTCGTTCTTCGCGCCGACCGGCAACATCCTGTGGCTGTTCGCGGTGCCCATGGCGGCAGCCAACATCCTCGGTTCGGTGGTGGGCACGCGGCTGGCGCTGCGCGGCGGCACTCCCTTCATCCGCAAGCTGTTCGTGGGCCTGGTCGTGGTGCTGATCGCACGGATGGCGTGGGACACCTTCAGCGCCGGGAGCTGATGGGGCCGCCGCCAGCGCCCCGTGTCATGCCTGCCGGGTGCGCTCGGGCAGTTTCAGGCGCTTGCCCTCTTCGTCGTACTCGATCAGCAGCACGCCCGAGTCGTGGCGGCCACTGATCTCCACGAAACAGGCACCGCCGATGAACGGCTCCAGCGTCATCACCGACTTGAGCGGGGTCGCCACCACCATCTGGAAACCGAAGTTGTCGAAGATGTTCATCGCCAGCGCGGTGAACTCGTTGTCGGCCTTGTCGAAGGCTTCGTCGAGGACCACGGCGGCATAGCTGGGCAGCTGCCCATCGGCGCCGCCCAGCTGGTAGCGCAGCGCTGCGGCCAGGCAGGTGGTGGCGAGCTTCTGCCGCTGGCCACCGGATTTGCCGGCGCCACTGCGGTAGATCTCGACCTGCTGGCGCGTGGCCGCATCCAGCTCGACGCCGATGAACTCCACATGGGTGCGCACGTCCAGCACCAGCTCGCGCCAGCGCTTGTCATCGCCTTCCTGTGACCCCAGCCGGGTCACCAGCTGCCGCAGCACGGCGAACTGCGCCTCGGCCAGCTCGCGCTGTTCGGTCTGCTGCTGCGAGAGCACATCGCGCAGCTGCTGGTGGAACTCCAGCACCTCCGGCAGGCGGCGGTCGCTGAGCTCGATGGTGAGCAGCGTGCCACGGTTGAAAGGCACCTGTTCCAGGCTGGCGTTGACCTCATCCAGGCGCTGGCCGATGGACTTGCGTGCTTCGGCGCTATGGCGCTGCAGGGCCAGCAGGTTGTTCTTGCTCTGGTTCTGCAGGAGATCGAAAAAGCGCTCTTCGTGCTGCGGCAGGCCATCGCGTTCCAGGCGCTCCAGGCGTGCGAGGAAATCATCGGCCGAGGCCACCGAGACGGTGAAATCACCGGACTCTTCCGGCCAGGCCTGCATGAAGCGGCGGAAGCAGCCGACCAGCTGGTTCTCGATGCGATTGACGTCCTGCTGCGAGGACGACAGGCGTTCGTTGAGCGCGTTGCTGACCTGGCGCATGTGCGCTTCCAGCGTTTCCAGGGTCAGCGGACCCAGTGCCTCCAGCCGCTGCTGCAGGCCAGCCTCCTGGGTGGCGCCCAAGGCCGGCAGCACCAGGGCGCGGCTCTGCTGGCGCGCGCGGTCCAGGCGGTCGCGCTCCTTGACCAGCTGCCCGCGCTCGACGCGGGTGTCATCGTAGGTGCGGCGCGCCTGTTCGATATCCGCGCGGGCGGTGTCGATCTGGATCGCCAGCTTCTCCAGATCCGCGTTGCCCTCGCGCAGGTCACGCAGGCTGGCTTCGATGTCCGCCAGGCGCTGCAGCGGCGCGGCGACGTCGATCTCGTTCCAGCTGATGCCGGCCAGCTGGTGGCAGGCCAGGCGGCGGTCGTTGTCACGGTCGCGCTGCGCACGCAGGGCCGCAACGTCCTCATCGCAGGCGGCGATACGCGCGGCCAGTTCCTGCGCTTCCTTTTCGTACACCGCCAGCTTGTCGCGGTTGTTGAAGCCGAGCAGCCAGCGACGGCGGTCACCCACCGCGCTGCGATCATCCTTTTCGAAGCGATCGCCGGGGTGCTTGACCTGGCCTTCGCGGGTGATGCCACGATCAACGTTGCGCAGCTGCCGTGCATCCACGCATTCGTAGTCGAAGCGCTTGCCGAGTTCGCGGCGCAGCCAGCCTTCGAAGACGTGGTCGCGCAGTTCCAGCTTGTGCAGCAGCGAACGCGGCGAAGGTTCGCGGGCGAACGCTTCATCGTTGCGGCGCACGCGGTAGTAGGTGAAGCGCATGCCGAGGTGGGTGCGGTTCACCCAGTCGGCGACCTCGTTGTAATGCTTGTCATCGACCAGCAGCGACTGCGCGAAACCGAACAGCACGCGCTCGATCGCACCCTGCCAGCCGATGTCATCTTCGCGGACCTGGATCAGTTCGCCCACGAAGGGCAGCGCTGCTTCCGGCAGGCCGGTTTCTTCGACCAGCCGCGCGCGCAGTTTCTGCAGCGGCGCGGGGATGCTGGAGGTGTTGCGCTGCATGGCCTCCAGTTCGGCGCGGACGTCGCCGAAGCGGCGCTCGTCGTCGCGACGACCGCCGAGGCGCTCGCTGATCGCTTCATCCAGTGCCGAGGACGCGCGTTTGCGGTCCTGCAGCTCGATGGCCGCCTGCTCGACCAGCTCAGCGAACGCCTGCGCGGTCTCCGGCAGCGCCTGCTGCAGCTGCTGGGCAGCCTCGCGCGCCTGGTCCTGGCGGGCCTGGCGGCGGTCCCGCTCGGCTTCGGCGCGGCCCTGCTCGCGCTCCAGTTCCTCGATGCGCTCGCCGCCCTGTTGCCGACGCAGCAGTTCCAGCTCGCCCAGGCGCGCGGTGTGGTTGTCCAGCGCGGCGCGACGCTGCGCTTCCTCGCCCAGCAGGCCACGATCGCGGGTATCGAGCTCGCGCAGGCGCGCTTCGATCAGCTGCTGGCGCCGCGATTCCCGGAAGCTGTCGATGCCCAGCTTGAAGGTTTCGTCCTCGGCGCGGCGCAGGTTCATGGCTCGCAGTTCGGCGTGCAGCTCGCGGGCCGGCAGCAGGGTTTCCACCTGCCGCCGTGCGGTGACCACGGCCTGGTGCGCGCCATCGAGCTCGGCGAAGTCGTTGACCAGGCGCTCGGCGGCATCGAAGGTCTTCGGCGTGTCGAGCATGAAATCACGCAGGAAGACGTTCAGGTCGCCCAGGTTCTTCGCCGACTGGGTCTTGTGCAGCAGCCGCAGGGCCATCTCGTTCTCGATGCCGAGCAGATGACGGAAGCGCTCGGCATAGCCGGCGAAGCTGTCGAAATGGTGCACATCGGCGAGCTTCTGCTTCAGCCGGCGCAGGTCCAGGTCGAAGCCGCCGAGGTCCTTGGCGATGTCGAACGGACGCTCGGCCACCATGTAATGCTTGCGCACGTCGCCTGCGGTGGCGCCGTTGCCGGCGATCCAGAACAGGCGCACCAGGCTGACCACGCGGCCATCGCCACTGCGGTATTCCAGCACCAGGGCAGTCCAGGTGGCACCCTTGCGCAGGTACTGCGTGGCGATCTCACCGGTGCCGCGGTCCTGCTGGTCGGCCCAGGCACCGCGCACGTAGGAGACCAGGTTGCGGTCGCGTCCGCTGCGTTCGGCTTCGCGCGCGGCGGCGTTGAAATCCACGATGGCCGGCGGCACCAGCACGGCGGACATGGCGTCGAGCAGGGTGGACTTGCCCGAGCCGGAGCGCCCGACGAACAGGAAGCCGCGCTCGGCGATCGGCACTTCGGTCAGGCCGTTGAACGTGCCCCAGTTGTGCACCTGCAGCCGGCGCATGCGGAACTGCTGCAGGCGCGGTTCGGGCAGGCCTTCGTGGAACAGGGCGGGGGTATGCTTGGAGAGGGCCATGGCGTGCTTCTTCGATCAGGCGTCGGCGGCAGGGGTTTCGCGCAGCTGGCGGTACACCGCCGACAGCGCGGCGACGTCCTCTGCGGAGAACAGCAGCTTGAGCGCCGGGGAGACTTCGTGGCGGTCGTCCTGTCCCGCCAGGCGGGTCAGGATGTGGTTTTCCTTCATCTTCTGCACGGCACTGGCCACGCGGCGGTTGAAACCGGCGCGGTCGGTGGACAGGTTCTTCTCGTACACCGCCAGCGCTTCGGCCATTTCCGCATCCGCTACCACGGCGCGGTTGCCGCGCGCATCGGCTTCACCCAGCTGCTGGCGCAGGTACAGCAGCAGCACCGAGTCGATGAAGGTCAGCGGCGAGGTGCGCAGCAGTACCGGCGCCTCCAGGTCTTCGGTGTCGGCCTGCCGGGTGAAGGCCACGCCGCTCTCGCGGTCCAGCACCAGTTCAAGGAACAGATCGGCCAGCGATGAACGGATCGCCGCCTCACTGCGCAGCAGCGCGGGCCACAGTCTGGCGTGGCGCTGCTGGTCGATGCTCGGGCCGATCAGCAGCTGGCACAGCGCGCGGCGCGCATCGGCCGGCAGGCGTCCGGTGTCGCCCAGGTACAGCACGTCGTTGCCCCGGCGTGGCAGCGGGGTGACCATGACCGGCTCGTCCTCGTGCAGCGCTTCGGCGTCGACCGGGCGCGAGGGCTCGATCGGATCTTCATTCCAGCTCATGGCGTTTCTCCTGGGTGAACCAGACCAGCGGGATGCGGGCGCGCCGCCACTGACCGTCACCGCCGCGCCAGTGGGCGAGCTCGTGCTCGCCTTCGACGACGGTGCCGAAGCGGGTGCCCAGCGACAGGTAACCGATCACACTGCCCAAACCCTGCGGCGCTTCGCGCTGCGACAGGGCCTGGGCGATGCTCAACGTGGGCTGCGTGCCCAGCAGGTCATGGAGATCACGGCGCAGGGTGCGGAAATCGATCTCCGAGGAGGCGACCAGGTCACCCACGCTTTCCAGGCTGATCGCGGCGGCCTCGTTGCGCAGCACGCTGCCATCGATCTGCGCGCTGCGCGGATCATGCAGTTTCCACTGCGACCAGGAGCGCAGGCGGCTGGTGGTCAGCTGAAGGTCGCGGCCGATGCCGCGCTGCGCCGGGAAATCATCGCGCAGCGCCAGTGCTTCGCCCTGGGCCTGCTTGAGCAGCTGGTTGAGCCGGCGCTGTTCGAGGTAGCCGCGGCTCTGCACGAAGCCCCGCAGGCTGCGCGCGAAGTGCTGCAGCACGTCGTGCACCTGGCCGCCGCGCTCCAGCATGGTGCTGGTGAAACCGCGCAGGAAGGCGCGCTCGTTGCGGTCCAGCCGCCGGGCGAAGCCGCGGGCAAGCACCGTCTCCAGCGCGGCATCCAGCTGCGCGCTCTGTTCGGCATCGTTGAGCAGGCGCCAGAAGGCCTGGAAACTGCGCCCGGCGTCGCTTTCGCCGATCACGTCCACGCCTTCGAACAACTTGGACAGCACGTCGCCGCGCTCGCCTTCGTCGTCGATGATGCGTTCGCGGAACTCGCGGTTGAGCCGCTCGAAGTCATCGCGCACGCGACGGAAATCCTCGGTCAGCTCGTCGGCCAGGCCGATGATCTGGCGGGCACGCTCCAGCGCGCGCTTGCCGTCGAGCGCGGCGACGCGGCCCTCACCGACGCGGGCGATCTCCGCATCGATGCGGTCGCGCTCATCGCGCAGCGCCGACAGCCGCGCGTCCGGGTCGCCCTCGGTCTGCGCGGCCAGCTGCGAGAGCTGGTTGATGACCAGTGCCAGGCGGCTTTCGGTGGCGGCCACGCGGCTCTGTTCCAGGCTGTCGGCGAACCGGATGGCCTGCAGCGCCTGCGTGGACAGTTCGTACTGCTCCTGGTCGGCGCCTTCGGGCAACCGCCGCTCCAGCCAGCCCTGCGCCAGCCAATGCGCGACATAGGCCTGCGCGGTGCGCGGCAGTTCGCGGGAGAGATCTGCGCCGTTGAGCTGGTCCAGCGCGCGCTGCAGCCGCTCGTGCAGCACCGGCGCCTGCAGGGTGCGCTCGCCGTCCATCAGCAGGCTCTGCAGCAGGCCGATGATTTCCGGTGCATGGTCGGCCGCGAGCAGCTTCCATTGCGGTTGCTCGCGCAGGTGGCGGTAACGGGTGATGCGTTCGCGGTGCTTCATTCAGCAGGACAATCCGGGTAAGGCGCGGCGGGCCGGCGAAGGGACACGCAGCGACGGGCCGGCCCCGTGGGCCGGCCGCCGCTGCGGGGACGCGCTCAGCGCTTGCCGCCGACTTCGATGAAGCGCAGGAACTCGGCACGGGTGCGGGCATCTTCGCGGAAGCTGCCCAGCATCTTCGAGGTCACCATGCTCACGCCGCGCTTGTGGATGCCGCGGGTGGTCATGCACTCGTGGGCCCCCTCCACCACCACCCCCACGCCGATCGGCTGCAGCACATCCTGGATGCACTGCGCGATCTGCGCGGTCAGCTTCTCCTGCACCTGGAAGCGACGCGCGTAGGCTTCCACCACACGGGCCAGCTTGCTGATGCCCACCACCTTGCCGGCCGGCAGGTAGCCGATGTGCACGCGACCGATGATCGGCGCCATGTGGTGTTCGCAGTGGCTTTCGTACTCGATGTCGCGCAGCACGATCAATTCGTCGTAGCCGGCGACCTCTTCGAAGGTGCGCTCCATGTACGCGCGCGGATCATCGCCGTAGCCGCTGAACCAGTCGCCGTAGGCTTCAGCCACGCGGCGCGGGGTGTCGAGCAGGCCCTCACGGCCCGGATCTTCACCGGCCCAGCGCAGCAGCGTGCGCACCGCCTCTTCGGCCTGTGCCTGGGTGACATCGCCGTGCGGCGCCTTGGTGTTGTTGTCGTTGCTCATTGCAGACCGCATCCCGGAGGGGGCGAGCATGGTAGCCGACCGGACGGTGGGCCGTCCTGCCGGGCCCCCAACAGGGCCGTCCGGCGACGGGATGACGCGGGGGTATTGATAGGAGAATAATTAGTAGTATCCTATCTATCTCATGACCCACCCCCACGACGAACGTACGCGGCTGCAGATGCAGCTCAGCTCCGGCCTGCTGCACTCGGGCCGGCAGTGGCAGCGGCTGGCCGACGCCACGCTCGGCAGCTACGGCATCTCCACGGCCTGCACCATGCCGCTGTTGATGATCGGGCGGGCCGGCGGCGGCATCCGCCAGGTCACGCTGGCGCAGCAGATCGGGCTGGAGGGGCCTTCGCTGGTGCGGCTGCTGGACAAGCTGGCCGCCAGCGGACTGGTCCGCCGCGAGAGCGATGCCAGTGACCGCCGCGCGAACCTGCTGTGGCTGACCGAGGCGGGCCAAGCGCTGGCCGGCACGCTGGAGGCGCAGCTGATCGCCCTTCGCCAGGAGGTGTTTGGCGCGCTCTCGCTGGATGAGCTGCGTGCGGTGCTCAAGGCGTGGGACCTGCTGGCCAAGGCCGCCGACCGCATCACCTGACGGCGGTTACCGCCCGCGCGGTGCCTTCTTCTCTCCCCTGTTCCGGAATCCGACTGCTGCGATGCCTGGTGAATTCTCCGTCCACGGCGTGTTCGTCCCCACCCTGCTGGGATTGATGCTGCTCGCCTATGCCATCAACAGCGGCCTGCGCGTGGTGCTGCTGCGCATCGGCGCCTACCGGCGGGTGTGGCACCCCGCCCTCTTCAATGTCGCCCTGTACGGCATCGTGCTCGGCGGCCTGTTCCACCTTCTGCGCTGGATGTACTCGTGAAAAAGCTCCTCAGAAACGCCCTGCCGCCACTACTGACCCTGCTTGCGGTGGCCGCCGCCCTGCTCGCCCTGCGGCAGCTCTGGGTGCATTACATGGATGCCCCCTGGACCCGCGATGCGCATGTCGGCGCCGATGTGGTGCAGGTGGCGCCGGACGTCTCCGGGCTGGTGGAGTCGGTTGCGGTGAGTGACAACCAGGCGGTGGAGAAAGGCGCATTGCTGTTCGTGGTGGACCGCGCGCGCTACCGCATCGCGCTGGAGCAGGCACAGGCCGCGCTGGCCGAGCGTGCCGCCGCATTGACCCAGCTGCGCCGCGAGGTCGCGCGCGACCGCAGCCTGCAGGACCTGGTCGCCGGCGAGGACGCCGAAGTGCGCCGGGCGCATCTGCAGGCCGCGCAGGCGGCCCTTGCGTCGGCGCAGGCGGCGATGGACCTGGCCCGGCTCAACCTGCAGCGCACCGAAGTGCGCGCCCCGACCGCAGGGCGCATCAACGACCGCACGCTGCGGGCCGGTGACTACGTGAGCGCGGGGAGACCGGTGCTGGCGGTGCTGGATGCCGGCTCATTCCGCGTGGACGGGTACTTCGAAGAGACGCGCCTGCGCGGGGTCGCGCCCGGGCAGCCGGTGGACATCCGCCTGATGGGCGAGGACGTGGCCCTGCGCGGCCACGTGGAGAGTATCGCCGCCGGCATCGAAGACCGTTACCGCACCGAGGGCCGCAACCTGCTGCCCAACGTCACCCCGGCGTTCGACTGGGTGCGCCTGGCGCAGCGCATTCCGGTGCGCATCCACATCGATGAGGTACCGGCGGGCGTGCAGTTGATCGCCGGGCGGACCGCGACGGTGACAGTGAGGAAGGACGAGGTGTCCGGGCGGGGCAGGCCATGAGCTTCACCCTGCCCCGCACCGGACTGCTGCTGGCGCTGGCGGCGCTGACCGCCTGCCGTACGGTCGGCCCGGATTACGCGCTGCCGCCGGACGCGGTCATCAACCGCAGCGACGCCGGCGCGGCCTTCCTGCCCACGGGCAGTGACCAGCTTGCCCCCGACGCTGCGCTGCCGGCCCGCTGGTGGTCGCTCTACGAAGACCCCACCCTGGACGCTCTGGTGCAGCGCGCGCTGCACGACAACGCAGAGCTGAAAGCCGCCCAGGCGCACCTGCGCCGCGCCGCGGCGGTGTACGAACAGGCGCTGGACGCCGGCGGCTTCGATGCCGAGGCCGAGGCCGGCGTGACGCGCGCGCAGCTTTCAGCCGAGTCGTTCCTGCTGGACCATGCGCTGCCGCCGATCACGCTGGGTGATGGCCGTTTCGCAGTGAGCTACCAGTTCGACCTGGCCGGCAAGCTCAAGCGGGGCGCCGAAGCGGCGCGCGCGGATGAACAGTCGGTAGCGGCCGCGCGCGATCTGGCGCGGATCACCGTGGTCGCCGAAGTGGTCGGCAGCTATCTGGAGATCTGCCACGCCAACCATGAGATCGAGGTGGCCACGCAGTCGCTGCAGCTGCAGCAGCGCGGCCGCGACATCACGCGGCGGCTGATCGCTGCCGGGCGTGGGACGGCCCCGGAGCAGGCGCGTGCGAATGCCCAGGTCGCGCTGCTGGAGGCCGCGCTGCCCCCACTGCAGGCCAAGCGTTCGGCCGCGGCGTATTCACTGGCTGCCCTGCTCGGGCAGACGCCGGGCCAGGTGCCTGAAGGCGTGATGTCCTGCGCGCATGCCCCGGCCCTTGCGCAGCCGCTGCCGGTGGGCGATGGCCGCGCCCTGCTCGCCCGGCGTCCCGACGTGCGGCAAGCCGAGCGCCGGCTGGCGGCCGCGACCGCACGCATCGGCGTGGCCACCGCCGAGCTGTACCCGGATATCCGCTTCGGCGCTTCGGTGGGTGCGGCGGGGCTGCTGGAGGACGTCGGCAATGCGCTTACCCGGCAATGGTCATTTGGTCCGCTCCTTTCATGGACCCTGCCGTCCTCCGGTACCCGCGCGCGCATCCGCGCCACCGAAGCCGGGGCGGATGAAGCACTGGCCGCGTTCGATCACACGGTGCTGCAGGCGCTGCGCGAAACCCAGACCGCGCTGGACCGCTATGCACAGGACCTGCGCCGCCTGCAGGCCCTGCAGACCGCGCAGGAGCAGGCAGCGCTGGCGGCCGCGCAGAACCGGCGGCTCTACCAGGGCGGTCGCACGCCGTACCTTTCCAGCCTGGACGCCGACCGCAGCCTCGCAAGCGCCGAGGCCACCCTGGCGCAGGCGCAGGCGCAGGTCTCGCGCGACCAGGTGCACCTGTTCCTCGCGCTGGGCGGCGGCTGGGATGCCGTTGCGGCCGTGTCTGCAGCCGCGGCAAGGTAACGGCCATGCATGTGCTGCTGGATCGCCAGGGCTGGCTGTTCTCGATCAGGACCTACCTCGCTTCGATCATCGCCCTGTACATCGGGCTGGCCGGCAACCTGTCGCGCCCTTACTGGGCGATGGCCACCGTCTACATCGTCAGCCAGCCGCTGCTGGGGCCGACCCGCGCGAAGGGCGTCTACCGCATACTTGGCACGCTGGCGGCCGGTGCGGCGACGCTGCTGATGCTGCCGCACCTGGTGGAAACACCGCTGCTGCTGAGCGCGGCCATGTCGCTGTGGCTGTCCGGCTGCCTGTTCCTGGCGCTGCTCAACCGCGGGCCCCGCGGTTACGCCTTCCTGCTGGCCGGGTACACCACGGCGTTCATCGGCTTTCCGGCCGTGACCACGCCGGAGGTGATCTTCGACACCGTGGTGGCGCGCAGCGAGGAGATCATCCTCGGCACGGTGGTCGCCGTGCTGTGTGCCTCGGTGCTGTTCCCCGCATCGGTGCGGCCGATGCTGCGCGGACGGGTGGGCAACTGGATGGCCGACGGCGCGCACTGGTGCCGGGAGATCCTCGACGGCCGGCGCGCAGGCGCGCCGCGCAACCGTCTGGCAGCGGACCTGGTGCAGTTCGATGCGCTGATCGCGTTCATGCGCCGCGACGATCCGCGCCATGCCGATGCAGCGGTAGCGCTGCAGCAACTGCGCGAACGCATGTTGCTGCTGCTGCCGGTGCTGTCATCCATTGCAGACCGCCTGGCGGCCCTGCGCGGTGAGGGCCAGCCCCTGCCGCCGGACCTGCAGGCGCTGGTGGCCGACATCGGCGACTGGATCGGGGCCGATGCGCCGGATGCGCCGTCCGACCCGGCAGGTGCAGCGGCAACGGCCGCGCTGCGGGCGCGCCTGCATGCGATGTCACCGCAGGTGGATGACAACCTCGACCACCTGCAGCTGGCCAGCCTGCTGCTGCGCCTGGAGGAACTGCTCGATCTCTGGCAGGCCTGCCGGGCGCTGCACCAGGCCATCGACCTGGGTGTGGCACCGGCCCTGGCCCCCGCGCGCCCGGTCGCAAAGGCGCGCCATGTGGATTACGGCATGGCGGTGTTTTCCGCCCTCAGCGCCGGCGCGGCCCTGATGGCCTACTGCGTGGTGTGGATCGCGCTGGGCTGGGAAGCCGGTGGCAACGGCGCGATGATGGCTGCAGTGGCTGCGGCGTTCTTCGCCGCGCAGGATGATCCGGCGCCGAGCATGATGTCCTTCCTCGGCTGGGCCGTGGTAGCCACGGCGGTGGCTGGCATCTACCAGTTCGGCATCTTCCCGGCCGTCCATGATTTCGGCCTGCTGGTGCTGCTGCTGGCCGTGGTGTTCCTGCCACTGGGCGTGCTGCTGCACCACCCGAAGACGATGCTCTCTGCCTTGCCGCTGACAGTGAACCTGGTCGCGCTGCTGAGCGTGCAGAACACCTATGGCGCCAACTTCGAGGGGTTCACCAACGCGGCGGTGGCGATGTTCATCGGGATCGGGTTTGCCGTGGTGATGACCCGCCTGTTCCGCTCGGTGGGTGCCGAGTGGACCGCGCGGCGGCTGGTGCGGCAAGGCTGGGCGACGCTGGCCGAGGCGGCCGAAGGGCGCGGCCGGCAGGATCGCGCACGGTTCGCTGCGCGCATGCTGGACCTGCTGGGGCTGCTGGCGCCGCGCCTTGCCGCCACGCCCGAGGGCAGTGATCTGGCCGCCGTGGACATGCTGACCGAAGCCCGCATCGGCCTGAACATCCTGCAGCTGCGGCGTGCCCGCATGGCGCTGCCGCAGCGCAGCCGTGAGGCGGTGGAGCAGATCCTGGCCGACGTGGCCGCGCACTACCGTGGACAGATCGCCGCGCGGCGTCCGCTGCAGGGCGGAGACACGTTGCGTGGCCAGCTGGATGGCTCGCTGTCGCGCCTGGGGCAGGTGGACGCCAGCACCGCGCGCGATGAGGCCTTGCTGGGCCTGGTCGGGCTGCGCGCGGCGCTGTTCCCGACCCCTGCGCCAGCCAGGGCCTAGCCCCGGCAGGTGTTGCGCTCGGCGCGCCGTCATCGCGCCGGCCGCAGCGCCGCGCTACCCTGCCGGTCCGCGCACGGTGCGCACTTCTGCAGGAACACTCCGATGAGCTACGACATGATGGTCTTCGATCCCGCTGCCGCGCCGACCGAGGCCGAGGCCTTCCTGGCCTGGTACGAGAAGCAGACCGACTGGAACGAGGCGCACGACCACGATGACCCGAAGGTCACCACGCCGGCGCTGCAGGCCTTCTTCGCCGACCTCGCCGAGCACTTCCCGCCGATGAACGGCCCGCTCGCGGACCAGGACGACGACCGCGCCGAAGTGACCGATTACAGCATCGCCCAGCACGTGATCTACGGTTCGTTCGCCGACTCGGTGGCCGAGCGCGCGCACGAGATCTTCCAGGTGCTGGCCAACAAGCATGGCGTCGGTTTCTTCGATGCCAGCAGCGATGAAGCGGCCATCGTGTACCCGGACGGCACGGTGCTGGTGCTGGACTGAGCGCAGGTGCGCCGGCAGGGCGCCGGCGCTCAGCCGAACAGGCTGCCCTGGGTCGGCGCCGGTGGCGGCGATGCCGCCGGTTCCGGCGCTGCGGCGTCGACGGGCCCGGCGGACGGTCCGGGCGCCCCCACGGCACCGGCGCCGAGCCGCCATGCCAGCCCGGAGATGCGGCTGGCGTGGCGCTGCAGCGCCTGCTGCAGGATGTCCGCACGGCCTGCCAGGTGCAGGCGGCTGCGGGCACGCGTCAGCCCGGTGTAGACCAGCTCGCGTGAGAGCACGCGGCTGTCATGCCGCGGCAGCTGCAGCCACACCTCGTCGAACTCCGAACCCTGCGCCTTGTGCACCGTCATCGCGAACGCGCTCTCGTGCGCCGGCAGCGCGGCCGGATGGAACGCGCGCGGATGGTCCGCGTCGTCCCCGGGAAACCAGGCCACGCGGGTGCCGGCGTCATCGCTCAGGCAGACACCGATGTCCCCGTTGAACAGGCGGTGCCGATAACTGTTCTCGGTGACCAGCAGCAACCGTCCATTGAAATAGCCCGCGTTGGCGCCGGCGAGCAGTGTCTCGATGCGGCTGTTGAGCCCGCGCGCACCCTGCGGGCCCTCGCGCAGCGCGGTGAGGATGCGCAGCTGGCCGGCCCGGGCCAGCGCCTGCGCAGGATCGGCGGCCTCGCCCAGCGCCTGCCAGCGTTGCAGCAGGTAGGCGCGGTGACCCTGGAGAGGATCGAGCAGGTCTTCGTGGAAGCTCACGCCGGCCAGTTCCGCGTGCCGCAGCAGGTCCAGCGCGCGGCGGCTGTTGCCGGCACGCACGGCATCAGCCAGCGGCGCCAGGTCCAGCGCCTCGCTCTGCCGGTAGCCGCGCTGGAGCTGCACGCGGCGGCCGGCGAAGGCACGCGCGGCCGAGACCGGCTGCAACGTCTGCGGCAGCAGCAGCGCGTGCAGGGCGCGGGCATCATCGGCCTGCGTGCCTTCGCCATCACCGCTGGCCTGCAGGATGGCACTGAGCACGTCCCCTGCTTCCACCGACGGCAGCTGGTCGGCATCGCCGAGCAGGATCAGGCGGGTGCCGTCGGCGATCGCTTCGACCAGCTTGGCCATCATCGGCAGGTCGATCATCGACGCTTCGTCGACCACCACCACATCGAACGGCAACGGGTTGTCGGCGTGATGGCGGAAGCGCTGCGAATCCGGAATGACACCCAGCAGGCGATGCAGGGTGGTGCCGGTGGTGGGAAGCGCGTTGCACAGCGCCGGATCCACCCCGTCGGCCTGCAGCCGCTGCAGAGCCTGGCGCAGGCTTTCGGCCATGCGCTCGGCGGCGCGTCCGGTGGGTGCGGCCAGGGCCACCCGGGGTGCGCTGCGGTGGTCGGCCGCAGCCTGCGCGGCCAGCAGCAGCAACAGGCGCGCGATGGTGGTCGTCTTGCCGGTACCGGGCCCGCCGGTGACCAGCGCGAGCGGATGGCGCAGGGTCACCGCAGCGGCACGCGCCTGGTGGTCCTCCTGCGTGGCTGCGTGTGGGAACAGCCGTGCGAACAGCGGGGCCAGAGGCTGCAGCTCGGCCGAGGCCAACCGGTGCCGGCCGATGCGCTGCAGGCCCGCGGCGAGCTGCCGTTCGTACTCGCGGTAACGGCGCAGGTAGACCAGGCCGTTCTCCAGCACGAGGGGGGCGTCGTCGGCAGGTTGGGTGGAGGTCTGCGGGCAGGCGACCCAGGGCGAGGCCTCCAGCAGCGCGCGCCACGTCTCCGGGGCGGGCCAGTCGAACGCACCCTCCGCCGGCTGGCCCTCCACCAGACGCTCCGGGTGCACCGGATCGAAGCCGGCATGCCCCTGCGATACCGCCAACGAGGCCAGTGCCGCGGCAACCTGCACCGGCTCCGGGGTGTCTTCGCGCAGACGCCCCAGGCTGAGTGCGAGCGCGTGATCGATGGTGCGCAGCTGGCCACTGCTGCGCAGTGCGTTGAGCAGGCTCATGGGGTGCCCCCCGTGGCGCGGGCGATCAACGCGGCCTGCGCCGCCTCGCCCCCGGCGAACAGCGCGTCCAGTTCGTGGACCAGCGCAGGCTCGAAGGTCTGCGCGTGGAGGCCTTCGCCCGGTACCGCCAGGCCGCGGCAGAACAGGTAACGGATGCCGCCCATATCGCGTGCATAGTCATAGCGCGTGCCCAGCCGGAAGCGCAACCAGCGGTGCAGCGCGAGGGTGTAGATCAGCGCCTGCAGATCGTATTCGCTGTGCTGCATGGCCACCCTGAGCAGCTCGGGGGTGTAACCGGGCAGGCGGTTGGATTTGTAATCGAGCACATACCAGCGGCCGT
Organism: Xanthomonas sp. 60; assembly: GCF_011761925.1. Classification (NCBI taxonomy): domain Bacteria; kingdom Pseudomonadati; phylum Pseudomonadota; class Gammaproteobacteria; order Lysobacterales; family Lysobacteraceae; genus Xanthomonas; species Xanthomonas sp. 60. Next base: position 835,320 of record NZ_JAASQW010000001.1, on the reverse strand, counting down.
CGCGCACGTAGGTCAGATCGATCTTGCCGGTCATCAAGCCTTCCAGCTGCCGGCGCAGTCCGAAGCCGCGGCGCGCCGCCACGATGCCGTAGCGGTGCAGCAGACGCAGCAGCGCGGGCACGCGCGTGGGCTGCATGGCGAAATGGAACTCGATTTCGGCCCGGCGCGCGTCTGGTGGCACGCTGCACAGGGCGCCGCCCTCGGGCAGCGGCACGGTCAGCGTATGGCCCACCAACGGCGTCAGCACGCCCACGCCATCGGGCAGGTCGAGGTCGGCATAGCCCCCCTCCCGGAGCGCCCGGTACAACACGTCGGCCTGGCCCGGCGGTGGCGGCTGGCCGGGACGCCAGTCCCTCCAGGTGTCGAACGCCACATGCTCCAGGGCATCATGCAGCACGTTGCCGAAGCGGCTGCCCATGAAGCGGGGGTCCACCACGGCGGCGTCGACATCACTGCCCGCGGGCAGTGCCGGCTCCAGCGGCAGTCCGGCGCCGACGGGCTCGTCGGCCGCAGGCGCGGGTACCTCGGTGGCGGCCGCTTCGATCTCATGGCCGGCATCGGCGTGGGCCAGCTGGGTGAAGCTGTATACCCACCAGTCGTTCGGCACGCGGCGCTCGCTCACGCGGACCGCTGGAATGCCGGCGTCGCGCTCCGGCGCGAGATAGGCGGGCGCGGCGGCGGGCGGTGCCGCGTCGATGAAGAAATCCTTTTGCGCGGCCAGGGCCGGCAGGTCGCTGACCATCGGCGCGAGGCGTGTCTTCGAGAATCCGGCCAGGTCACCGATGGCGATCCACAGCGCGTGCTCGGCGCGGGTCAGGCCGACGTACAGCAGCCGCGCATCCTCGGCGCGCCGGGCCTGGTCGCGCATGCCGGTGACGGTCTCCCAGGCATCCTCCCCGCCCAGTTTCCAGTGCAGCTGCCGGTCCCCCTCGACATGCACCGTGCAGTGGTTGGCCGTGGCCGGCGCGCTGCCCTCGATGCCGACGAAGGGCAGGTACACCAGCGGGTATTCCAGCCCCTTGCTCTTGTGCAGGGTGATGATCTGCACGCGCCGCGCGTCCGATTCCAGCCGCAGCAACTGCTGCTCGTCGTTCTGGTCGGCATGGGCGATGCGGCCCTGCAGCCAGTCGAGCAGGCCATGCATGCCCAGCGCCTGCGCGGTGGCTTCCTGCAGCAGCTCGCCCAGTTGCAGGTAGTTGGTCAGGCGGCGCTCGCCATCGATCAACGCCAGCAGGCGCGCGGCGGCGGCGGCGCAGACCTCGGTGATCACCGCGAACGGGCCGCCGCGGTTCCAGCGTTCGCGCCACTGCAGCAGCTGCGCCTGGTGGGCGCGCTGTACCTCACCGTCGCGCTCCATCGCTGCGATGGCGGCCGCATCCTGTCCGAGCAGCACGGTGGCCAGCGCCGCGCGCAGGCGACCCTCATCGGCCGGCTGCAGCAGGGCCAGCAACAGCGCGCGCAGCTCCTGTGCTTCCGGGGTGGCGAACAGGCTCTGCTTGCCGGCCGCCACGGCAGGAATGCCCACGCGCGCGAGCGCGCGCTGCACCATCGTCGCTTCGCGGTGGGAACGCACCAGCACCGCGATGTCGCCGGGCTGCACCGGGCGCCCACGCAGCAGCGCGCTGCCGGCACGCGCCTGGACGAGCACGCGGTGGATATCGGTCACGCAGGCAGCGCAGGCCGCCTCACGCGACGGGTCCGCCTGCAGCGGCCTGCCGTCGGTGCTGCGCAGCACGCGCAGGGTGAGGCCGGGCGCAGGCACCCCATCGCGCAGGTAGTCGTCATCGCGGCGTACGCCGCCTGCCGCCACCGGCTCGAACTGGATGGCCTCGTCGAGAAACGCGCTCGGGCCGGCCTGGGCGTACAGCACCTGCAGCGCGCGCAGCACGCTGGGGCGCGAGCGGAAGTTGCGGTCCAGCGGCGGCGCACCCAGGGCACCGCGCTGGGCGGCGAGGTAAGTATGGATATCGCCGCCGCGGAACCCGTAGATGGCCTGTTTGGGATCGCCGATGAGGAACAGCGCCGGCGACAGTCCCGCCTCGCGGACGTCATCGGAGTCGCCGAAGATCGTTTCGAAGATGCGCCACTGGCGATCATCGGTGTCCTGGAATTCGTCCACCAGCGCGATGTGGTACTGCGCGCGCAGCTGCCGCACAAGCGTGGCCCGATGAGGGCCGGCGAGCGCATCGGCGACCCCGTCGATGAGGTCATCGTAGGTCTGTACCCGGCGCACCTGCTTGAGTGCGCGCAGGCGCTGGCGGGCCTGGTCACGCAGCTGGTGCAGGAAGTTGACCGCCTGCGTGCGCAACCAGGCCGCGCGTGCGTCACGCGCTTCCAGCAGAGCCTGCAGCAGTGCCTGCACGGGCGAGGCCGGTGTGCGGTCAAGGTGTTTCTTGTTGGTCTTGCTGGTCAGTGCAGCAGGCAGCAAGGCGGACAGGCGGTCACTGTCGAGCACGCTGGGCGGTGCGCCGCTCAGCGCCCAGCTGCGCAGATCGCTGCACAGCGGCTGCAGCCAGGACAGCCGGTAGGAATTGCCGTTGAGCCATTTCGCTTCCACCGCCGTGCACAGGTCGCCGAAGAAGGCGTCGCCATGGACGCGCACGCCCTCGGCCAGCGCCTCGGCGGCGGCTTCCAGGCGCGGCTGGGGATCGTCGCCGGCCGGCGCGGTGGGCGGCAGCAGCGGCAGGGGGCCGATCAGGGTGGAGAGGTCGCCGGCGAAGGCGTCCGGGGTTTTCCACAGGAACGTCAGGGCATCGAGCGTGGCGGCATCGCTGGCATGGACCCGCCACAGGTCCGCTGCCAGCTCTTCCAGCAGTGCGCGATCGCTGGCCAGCAGCTCGGGCGCGTCGAAGGTGTGGCCGCTCTCCAGCGCGTGTTCGCGCAGTACGCGCGCGCAGAAGCCATGGATGGTGAAGATCGAGGCGAGGTCGATCTCGTCTGCCGCCACCTGCAGGCGTCGCTGCAGTGCGGCAGCACTCTCCCGGCCCTGCTGCAGGTGCTGCTGCAGGACGTGGCGGGTGAGCGCCACCTCCGGCGGCTCGTCCAGTGCGGCCGGGCGGTCCACCAGCTGCGCGGCCAGTGCAAGGCGCTCACGGATGCGCTTGCGCAGTTCCTGGGTGGCTGCATCGGTGAAGGTGACCGCCAGGATCTGCCCGATGCGCAGGCCCTGCTCCACCACCAGGCGGGTGAACAGCGTGGCCAGGGTGAAGGTTTTGCCGGTGCCGGCGCTGGCCTCGATCAGGCGCACGCCATCCAGGGGCAGCACCAGGTACGGGTCCAGCGGCAGGGAAGGCCAGGTTCCGCTCATGCCGCGGCTCCCGGTCCGTGGTCGGTTGAAGAGGGTGCGCGACCCTCGCACACGGCACCGAACACGGTCTGCGTGATCTGCAGCAGTTCAGCGTAGGCGCGGTCATCGGCGAAGGGATCAACCCCGCGCAGGGCCAGCTGCAGCGCCTCGCCGTGGGATTCGCCCCAGCTGCGTTCCGAGCCGTGCCAGCGCTTGGCACCTTCCGTGCGCCGTTTGTCTTCGCTGGCGGTGTACACCGCCCAGCCGGTGTAGGGGCCGAACGGCAACGGTGCCTGCAGTCCACGGTGGCGCAGCTGCAGCAGCGCGCGCAGCGCCGCGATCGCCTGTGGGACCGGCAGCGCCGGCAGCACATGCGGCCCCACGCCCTGCTCTCCTTCATCATGGAACTGCACCAGCGGCAGCGCGTCGCCGGACGCGTTGGCCAGCAGCCAGTCCAGCCCATGACGGATCGCCGCCGGTCCATTGAGGGGGCCGGTACGCAGGCGCACCAGGCCCTGCGGAAGACGATCGCGCACGCGCCCGTGCAATCGCACGCCGTCGATCTCCACGTCGTAGCGGCGGCTTTCCAGCGCTTGCCCGCCAAGCCACTCGCGCAGCGCCTGCGCGTAGGGCCGGGTCTGCGCCTGCAGGGTTTCGAAGGCGCGCTCACCGAGCGCGCCCGAAGGCAGCAGCGCCCGCGCCCGCAGGCGCGGGTACAGCGGTGCATCGTCGTCTGTCAGCGTGGCCTGCACCACCGCCAGCTGCACGCTGCGCTGCTCCGGCCCCCGCTCGGACAGCACCAGCGGTTCCACGTCATCGCTCTCGGCGATGCCGCCCGGCAGCCGCACACCCAGAGAAAGCGCCAGGTAGTGTCCCGCCGGATCGATCAGGAAACGGCGCAGATCATCCAGCGCCAGGCTGTCACCTTCCGCAGGCGAAGCCGTCACCGGCGTGCCCGGCACGGACCACGGCGGCAGCACGGTGCGCATGCCCCCCACCGCCGCCGCCGCCGCGTGCCACTGGCGGCGGTAGCTGAAACGGCGCGGGTCGCTGCCACCGAAGGCGGCCGGCGAGAACGGCTGCAAGGCGTGGCGCACCACGAACTGTGCTGCGATGGCCTCCGGCTGCTGGTGGTACTGCAGGGCTGCATCGATCAGCTCACTGACCAGGACCGAGGGCTCGCGCAGGCTGCCATCGCGCGGGTCCGCGCCGAGGTAGCTCAGGTAGAACACGTCCTGCGCCGCGGCGAACAACTGCAGGAACAGGAAGCGGTCGTCTTCGCGGGTGGAGCGGTCGCCGCGGCGGCGCTGCGGCGTATCCAGCTGCGCGGTGAGCTGGTTGAGCCCGGCCGCCGGATCACGGCGCGGGAAGTCGCCATCGTTCAAGCCCAGGATGCAGATGACCCGGAACGGCAGCAGCCGCATCGGCACCATGCGGCCGAAACTTACCCCACCGGTGAGCAACGGGGCGCGCGTGTCCGCCTCGGTCAAGGCCGCGGTGAAGTGTGCGCGGATCACGTCCGGCGCGACGGTATCGAGGACGCCGGCGTTGTCGGCGTCGTCGGCGAACTGGTTGATCAGCCGGCGCAGGCGCTCCAGCGCGCGCTGGCTGTTGGGCGAGGACGGCGGCGTGGGCAGCACTGCATCCAGCAGGCCGAGCAGGCGCTGGCGCCACTGCGCCGGTGGCAGCGCTTCGCCCAGCCGCTGCTGGTAGACCGCCAGCACGCGCAGCAGCCGCAGCAGGCGGTCCAGGGCGTCCAGCGCACTGCCTTCCAGCTCGGGCCATGGCGCCACCCCGGCGATATCGCCGTCGCTGCCACTGGCATGGCCGAGCAGCAGGCGGTCGAGAGCGAACTGCCAGGTGTAGGCATCGTCGGCCGGGGCCTGGTGCGCGCGGCGGTGGTCGGCGTGCAGGCCCCAGCGGGTACCGGCCGCCAGCAGCCAGTCATGCAGGCGGTCGAAGGCAGCCGCGTCCAGCCCGGAGGCTTCGGCGAGCGGTGCGCTGGCCAGCAGGTCGAGCACCTCGTTCAGTCCGAACCGCGAGACCGGCAGTCCCAGCAGGTGAACGAACACATCGGCCAGCGGTTCGCCGGCCAGCGGACTGGTGTCCGCCAGCGCGTACGGGATGTGGTCCTCCTCGGCGCTGCGGCCACCGAAGACCGCATCCAGGTAAGGCACGTAAGGGTCGATGTCAGGCGCCAGCACGGCGATGTCGCGCGCCTGCAGGGGCGGGTCGAACCGCGTGTCCTGCAGCAGCCCACGCAGCTGGTCGTGCAGCACCTGCAGTTCGCGCAACCGGGTGTGGCAGGCATGCACCTGCAGGCTGGGATCCTCCGCGCGGAGGGTGTCGCGCAGCGGACCGGAAGGCAGCGCGCGGCGATGGAACAGGTCGCGCTGCAGGCGGTGCAGCAGGCTGTCATGCAGGCCATTCCCATCCAGCGTGGGGCCCGGCGCCTCGTCCGGGTCCACGTAGGCGGCGATCTCGCCGGCCGGATGCACCACTTCGTAACTGCCCAGCACGGCCATGAAATCACGGCCGGCCGCGCCCCAGGCTTCCAGCAGCCGGTTCTCGCCGGCAGCGGCGCCGAAGGGATCCGGCGCTCCGCTGCGCAGGCGCTCGGCCAGGGTCTGCAGATCGCCCCAGTACGACTGCACCGGGGTGGGCAGGTAGAAATGCAGTTCACCTACGCGCGACTGCGTGGCCATGACCCGCAGCACGTCCGGGGAAATGTTGAGCGTGGCAAACGCGGAGAGCCGCAGTGGCAGGCCCTGCGGGAGCGGTTTACCGGTCCCTTCGAACTGGTCCAGATAGGCCTGGATGCGCCGGGCCCGGTAGCTCTGGCCCTGCGCCACGTGCCGCCACAGCAGCGCCTGTGGGTCCTGGGGATCAGCACCGGCGTCCCAGCGCAGCAGCCAGTCACGCCGCCATGCCTGGTACTTCTCGAACACGCCCGCCAGCTCCCCCGCCAGCGCCCAGCGCTTGAGGGGATCAGGGCCCGACAGATAGGTCTGCAGGGCCCGCATCGGCGACTGCGCCATCAAGGAAGGATCGCCGAGCGCAGCGTGCAGGCGCCAGCGCAGCGCGGCCGCGTCCAGGTCATCCTGCTCGCCGGGGACGTTGGCGTTGAGTGCGCGGGCAACGAACTCGCCAGGAGTCAGGAACTCCAGGTTGGCAGCCACGCCGTACTCGGCGGCCAGGGTCGACTGCAACCAGCGACGCATCGCCACCTGCGGAATGAGCACAGTTTCCGGTGCGAGCAGTGGCTGGTCCGCCATCGGCGCGCGGACATGCCGCGCCAGCAGGGCCGCCAGTACGTCAAGCGAATTGGAGTGGTAGAGGCGGAAGTCGCCAGCCGGGTCGGTCATCGCGCACAGTGTGCCCCAGTCAGGTGGACGTGCAATGGTGGGGCACCTTCAGGCGATCGCCGGCCGGCATCCCATCGGGGGCTCGCTGACGTGCCTGCGGGATTGTTCCGGGACGCTTCCCGCACTGTCCTGTCGCATGTCAGGCACGCCCGTGACCCGCATGCGACAATAAGTCCCCGTGCTGGTTCGGTTTTGTTCAGGAGACCGCACCGATGCTTGAACGTTGGAAAATCGTTAATGGTGCGCATGCCCGCCTCAGCGAACCACCTCGTACAGTTGAACAACGTGCACATCGAACGCGGCGGGCGCACGATCCTGCGTGACGTTTCGCTGCAGGTGCCCCAAGGCAGCATCACTGCAGTGCTGGGCCCGTCGGGCAGCGGCAAGTCCACGCTGCTGGCCGCCCTGACCGGCGAACTGCGTCCGGTGGCCGGTGCGGTTTCGCTGTTCGGAGCACCCATCCCGACCGGTGCGAGCGCACTGCGCGAGATGCGCCGCAGCGTCGGCGTGCTGCTGCAGGGCAACGGCCTGCTGACCGACCTCACCGTGGCCGAGAACGTGGCGCTGCCGCTGCGCGCGCATACGCGGCTGCCGGCGGCGGTACGCGAGCGGCTGGTGCAGCTCAAGCTGCATGCCGTGGGCCTGCTGGCGGCGGGCGAGGCGTGGCCGCGCGAGTTGTCCGGCGGCATGGCGCGGCGCGTGGCACTGGCCCGCGCGCTGGCACTGGATCCGCCGTTGATGATCTACGACGAGCCGCTGACCGGGTTGGACCCGATCGCCTCGGGGGTGATCATGAGCCTGATCCAGCGCCTCAACCGCAGCCTGGGGCTGACCAGCATCATCGTCAGCCACCATGTGCATGAGACCCTGCCGATCTGCGACCAGGTCATCGCGATCGCCAACGGCGGCGTGGTGTTCCAGGGCACGCCGGCGGCATTGCAGGGCAGCGATGACCCGCTGCTGCAGCAGTTTCTGCACGGCCGTCCGGATGGCCCGATTCCCTTCGATGCCGCGCCGCGGTCGAGGACTGCCTGATGCCTCTGGTTGCTGCCACCCGCTCGCTGGGCCGTGCCGGCCTGTTCTCCTTGACCGTGCTGCGCGGTTCGACACCCACGGCGGACTTCCTGGCCGAGCTCACGCGCGAGATCTACAAGATCGGTGCGCGCTCGCTGCCCATCATCGCCGTCGGCGGTGCCTTCGTCGGGCTGGTGCTGACGCTGCAGGGCTACCGCACGCTGACCACCTTCGGCGCGGCCGACGCCCTGTCCACACTGCTGGGCCTGTCGCTGTACCGCGAACTGGCCCCGGTGCTGACTGCGCTGCTGTTCATCGGCCGCGCCGGCAGCTCCATCGCTGCCGAACTCGGCCTGATGCGCGCCACCGACCAGATCAAGGCGCTGGAGCTGATGGCCATCGACCCGGTGGCCAAGGCGGTCGCTCCGCGTTTCTGGGCCGCCGTGCTGACCGTCCCGCTGCTGACCGGCGTGTTCTGTTCGCTCGCCATCACCGCCAGTTACTTTGAAGCGGTGCACGTGCTCGGACTGGATAATGGCGTGTTCTGGTCGGCGCTGCGCAACAGCGTCGATTTCTGGGACGACTTCGGTGTGGCGATGCTGAAATCGGCGATTTTCGGCGGCACGGCCGCGCTGGTCGCGTCGTATGTTGGTTTCCATGCCGAGCCGACCATCGAGGGTACCTCGGTGGCCACCACGCGCGCGGTGGTCAATGCTTCGCTGCTGGTGCTGATCTTCAACTTCGTGCTGTCGGCGATGCTGTTCCAGTAACTGCTGTGCTGTGGTGTTCCAGATAATCCGGGTATCGGCCGCTGGCCGCTACGCAGTGTCAACCCGCTTCGATCCTGTCGAAGCCTTTTCAAGACAATGGTGAAACAGATATGGCCATCCGCGGTCCCAGACTGGAATTCTCCGTCGGCGCCTTCCTGTTGCTGGCGCTGGCCTCCCTGCTCGTCCTGGCGGTTGCCTCGACCAACCAGCGCTGGGGACTGGGCAACGACGGCTACGCGCTGAAGGCCCGTTTCTCGCAGATCGGCCAGCTGCGCACGCAGGCGCCGGTGAAGATCGGCGGGGTGACCATCGGCCAGGTGGCCGCAGTCGACCTTGACCCGGTCAAGTTCGATTCCATCGTCACCCTGCGCATCGACGGCAAGTACAAGGATCTGCCGGCCGACACCTCCGCGGGCATTTTCACCAGCGGTCTGCTCGGCGAAAGCTATATAGGCCTGCAGCCGGGCGGTGACCCCGAGGTGCTCAAGGCCGGCGATGAAATCGCGTTCACCCAGCCCGCTGTAGACCTGATCCAGCTGGTCGGCAAGTACATGTTCAGTGGCGGCGGCGCCGGTGGCGACGCAGCCCAGCCCAATGACTCCCACGACGGCGCGAACGCGCCCGCAACGGAACCGCAACCATGAAAAAGAAACTCCTCCCGATCCTCCTGGCTTCCTCGCTGCTGGCGGCCACCCCGCTGCTGGCGAACGCGCAGACCGCGCCGGCCGCCCAGGCCGCCGCACAGGGCCAGGCTGGCAAGACCGTACTGGACACCAGCTCGCGCGTGCTGGGCACGCTGCAGCAGCGCAAGGCCGAGTTCTCGCAGAACCCGTCGGCCCTGCGCAGCTACATCGACAGCGAACTCAACAAGAGCTTCGACCGCGACTACGCCGCGCGCCTGGTGCTGGGCGTCAACGCCCGGGGTGCCTCCGATGCGGACATCAAGCTCTTTGCCGACGCCATGGCCGACAACCTGATGCAGCGTTACGGCTCGGCCCTGCTGAACATCCAGGGTCGGCCGACATTCCGCCTGAAGGGCGAGGCGCCGCTGCCGGGCAATCGCGGTACGCGGGTGAGCACCGAGCTGGTGCGTGCCGGCAGTGAGCCCACGCCGGTGGAATACCTGATGCGCAACGTCGGCGGCCAGTGGAAGATCTTCGACGTGAACATCGAAGGCATCTCCTACGTACAGACCTTCCGCAACCAGTTCGATGCGCCGCTGCGCCAGAAGGGCATCAAGCAGGTCGCCGAAGAGCTGCGCAGCGGCAACATGCAGGCAGGCCCGGCCAGCAATGGCAGGTAATGCGTCCACTGCCGCGCTGGACAATGGCGTGCTGCGCCTCAGCGGTGCGCTGGACCGCGGTGCAGTGATCGCGCTGTGGCCACAGGTCCAGGCGTTGGCTGGCGGCCTGCAGGTGATCGACCTGCAGCAGGTTCCCCGCGTGGACAGCGCCGGCGTGGCGCTGCTGGCCGAGCTGGCCGCGCGGGCACGCCGGCAGGGTCAGGCGGTGCGCCTGGATGGGGCACCCGAAGGACTGCTGGAACTGAGTGCCGCCTACCGGCTGGCACCCGATCTCGATTTCACTGCTAACCCGGCGAGCTGACATGACCCTGCTACGTACCCTCTCCCCGCTGCTCGTCGCCGCCCTGTTGAGCGCCTGCGCCAGCCGCCCTGCGCATGATGCGGCGCCAGCCGCTGCGACCGAGGTTCCGGCCCAGCCCCCGTCCCCTGCCAGTGCCAGTGCCGGGGACAGGGACAGCCCCCCCGACGTGGATGTCGCGCCCGCCGCAGAGGCGTTGCCGCAGGCGGCCGGTGCCTCCACCGCCACGGTGCCGGCCAGCCGCACCGCAGCGGTCGACCCGCCGGCATCGGCAGGGGCCGTGGAGGACGACTTTGCCGCGCTGTACGGCAGCGACGGGGTCAGCACTGCCGACGCGGCGGCCTACGATCCGTGGGAGCCGCTCAACCGCCGCGTGCATTCGTTCAACGTGGTGATCGACACCGCCATCGCCAAGCCGCTGGCCACCGCGTACACCAACGTCGTGCCGCGCTTTGCGCGGACCGGCGTGAGCAACTTCTTCAGCAACATCCGCTCGCCGGTGACCATCGTCAACCAGGTACTGCAGGGTCGGCCGGATGATGCGTGGGACACGCTGGGCCGCTTCGTGATGAACACCACGCTCGGCCTCGGTGGCCTGTTCGATCCTGCCAGCAAGGCGATGGTGCCCAACCGCAAGGAAGATTTCGGACAGACGCTCGGTGCGTGGGGTTGGCGCCAGTCACGCTACGTGGAGCTGCCGTTCTTCGGGCCGCGTACCGTGCGTGATGTCTTCGGCCTGACCGGTGACATTCCCCTGTCGCCGATCCGTACGATCGAGGAGGACAAAGTCCGCGTGGGCCTGCAGGGGCTGCAGCTGGTGGATACGCGTTCGCAGCTGACGGCCATCGATGACATCCGCGCCAATGCGGTGGACGAGTACGCGCTGGTGCGCGATGCCTGGCTGCAGCGCCGCACGTACCAGATCGAGAACGATCTGCGTGGCAAGCATGCGCGTGGCAAGGAGGATCCGGATGCGTTCATTCCGGTCGATGCGATGCCGATGCCGGACTGGGGCAACTGACGGTCCGGCGAACGGCTGGGCCCCTCGTGGAGGCGCCTTTGGGTAGATTCTAGGGCGCTGGCTGGGCGGGTGGAGGCGGCGGGGGACGGCAAAAGCCGCTCCTGCGTGCCTCGCGTCGCGCCATCCCTGGCGCGACACGCCCCCGCCGCCCCCACCCGCCCAGCCCCCGACACGCTCCGTGCGCCGCCACGGATGAAAAAATAAAAAGCAAAAGCAAAAGCAAAAGCAAAAGCAAAAGCTTCGGCAGCCCGTAAGCCTGCTTTTGCTTTTGCTTTTGCTTTTGCTTTTGCTTTTGCTTTTGCTTTTGCTTTTCTTTCTTATTCCCGTGGTGGATGCAGACCTGTCACAGGGCTGGGCGGTGGGGTTGGGTGGGGGCGTTGAGCGCCATGGATGGCGCGAAGCGAGGCCCGCAGGATGCAGCTCTTGCCGTCCCCCACCCAGCCCCACCGCCCAGCCCAAACCCAGCAACTCAACAACCCGCCCCCGCGCCACCACGGAGGGGCCACGCCGCTCGCCAGCGCCACCCTAAAGACGGCCTGTCCGCAGCCGATAGAAGCTCAGGCTCTCCACGGCAGACACCATGACGGCAACACAACGAACGCGGAGGATGCTGCCGGCAGCAGGACTGCTCGCGCTGGCCGCCAGTGCGACGGCGGCTACATCCCCGCAACCCCTGCGCATCCACCTGGAGATCGTGGAAAGCTGTGACGACGCTCCCGCCCAGCCCGATGGCACCACGCGCTGCGCAGCACCCCATCAGCGGGCCGAAGCCGCCCAGCTCCCCGACCACCTGCGCCGGCTGAGCCCGGACCCCGACGCCAAGGACGGCAGCAGAACCATCCACCTGGTGTTCTGATGCCGCCGCTGCGCCGGCCTGTCCTGCTCCTGCTGCTGTGCGCGCCCACCAGCCATGCACTTGAGCTGCGCCCGACCACGCTCGAACTGGCGCCCGGACAGGTCCAGACCGAACTGTGGCTGGTCAACGACCACCACAACGCCTGGGAGGGTCGTCTGCGCGTCTACCGCTGGGACCAGGACAACGGCGTCGATCGCCTGCAGGCGACAGACACACTGATTGCCAGCCCGACCCACGCGCTGCTGCCACCCGGCACGCGCCAGAAGGTCCGGCTGGTCATGACCGCCCCGCCACCGGCCGGACGCCCGATCGAGCAGGCCTTCCGCGTCCTCATCGAGCCGGCCGCCCCCGGGCTGGCGCGCTACTCCCTGCCCTTGTTCGTTTCCACAGCGCGCAGTGCACCCGGCGCGCTGTCGGCGCGCCTGGAACGGACGGGCAACGCGTCCTGCCTGGCATTGCACAATGCCGGCCCGCGCCGGACCCGCCTGCAGGACCTGGCCTACCTGGACTGCGACGGAAACCAGCAAGTCCTGCTGCCCGGCCTGGCCGGGTACGTGCTGGCTGGCGCAACGGTCTGCTGGGCCCTGCCCGCCGAGGTCGCCGCCCAGCCCGGGGTCCGCTTCCTGGCCCGCCGTGACGGCGGCAGTACCGGGACGCTGAGCCCGATTGCGGCCACGGCCGCCGCCGGTCTATAATCCGCCGCTCCCCTGCCGCCCAGTGCGCGGAGGAGCCGTCCACACCGGACGTCACCGGTGAATCCACACCCATCGTCCCGATCCGTGCCGGGGTGCCCCGCAAGGGGTTCGGCCACGGAGACGATGGGGAAGCCCAACCCCGGAACCCCAAGCGCGCCCGCGCTGTCCCGCACACTGACCGCGGGCGTCCGGCAACGGACAGCGGAGCACGCAGGTTCCCTCCAGGAGTTACACCATGCCCCAGATCACCATGCGCCAGATGCTCGAAGCCGGCGTCCACTTCGGCCACCAGACCCGTTACTGGAACCCGAAGATGGCTCCGTACATCTTCGGCGCCCGCGGCAAGATCCACATCATCAACCTGGAAAAGACCGTCCCGCTGTTCAACGATGCGATGAACTTCATCTCCTCGGTGGCACAGAAGCGCGGCACCATCCTGTTCCTGGGCACCAAGCGCAGCGCCCGCGAGTCGATCCGTGAAGAAGCCGAGCGTTGCGGCATGCCCTTCATGAACCAGCGTTGGCTGGGCGGCACCCTGACCAACTTCGCCACGGTGAAGAAGTCGGTGGCGCGCCTGAAGGAGCTGGAAGCCGGCGAGAACGACGGCAGCTTCGAGAAGCTGGTCAAGCACGAAGTGCTGGGCCTGCGTCGCGAGCGCGACAAGCTGGAAGCTTCGCTGGGCGGCATCAAGGACATGAACCGTCTGCCCGACGCGATCTTCGTCATCGACATCGGCCACGAAGACATCGCCATCAAGGAAGCCAAGAAGCTCGGCATCCCGGTGATCGCGGTGGTCGACACCAACTACAACCCGGAGCTGGTGGACTACGCCATCCCGGGCAACGATGACGCCATCCGTGCCGTGCAGCTGTATGCCCGCGCCGCCGCCGACGCCGTGCTGGAAGGCAAGGCCGCCGCGCCGCACGCCGCCACCGTGCGCGAGGAAGAGTTCGCCGAAGCCGCTGAAGGCGAAGAAGCCAAGCCGGCCCGCCGCGCTCCGGCCAAGAAGACGGCTGAAAAGAAGTCCGACGCCCAGGCCTGATCCAGGCCCGGTGGGCACCCTGGTGCCCACCCTCCCTGCAGCGCGCCCCCGGCGCGTGTCAGGGCCATGTCACATGGGCCGGCCAACCTGCCGGCCCAATCCCTTTCTTTCGTGAGGTAATCCCATGGAAATCACTGCTTCCCTGGTCAAGGAACTGCGCGAGCGCACCGGCGCCGGCATGATGGAGTGCAAGAAGGCACTCGTCGAAAACAACGGCGACATCGATGCATCCATCGAAGCGCTGCGCAAGTCGGGCCTGGCCAAGGCGGACAAGAAGGCTGACCGCGTGGCCGCCGAAGGCGTCATCGTGGCAGCCCAGGACGCCGGCAAGGCGGTGCTGGTCGAGATCAACTCCGAGACCGACTTCGTCGCCAAGGATGAGAACTTCACCACCTTCGCGCGCGCCGTTGCCGATGCTGCCCTGGCTTCGGGCGCGGCGGACATCGCCACGCTGAACGAGGTCAAGCTGCCCTCCGGCGAGACGATCAACGACACCCGCGCCGCCGTCATCGCCAAGGTCGGCGAGAAGGTCGACGTGCGCCGCATCGCCCGCCTGGAAAGCACCAACAACGTGGCGGCCTACGTCCACGGCGGCCGCATCGGCGTGCTGGTGGAGCTGGCCGGTGGTGACGCCGAGCTGGCGCGTGGCCTGGCCATGCACGTGGCGGCGATGAATCCGCCGCACAACAAGGCCTCCGACGTTCCGGCCGACTTCGTTGCCAAGGAAAAGGAAATCGAGCTGGCCAAGATGACCGACAAGGACAAGGCCAAGCCGGCCGACATCCTGGAGAAGATCATCAGCGGCAAGATCGCCAAGATCGTCAACGAAGTCACGTTGTACGGCCAGCCGTACGTGCTCAATACCGATCAGACCGTCGAGCAGGTGCTGAAGGCCGCCGGTGCCGACGTGGTCGGCTTCCAGCGCCTGGCCGTCGGCGAAGGCATCGAGAAGGTGGTGGAAGACTACGCTGCCGAAGTGATGAAGCAGGCCGGCCTGGCTTGATTGCCGGAACGTCCTGATCCATCGGAAAAGCCGCGCCCTGCGCGGCTTTTTTTTGGCCAACGGATGGAAACTCCGGCTGCACTTTGCGTTATCTGGCGCGGGGACCGATACTGGCCGCAGGGGAGTATCGTGGGATGCACGGGCTGCATCGCGGATCCATGACGGACCCCTTATCCCCGCCCTACGAAACGATCGACCCGATATGCCTCCCGAGCTGACCGCCGTCCTGGCGCTGTGCCGCAATCTTCCGTCGCCACCCGGCATCGCGCTGCGCATCATCGAACTGGCGCAGGACCCCGAAGCGGACATCAGCACCGCCGCGGACATCATCGGCCTGGACATGGGACTGAGTGCGCGCATGCTGCGCATCGCCAATTCCCCGCTGTATGCCAGCCGCCGCCGGATCGAGAATCTCGGACAGGCGCTGACCATGCTCGGCCTCAATGCCACCCTCACACTGGCCCTGGGTTTCACCGTGACACAGGGTCTGGCCGGCGCCGCCAGCGGCAACGGTCAGGACCTGCGCGAACGCGCGTGGCGACGCAGCATCCTCAGCGCGCTGGCCGCCAACCAGCTTGGCCATGCGCGCGGACTGCGCCGGCTCGAAGAGCTCATGCTGGGCGGCCTGCTGCAGGACATCGGCGTGCTCGCCCTCGCCCAGGCGCAGCCGGATACGTACCTGCCGCTGCTGCGCGGTGCCCACGACAACGCTGCGCTGCTGGCCGCCGAGCGCGCGCAGTTGCAGTGCACGCACGCCGATGTCGGCGCATGGATGGCCGAGCAGTGGGACCTGCCGCGCTACCTCTCCGAAAGCATCGCCCACAGCGAAGACGAGACCCTCTCGTCCGACACCTTCCAGGCCTGCGTGCAGCTTTCCGGCGCGGTGGCCGACATCTGGCTGGACGAGGATGCCGATGCCGCGCGGGAACGCGCCCTGGCACGCGTCAACGACCGGCTGCAGCTCGACAGCGCGCAGTTCGACCAGGTACTGGCACGGATCAGCGAGGCCCTGCCCACCATCGCCAGCCTGTTCGACACCTCGCCGGCGTCGCCGGCGCGCGTGCAGCAGCTGATCGAACACGCCCAGGAGCTGGCCACGCTGCGTACGCTGCGCCAGGCGCTGGATGCCGAGCAGGCCACGCGCCGTGCCGACGAATCCGAAGCCCGCGCCAACCGGCTGGCCGAACAGGCCCACCGCGATGCATTGACCGGCGTGCTCAACCGGCGCCAGCTGGAATCGGTGCTGGAGCAGGAGTTCATGCGTGCCAGTCGCCACGGCTGGCCGCTTTCGGTGGCCTTCATCGACCTGGACGACTTCAAGAAGATCAACGATGCCCACGGCCACCTGACCGGCGACGAGGTACTGCGCGCCTTCGCCGGCAAGCTGCAGGGCCACCTGCGGCAGACCGACACGGTCGCCCGTTTCGGCGGCGAAGAGTTCGTCGCATTGCTGCCCAACACCACCGAACACGTCGCGCTGGAGGTCATCCGCCGTGTGCTGGCCAGCATCGTGGTGACCCCCATGGCGGAACTCGATGGCAGCCCGCTGTTCATCACCTTCTCCGCCGGGGTGGCCACGCAGGGAGGCTACGAGCGCTTCGCCGACGTGCAGGACCTGCTGCGCGCGGCTGACGACGTGCTGTACCGCTCCAAGAGCCTGGGCCGCAACCGCGTGATCGCGCGCTCACCGACGCCGGCGGGCAGCGCAGCGCAGGCGCAGACGGCGGGCCCGGCGAGCTGATCGCCGGCAGGGGGGACACGCGGGTCGGAGCGGCCCGTTTCGCCGCAGCGCACAAAAACGCTTCAGCCGCGACGCGCTTGCCAGTAGAATCTCCAGCGATTCCACGCATTCCGAGGCTCCAATGTCCCAGCTCGCCTATCGCCGCATCCTTCTGAAACTCTCCGGGGAGGCGCTGATGGGAGACGAGGACTACGGCATCGACCCCAAGGTCATCAACCGCCTGGCCCGCGAAGTGGTCGAGGCGCAGCAGGCCGGTGCGGAGATCGCGCTGGTGATCGGCGGGGGCAACATCTTCCGCGGCGCCGGCCTGGCCGCCGGTGGCATGGACCGCGTCACCGGCGACCAGATGGGCATGCTGGCCACGGTGATCAACGCGCTGGCCATGCAGGACGCCCTGGAGAAAGTGGGCGCCAAGGCGCGCGTGATGAGCGCCATCAAGATCAACGACGTGTGCGAGGACTACATCCGCCGCCGCGCCATCCGGCACCTTGAAAAAGGCCGCCTGGTGATCTTCGCCGCCGGCGTGGGCACGCCCTTCTTCACCACCGATTCCGGTGCCGCGCTGCGCGCGATCGAGATCGGCGCGGACCTGCTGCTGAAGGCCACCAAGGTGGACGGGGTGTATGACAAGGATCCCAACAAGTATTCCGACGCCGTGCGCTATGACACGCTGACCTACGATGAAGTCATCTCGCGCGGGATCGAGGTCATGGACACGGCGGCCTTCGCCCTGGCCCGCGACAGCGACCTGCCCCTGCGCGTGTTCGACATGGGCCAGCCGGGCGAACTGCTGAAGATCCTGCACGGCCAGCCCATCGGCACCCTGGTCCGGGGCCGCGGCAGCAACTGAGCGCCGGATGGACGGCCGGGCCGGCATGTCCCGGGCCATGGCCGTCTTCGCCTATAATCGTCCGATTCCAGAAACACCCAGGACCGGGCGATGCTCAACGACATCAAGCAGAACGCGCAGACGCGCATGGCCAAGAGCATCGATGCTCTGCGCCACACCCTGACCACCATCCGCACCGGCCGCGCCTCGCCGGCGCTGCTGGATGGCATCACCGTGCCGGCCTACGGCTCGCAGACCCCGCTGGGCAACGTCGCCAGTATCAGTGTCTCCGAAGGTCGCTCGCTGATCATCTCCGTGTTCGACAAGGGCCTGGTCTCGGCGGTCGAGAAGTCGATCTACGCCTCCGACCTCGGCCTGACCCCGACCGTGGTCGGCACCGTCGTGCGCCTGAACCTGCCGCCGCTCACCGAAGAGCGCCGCAAGGAACTGGCCAAGACGGTGGGCAAGGAGGGCGAGGAAACCAAGGTCGCCATCCGCAACATCCGCCGCGACGCCAACCAGGAAGTGGCCAAGCTGTTCAAGGACAAGGAAATCACCGAGGACGACAAGAAGCGCTCCGAGGACGAGGTCCAGAAGCTGACCGACAGCATGATCAAGGATGTCGACAAGGTCGTGGCCGAGAAAGAAAAGGAACTGATGGCGGTCTGAGGTCGATGTCTTCAGTGCCACCGCCGTTGCCCAGCGCCCTCCCGCGCCACGTTGCCGTCATCATGGACGGCAACGGGCGTTGGGCGCAGCAGCGCCGTCGCCCCCGCATGATCGGCCATCGTGCCGGCGCCCGTGCGGTCAACCGCACCATCGACCATTGCCTGCAGCTGGGCATCCCGGCGCTGACCCTGTTCGCGTTCTCCAGTGAGAACTGGGGGCGCCCGGACGATGAGGTGGAAGCGCTGATGAAGCTGTTCCTGCATGCGCTGGACCGCGAAGTGGACGAGCTCCACCGGCGTGGCGTGCGCGTGCGCTTCATCGGCGAGCGCGAGCGCTTCGGCGCGTCGCTGGTCAGCCGCATGCAGCTGGCCGAGCAACGTACCGCCCACAACACCGCGATGACGCTGAGCATCGCCGCCAGTTACGGTGGCCGCCAGGACATCGCCCGCGCAGCGCGCACGCTGGCCGAGGAAGTCGCGGCCGGGCGCCTGCGGCCGGAGCAGATCGACGAAGCGCTGCTCGGCAGCCACGTCGCGCTGGCCGACCTGCCGGCGCCGGACCTGTTCATCCGCACCGGCGGTGATACCCGCATCAGCAATTTCCTGCTGTGGCAGCTTGCCTACAGCGAACTGTGGTTCACCGACGTGCTGTGGCCGGATTTCGACGCCGACCAGCTGCAGGCCGCGCTGGACGCTTTTGCCGGGCGGGAACGCCGCTTCGGCCTGACCAGTGCCCAGATCGCCGCCCTGGCCACCGAGACCCACCCATGACCAAGACCCGTGTCATCGCCGCGCTGATCATGGCGCCTGCCGCCATCGCGGCGATCCTGCTGCTGCCCAGCCAGTGGCTGGCCGCCGCCGCCGCTGCCGTGATGCTGATCGGCCTGTGGGAGTGGCTCAAGCTCTCCGGGGTGGACGACACCCTGGCCCGCACCACCCTGCTGCTGCTCAACCTGGTGCTGATGGTGCTGGTGGTCTGGGACCGCGACAGCTCCCTGTTCCTGTTCCGGGTGGCCGCCCTGGTGGGCGTGGGCTGGTGGCTGCTGGCCCTGCTGTGGCTGCGGTTCTTCAACTTCGGTGCGGACCCGGACAGTCCGGCGCGCGCGTTCAAGCTGCTGGCCGGCACGCTGGCCGTGTTCCCGGCCTGGGCCTCGCTGGTGCTGCTGCACGCCGGCGACGACCGCGGCCACCTGTGGCTGCTGGCCTCGTTGATGGTGGTGTGGGCGGCGGACTCCGGTGCCTACTTCGCCGGCCGCGCGTTCGGACGCCGCAAGCTCGCCCCGCGCATCAGCCCCAACAAGACCTGGGAAGGCCTGTTCGGCGGCCTCATCGCCGGCCTGCTGGTGATGACCGCCTTCGGCCTCGGCTTCGGTGTGCCGGAATGGACGCTGGTGGATGCCGCGCACCTGCCCTGGCTGCTGCTGATCACCGTGGTGGCCGTGTTCGCCTCGGTGCTGGGTGATCTGTTCGAGAGCCTGCTCAAGCGCCACGCCGGCGCCAAGGATTCCGGACACATCATTCCCGGCCACGGCGGCGTGCTGGACCGCGTGGATGGCGTGCTGGCGGCTCTGCCGGTATTTGCGGTCGGCAAGGAAATCTTCGGCCTGTGACCCCGAACTCCGCTCCTGCCCTGCGTCGGGTCGCCGTCCTCGGCGCCACCGGATCCATCGGCGCCTCCGCGCTGGACGTCATCGCGCGCCACCCGGACCGGTTCCAGGCCACCGTGCTTGCCGCCGGCTCCCAGGTGGAGGCGCTGCTCGCGCTCTGCGCCCGGCACCGGCCGCTGCATGCGGTCATCGCCGATGAGGCCGGTTTCGCGCGCCTGCGCGACGGCCTGCGCGAGGCCGGCCTGGCGACCCAGGCCCACGCCGGCCCCGCCGCGCTCGATGCGCTCGCCGCAGGCGATGCGTGCGATACCGTTATCGCCGCGATCGTGGGGGCGGCCGGGCTGTCCTCCACGCTCGCCGCGGCGGCGGCGGGAAAGCGCCTGCTGCTGGCCAACAAGGAATCGCTGGTGCTGGCCGGCGAACTGCTGACCCGCACCGCGCAGCAGGGCGGCGCCGAGATCCTGCCCATCGACAGCGAGCACAGCGCGATCTTCCAGTGCCTGCGGTCCCGGGATGCCAGCGTGGAGGGCGCCGGCGTGCGGCGGATCCTGCTCACCGCCTCCGGCGGGCCGTTCCGTGGGCGTACTCGCGCGGAACTGCGGCAGGTGACCCCTGCCCAGGCGGTGGCCCATCCCAAGTGGTCGATGGGCCCGAAAATCTCGGTCGACTCGGCTACCCTGATGAACAAGGGCCTGGAGGTCATCGAGGCGCACCACCTGTTCAACGTGCCCGGTGAGCGGATCGAGGTGCTGGTGCACCCGCAGAGCCTGGTGCACTCGCTGGTGGAGTTCATCGACGGCTCCACGCTCGCCCA
Source organism: Xanthomonas sp. 60 (assembly GCF_011761925.1). Classification (NCBI taxonomy): domain Bacteria; kingdom Pseudomonadati; phylum Pseudomonadota; class Gammaproteobacteria; order Lysobacterales; family Lysobacteraceae; genus Xanthomonas; species Xanthomonas sp. 60. The sequence continues at coordinate 815,008 of NZ_JAASQW010000001.1, read as the reverse complement.
GATGGGCCTGCCGGACATGCGCACTACCCTGGCTGTCGGCCTGGGCTGGCCGCAGCGCATCGACGCCGGAGTGGCCGGGCTCGACCTGCTCCAGCACGGCCGGCTGGATTTCGAAGCGCCCGATAGTGACGCCTTCCCCTGCCTGGCGCTGGCCTGGCAGGCGATGGCCGCCGGTGGAACCGCGCCCGCCATCCTCAATGCGGCAAATGAAGAGGCGGTTTCAGCGTTTCTTCAGGGACGGATCGGCTTCCTGTCCATTCCGGCGCTGGTGGAACAGGCGCTCTCCACATTGCCAGGCGAAGGGGCCGATACACTGGAGGGCCTGCTCGCTGCCGACCAGCGCGCCCGTGCGCTGACCCGCTCCGCCATTGCGCTCCTCTGAGGCCTGCCGTCCCGATGCCACTCCGCTCCGCCACCGCTGCGCGTCGCCATGACTGAATTCTTCCGATCGGTGTGGTGGATGATCGTCAGCCTGGGCCTGCTTGTGACCATCCACGAGTTCGGGCACTACTGGGTGGCGCGCCGCTGCGGGGTGAAAGTACTGCGCTTTTCGGTGGGCTTCGGCAAACCGCTGTGGTCGCGCCGCGACCGTCACGGCACGGAGTTCGCAATCGCCGCGATTCCGCTCGGCGGCTATGTGAAGATGCTCGACGAGCGCGAGGTGGACGTGCACCCGCAGGAGCGCGGCCAGGCCTTCAACCACAAGACCGTCTGGCAGCGCATCGCCATCGTGGCCGCCGGGCCGCTGGCCAATCTGCTGCTGTGCATGTTGCTGCTCTGGGCGATGTTCGTGCTGGGCAAGCAGGATTATTCAGCCACCGTGGGCCGCGTCACCGGCATGGCCCAGGCCGCCGGGCTGCAGGCAGGTGATCGCATTCTCACCGTGGATGGACGCCCCGTGGCCACCGTGGGTGATGCCAGCATGGCCCTGACCGCGGCGGCCATGGACCGCGAGGACGCCGCGCTGGAGGTGATGGATACCCAGCACCAGACCCACGAGCGGACCCTGCCGCTGTCCCGCCTGCCCGCCGGCTTCGACGAGCGCCGCGTGGCCGTCCAGGCAGGACTGAACTGGCAGTTCTGGCTGCAGCCGGCGCAGGTGGACCGGGTGCTGGACGATGCAGCCGTGGCCGGGGTGATGCAGCCCGGCGACCTGATCCTGGCCGTCGACGGCGAGCGCATCGAAAGCGTGGACCAGGTCTATCCGGCCGTGCAGGTGCTCGGTCAGCGCGGCGGACCGGGCATGATCGATGTGCTGCGCGGTGGCGAGCGGCTGGCCCTGGAGGTCACCCCGCGCGAAGGCGTCGACGGGCGCCAGCAGAAGGTCTGGCAGCTCGGCATCGGTTTCGCGCAGGATTACACGCCCGCCTATGACACCGTGCTCAAGCATGGGCCGCTGGCTGCCGTGCCGGTGGCGATCCGTGAAACCGGCCGCCTGGCCAGCGATTCGCTGGCCATGATGCGCCGCATCGTGACCGGCAGCGCCTCGCTGCAGAACGTTTCCGGGCCGGTGACCATCGCCCGCGTGGCCAATGTCTCGGCGCAGCGAGGGGTGGACTGGTTCCTCCAGTTCCTTGCCCTGCTCTCGCTGAGCCTGTGCATCATCAACCTGCTGCCGATCCCGGTCTTGGACGGCGGGCACCTGCTGTATTACCTTATCGAGTTGGTCAAGGGCAGCCCGCTGAGCGAGCGCGCCATGGCTGCCGGCCAATTCGTGGGTCTGGCCCTGTTGGCCGGCCTCATGGGCCTGGCGTTCTACAACGATATCCTTGGCCTGTTCCCGTGATGAACTTTCTCCTGCTGTCGCCGTCTACAACGTCGGCTCCCCGCAACAAGCAATCGACCTCTACCGGACGTGACATGACGCGACTCCCGAATCGCCGCCTGCTGGCCCTCGCCCTCGCTGCTGGAATCGGCGCCCCCGTAATGGCGCAGGCCGCCGAGCCCTTCACGGTCAGCGACATCCGCGTGGACGGCCTGCAGCGGATCAGCTCCGGCACCGTGTTCACCTATCTGCCGGTCGAGCGCGGGCAGCAGCTGTCCGATGCCAAGATCAGCGACACCATCCGTGCGCTGTACAAGACCGGTTTCTTCGAGGACGTGCAGCTGGATCGCCAGGGCGACATCCTGGTCGTCACGGTGAAGGAGCGCCCGGCGATCAACAAGCTGACCGTCACCGGCAACAAGGACATCAAGAGCGACCAGCTGCTCAAGGGCCTGAGCGACATCGGCCTGAGCGAGGGCGGCACGTTCGACCGCCTGAGCCTGGACCGCGTGACCCAGGAACTGCGCCGGCAGTACAACGATCGCGGCAAATACACCGTGGAGATCACCCCGACGGTGAGCCCGCTCGACCGCAACCGCGTGGACATCGCCATCGCGATCAAGGAAGGCAAGGCGGCCAAGATCCGCCACGTCAACCTGGTCGGCCCGGAGAAGTTCGAGTCCGAGGACATCCTGAAGACCTGGGAATCCAAGGAGAGCAACTGGGCCTCGTGGTACCGCCGCGACGACCAGTACTCCAAGGAAAAGCTGTCCGGCGACCTGGAAAAGCTCAACTCCTGGTACCTGGACCGCGGCTACGTGGATTTCAGCGTCGACTCCACGCAGGTGTCGATCAGTCCCGACAAGCGCGATATGTTCATCACCGCCGGCGTGACCGAGGGTGAGCAGTACAAGATCAGCGAGATCAAGGTCACCGGCGATACCGTGCTGCCGCAGGAAGATGTGGAGCGCATGGTCATCCAGAAGTCCGGCGACACCTTCTCGCGCGCGCTGCTGGAGTTCAGCTCGGACTCGATCACCAATTCGCTCTCGAACATCGGCTACGCGTTCGCGAAGGTCAACCCGATCCCGACCACCAACCGCGCCGACCGCACCGTGGCGATCAACATGCAGGTGGTGCCCGGTCCGCGCGTGGCCGTGCGCCAGATCGTGTTCAAGGGCAATACCCGTACCTCCGACGAAGTGCTGCGCCGTGAAATGCGCCAGTTCGAGAACACCTGGTACTCGCAGGCCGCCATCGACCGTTCCAAGATCCGCCTGCAGCGCCTGGGTTACTTCGAGGCCGTGGAAGTGGAGACGCCGCCGGTCACCGGCAGCAACGACCAGGTGGACGTGGTCTACAACGTGAAGGAAACCACCTCGGGCAGCTTCGTGTTCGGACTGGGTTATTCGCAGTCCTACGGCATGACCACCTCGGTGCAGCTCTCGCAGAACAACTTCCTGGGTGGCGGCAACCGCGTGTCCGTGGAAGCGTCGCGCAGCAGCTACCTGCAGCGCTACGCGTTCTCGTACACCAACCCGTACTTCACCGATGACGGCGTCTCGCTGGGCTACAACCTGTCCTGGCGCGAACTGGATTATTCCGACTTCAACACCGCGCAGTACAACAGCACCAACGGTGCGGCGCAGGTGGTGTTCGGCGTGCCGATCACCGAGAACGACACCGTCTCGCTGATGTTCGGCATCGACAGCAACCAGATCACGACCTACGGCGCTACGCCGCAGTCGATCATCGACTACATCAACGCCGTGGGACGCCGCACCTTCCACGCCTGGCGAACGGAGCTGGGCTGGGCGCGTGATACCCGCAATGATTACTTCATGCCCACGCGCGGCACCTACCAGCGTGTCGGTCTGGAAACCACGCTGCCGGGCTCGACGGTCGAGTACTACAAGCTGAACTATCAGATCAGCAAGTACTGGCCGATCATTCCGTCGCTGGTCATCAATACGCGTGCCGAGGTCGGCTATGGCGACAGCTACGGCAACGAAAGCACCGCCGTCCTGCCCGACGGGCGCGTGGTCACTGCCTCGGGCCTGCCGTTCTTCGAGAACTTCTATGCCGGCGGTACCAACTCGGTGCGCGGCTTCGAGGACAACACCCTGGGACCGCGCTCGGAAGCCAACCAGTTCTACAGCCGTGGCCAGCCGCTGGGCGGTTCGCTGAAGACCGTCGGCTCGATCGAAGCCTACTTCCCGCGCCTGTTCGACAGCCCGTCGGCGCGTGTGTCTGCCTTCCTCGATTTCGGCAACGTCTACAACGGCGTGGACAACTTCAAGGCCAACGAACTGCGCGTGTCCACCGGCGTGGCCCTGCTGTGGCGCGCCCCGGTCGGCCCGATCTCGATCAGCTACGCCTTCCCGTTGAAGAAAGAAGACAACGACGAAGTCGAGCGCCTGCAGTTCACCTTCGGCGGGCAGTTCTAAGCGCCCACAGAGCGTAATAGATGACGAAACGCCGGGCACTGCCCGGCGTTTTCTCTTTCCGCGTGCGTGGATTCAGCGCGCTGGCGTCGGCAGGGGCACGAGCGTCTGAGTGGCGACCCGGGCCATCGAGGCCATCGCCTGGACGGATACCGTGGGATCGGCGGACGTGGTGAGGGTGAAGGCGATGCTCATGGTGGAATCCGGTACCCGCATGCCCCAGGTGCGGGTGTGCACACCCTCGCGGTTCGGGCCCAATGCGCTCACCTCGGTCACCTGCAATGGCGCCGGCACTCCATGCATCAGCCGGACGAAGGTCGTCGCCAGCGCCGCCGTGTCGGCCTTGCGCGCGTAGACCGAGCACAGACCGACGTCGGTAAGGGACACCGCGTAATTGGCGTCATTCACAACGATGGCCCACGCCTTGCCTGGCGCACCGTGCAGGAAGTTCTCCGCCGCCGCGTCGGGCAAGGGCGCGATCCCCTGTGATTCCATGTAACGCTCCACCCGCGCGGGATCGCTGAACGACGGCAGGCAGGTGCTGCTGAACAACGTATTGAAATCATCAGCAGTGGTGTCGGCCGCCGCGTTGGCGGCGAGCGCGGCGGGCAACGGCGTCAGGGCCGCCATCAGCATCAGTGAACGGGAAAACGCATGCACCGCAAGCTCCTCTCGTGTCGGCCCGGCCAAGGTGCACGGGCGGTGGGACCTGCATTTGACGGTAGCCCGTTGCCACGCCGTTGACCAGTCAACGCAACGCAGCGCTTGCCATGGCCTCGCCAAGGCATGACCGGACAGGCCCGGCGCGGTAAACTCCCGCCGTGAATACTCCTACCTACACCGCCCAGCAACTCGCCGAGCAGTTCGGCCTGCAGGTCCACGGCGACGGCAGCACCCCCATCCGGGGCGTGGCCACGCTGGCGCATGCAGGACCCGGCCAGCTCACCTTCCTGTCCAACCCGCGCTACCGCACGCAGCTTGCCGACAGCCAGGCCAGCATCGTAGTGCTGCGCGCCGACGATGCCGAGGCCGCCCCGGGCACGGCGCTCGTCGCCAGGGATCCCTACACCAGTTTCGCGCGCATCGCCGCCCTCTTCGACATCGCCCCCAGGCGCGCGCCCGGCATCCACCCCAGCGCGGTCATCGACCCCAGCGCCACGGTGGCCGCCAGCGCGCACATCGGTCCGTTCGTGACCATCGGCGAGCGCAGCGTGGTCGGCGAGAACTGCATCATCGGCGCCGGCAGCGTGATCGGCGAAGACTGCGTGCTTGACACCGGCTGCGAACTGATCGCCCGCGTCACCCTGGTCACCCGCGTGAAGCTCGGCAAGCGCGTGCGCATCCATCCCGGCGCGGTGCTCGGCGCCGATGGCTTCGGCCTGGCCATGGATGCCGGCAAGTGGATCAAGGTGCCACAGCTGGGCGGCGTGCGCATCGGCGATGACTGCGAGATCGGCGCCAACACCTGTGTGGACCGTGGCGCGCTGGAAGACACCGTGCTTGAAGAAGACGTGCGCCTGGACAACCTGGTGCAGGTGGCGCACAACGTGCAGATCGGCGCCCACTCGGCCATCGCCGGCTGCACCGGCATCGCCGGCAGCGCGAAGATCGGCCGCTACTGCCTGCTTGGCGGGGCCGTCGGCGTAGTGGGCCATCTGGAAATCTGCGACAAGGTCGTGGTCACCGGAAAATCGGTGGTCCGCAACTCCATTACCGAGCCGGGCGAGTACTCGTCAGGCACCCCGTTGACCGACAACCGCACGTGGCGCAAGAACGCCGCGCGCTTCAAACAGCTCGATGCGCTGGCCCGTCGCATCCTGTCTGTGAGCAAGGAGAAGGAATGAGCCTGGAACAGTCCCTGCCGGACATCGCGCAGATCCGCGCATTGATCCCCCACCGTTACCCTTTCCTGCTCGTGGACAAGGTGGTTTCGCTGGATTTCGAGAACCGCAAGATCGTTGCCCGCAAGAACGTGAGCATCAACGAGCCCTTCTTCCAGGGGCACTTCCCGGAGCAGCCCATCATGCCCGGCGTGCTCATCATCGAAGCGATGGCCCAGGCCGGCGGCATCCTCACCCAGCTCACACTCGGCCGCGATGCCCAGTCCAAGCTGTTCTACATGGTGAAGGTGGACAACGTCCGCTTCAGCGACAAGGTCGTCCCCGGCGATGTGCTGGAGATGCACGTGGAGATCAAGCGCGTCATCCGCAACATGGCGGTGTATGACTGCAAGGCCTTCGTCGATGACCGCGTCGTCGCATGCGCTGAAGTCATGTGCGCCGGCACCCGCGAGTGACCCCCGAACGAATGGGCCTGACAGGAGGACCTCGATGAGCGACGCCGCTCCGTTGATCCACCCCACCGCTGTGATCGATCCGTCGGCCAGGCTGGCCGACGGCGTCCGCGTGGGAGCGTTCACCCTCATCGGGGCCGATGTGGAGATCGGTGAGAACACCGAGGTCGGCCCCCATTGCAGCATCCAGGGACCGGCCCGCATCGGCCGCGACAACCGTTTCATCGGCCATGCCGCGATCGGTGGCGAGCCGCAGGACAAGAAATACGCCGGCGAGCGCACCGAGGTGGTGCTCGGCGACCGCAACGTGATCCGCGAGTTCGTCACCATCAACCGCGGCACCGCCGGCGGCGGCGGCATCACCACGGTCGGCGATGACAACTGGATGCTGGCCTACACCCACGTGGCGCACGACTGCCACGTCGGCAACCACTGCGTGTTCTCCAACAACACCACGCTGGCCGGGCATGTCACCGTGGGCGACCATGTGATCATCAGTGGCTTCGCCGGCGCGCACCAGTTCTGCCGGATCGGCGCGCACGCCTTCCTGGGCATGGGCGCGCTGACCAACGGTGATGTCCCGCCGTTCACCATGGTCGGCAGCGATTCGCTGGGCCGTCCGCGCGGCATCAACAGCGAAGGGCTCAAGCGCCGCGGCTTCGACGCCGAACGCATCGCCGCGATCAAGCGCGCGTACCGCACGCTGTACGTCGCCGGCCTTCCACTGGCCGAAGCGAAGGTCCAGCTGGCCGAGCAGGCGCGCAGCAGCGAGGACGTGCGCGATCTGCTGCAGTTCATCGAGCAGGCCGAGCGGCCGCTGCTGCGATGACCCCCGACACCCGCCCACTGGCCCAGGTCATCCCGCTGCCGGGCCTGCAGGACGCCCTGCCCCCCGTGCGCGTGGAGACGCGCGCGGTGCGCATCGCACTGGTGGCGGGTGAAGCCTCCGGCGACCTGCTGGGTGCGGGCCTGGTCGGCGAACTGCGACGCCGCTTCCCCAACGCGGAGTTTGCCGGGATCGGCGGCGACAGCATGCGCGGCGCCGGCTGCCAGACCTGGTTCGATGCCAGCGAGCTGGCGGTGATGGGCCTGACCGAAGTGCTGCGCCACCTGCCGCGCCTGCTCAGGCTGCGCAGCGAGTTCCGCGAGCGCGTGCGGGCGTGGCAGCCGGATGTCTTCATCGGCATCGACGCACCGGATTTCAACCTGCCGGTGGAGCGCTGGCTGAAGCAGCGTGGCATCCGCACCGTGCATTACGTGAGCCCGTCGGTCTGGGCCTGGCGCGAGAAGCGTGCCGAGAAGATCGGCGCGAGCGCCGACCTGGTGCTGTGCCTGTTCCCGATGGAACCGCCCATCTATGCACGCCATGGCGTGGATGCCCGCTTTGTCGGGCATCCGATGGCCGATGAGATTCCCGCCCGCGTGGACCGTGAGCAGGCACGCGCGGCACTGGGCCTGCCCGCCAATGCGAAGGTGCTGGCCGTGCTGCCCGGCAGCCGCCTGGGCGAAATCAGCAAGCTCGGCCAGGCCTTCTTCGAGGCGGCCTGGCAGGTGACCGAGCGCCTCCCCGGACTGCACGTGGTGGTGCCTGCGGCCAATGCCGCGTGCCGGGAGATGATCAACGCCCAGCTTTCGGCCTCCGCCCTGCCCGTGGCGCATGCACACGTGCTCGACGGCCAGGCGCGCACGGCCATGATCGCCGCGGACGTGGTGCTGCTGGCGTCCGGCACGGCGACGCTCGAAACCATGCTGGTGAAGCGGCCGATGGTGGTCGGTTACCGCGTGGCCGAACTGACCTACCAGCTGGTCAAGGCGCTGGGTCTGCTCAAGGTGGACCGCTATGCCCTGCCCAACATCCTGGCCGGCAAGGACCTGGCACCGGAGCTGATGCAGCACGACTGCACGCCTGAGAAGCTGGCCGCTGCGATCCTGCAGTGGTTCGACCACCCGCAGATGGTCGCCGACCTCCAGGCCAGCTACGTGCAGCTGCACGGCCTGTTGCGCCGCGATGCCTCGGCGCGTGCGGCCGAGGCGGTGGCGGACCTGCTGGCCCGCGAGGCGGCAGCCGCATGAGCCGGCGCCGGGCCGCTGCGGCGACGCAGGCCCTGTTCGGCGCCCCGGTGGCGGCGGCGGTGCCGCTGCGGGTGGCCGGCGTGGACGAAGCCGGCCGGGGCCCCCTGGCCGGACCGGTCGCGGTGGCGGCGGTGGTGTTCGACCCGGCGCGGCCGCGCATCAACGGCCTGGACGATTCCAAGCAGCTGACCGCGGCACGTCGTGAGCAGCTGCACGACCGGATCATCGCGCGCGCGCTGGCCTGGCACGTAGTGCTCATCGATGCCCGCACGATCGATCGCCTCAACATCTACCAGGCCACCCTGCAGGGGATGCGCGAGGTGGTGGCGGCCGTGGCCCACGCCGCGCAGCTGGCCCGCATCGATGGCAACGTGGTGCCCAAGGGCCTGGCGCTGCCGGGCGAGGCGTTGATCGGCGGCGATGGCCTGGACCGCGCGATCATGGCCGCCTCCATCCTCGCCAAGGTCAGCCGCGACCGCTATATGCAGCAGCTGCACGCGCAGCTGCCGCACTTCGGCTTCGACCAGCACAAGGGCTACGGTACGCCGGCGCACCTGGCCGCGCTGCGCACCCACGGGCCCTGCGATGAACACCGCCGCAGCTTCGCGCCGGTGCGCGCCTGCCTGCAGGTCCCGGCCAACCCTCCGCAGGCGATGGCGCTGGCGCTGTAGCACCATGCGGCGGCGCGCCCGGCAGCGGCCCGCCGACCCGGCGCCCCATTGTCCTGCCGGAGGGGTCCTGCGCGCCTCGTCAAGCCTTGTCCACGCCGTCCCTCGCCGCTACCCTGACGGGGCACTCCAGCGCTCCCTGACCCCGGCGACGATTCCCACGTCTGCACCCGGGGCCGACGCGCTCCAACCTGGTCCGGCATGTCCACTTCCCGTTTCGTCCATCTCCACGTCCACACCGAGTTTTCGCTGGCGGATTCAACCATCCGCGTGCCGGCGAAACCCGAGCAGGCCGATCCGAAGAAGGCCAAGCAGGCCAACCTGCTGTCGCGCTCGGTCGAGCTCGGTCTGCCCGCGCTGGCCGTCACCGACCTGAACAACCTGTTCGCGCTGGTGAAGTTCTACAAGGCCGCCGAAGGCGTGGGCATCAAGCCCATCGCCGGCGCCGACGTCATGATCGCCGAGGACGGCCAGGATCCCTGGCGCATGACCCTGCTCTGCCGCGACCGCGAAGGCTACCTCAGCCTGTCGCGGCTGCTCACGCGCGCCTGGATGGAAGGCCACCGCCCCGAAGGCGGCGTGGCCGTGCACCCGGAATGGCTCAAGGCCGGCTGCCAGAACCTGTTCGCGCTCAGCGGCCGCGAGAGTCTCGCCGGCCGGCTGGCCGCCGCCGGCAAGCACGACCTTGCCGAGCAGCAGCTGGCCGACTGGCAGCGCGTGTTCGGCGATGGCCTGCACCTGGAACTCACCCGCACCGGCCGCGATGGCGAGGAAGCGTTCAACCAGTTCGCCCTTGTGGCGGCCGGCCAGCGTGGCCTGCCGGTGATCGCCAGCAACGATGTGCGCTTCCTGCACGCCACCGATTTCAGCGCGCACGAAGCCCGCGTGTGCATCGCCTCCGGGCGCGTGCTGGATGATCCGAAGCGACCCCGCGATTACAGCGACCAGCAGTACCTGAAATCGGCCGAAGAGATGTGCGCGCTGTTCGCCGACATCCCCGATGCCATCGACAACACGCGGGCGCTGGCCGAGCGCTGCAACATCGAAATGCGCCTGGGCACCTACTTCCTGCCCAACTACCCGGTGCCCGACGACGAGACGCTGGACAGCTGGATCCGCAGCGAGGCGCGCAAGGGACTGGCTGCCCGGCTGGAGAAGAATCCGCTGGCAGCCGGCATGACCGCGCAGGATTACAGCGACCGCCTGGAATTCGAGCTCGACACCATCATCAAGATGGGCTTCCCCGGCTACTTCCTGATCGTGGCCGACTTCATCCAGTGGGGCAAGAACCAGGGCATTCCGATCGGCCCCGGGCGTGGTTCGGGCGCCGGTTCGCTGGTGGCCTGGGCGCTGCAGATCACCGACCTTGATCCGCTGCCCTACAACCTGCTGTTCGAGCGCTTCCTCAACCCCGAACGCGTGTCGATGCCCGACTTCGACATCGACTTCTGCATGGACCGCCGCGACGAAGTCATCGACTACGTGGCGCGCAAGTACGGCCGCGAGCGGGTCAGCCAGATCATCACCTACGGCACCATGGCCGCCAAGGCGGTGGTGCGCGACTGTGGGCGCGTGCTCGGGTTCCCGTACGGCCTGGTCGACAGCGTGGCCAAGCTGATCCCCAACATCCTGGGCATCTCGCTGAAGGATGCGATGGGCGAAGGCAAGGACAGCGAAATGGCCTCGCCGGAGCTGATCCAGCGCTACCAGAGCGAGGACGATGTCCGCGACCTGATCGACCTGGCGCGCCAGCTGGAGGATCTCACCCGCAACGCCGGCAAGCATGCCGGCGGCGTGGTGATCGCACCGGAGCCGCTGGCGGAATTCTGCCCGCTGTTCGCCGAACACGATGAAAACGGCGTCGGCCGCAATCCGGTCACCCAGTTCGACAAGAACGACGTGGAAGAAGTCGGCCTGGTGAAGTTCGACTTCCTCGGCCTGCGCACGCTGACCATCATCGACTGGGCGGTCAAGGCGATCAATGCACGCCATGAGCGTGCAGGCATCCCGCCGGTGGACATCGCCGCGATCCCGCTCGATGACATGCCCACCTACCGCGACATCTTCGCCAACGGCAATACCGGCGCGGTGTTCCAGTTCGAATCCTCGGGCATGCGCCGCCTGCTGAAGGATGCAAAGCCCGATCGCTTCGAAGACCTCATCGCGCTGGTATCGCTGTACCGCCCGGGCCCGATGGACCTCATTCCGTCCTTCGTCGACCGCAAGCACGGGCGCGAGGACGTGGAGTATCCGGATCCGCGCACCGAGCGCATCCTGCGCGACACCTACGGCATCATGGTGTACCAGGAGCAGGTGATGCAGATGGCGCAGATCGTCGGCGGCTACTCGCTGGGCGGCGCCGACCTGCTGCGCCGCGCGATGGGCAAGAAGGTGCCGGCCGAGATGGCCAAGCACCGCGAGATCTTCCGCGAAGGCGCAGCGAAGGACGGTGTGGGCGAGGCCAAGGCCGATGCCATCTTCGACCTGATGGAGAAGTTCGCCGGCTACGGCTTCAACAAATCGCATGCTGCCGCCTATGCGCTGGTGAGCTACCAGACGGCCTGGCTGAAGCGGCACTACCCGGCCGAGTTCATGGCGGCGACCCTGTCCTCGGACATGGACAACACCGAAAAGGTGGTCGGCTTCCTGGACGAGGTGCGCAGCCTCGGGCTGACCGTGCTGCCGCCGAAGGTCAACCAGTCCGCCTTCATGTTCGAAGCGGCCACGCCGGACACCATCCAGTACGGCCTGGGTGCGATCAAGGGTGTCGGCCAGGGCGCCTGCGAGGCCATCGTCGAAGAGCGGCTGCGCAAGGGCCCGTACACCGACCTGCTCGATTTCTGCACGCGCATCGGTTCGGCCAAGCTCAACCGCCGCACGCTGGAGGCGATGATCAACTGCGGCGCGCTGGATGAGCTGGGGCGCAACCGCGCCTCGCTCGCGCTGCAGCTGCCGGAGGTGATCAAGGCCACCGAACAGATGGCCCGCGAGCGTGCCTCCGGGCAGAACTCGCTGTTCGGCGGCCCGGATCCGGATGCGCCGGCCATCCACCTCGAACTGCAGGAAACCGACGAATGGCCGCTGCTGCAGCGCCTGAGCGGTGAGCGCGATACGTTGGGGTTCTACCTCAGCGGGCATCCGTTCGACCCGCACCGCGAAGACGTCCGCGATCTGGTCGGGACCGACCTGGGCGCGGTGGAAAAGATCTGGAGCGCCAACAGCGGGGGTGGCGGTGGCGGCGAGAAGCGCTGGCGCCCGGAAGTACAGACCGTACTCGCCGGCCAGGTGGTCGGGGTGCGGCGCAAGGGCGAAAGCCAGATCTTCATCCAGCTCGAGGATGGCCGCGGCCGCGTGGAGTGCAGTGCGTTCTCCGATGCCATGGCCGAGTTCGGGCACCTGATGACCAAGGACCGCATCCTGGTGGTCAAGGGCGGCCTGCGCGAGGACGAGTTCAATGGCGGATTCGCCCTGCGCATCCGCCAGTGCTGGGATTTCGACGAAGTCTGCGCGGGCTATGCCACGCGGCTGTCGCTGCGCCTGGACCTGCGCCAGCCGCGCCCGGTCTGGGAACGCGTCAACGCCCTGCTCGAGCGCCACCGCCCCGGGCGTACACCGTTGCGCCTGGACCTGCTGATGAACGATGCCGAGGGCGGTATCGCGGGCATGCTCGACGTGGCCGGCGAAAGCGCGGTACGGATCGATTCCCGGCTCATCGAGGCGCTGCGCGCCGACCCCGCCGTGCGCGCGCTGAAGGTCCGCTACAGCCCTCCATGGGCCAACTGAGGCCCCGGCCGCCGTGCCTCCAGACGACGGCGTACGGGGCTTGCGCACGCATTCGGCTAAACTTCCCTCCTTCTTCAGACGACGGTTTCCGATGAATCCGAACTACCTCGACTTCGAGCAACCCATCGCCGACCTGGAAGCCAAGATCCAGGAACTGCGCAGCGCCAGTGCCGGTCCGGCCGTCAATGTCGAAGCCGAGGTGACTGCGCTGCGGGGCAAGCTGCGGCTGCGCACCGCGCAGATCTTCCGCAACCTGACCTCGTGGCAGGTGCTGCAGCTGGCGCGCCATCCTTCGCGCCCGTACACGCAGGATTACCTCGGCCTGATCTGCGACGAGTTCCAGGAGCTGGCCGGCGATCGTGCCTTCGCCGACGACAAGGCGATCATGGGCGGCCTGGCCCGCATCAACGGCCGTGCGGTGATGGTCATCGGCCACCAGAAAGGCCGCGACACCAAGGAAAAGATCCGCCGTAACTTCGGCATGCCCAAGCCGGAGGGTTACCGCAAGGCGCTGCGCCTGATGAAGATGGCCGAGCGCTTCGGGCTGCCGGTGCTCACCCTGATCGACACCGCCGGCGCATGGCCGGGCATCGATGCCGAATCGCGTGGCCAGTCCGAGGCCATCGCGCGCAACCTGATGGAGATGGCCGAGCTGAAGGTGCCGGTGATCTGCACGGTGATCGGCGAAGGCGGCTCCGGCGGCGCGCTGGCGCTGGGTGTCGGTGATCGCACGATCATGCTCGAGTACAGCGTGTATTCGACCATCAGTCCGGAAGGCTGCGCGTCAATCCTGTGGAAGGACGCTGCCAAGTCCAAGGATGCGGCCGAACAGCTCGGCCTGACCGCGCCGCGGCTGAAGAGCCTGGGCCTGGTCGACAAGGTGGTCCGCGAACCCACCGGCGGTGCGCACCGCAACCCGGTACAGATGGCCAAGCGCCTGAAGGCCGTGCTGATGAACGAACTGGACGCGCTGGAAACCCTGCCGGTGGATGCGCTGCTGGCCCAGCGTTACGCGCGCCTGCGCAGCTACGGCACCTACGAAACCGCCTGATGGGACTGGCCGGGCACCTGCCCGGCGCGCCCGACCCCACGCAGCCCGGGCACTGCCCGGCGCCGCGTGGCGCTGTTCAGAACGGCTTGGCCAGCACCAGCCAGACGATCGGAATGAACGCCAGCAGCGGGATCTCGTTGATCCAGCGCAGCGCACGCGAGGACGGCAGCGCCCTGCCCTTCGCCACGCCCTTCAGCAGGCGCCCGATCCAGATGAAATAGGCCAGCAGCACGACCACCAGGCCGAGCTTGGCGTGCAGCCATCCCGCTGCGCCCGGCGCCACCATCGTGGGGAAGTCCGGGATCAGCCGGTACCCGAGCCACAGCACCAGCCCGAGCACGAAGGCCAGCCCGAACATCACATGCCCGAAGCGGTACAGGCGCATGCCCATCAGCTGCAGCCGTTTGCCCACGGCAACCTCGCCCGCGCTCTCGGCGATGTTCACCAGGATGCGCGGCAGGTAGAACACCGCCGCCATCCAGGCCACCACGAACACCAGGTGGAAGGTCTTGATCCAGAAGTACGACTGCATGCGCTCGCTCCGGTGGCTGGCGTAGGATGAGCACCATTTTCACCGATGCGCAGACCCACGTACATGGACAAGACCTACGACGCCGCCTACTTCCAGCGCTGGTACCGGCGGGCCGACATCGGCGGCCGCGCGCGCCTGGCGCGCAAGGTCGCACTGGCCGTGGCCACGGCGGAGTACTACCTGGAGCGTCCGGTGCGCAGCGTGCTGGACATCGGCTGCGGCGAAGGGGCGTGGCGCGCGCCGCTGCTGAAACTGCGGCCCAGGCTGCAGTACATCGGCTTTGACAGCAGCGAGTACGCGGTGAGCCGATATGGCCGCACGCGCAACCTGCACCCTGCCACCTTCGGCGATTTCGCCTGGCTTCGTCCCTGCGCGCCGGTGGACCTGCTGATCTGTTCGGACGTCATGCACTACGTGCCCGACCGCGAACTGCGTGCCGGGCTGGCCGGGATCGGTGAGCTGACCGCAGGCGTTGCGTTCCTCGAAACGTTCGCCGCCGAGGACGCGTTCGAAGGTGACCACGAAGGCTTCCAGGCCCGTCCAGCGCGCTGGTACCAGCGTGAACTCAAACGGCACGGGCTGGTGCCGGCCGGTTCGCATTGCTGGCTGGGTGCGGCGCTGGCGGCGGAGGCCGCAGCGCTGGAAGCGCGCTGAACGACACGCAGATGGCCCGGCGGCGTTGCATTCAGGGGCCGCCTGCGGCCCATTAATATGCCCGCGGGCGGGATGGAGTATGCTGCGCGGCAACATATGACCATACATATTGGCTCATCATGCTCTATCAGCTGCACGAACTGACCCGCAACCTGCTGGCCCCCTGGGTCCACCAGGCCCAGGCCAACGCCCACTTCTTCACCAACGCCAACCACTGGTGGTCGCAGATGCCGGGCGCTGACCGTCTGGCGGCGGTGAACGAGCTGTTCCACCGCATCGGCAAGGATTACGAGAAGCCGGAGTGGGGCATCAACGAGATCGAAGTTGACGGCGAGCGCGTGCCGATCGTGGTGCACGAAGAAGTCAGCAAGCCGTTCTGCAAGTTGCTGCGTTTCAAGCGCCACAGCAATGAAGCCGACCAGCTGCATACCATGCTCAACCAGCCGTTCGTGCTGGTAGTGGCGCCGCTGTCCGGCCACCACGCCACGCTGCTGCGCGACACCGTGCGCACGCTGCTGCGCGACCACCGCGTGTATGTCACCGACTGGGTCGATGCACGCATGGTGCCGGGCAGCGAAGGCGAGTTCGGCCTGGACGATTACGTGGCCTACATCCAGGAGTTCATCCGCCACCTCGGCGTTGAACGCCTGCACGTGGTCAGCGTGTGCCAACCCACGGTGCCGGTGCTTGCCGCCGTAGCGCTGATGGCGGGCCGTGGTGAACCCACGCCGCGCTCGCTGGTGATGATGGGCGGGCCGATCGACGCGCGCTGCAGCCCGACGGCGGTGAACAACCTGGCCACGCAGAACCCGTTGTCGTGGTTCGAGAACAATGTCATCCAGACCGTCCCCGCCGGTTACCCCGGCGCCGGCCGCCGTGTGTATCCGGGCTTCCTGCAGCACGCCGGCTTCCTGTCGATGAACCCCAGCCGCCATTTCAGCTCGCACTGGGATTTCTACGCGGACCTGGTCAAGGGCGATCTCGAGGACGCCGACGCGCACCGTCGTTTCTACGATGAGTACAACGCCGTGCTCGACATGCCGGCGCGGTACTACCTGGACACCATCCAGGTCGTCTTCCAGGATTTCCTGCTGCCCCGCGGCGAGTGGTATATCAAGGGCGAGAAAGTAGACCCTTCGGCCATCCGCGATACCGCCCTGCTGAGCATTGAAGGCGAGCTCGACGACATCGCCGGACTCGGCCAGACCGAGGCGGCGCAGGCGCTGTGCACGGGCATTCCGGCCGCGCGCCGCGAGCATTTCATCGTGGAAGGTGCCGGCCACTACGGCATCTTCAGCGGCCGTCGCTGGCGCGAAGTGGTGTACCCGAAGGTCCGCGACTTCTGCGCGGCGCACGTGGACGCCACCCCGGCCGCGGTGAAAGCGAAGAAGAAAAGCAACGTGACGCCCTTGCGGCGCAAGGCCAGCTAGGCCTGCGCACCGCGCGGCACCCGCCCGTCATGGAGGGTGCTCACCGATCGCCGACGCCGCCGCGCCTTCAGCGCTGAACGGCGGGAGTGGAGCGCGGCCCCAACCCCAGCACTGTTGCGGCGAATACTTTTACTACGTGATGTCTCAGCAGTATCGTGAAGCCAATGCAGATCATGATCGAGACAAGCACCTCCCACGCCGCAGCAGTGCCCGTCACAACACGAACGGGCATGGCGAAGGGCATGGTGGGAGGCAAATAGGACAGCGTGAACATCACAGCGTTGTCCGGCTCTTTTGCACCTCCGAGGCAGAGGAGAAGGCATGTCATGGGCACTAGTATCAAGGTGTTGCGGATCGGCGACGTGGCACTGGGTAACAACGCAGCAATCCATGCGAAACCAACGTTCCAGAAAGCAAGGCCAGCCAAGCCACTCAGCAGTGCAGCAAGGACTTCCCGCCATGCATGCAGTACATCAAGCAACTGAGCTTCGGTGAGGATTCCAAGGAGAAGTGACGCGACACCGCCGTACAGCGTGTAGACAAGCATGGTCTTGACACCGTGCAGTGACGCAGCAATCAACTTGCCATCAATCCAGATGGAGGCCGATATGGTCGAAAGAACGATCTCGCTGATCTTGTCAAACTTCTCGGCAGCGATTCCCTGCAGGATAATCGACTGCGATGAGATGATCCCGAGAATGCTGAGCACCATGACACAGATGGCTGCAGCGTAAATGACTTGCTGGCCGTTTCCTGTACTTCCAGTCAACGGCGTTGACAAGATTTGCGGGGGTGCGGACAGCACCTGCAGATCCGCAGCCGAGAGATCCAGGCGCTTTGCTGCAGATACCCGATGCAACGGTGCGAAACTCTCGGCAAGCGCCTCCTGCCAATAAACGCGACCCTTGGTATAAAGACGATAATGATTCGGTGACTCTTGGACCAGCAGTCCATCTACGCTGCCCTGCTCAATGCGCTGCAACGACCGCACGCGGGAACCGGGCGCTGCGGCGACGAAATTGAACCGCCCGGAAACAGCCTCCGGCAACACAGCTGGCGCGTCCGATTCAATAATGATCGCCAGGCTGACAGGGGCCGACAGCTTGATCAACGCATCGCCACCGAAGCGGATGAGCGCGATCAGAAGGAGAATGGCGATGCTGATCAACTCGCCTTTCGGATCCAGAAATCTCCGGAATTCGAAAACGGCTACATCAAGAACGCGGCGATCCATCTGGGCCCTCTTCAAAGTGGGTAGACAGTGATCGGACGTAGGTCCGATGGAGATCGGGCCTTGAAAACTCAAGATCGATCACCCCGTCCGTCGCCGCCAACATGGAAAGGCAGCGTGTAAATTCGCCGAGGGTCATTGCAGCAAACGTGATAAGCACCTGATTACCATCGGGGTCGCCTATCTGATGAGGAGGAAGCATGTCCAACACAAGCGGCACCCCGGGCCGGACGTGTACGCGAATGGTCCTCTCTGCGGCATCCCCGATCCGAGAGCTTGACCTGCCAAACGCCTGCATATCGACGAGACGACCTGCTCGCATCAACATAACTGTGTCAGCTAAGCGCTCTATTAGACCGAGTTGATGTGCGGAGATAAGGATCGCCGCGCCATTGACCGCCTGCTCCCGCAGAACTCCGGATACAAGATCCTGGCTGACTGGATCCAGGCCGGAGAAAGGTTCGTCAAGCACTATCAGCTTAGGCGCATGCATGAGGCAGGCTGCCAACTGGACTTTTTGTTGATTCCCTTTAGATAGCTGCCTCACCAGCGAACGCCGCTTCGAGCCAAGACCAAAGCGAGAAATCCAGCCATCCACCGCAGACGGAATGGCGGCTTTCTGCATTTTTCGCAGGCGTGCCCAGTAGCGCAACAGGGGCTCCACCTCCAATGATTGGTAGAGGCCGCACTGTTCAGGCAAAAATGCACGCAACTCTGCAGGCATCGCTTCGTGCAATTCACGGCCGTCCCAAAGAATTTGCCCCGCATCGGGATACAGAAGGCCCGAGATCAAGCGAAACGCAGTGGATTTCCCTGCGCCATTAGGACCAATGACTGCGGCGACGGTGCCAGCCTCAACCTTCATTGAGACACTTTCAACAGCGACCATGTCGCCGTAGCGTTTTGTAACACCTCTTAGTTCAAGCACCTACGCCTTCCTGTTCGAGTTCCGTACGAGCGCCTCTAGTTCCTCGGTCCGCAGCCTTCGCCATCCTCGCAGGAATGCGGAGTCTCCCCTGCCCACAGCTGCCCAGACCGCAATGGCCTCATCACTTCCTGACGCAGATTTTGCCAGCGCGTCGAAAGCGGCGAGCCTCACCCGATCAAGGCGATGACATTTGGAAATCGTGCGCAGAGCATCCAGCGCCTTCTCGTTGCCAAGGCCTGCAGCGGCATTGAAAAGTGCCACAGCTGAAGATCGATTCAACAACCCGGATATTTTTCCTGTTGTGATGTCAAAAGCGTACTGATCCATCACCGCTTCACGAAACGAGTTCTCCATTATGTTCAGCGACACAGAGAACGACTGCGCCGGCAACTGATTGTGGACATCCAGAAAGGCTCTATAAAGCAATACTTTATTTCGCTCAAGATTACTATTTTCCACAAACCTTAGCGAGACATTTTCACCAGGCACCCCATCACACGAATCATAACTGTACTCGTAGTAATCGCTGGCATACCCAGGCCCGTGATACCCAACGGTGAGGAAGTTGAAATTATGATCATGTGGCTTGTGATAGAAAATGGGTCCGTTCCGCTAGTTTTTACGACCTGATCTGCCAACTTCTCGAATGGTCGTGATCTTCCGCTATCCAAGTTGACACCGATGACAATCTTGACCCCGCCATTCCTGATGCGAGCCTGTCGCAAAATCGATTGCACTCCCTTGAAAGGTCAAATAAGTCAGCCTGCAAATCATGACTATCACAAATATCAAGAACTTTTTCCGGGTTTCTCATAGCATCCTGCTCAAGCCAGAAGGTGCCGGCGCATCGCAAGAATGCGCCGGCAGGTTCAACTGATCGATTGATTTATCAATATCCCAAGAAGTACGCCCACCGCGTAGCATCCCGGGCCCGCAACTTCTTCGATGGGGCGAGATCCACAAATTGCTACATCGCAGGAGATCGATGGAATATCATTTACGCTGATCATTTAAACGAAATTCCCTTTCAAGTTAGAGTATGGCAATAATGATCATGACCGCAGTTGTAACCGGCTCCAAAACTGAGTCAATTTGAGAGCACCCACAAAGCCAGACTTCGAAACTCAAAACGGGAATAGCCGCTACATCCACTGTTACCATTTGACACTTCTTTCTTTTTGCGGTGGCATGGCGTAATCCAGCCATCGCCCCCTTCTCCGTGCGGCTGATCGCAGCACGCCTGAATGGGAGCATTATGTCGCCGCGCATGCTTCCAGATTCCGCGCATTTTAGGTATTTCGGCCTCATTGTCGATGCGGACGGGCGAGCCCCACCGTTCGCGCGGGTTTTTCCAGCCTGCTGGAAGAAGATGAGTAATCCCCCGCTTCTGGCAGCCGCCAGCAGCGGAACCAAGCGGCCAATGCAGGCTGGTTTCAATTTGCAGGCGCAGCACCTGGATTGAACTTTACGAAAGCCTCTCCCAGCGATCGATTCGTGCGTCATGGAAGTGTCCCTTCAAGAACGGAATAGGCGAAAGCACGGGTGTCGCGCCAGGCCTGCGCCCACCGCGCCCGTACGGCTCGTCCCTGCGGAGTGATGTGATAGCAGCGCCGGGGTGGACCGCTGCTGGAGGGCTCCACGTGGCTCTCCAGCAGGCCGGCCACCTCCAGGCTGCGCACTACCGGGTACAGCGCGCTGCTTGCCGCTCCGCACGCCTTCGGTCCCCGCTCCAGCTGCCTGGCGAGCAGTGCCAGCGAATCCGTGCCTGCGGTGGGCTCCGTTGAAGTGAACATCAGTGCGACGTCCGGTAGGGTGCCTTGGCGATGGCCGGGGCCGTCGCGCAGAATCGAGGTCCCACCGCGCACCCGGACCGCCCATGTCTCGTTCCCACCTTCTCGCCGCCGCGCTCGCCATGGCCTGCACGTTGCCCACGGCCGGGCTGGCCGCCGCGCCCTACCGCAGCCCGCAGCAGATTCTCGAGGCGGCGCCGGACAGTGACTGGCGCACCCCTGATCCGGCCAACCTGCTGTACATGGACCTGCCCGGCGGCCGGGTGATCCTGGAACTGGCGCCGCAGTTCGCACCGCGCCACGTGGCCAACATCCGCACCCTCGCCGAGGGCCACTTCTGGGACGGCACCGCGGTCTACCGCGCGCAGGACAACTTCGTGGTGCAGTTCGGTGACCCCGAGGCCGAGGACGCAACGAAGGCGCGGTCATTCGGAAAAGCGGCGCGGACGCTGCCCAAGGAGTTCGAACGTGCCGCGCAGGGGCTGGCCATCACGCCCCTGCCCGACCGCGATGGCTGGGCCGCGCGCACCGGATTTGTCGATGGGTTCGCTGTCGGGGAGGATCCTGCGGCCGGCACGGCATGGCTGGCGCACTGCTATGGCGCGCTGGGCGCGGGCCGCAACAACGAAGAAGACAGCAGCACCGGTGCCGAGCTCTATGTCGTGACGGGGCAATCGCCGCGCCAGCTTGACCGCAACATCACCCTGGTCGGGCGCGTGCTCAAGGGCATGGAACTGCTCAGCGCACTGCCGCGTGGCCCTGCCCCGATGGGGTTCTACGCCGACCCCTCGCAGCGCACGCCGATCATCTCGATCCGCCGCGCCAGCGAGGTGCCCGCCGCCGAGCGCACGCCGATCCAGGTGCTGCGCACCGATTCGAAGACCTTCGCCGCCACGGTGGAAGCACGCCGCAACCGCGTGGATGACTTCTACAAACGTGCCGCGGGGCATATCGATCTGTGCAACATCCCCGTACCGGTGCGCTGAACGCGGCGCACCGCCCTCACCCGCCCTTTTCCCGGTGCTGGCTAGGCTGCAGGCCTGTTCCCAACAAGGTGGCTCCCCATGGCAATTCTGCGTCTGCGCATCACCGGCAGCGATGATCAGGTCAACCAGATCCGCGCCACGCTCTACGACATCGATGGCATCGAACACGTTGAAGAAACCGACGACCTGATGCCGCACATGGACGATGACGATTCCAGCTCGGCGGGGCTGTCCGATGACATTGGTCCCGGCACCACCGAGCTGGAGGTGGAGGTCGGCAACGAGCACACCGAACAGCGCGTGCGTGATGCCGTCGAACTGCTCGCGCGCGAGCTGGACGTGCTCGTGGAATATGAGACTGACGAAGGCTGAGCCCTCTCCCGACGCCGGGCTCAGCGCGGCGTCGGGGTTCTCAGAGGTGCGGCCGGGCAGCGTCCGGCACTACGGCCCGGCGCTACGGGATGCGGTTGCGGGCGCGGCTGCGGCGCCGCCAGAGCAGCAGCAACCCTGTGATCAGACCACCGACCACCGCCACCGGCAGCAGGGCCGCCACGGCCTTGATCACGAACGCCACGCTTTCGGTGAATACCCCGCCGAAACCCCGCAACGCCTCGCTGATCTCGTTGCGGCCCGATTGCCCGGCCGGCGTCTGCAGCAGGACCGTGACACGCTGGGTATCGATGCGCCGCCGCTGCGTGGCCGCCTCGCGGTCAGCCTGCTCCAGTCCGGCTTCGATCTCGGCCAGCCGCTGCGACACCGCCAGCAGGTCGGCGACCGTCAGTCCGGGCCGCTGCTGGTACTCGGCCAGTTTTTCATGCTCTTTGCCAAGCCGTGCCCGGGTCATGCCCGTGTCCGCGACCTGCTGCGCCAGATCCTCGGCGTGGGCGTTGCGCGAGGCCAGATGGCCTGCCTCGCCCGCCAGCGCGATGAACGGGGTGACGCCCTTCGGAGCGATCCTCACCTGCAGCGAAGCCGACGGCAGCTCGCCGCCCTCCTGACCCACCTGCAGGACCACGCATTCGCCGAAACGGCTGCTCTGGCAGGCTTCGGTCAACGCTTCCAGCCGACCGGCGATGCGAGCGCCGTCCAGCTCCACGCGTACCTCGTGCTCATAGGCCAGTGCGGCACCCGGCGGTGAGGCCAGGGCGGCCGTGCCCCCCACAGCGGGGTCGGCCGCCGTGTTCTGCCCTGCGCAGCCCGCCGAGCCCAGCAACACCAGCGCGGCGGACAGGCCCGCGCAGCGTTGACGCCATCGGTGGCTCATGCCCCGGCATCCTCGAGGCCGCCGCACGGGCAGCTTCGTTCGTGATGCATGTTTTACCTCCATCCGTGAATGCGACGATGGTAATCCTTTGGCACGCAGACAGGGCGCCAGGCCCGCCCTATCCTTGGCGATTGCCCCAAAACAGGATTGCCGATGCGCCCGCATCTTCTCGCCCTCGCCCTGGTCGCCGCGCTCGCCGGCTGCCAGCAGGCTGAAACGCCCAATACCTCCTCCGCTACGCCGGCGGCCGAAACCGCGGGCAATGCCGCCGTTGACGCGGAATTCGCCGCCCTCTCCAAGCGGGCCCTGGACACGTGGATGCAGCAGTCGCCCGTGGGCGCCACGCAGATCGGGGATCACCGCTTCGACAGCGAGATCGATGACCTGAGCGCGGCGGGCCAGCAGAAGACCCTCACGGCCTATAAAGCACTGCTGGCCGACCTGGACAGGATCGAGGTTGCCAAGCTCGGCCGCGAGAACCAGGTGGACGCGGCGATCCTGCGCAACCAGCTGCAGTCCGACATCTGGAACGCCGAAGTCCTGCAGTCCGCCAAGTGGGACCCGCAGATGTACAACGGACTGGCCGGCAGCGCGATCTACGGTCTGATGGCGCGCGAGTTCGCACCGCTGCCGCAGCGCCTGAAGTCGGCCACCGACCGGATGGAGAAGATCCCGGCGATCTTCGCCCAGGCCCGCGAGAACCTGGATCCGGCGCGCGTGCCGAAGATCCATGCTGAAACCGTGGCCAAGCAGAACCGCGGCATCCTGAGCATCGTGGACACCTTCATCACCCCCAACATCGGGCAGCTGCCGGACGCCGAGCAGCAGCGCCTGCAGGCCGCCATCGATGGCCTGAAGAAGGCCGTGGACGAACAGCAGGCGTGGCTCGATGGCACGCTGGTGCCCAATGCCAAGGGTGAGTTCCGGGTGGGCGCGGCGCTGTACGACCAGAAGCTCAAGTTCGCCCTCAATTCGTCGCTGTCGCGGCAGGAAATCGGCGAGCGTGCGCGCGCCGAGCTCAAGCGCGTACGCCAGGACATGTACGGCATCGCACAGACCGTGCTGAAGGACAAGCCGGGCGCCCCGGAAATGCCGGCCCAGCCGACCGACGAGCAGCAGCAGAAGGCGATCGAGGCCGCCCTGGAGCTGGCCTACGCGGACAAGCCGGCGCGCGACAAGGTCGTGGACGATGCCAAGGCCGCGCTCGACCAGTCCACCGCGTTCGTGCGCGAGCACGATCTGATGACCCTGCCGGACGCGCCGGTGGACATCATCCTGATGCCGGAATTCCAGCGCGGCGTTGCCGTGGCCTACTGCGATTCACCGGGCCCGCTCGACAAGAACCTGAAGACGTTCTACGCCGTCTCGCCGATTCCCGACGACTGGAACGACAAGCAGGTTGATTCGTTCCTGCGCGAATACAACTCGCGCATGATCCACCTGCTGAGCATCCACGAGGGCACGCCGGGCCACTACCTGGAAGGCTGGCACTCGGCGAAGTTCCCCTCCACGCTGCGTGCGGTGCTGCGCTCGGGCCTGTTCGCCGAAGGCTGGGCGGTCTACACCGAACGGATGATGCAGGAGCAGGGCTACCTGGACAACGATCCGCTGTTCCATCTGGTGCAGCTGAAGTTCTACCTGCGCACCATCTCCAATGCCATCCTCGACCAGGGCGTGCACGTGGACAACTGGACGCGCGAGCAGGCCATGCACCTGATGACCCACGATGCGTTCCAGCAGGAGAGCGAAGCGGCCGGCAAGTGGGTGCGTGCGCAGTTGACCTCGGCGCAGCTGCCGACCTACTTCGTCGGCGCGCAGGAGCATTTCGACTCGCGCAAGGCCGTGCAGGAAAAGCAGGGCGCGAACTTCAACCTGAAGGCGTACCACGACCAGATGCTGTCCTACGGCGCACCGCCGGTGCGCTTCGCACGACAGCTGATGCTGGACCAGCCCATCGAGTAAGCGTCATCGCAGAGCCGGGTCCGCCCGGCTCTGCAGCCCGCGTTGCCTGGCAAGGAGGCGGGGACGGGCACGGACCCGGCCACCCCATCACGCGTCGGCAGCGACAAAGCCACCGGTCTGGCGCGCCCACAGCCGCGCGTACAGCCCTCCGGCGGCCACCAGCTCGGCATGCGTGCCGGTCTCCACGATGCGCCCCTGGTCCATCACCACCAGCCGGTCCATCCGCGCGATGGTCGACAGCCGGTGCGCGATCGCGATCACCGTCTTGCCCTCCATCAGCTCGTCCAGGTTGTCCTGGATGGCCGCCTCCACTTCCGAATCCAGCGCCGAGGTGGCTTCATCCAGCAC
Organism: Xanthomonas sp. 60; assembly: GCF_011761925.1. Taxonomy (NCBI): domain Bacteria; kingdom Pseudomonadati; phylum Pseudomonadota; class Gammaproteobacteria; order Lysobacterales; family Lysobacteraceae; genus Xanthomonas; species Xanthomonas sp. 60. Next base: position 789,806 of record NZ_JAASQW010000001.1, on the reverse strand, counting down.
CAGGATCGGCGCGTCCTTCAGCAATACCCGCGCGATGGCGATGCGCTGGCGCTGGCCGCCGGACAGCTTGACCCCGCGCTCGCCGACCAGCGCGTCATAGCCGCTGCGCCCCTCGCCATCGGTCAGCGTCTGGATGAAGCCGGCCGCGCGTGCCTTGGCCACCGCCGCCCGCATCTCCTCCTCGCTTGCGTCCGGACGCCCGTACAGCAGGTTGTCGCGGATCGAGCGGTGCAGCAGCGAGGTGTCCTGGGTGACCACGCCGATCTGCCCGCGCAGGCTCTCCTGGGTGACCGATGCAATGTCCTGCCCGTCGATCAGGATCTGTCCACGCTCCAGGTCGTACAGGCGCAGCAGCACGTTCACCAGCGTCGATTTGCCGGCACCGGACGGACCGACCAGGCCGATCTTCTCGCCCGGCCTGACGTCCAGTGCAAGACCTGCGATCACCCCGCCGGCCTTGCCGTAGTGGAAGTGGATATCGCGGAAATGCACGCCGCCGCGGGTCACCTGCAGCGGCACCGCATCACTCCGGTCCTGCACGGTCAACGGCTGCGAAATGGTGGTGATGCCATCCTGCACCGTGCCGATGTCCTCGAAGATGCCGTTGATGGTCCACATGATCCAGCCGGACATGTTGTGGATGCGGATCACCAGTCCGGTGGCCAGGGTGATCGCGCCCACGGTGATCAGGCCGTCGTTCCACAGCCACAACGCCAGACCGCAGGTGCCTGCGATCAGGAACCCGTTGACGATGGCGATGGTGAGGTCCATGCCACTGGTGATGCGTGTCTGGCGGCGATGCTTCACCGCCAGCTCGTTGATCGCCTCGGCCACGTACGCCTGCTCGCGTCCGCCGTGCGCGAACAGCTTCAGTGTGGGAATGTTGGTGTAGCCATCCACGATGCGCCCCATCGCCTTCGAGCGCGCCTCCGAGGCGATCCACGCCCGCTCCTTCGCGCGCGGCACGAAGTAGCTCATGATCACGGCATAGGCCAGCATCCACAGCACCAGCGGGATCATCAGGCGCCAGTCGGCCTGTGCGAACAGCACCAGCGCGGTGCCGGTGTAGACCACGATGTACCAGAGCGAGTCGACCATCTGTACGGCGGACTCGCGCAGCGAGGTGCCGGTCTGCATCACCCGGTTGGCCACGCTGCCGGCGAAGTCGTTCTGGAAGAACGTCAGGCTCTGGCGCACGACATAGTTGTGCATCAGCCAGCGCGAGCGGTTGCTCAGCCCCGGCACGATGGCCTGGTTGACCAGCAGGTTGTGCACGCCCACCACGATTGGCCGCGCGATCACGCAGATGCCGACCATCCAGGCCAGTTCACTGGCATGGCGCTGGAAGAAATCGGCGCCCGGCCGCTCGGCCACCATGTCCACGATGCGCCCGAGGAAGTCGAACATCGCCACTTCCACCAGTGCCAGCGCCAGCCCGGCAACGAGCGTGGCCAGCAGCACCGGCCATACCGGGCGCAGGTAGAACAGGTAGAACTTCACCACGCTGCGCGGCGGCGTGCGCGTATCGACCGGCGGAAACACCGGGATGAGGGATTCGAACCAGCGGAACATCACGAGCGCTCACAACGGGGAACCGGTGGAGTATCCCACGCCACCGGTGCAGGCCAGGTCGTCCCCGCCCTCCGCCTTCACTCCACGGGGGTGAACAGCAGGTCCTGGAAATCGAAGCTGAAATCGGTGAGGTCGGAGATCGCCTGCATGCGTACCTCGCGCACCTTGCCGTCCGGGTCGAGACTGAAGGTCACGAAGGCATCGGCGTTGAGCGATCGGTCATCCCAGCGCACGATGAACGTATCGTGCTGCCAATGCTCCAGCGTGCCGCGCAGCTGCGCGGTGTTTTCAAACTGCAGGCGCAGTGCCCTGCCCTCGCGGCTCAGCTGCATGTCGCCGTACCAACGGTCGCGGTAGGTGCCTGCATACGCCTCCAGTGCGAGCGAAGGCCGTGTTCCTTTCACCCGCGCCGCCTGGTGCGCGGCCCAGCCCGCGTCGGCCTTGTCCTCCGCCTTGGCCACGCTGCGCGCGTAGGCTTCGACCCAGTCGTGGCGCCCTTCCCCGAGGTAGGCATCGAGCACGCTCAGGGTGATGGCATTGAACGCTGCACCGGACTCCTGGTTGGTCAGTACCACCACGCCAAGGTTCGCTTCAGGGACCAGCGTCAGGCGGGACACCATGCCCGGCCAGCCCCCGGTATGCCAGACCAGTCGATGGCCCTGGAAATCGCTCAGGCTCCAGCCTTCGCCGTAGCCGGCGAAATTCGGCCTCGCCGGCGCCAGTTCGGGCACGCTCGGCTCCGGCACGGTCTGCGGAGTAATCATCTGCCACATGGCGCGCTGGCTGTTCTCCGAGAACAGGGGCGTGCCATCGGCCAGCCTGCCCTGCGCCAGCTGCACCTGCATCCAGCGCGCCATGTCATGCGCGCTGGAGTACAGCCCACCTGCGCCGGCATTGTTGGACCAGGTCAGCGGCGCCACGGTGCGCAGGTCCTTGAAATCGTACTTCGCATGGCCGATCGCAGCGGCGTCGCCGGGACGCAGGTGGTCGGCGTTGTAGCGCGTGCCGTCCATCCCCACCTTGTCGAAGATGCGCGTCTGCAGGAACTGCTGGTAGCCCATACCGGAGACCTTCTCGATCACCTGCTGGGCCACTGCGTACAGGATGTTGTCGTAGGCATAGCGTTCGCGGAAGCCGCCGCTGAGCGGAACACGGGCCAGGCGCTCGACCACCTCGGCGTTGCTGTAGCGCGTGGTCGGCCAGAACAGCAGATCGCCGGCGCCAAGCCCGAGCCCGCTGCGGTGCGAAAGCAGGTCGCGCAGGGTCATCTGGCTGGTCACGTAGGGATCGGCCATGCGGAAAGATGGCAGGTGGTCGATCACCTTGTCGTCCATCTTCAGCGCCCCCTCCTCAGCCAGCAGGTTCAGCGCGGTGGCGGTGAAGGCCTTGGTATTGGACGCGATGGCAAACAGCGTATCGGCATCCACCGGCTCCGGACGGCCCTGCTCGCGCACGCCCCAACCGCGCGCCAGCACCACCTGTCCATCCTTCACCACGGCCACGGCGACACCCGGCACGTCGAAACGGGCGCGCACGCGCTCAACGGTGGCGTCCAGCGTCGCCAGCGGCGGCGGTGTTGCGGCGTTGCCGAGGGTTGCGCAGGCCAGCAGCACGGCACCTCCGATCCAGGTCTTCATCGCACAGCATCTCCAATCCGGGCGGCGCCGGCACCACGCCAGCCTGCCGCAGGTTCTCACAATGGTAACGACCCCGGCGGCACCCTCCCTGTGCCATAGGAGGGTTGCCATGCCGCTCTGTACCGATCGAATCCGCCGCGCCTGCCGCCCCGCGCACGCCCCTCTCCGCCAGGGAGCCGTCGCATGACGCCGCCGATCCGCTGCGGCATCGGGGGCTGGATCTTCCCCGCGTGGCGTGGCGGACCGTTCTACCCGCAGGGCCTGCCGCAGCGCGAGGAACTCGCCTACGCCGCCAGGACGCTGCGCTGCATCGAGATCAACGGCACGTTCTACCGCACGCCCACCCCAGCGCTGTGCGAGCGCTGGGCCAGCGAGGTGCCGGACGGGTTCCGCTTTGCCATGAAGGCGCCGCGTTACCTGGTCCAGACGCGTGACCTGTCTGGTGTCGCCGCGGCGGCCGGACCCTTTCTGGAAGCGGCCCGCGCCCTGGGCGACCGCCTCGGTCCGCTGCTGTGGCAGTTCGCGCCGCAGCACAAGGCCGATGCCGGAGCGCTGGTCGACCTCATGGCGACGCTGCCCCGGCAGACCGGTGGGCGCACGCTGCAGCACGCCTTCCATGTCCGCAACGCCGGCTGCCATGGCGTGGCGCTGGTGGCCGGTGCGCGCGCGCATAACGTCGCGCTGGTGATCGAAGACAGCGAGGACGGGCCGCTGCATGGCGATGTCACTGCGGACTTCGTCTATGCGCGGATCAAGCGCAGCCAGGCCCGGCTGAGGGCCGGCCTGACCGTACCGGTGCAGCAGCGCTGGGCCGCGCGCGCGCAGCAGTGGCGCAACGGTGCCACGCCGGATGACCTGCCCTTGTCCGCACCCGCTGCGCCCGGTCATCCGCGCGAGGTCTTCCTGCTGTGCATCGGCGCGGCCAAGGAGCGCAATCCGGCCGCGGCCATGGCCCTGCAGAAACGGTGCGACCCGGCGTGAACGTTGCTGTCGGCACGCGCATGCCTGCACGAGATGCCACACAATAGGGCGATGAGCACGCCCGATACCCGCAAAGCCCTGCTGCAGATCCACTTCTGCGTCCTGCTGTGGGGCATCACCGCCATCCTCGGCAAGCTGATCACCCTGCCTGCCCTGCCGCTGGTGTGGTGGCGGATGCTGCTGGTGGTGGCCATGCTTGCGCTGCTGCCGCGCGTGTGGCGCGGGCTGCGCGTGTTGCCGCTGCGGCTGGTCGCCGGCTACGCGGGCATCGGGGCGCTGGTCGCGCTGCACTGGCTCACCTTCTATGGCGCGGTGAAGCTGGCCAACGCGTCGGTGGCCGCCACCTGCATCGCGCTGGCGCCCGTGTTCACGTCCATCATCGAGCCCTGGGTCGCCAAGCGTCCCTTCCAGGTCCGCGAGCTGGCCTTTGGCCTGGCGGTGCTGCCGGGGGTAGCGCTGGTGGTCGGAGGCGTACCGGACGGCATGCGCGTGGGCGTGCTGATCGGTGCGCTGTCCGCCCTGCTGGTGGCGGTGTTCGGCTCGCTCAACAAGCGCCTGGTCAGCCATGCCGATCCACTCACCGTCACCGCGCTGGAACTCGGCGCCGGCACCCTCACGCTGACCCTGCTCGCGCCGCTGCTGCCGTTCCTGTTACCGGTGCTGGCCAGCCCCCTGTGGGTGCTGCCGGACCTGCACGATGGCCTGCTCCTGCTGCTGCTCGCCGGTGCCTGCACGTTGCTGCCGTTCGCGCTGGCGCTGGTCGCCCTGCGCCACCTGAGCGCCTACACCGTGCAGCTGGTGACCAACCTGGAGCCGGTCTACGCCGTGCTCCTGGCCATCGTGCTGCTCGGCGAACAGCACGAGGTCAGCGGACGCTTCTACCTGGGCGTGGCGATCATCATCGGCGCCGTGTTCCTGCATCCGCTGCTCAACCGCCGTCGGCCGGTGCAGCACCCGGAGCTGTTGGCCACGGCCGAGTCACGCAACGTCACCGACTGAGGCGGGCGGCGCTCAATCCAGTTCGACGCGGTCCCGGCCCCTGGCCTTGGCGCGATACAGCGCAGCATCGGCACGCACCAGCGCCTGGTCGGCAGATTCGTCGTCGCGCAGCATGGCCAGGCCGATGCTGATGGTCACCGGGTAGTCGAGCGACAGCCCCGCCACGGCCCGGCGCAGCCCCTCGCAGACCTGCGCTGCCTGCTCCGGCGGCATGTCCGGAAGCAGCGCGACGAACTCCTCGCCACCGTACCGCGCGGCCATGCCGCGGCTCCCCAGCTGCTCGCGCAGCAGCGCTCCGACCGTGGCCAGCACGCGGTCGCCGCTGGCATGCCCGTGGACATCATTGATGCGCTTGAAGTGGTCCAGGTCCAGCAAGGCGATGCCCACCCCACGGCCCCGCTGCGGATGCCGCGCCGCCGCCTCCAGCGCCTCGGCCATCGCGCGGCGGTTGGGCAGGCCGGTCAGCGCATCGGTGCGGCTCTGTTCGGTCAGGTCCGCGTTCTGCGCCAGCAACACCTGGTGGTAATCGGCCAGCAGTTTTTCGTAGTCGGCGCGCTCGAGCATCTGCTGGCGGATGTCCAGCGCGAAGCGGCGCAGCTCCATCACCAGCATGACCTGCCGCGACAGCGCCGCCAGCGCATCGGCCTGCTGCGCGTCCAGCTGGCGCGGCTGCGGATCGAACACGCACAGCGTGCCCATCGGCAGGCCATCCTGGGTCAGCAGAGGCGCGCCCGCGTAGAAGCGCACGTGGGGTTCCCCGGTCACGATCGGGTTGTCATGGAAGCGCGCATCGCGCAGGGCATCCTCGACGACCATCACTTCCTGCGGCTGGAGGATCGCATGGCCGCACATCGACTCACTGCGCGGCAGCTCGGCGACCTCCGTGCCCTGGATCGACTTGAACCATTGCCGTTCGGCGTCGATCAGGGTGACGGCGGCCATCGAGGCGCCACACGCCGCGCGGGCGATGATCGTGAGGTCCTCGAAGGAGCGCTGCGGGTCCGAATCCAGGATCCGGTAGCGGTGCAGCGCCTCCATGCGCAGGGCTTCATTGGCAGGCTTGTCGGGGCTGATCATGCGTCACTCGCAGTGGGCGCCGCAGCGCGGGGGCAAGGGGCGTCGCCACGGCGTCCAGCCGCGCGCGTGCGATGGAGGAGTGGCCGGCCTACCAGTCCTGCTGGCCGGGCAGCAGCGCGCGCAGTTCCGGCTCGCTGAGATTGCGCCACTGGCCGGGCTTGAGCGCGCCCAGCTTGATGTTGTCGATGCGCACCCGGCGCAGCTGGGTCACCCGGTAGCCGAAGGCTGCGGCCATCAGGCGGATCTGCCGGTTGAGCCCCTGCTGCAGGGTGATGCGGAACCCGAACTTGGCGATGCGCGAGGTGCGGCAGGGCAGCGTGGTTTCATCACGGATGCGGACGCCGCGGGCCATGCCCCGCAGGAACTCTTCGGTCACCGGCTTGTTCACCGCCACCATGTATTCCTTCTGATGGCCGTTCTCGGCGCGCAGGATCTTGTTGACGATGTCGCCGTTGCTGGTCATCAGGATCAGCCCTTCGGAGTCCTTGTCGAGCCGGCCGACGGGGAAGATCCGTTGCTCATGGCCGACGAAATCGACGATGTTGCCTTTCACCGACGATTCGGTGGTGCAGGTGATGCCCACCGGCTTGTTGAGCGCGATGTATACATGGCGGCGCGCACCGGGCCGGGCGGCTACCCGCGCGCGCAGGGGCTGGCCATCGATGAGCACGGTATCGTCCTCACCGACCACCGCGCCGGTGCCGGCAGGATGCCCGTTGACGGTGACCCGCCGCTCGCCGATCAGTCGATCGGCCTCGCGGCGGGAGCAGAAGCCGGTCTCGGCGATATGTTTGTTGAGGCGTGAAGTCATGCGTGCATTATGCGGAATCGGGCTCGCCAGCGGCAGTCACCCGACCTGAGCGGCCTCCAGGGCTTCGCCATCCATCACTCGGTCGCGCCCCGCGCGCTTGGCGCGGTACATCGCATGGTCGGCCCGGCGCAGCAGCGCGGCTGCATCGTCGTGTCCCGATCGCAGCTGCGCCAGGCCGATGCTGGCGGTCACCCGCAGGCCCTCGAAAGGCAGCGCGGCGCAGGCCCGGGTGATGCGCCCGCGCACACCGTCCATGCGTTCGGTGGCGACCCGGCCGGAGGCCCCGGGCAACACCAGCAGGAACTCCTCCCCACCCATCCGGAAAACCTCGCTGCCGCTGCGTACCGCGCCCCGCAGCGCGCCGGCCACCGCCACCAGCACCGCGTCGCCGGCTTCATGCCCGTATCGGTCGTTGATGTCCTTGAAGAGGTCGATGTCCAGAAAACCGATGACCAGCGGCTGCCCCTGCTCGCGTGCCTGCGCCATCTGCCGGGCGAGCTGGGCCAGCCCGGCGCGGCGATTGGGCAGGCCGGTCAGCGCATCGGTCTCGGCCAGCTGCCGCATCCTGTCACGCTCCTCGCGCAGATTGCCCAGGCGCAGGTTGAGCACGCAGCCGGCCATCATGAGCAGCCAGGTGGCCGACAGCTGCAGTGCCTCCACGCGGTAGGCCAGCACCCAGGGCGCGCGCAGCAGTTCGGCACCGATCATGGCCACGAAGGGCAGCATGGCCGCCGCGCCGAGCACCGCCAGGCGCTCACCACGCCACCACGCGCCCAGCGCGACGGCCAGGCTCAACCCGCATACGGTCATGTGCGCTGCTTCCATGGCATCGGCCAGCCAGGCGAGCGTGGTCCAGTCCATGAGTGGCACCAGGATGGCCGCGCCCAGCAGCGCCAGCGATATGACCATCACCACCCGCATGGAACGGGGCCAGATGCGCTCGCCGGCGCTCAGCCGCCACACTACCGGCAGCATCAGCGACTGCGTCAGCGCGGTCAGCCCCACCAGCCAGGGCACGCTGTCCATGCCGGTGCCGAACCATGGCTCGGGATAGCCGCTCAGCCCGCCCAGCGCGGCCTGCCACACCACGGACACCAGGCAGATGCCCACATAGGCCAGGAACAGGCGGTCCCGTGCATTCAGCCAGCCCATCAAGGCAGAGAGCACCAGGGCCACCGTGACTGCCAGACAGGCCGCCCGCACCAGCAGGCGTGCGGTGTCGTCCTGCTGCACCGGGCTGGGCGCACCCAGCTGCAGCGTGGGTCCCCAGCGCTCTTTGAGCGGCGTCGCCCAGGACACCTGGATCGATGTGGCGCTGCCTGGCGGCGGCACGATCACCATGCCGATGCCTGCGCGGAAGCGCGAGTCCCGGCTGCGTGCATCCCCCATGTTGCCGCAGATCACGCGCTCGCCATGGCGCAGCATCACCTCGCCGGCGAAGATGTTGAACACATCCAGCGCCTGCGGTTCACCGGACCAGCCACCGGCCGGTGCCGGAATCTCCAGCTGCTGCCGCGGCCCGTCCAGCAGGGCGGGCGTGCAGCTGCGGTGGGGGGTCGGTTCAGAGGTGGCGGCACCGAGCAACAGGTAGTCGCGGATGGGTTGCGGCGCAGCGACGCCCTGCCACGGCAGCAGCAGCCAGCACAGCAGCAGCAGCGGCAGCACGTGCCCTTTCACCCGGTTCCCTCTTTCCTTGCCGCTGGCCACGCATCCCCGCCTGCTTGCGTGCGCACGCTCCGTGCGCCGTCCTTGGACGCAGAGTATCGCAGGCCCGTGCGGGCAGTGTATGGATGTCGCCTGCCCGCGCCGCTCACCCAGGGCTGCCGCCGTCCAGGGGCAGCCGCGGTGGCTTTCGCTGCAGCAGCGCACCGGTGAGCTCTTCCAGCGGCACGGGGCGAGCGATCGCATGACCCTGCAGCCCGGTCACGCCCAACTGCGCCAGCTGCTCGGCCACTGCCTGCGTTTCCACCCACTCGGCCACCACGTCCATGCCCAGCTCGCGCCCGAGCGCCGCGATGGCCCGCACCGCCGCGCGGCTGACCGGATCGTGCTCCATGTCGCGCACGAAGCTGCCATCGATCTTCAGCAGGTCGGCAGGAAGCTGGCGCAGGTAGCCGAACGAGGACATGCCCGAACCGAAATCGTCCAGCGCGATCCGGCAGCCACGGGCCTTCACCGCATCGATGAACCCCCGGGCCTGGGCCAGGTTGCTGATCACCGCCGTTTCGGTGATCTCGAAACACAGCCGCGGGGCCAGCGTGCGGTTGCGCTCCAGCAGGTCGATGACATGGGCCAGGAAGATGGGATCGGCAATGGACTGCGCGGACACGTTGACGTTGCACAGGTGCAGTTGGCGCACATGTGCCGGGCAGGACTGCAGGTGCCTGAACAGCAGCGCCAGCACGCAGCGGTCAAGCGCCATGCCCATGCCATAACGCTCCACCGCCCCGATGAAGGCGGCCGGGCCATGCAGCGTGCCGTCGCGGTCGCGCATGCGCACCAGCACCTCGTAGTGCACATGCTCCGGGTCGCCGACCCTGGCAATGCGCTGCGCATGCAGCACCATGCGGCCTTCGCTGATGGCCTGGCTGACCACACGCAGCCGCTCTGCCTCCGCGCGGCGGTCCTCCAACGCCAGCCGGTCTTCGTTGTAGCAGTGGATGCGGTTGCGACCGGCCTGCTTGGCGGCATAGCAGGCGCTGTCGGCGGCCCCCATCAGCCAGCTCACATCCGCCGCTTCGGCATTGACCTCCACGATCCCCACGCTGCACCCCAGCCGTGGCAGGCCATCGGCGAAGGCAGCGGGATCATGGCCGATTTCGCGCACGATCCGCTGCACTATGCGCTTGGCCTCGTCCTGGCTCGCATCGGCCAGGAACAGCGCGAACTCGTCGGCCCCCAGCCGTCCAACCCAGTCGTTGCCGCGCACGGCGCGGGTGAGCTGCGCGGCCACGGCACGCAGCAGACGATCGCCCGCCGCGTGCCCGACGGTATCGTTGACCAGCTTGAAATGATCCAGGTTGATGCAGCACAGCGCATGCACGCCGCCCTGCTGCCGCACGTCCTGCAGCGATTGATCGAGCATCCGCTCCACTTCGCGTCGGTTGACCAGCCCGGTCAGGGGATCGTGGTTGGCGTGGTGCTGCACTTCCCGTGCCAGCACGTGGTTTTCGGTGACGTCCTCGACAATGGCGAACACCGAGAGGCCGCCCTTCCTGCGTGGTACCACGGTGCAGCTCCAGCGGCCCCACATCAGACTGCCGTCCTCGCGCAGGAAACGCAGTTCGCCCGGTCGTGCCTGCTGGTTCCAGTCGATGTTTCCGTCGGCGTCGCGCGCCAGCTCTCCCTCGGCCAGCAACTCGCGCAGGTGCATGTGCAGCAGCCGCCTGCGCGGCCGCTGCAGCAACGCCGCGAGGGCCTCGTTGACCTCCATCAGCCCGCCACCGCCATCGAGTTTCATCATGCCCACGCTGGCCTGGTAGAACGCCGCACGGAAGCGGCTTTCCTCTTCGCGCAGCTCGATGCGCACCCGGCGGGCCAGCAGCACCGCTACCACGATGATCAACATCGCCGAGAGCAGGCCGGCGGCCAGGGTGGTCAGGCGGATGCGATCGGCACTGTCCAGCAGTGCCCTGGAAAACCCGCGCGCCAATCGTTGCAGCTGCGTGTCCAAGGACTGCAGGCGTTCCCGCCGCTGCGCGCGCAGGCTGTCATCGAGCGTCCCGCCGGCCCAGTCACGTTCGAGCGTGTCGGCCAGGGCGGCGAGTTCGAGGATCGGCGCATCGGTCTGCTTCCATATCGCGACCGCATCGCGGAAATACCACAGTTCCCGGCCATGGCGGTAGGACAGGATGATCCGGTCGATGCTGCTGCCTTCGTTGCCGCCCCGCCGCAGCCCCTCGCGGGCGGCCGCGCGGTCCAGCGGATCGCGTTCCAGCACGGTGCGCGCGTGGAGGTCGCCGAGCGGTACGTCAAGGGCCCGGCGGGCCTGCCGCAGATCCGCGGCATCGGCGCTGTCCACGTAGCGTTCCAGTGCGGACACCGCCTGCTGCTGGGCACGCGACCAGTGGCCCTGCCCGACGATCCACGCCGTGGAGGCCGCCTGCAGCTCCTGGATCAGCGCGGACACGCCCACAAGCCCGATTGCCAGACCGGTGAGCAGCGTGAAACGCAGCGTCAGGCGGTGCCCACGCGGAACACGGTTTCCCTGCACGTCCTTGTCATTCGCACCCATCGTGGATCCCCCCGGAACCCGTGAGGTCTGAGACATCGTCCTGCCCGCACCGGGCCATGGCCGGAAACGGACGTCCTTTGAGGCGGCTCCACGCTAGCACGTCGGCAGGCGCCCGGTGCGAAATGCGCCTGGCAGGGCATCGGTTCACTGCAGGCCACAACGGAAAACGCCAGCCTGGTGACAGGCTGGCGTTGTTTTCCAGGCATGCGGGGCGGCAGGGCAGCCACCCCCGGGAGGGACCTCAGTAGCTGCGCGGACCGCGCGGCTTGAACCCTTCGCGGCGCGGCGGTCGCTCATTGCCGCCGCGGTCACCGGTGGCGCCCGGCACACCCGGGCCGCTGCGGCGCGGCGCGCCCCTGTCAAAACGCGGCTTGTTGAACGCCGGGCGCGGTGCCGACGACGGCGTCAGGTCCTCGCCCGGCTCTACCCGGCGCATCTGGAGCTGCTGGCCGGACACCCACACTTTCTTGAGGTGGGACAGCACGTCCTCGGGCATGTCTTTTGGCAGATCCAGCACCGAGAACCCGTCGTGGATGTCGATCCGACCGATGAAGCGGCTCTCCAGGCCTGCCTCGTTGGCGATCGCGCCCACGATGTTGGCCGGCTTCACGCCATGCTGGTGACCCACCTCGATGCGGAAGGTTTCCATGCCCTGCTCCGGTGCGCCGCGCGGCGGCATCTCACGGCGCGGACGCTCGGAGAACGGCTCGCCTTCGCCCCGCGGCGCGCGCTCGAACTTCGGACGGTCACCACGATCGAAACGGTCAGCCCGCTCCGGACGCTCGGTCCGCTCGCGCGGTGCACGCTCCTCACGCGGCGCGCGCACCGGCGGCTGCAGCAGGAACGGCGTATCGCCCTGCATCATCTTGGCCAGTGCCGCGGCGACGTCGATCGCCGGCACGTTGTTTTCAGCCTCGAAGCGTTCCAGCAGCTGGCGGTAGAAGTCCAGGCCGCCCTGGCCGATGGTCTCGGTGATGCGGGAGGTGAACTTGTTGACGCGGTTGTCGTTGACCGCTTCCACGCTCGGCAGCTGCATCTCTTCGATCGGCTGGCGCGTGGCGCGCTCGATCTGGCGCAGCATGCCCTTCTCGCGCGGCGTGGCGAACAGGATCGCCTCACCACTCCGACCGGCACGACCGGTACGGCCGATGCGGTGCACGTAGCTTTCAGTGTCGTACGGGATGTCATAGTTCAGCACGTGGCTGATGCGCTCCACGTCCAGCCCGCGGGCCGCCACATCGGTGGCCACGAGGATGTCCAGCTTGCCTTCCTTGAGCATGGCGATGGTGCGCTCACGCTGCGCCTGCTGCATGTCGCCGTTGATCGCAGCGGCGGCCAGCCCACGGGCCTGCAGCTTGCCGGCCAGTTCCTCGGTGCCGGCCTTGGTGCGCGCGAAGATGATCATCGCGTCGAAGGGCTCCACTTCCAGGATGCGGGTCAGCGCATCCAGCTTGTGCATGCCACTGACCCACCAGTACCGCTGGCGGATGTTCGCCGAGGTGGTGGTCTTGTTGGCGATGGTGACTTCGGCGGGGTCTTTCAGGTAGGTCTGCGCGATGCGGCGGATGGCCGGCGGCATCGTTGCGGAGAACAGCGCCACCTGGCGCTTTTCCGGCAGTTTCTTGAGCACTGCTTCGACATCGTCGATGAAGCCCATGCGCAGCATCTCATCGGCTTCGTCGAGCACGAGCGTCTTCAGCTCGGACAGATCCAGGGTGCCGCGGTTGAGATGGTCGATCACGCGGCCGGGGGTACCGACCACGATATGCACACCACGGCGCAGGGCCGTGAGCTGCTGGCCGTACGGCTGGCCGCCGTATACCGGCAACACGCGGAAACCGGGAATCTTCGAGGAATAGGTCTGGAACGCTTCGGCCACCTGGATGGCCAGCTCGCGCGTCGGTGCCAGCACCAGGGCCTGCGGCTTGATCTGCTGCAGGTCGATGTTGGACAGTACGGGCAGCGCGAAGGCAGCCGTCTTGCCGGTGCCGGTCTGGGCCTGGCCCAGCACATCGCGACCTTCCAGCATGGCCGGAATGGTGGCAGCCTGGATCGGCGAGGGGGTCTCGTAACCGACGGCGGCGATCGCCGCCATCACGGGCTCGGAAAGACCGAGCTGCGCGAACTGCAGCGTCGCCGGGGTATCTTGGGACATTGGAAACTCCAAAGCACTGCCACGAGCGGGGCAGGCGATATAAAAGGGGGTATTTGTGCGCGTAGGGCGCCCTTCTATCGCGTGCCCTGGCGCTGCTCGTCCAAAGCGGAATGATAACGCATTCTGCCTGAATGCTGCGCCGCGTCAGCCAGGCCCCTGCCCTGCCGCGCGGCCTTGGCGCACAATGCAGGCCATTTTCCCCAAGGTAGTGGCCATGCAGATTCTCGAATTCGACCTGGACGGTGAGTATGTCGAACTCAAACAGCTCCTCAAGCTGACCGACCTGGTCAGCAGTGGCGGCGAAGCCAAGATGGCCATCAGCGAGGGCCTGGTGCGGGTCGACGGTGCGGTGGAACTGCGCAAGGCGTGCAAGATCCGCGCAGGCCAGGAAGTGGAATTCAACGAGAGCGTGATCCGGGTGCTTGCACTGGCCTGAGCGGGCGTCGGCCAAGCCCGCGCCTCCACCTCCGCCTCACCGCGCGACCGGCTGGGCAAGGTGGTTGGCGATCAACTGCCGGAACGGCCGCACGCCGTGCGCCAGGCGCAGGCCCGCCGCACGCACCAGCTGCATAGGCAGGCGATCATCGGTGTAGAGCGCCGCCACGGCATTGGTCGCTTCGTACAGCGGCAGCGACGCCCGACGGTGGCCACGCTGGTAGCGGGCCAGCAGGGCAGCCGCGCCGATATCCCCAGCGCAGGCCTGCTGCGCACGGAGCAGCCGCGCCAGGCGGTGCTGGCTTGCCAGGCCGAGGTTGAACCCGTGCGCGGTCACTGGATGCATGCCGACCGCCGCGTCGCCGATCAGCGCCGCGCGCGGCGCAGCGAAGGCCTGCGCGTACACGCCCATCAGCGGATAGGCGGCGGGCCGTGCAACCGGCACCATGTGGCCCAGCCGATGCTCGAAGAACCCGCTGATGGTCCTGCCGAGCGCCGCCTCGTCCAGCGCCATCAACGCCTCGATCTGCCGTGGCGGCAGGGTGATCACCGCCGACGCCTGGCCCCCGTTCAACGGCAGCAGGGCCATCGTGCGCCCGTGCGCGAACCACTCCCACGCCACGTGCTGATGGTCGTGCTCCACCTGCATGCGGCACACCAGCATCGATCTGCCGAAATCGCGCATCCGGGCACCGATGCCCAGCGCGCGGCGCGTGGCCGAAAAGCGGCTGTCGGCAGCGACCAGCAAGCGCGGGTGCAGCGTCGTGCCGTCGTCGAGGGTGACCACGCACTGCGTCGCACCGGGCTGCACCGCTACCACGCGCCGGCTGCACAACAAAGTGACGTCCTCCTGTGCGGCAACGCTGTCGAACGCCGCGCGACGGATCAGATGATTCGGCACCAGCCAGCCCAGCGGCCGTGCCGTGTCGCGCGCACTGGAGAAGGTCAATGCGAACGACGATGCCCCGTTCATCACCCGCGCGTGCCGCAGTTCGGAGATCTCATCGGTCGGCAACCGTGGCCAGATTCCCGATGCCTCCAGGCACTGCCGCGAGGCGTGGGTCAGGGCGATTTCGCGGCCATCGAACGCGGCCTCGGCAAGCGCCTGCCGCGGTTGCGGCTCGACCAGGGTGATCCGAAGGCCAGACCCTGCCAGTGCGCGCGCGAAGCACAGTCCCGCCGGCCCTGCGCCCACCACCACGATGTCCGTCGAACCCATCCGCCCTGCTCCTTTCTGCCGAGGGCAGCAGCATAGGCAGGACCCGCCTGCGTTTTCCTTGATCTGGATCAGCCCCGGATCACGGGCGTGCCGGGACAGGAATCAGAGCAGCGCCGAAAGCAGCATGACGATGCCCGCCAGCGAGCCCAGCCAGACCAGGCTGCGCACATAGGGAACGCCCGCCGCATACAGCGGCACGTAAGCGAGCCGGGCCCAGAAATACAGCTGCACGGCCACCGCCGTCTGCGTGTCCGCCTTGCCCGCGAACACCACCGCCAGCGTTGCTGCAGCGAAGATGGGGAAGGTCTCGAGGAAGTTGGACTGCGCACGCAGCAGGCGCCCGGCCAGCCTGCCCGGCGGGGGCGCCTGGCCGTCGCGCGCTGACGCGTTCCAGCGCGTTCCACGTTCGCGGGTCACGGCGCCGGCGGCCAGCATGATCTGGGCCAGTCCCAGCACGCTCGCCCAGGCCAGCATCTGCAGTTCAATGGTCATGTGGGTACTCAGGTTCCAGGGGGACGGACGCTGTAGCCTGCCATGCGCCACACGTTGTCCTCGTCAAGGCGGAAACTGACCAGCTCGCGCACCGGCTGCGGACTGTTGGTGAAGCGGGTGGGATAGGCCACGTTGACATACACGCCTTCCGGCACGGCGGCGCCGACGTTGTAGCGCACGCGGCTGATGCTGGGCTGCCCGCGGCTGACCAGTGTGCCCAGGCGCGCCCGGTCAGCCCCGACCTGGCGCACGAAGAGGTCGCGGGGGACCGCCTTCTTCGCCACGGTCGAGGCGCCATCCCACAGCTCGCCGATGCGTCCGGCGTCGATCCATTGCGCGGCACGCAGGGCCGCGGCGCTCATCTCGGCATTCTGCGCGTCCAGCTGCGCCTGCTGGGCCGGAGTGAGCGCGGGGGCGGCCGCCGCAGCTGCCTTGGCAGCGGGCGCGGGCACGGCGGCGGTGCCCGCGGCAGGCTTCGGCGCCGCCGCTCCAGCGACGGGCGCCTGGGCGGGCGTTGCGGGAGGCTGCTGGGCGTGCGCGGCGAAGGCCAGCGGCAGCACGGCGAGGCAGGACAGCAGGGAAATCTTCATCGACACACCGCCGGTTCGGGACAGGTAGCGGCAGTCTACGCCACCCCACGTCGGCTCAGCGTGCGCTGCCGTCCCCGGCATCGGCATCCACTGGTCCCTGCTGCCCGATGCCCGCCGCCGCCGCCGCGGGCGCACCATCATTCGGTGCCGGCGGCAGCGTGGCCACGTCGATCTCCGACAGCGGGCTTTCGCGCGGGCACTGCTCATCGGGGAATCCATACTGCGCCTTGAGCGACTGGCCGCACTCGTTCACTGCCTCCATTTCGGCGCCCTCGCGCTTGCACTGCTGGTCGAAGGCCACCAGGAAGGCATCCTTGCGGCGCACGAAATCGTCGCCGCAGCTGCGCATCTGCCGGATGCGCTCAAGGTCGTCCTGCACCGCGTTGGTGCCGTCCAGGCCGAACTGCCGCAGTTCGTCCCCGGAGAGCAGGCGCAGGCTGCGGTTGGGTACCGTCATCATCAGGTCGGCCACGCCGACGGCCACCCCGTTGCGCTGCAGGTAATCCTTCACGTTGTCGTAGACCTCGTGCAGCTCGCGGTTGAGTTCGGCGCGCGAGGTCGCCTTCGAGCTGATGCGCATCATGCGGTGGATGCCCACCTTGCCCATCACCAAGCGGTTGTCGCCGGCCGCCAGCACGAACACGCAGGCGCTGTGGCAGATCGAGCCTTCGCGGATCCACAGGGTCCAGCCGGTCTCCCCGATCCCATCGCCGGCCACGATCGCCGATTCCACCTGGCCACCACTGGAATCCAGATCGAGGATGCGCTTGTGGATGCCCGCCTGCTCGGCTACCGCCGCCAGCCGCCACATCATCTCGGCGAAACCGGGGTTGATCTTGCCGCTGTAGCGCGCACGCACCAGCCCACGCTCCGCACAGGGCTGCAACGCCGCTTCAACCTGCGGGCGCGAGAGCCCCTCCAGCAGCACCCCGTCGCCCTCCTCACCGGCGTAATCGGTGGTGCAGCTCACATGGGCCACCCCGTTTTCGAGCATCGCCGCCGGCCATGGACGGTCGGACGCGTCAAGGGCCGGCGGCGGCGCCGGGGGCGGTGCGTCCGCCACGTTGATCGAGACCATATGGTCGCCATCCGAGCCCGGGGCACGCATCTCATTGGCGGTGGCACCGCCGGGAGTATCGAGCTGGCTGCAGGCGGCCAACGCAAGGCACAACAGGGATGACCACGGTTTCAACGACATCGAAAACAGGACCGGCGTGGAAGTGGAACCAGTCTAGGGCCATCCAGGCCAAGCACGGCAACCCTCCCTGAACCTGCTGGCCATCGATGGCATTGATGTCCGGAAATGGCGAGCCTGCAGCGCCGGTGCCGCCTAGACTTGCGCCATGGACACTGCCCCGCTCGACACCGCCGCCTGTGAACGTGCCCGCCTGGCCCGTGACGCGCGCTTTGATGGCGTGTTCTTCACCGCCGTGCGCAGCACCGGCATCTACTGCCGCCCGGTATGCCCGGCGCCCGCACCGAAGCCCTCCAACGTGAGCTACTTCCCCTCCGCTGCCGCAGCGACCGCGGCCGGATTCCGGCCCTGCCTGCGCTGTCGGCCCGAGCTGTCGCCGGCGCGGCGCCAGCACGATGACCAAGACACCCTCCAGCGCGCCCTGGAACTGCTGCACGCAGGTTTCCTGCAGGATCATGGCGCCGCTGCATTGGCCGCTCGTGTCGGTGTGAGCGCGCGGCAGCTGCAGCGCCTGTTCGTCCGCCGCCTGGGTGCCACGCCGGTGCAGGTGCATGCCACGCGTCGCCTGCTGCAGGCACGCCAGCTGCTCACCGAGACGCGCCTGCCGGTGACCGACGTGGCGCTGGCCGCAGGCTACAACAGCCTGAGGCGTTTCAACGCCGCCTTCTCCGCCGGCTGCGGCATGCCGCCGACCGCCATCCGCCGGCTGCCATCGCCACGCAGGGCCACCAACGAGGGCCTGCAGCTGCGGCTGGCCTATCGTCCGCCGCTGGATTTCAGCCTGATGCTGCACTTCCTGCAGCGCCGGATGATTCCAGGCATCGAACGCGTCGACGAAACCAGCTACCAGCGCGTGATCGGGCCGGCCACACGACCGGTCCTGCTGCGCATCACCGCCGATCCCCAGCGCCCCGAACTGCTGCTCCAGCTGGGCCAGATCGATCCGCGGCAGATTCCCGCGGTGGTACACCGGGTTCGCCGCCTGTTCGATCTCGACGCCGACCTGGCCCAGGTCCATGCGGTGCTGCGCGAGGAGCCGTTGCTGGCGGCCGGCATCGCAGCGCGGCCCGGCCTGCGCGTGCCGGGCGGCTGGGACGGCTTCGAAGTGGCGGTGCGCGCGGTGCTGGGCCAGCAGGTCAGCGTCGCTGCGGCCACCACATTGGCGCGGCGCCTGGTGCAGACGTATGGGCAGCCGTTGCAGGGCCTGCCGGAGGGGCTGGACCGCCTCTTCCCCGAGCCCGCCACGCTGGTGGAGGCCCCGCTTGAAACGATCGGCCTGCCGCGCACGCGCGCTGCAACGGTGCGTGCGCTGGCGCGCGCCTGTGCGGAGGACGTGCTCGATTTCTCACCCGGGCAATCGTTGAGTGCGTTCATTGCACGCTGCACGGCGCTGCCCGGCATCGGCGCCTGGACCGCGCACTACATCGCGATGCGCGCCATGGCCCAGCCCGATGCGTTCCCGGCCGGCGACCTGATCCTGCAGCAGATGCTCGGCGCACCAGGCGCGCGCCTGAGCGAACGTCAGACCGAAGCGCGCTCGCATGCATGGCGCCCATGGCGGGCGTACGCCGTGCTGCATCTTTGGCACGCCCATACCCCTTCCAGCGGAGACCGCACATGAGCCTGTACTTCGATCAGTTCGACACCCCCATCGGACGGCTCACGATCGCCGGCGATGGCCAGGCGCTCCGGCATGTCCTGTTCGCGCAGAACCGCCACGACGCCAAGGGTCGCGCGGACTGGACGCGCGACGCCGCCCCCATGCGCGAGGCGCGCCTGCAGCTGCTGCAGTTCCTGCACGGCGAACGCACGGCCTTCGACGTGCCGCTCAGGCCCATCGGCACACCGTTCCAGCTGCGCGTATGGCAGGCCCTGGCCGCGATCCCGTACGGACAGACGTGGAGCTACCTGCAGCTGGCGCAGCACCTCGGCCAGCCCACCGCCACCCGCGCGGTGGGCGCGGCAAACGGGCGCAATCCGCTGCCGATCGTGCTGCCGTGCCACCGGGTCATCGGCCGCGATGGCACCCTCACCGGCTTCGGCGGCGGCGTTGAGACCAAGGCCGCGCTGCTGGCGCTTGAGCAGCGTGTGCAGCGCGTTGCCACGGTGGCATGACCGCAGTGACTTGGGCGCGTCATCGGCGTTCTCTAGAATGGCCGGATGAATTCCTTACGCCTCTGCTGGGCCCTCGCCGCCCTGGTGCCGCTGTCGGCCTGCACCACGTCCTCCGACCGTGCACCGGCTGCGCCTGCACCGTCCCCCCGCACAACCGCTGAAACAGGGGGCACGGCGCCGGCAACGAAGCTGCTGCTGATCTCCATCGACGGGCTGCGCGCCGATGCGCTGGATCGTGGCATCACGCCCAACCTGCAGCGCCTCATCGACGACGGCGTGCGTGCGCGCTGGATGACGCCCTCCTACCCGTCGCTGACCTTCCCCAACCACTACACGCTGGTGACCGGCCTGCGTCCCGACCACCACGGCATCATCCACAACAGCATGGACGTGGCCGAACTCGGCCGCTTCCGCCTCAGCGACCGCGCTGCGGTCACCAACAGCGCATGGTGGGGCGGCGAGCCGATCTGGGTCAGTGCCGAGAAGGCCGGCGTGCGTACGGCGACGCTGTCCTGGCCGGGCAGCGAAGCGCCGGTGAAGGGTGTCCAGCCCAGCCAATGGGGTGTCTACGATGCCGCCGTCCCGCTGCAGGCGCGTGCCGAGACGGTCCTGGGCTGGCTGGCGCGCAAGGATGCCGACGCGCCCCGCCTGGCCACGCTGTACATGGAGAACGTGGACAAGGCCGGCCACAGCTACGGGCCGGAATCGGCACAGTACACACAGTCCATCCAGGAGGCCGACGCAGTCATCGGCCAGGTGCTGGACGGCCTGCAGGCGCGCGGGCTGGACCGGCTCACCGATGTGATCGTGGTGTCCGACCACGGCATGGCCCCCGTCGCCGAGGGCCACGTGATCGCGGTGGAGGACATGGTCGATGAGCGCCTTGCGCGCAACATCAGCGTCGGGCAGTCGGTCGGCTTCGCGCCGCTGCCCGGCAAGGACGCCGAGGCCGAGCGTGCACTGCTCGGCCGCCACGCGCGGTACGAGTGCTGGCGCAAGGCGGAGCTTCCCGAGCGCTGGCATTACGGCCGCAATCCGCGCGTACCGCCGATCGTCTGCCAGATGGATGAAGGCTGGGATGCGCTGACCGCCGCGACCATCGCCCGCCGCGCCCACCAGGAACGCGGCTCGCATGGGTATGACAATGCCCTGCCCTCGATGCGCGCGGTGTTCGTGGCGCGTGGCCCGTCCTTCAGGCAGGGCCTGGTGATCGAGGGTTTCGACAACGTTGATGTCTACCCGCTGCTGGCCCACCTGCTGCGCGTGCCGGCCGCGCCCAACGACGGCAACCCGCAGCGCCTGCTGCAGACGCTGCGCTGAGCGGTCCGGCGTGCGATCCTGAACGCTGTTTCCGCTTTCGAGGCTGCGGCATGACCACGCTCATCGCGCCCCGCGTGCACGACATCGGTGGGCTGCAGGTCCGCCGCGCGGTGCCCACCCTGCAGGCCCGCAGCGTCGGCCCGTTCGTCTTCGTCGACCAGATGGGCCCGGCGGTGCTGGATCCCGGCACCGGCATCGATGTGCGCCCGCATCCGCACATCGGCCTGGCCACGGTGACCTTCCTGTGGGCCGGTGCCATCGGCCACCGCGACAGCCTGGGCTCGGACCAGGTGATCCGCCCGGGCGACGTCAACTGGATGACAGCCGGCAGAGGCATCTCGCACTCCGAGCGCACCCCGCCGCCGGAGCGCAGCACCGGCCATCCACTGCACGGCATGCAGACCTGGATCGCCCTGCCCAGGGAACATGAAGAAGTCGCACCGGCATTCCACCACCATGCTGCGGCGACCCTGCCGCAACAGCGTCGCAACGGCGCCTGGATCCGTGTCATCGCTGGCCGCGCCTACGGCGAGGAATCTCCCGTGCAGGTGTTTGCGGGAACGCTCAACGTGGCGATCGATCTGGACCCGGACGCCGAGATCGATCTCGATGCGGGACACCGCGAACGCGCGCTCTACATCCTCCAGGGCCAGGCCCAGCTCGACGGCGTGGACCTGCCGGCGCAGCACCTCGTGCTGCCCTCGCCCGGCGCCCGCGGGAGGCTGCGCGCCAAGACCCCGGTCCAGGCGATGCTGCTTGGTGGCGAGCCGCTGGATGGACCGCGGCATCTGTGGTGGAACTTCGTTTCCAGCTCCACCGAGCGCATCGAGCAGGCCAAGCTGGACTGGGCCGCAGGTCGCTTCGGCCAGATTCCCGGCGATGAAAAAGAGTTCATTCCGCTGCCTGCGCGCTGAATATGCCGGATCGGCGCATCCCGGGCACCGGCAGGATGGTTACGCCTGAAACCGCGTTTGTGCGGCGGCTCACGTTCCGTTAAGGTCACTTCAACCCGCCGGACTGATTGGCGGGGTCGGTCCGACGCTCCGGGGAAGGAGCGCCCGGTCGCCCACGGCGACCCAACCGGCCCTGCGCCGGCGGCGTCATTCGACCTGCCACGGGGGATCCATGAAGTCCGCATTGTCCGCTGCACATCCGTGCCTTTCGGCGCTCGCACTGTGCGCCGTCCTCGCCATCGCACCGGCGCATGCCGCGCCGGCCTGTCCGCCGCTGCCCGCCGACAGCGGCCTGCACTGGGACGAGCAGATGGCGTCGGGCTTCCTGGTCTGCCGCGCCAGTGCCGGGGACGGTCGCGAAGTGCTCACGCTCATGCTCACCGGCACCGATCCCGGCATCCCGCTGCAGCGCGCGCTGCGCCAGGAGAAGGACAGCTTCGCCGGCGAGAGCATGCACTGGTATCGCCCGGATCTCGGCGGTCAGGAGCCGCCCGGCTATGCCGAGCGGCGCATCAGCGTGGTGAAACTGCAGAAGGACCGCTACGCGCAGCTTGCGCTGTACCCCGGCAGCAGCGAGGAGCTGGGCAGCCTGCAGCAGCTGACGCGCTCGCTGGACCTCAACGCGGCCGCGGCCGCCGTCGCCGCCGGACGCTGAGCGTGCGTGGCCCGTGGTCGCCCCGGGCCACGCCACCCAGGCTCACACCCCGCCTGCCGGCGCACCCCGCAACGGCAGGCGCGGCGGCCTCAGAAGCGGCCTTCCTGGAAATCCACGAATGCCTGCATCAGCTCCTGGCGCGTGTTCATCACGAACGGACCGTGGCGCATCACCGGCTCGTGCAGCGGTCGGCCGGCGACCAGGATCAGCCGCGCTCCCTCCGTCGAGGCCCGCAGCTGCAGGCGCTCACCGCCGTCAAGGATGGCCAGCTGCTGCTGCGCCACCGGGCGTGCGGACGCGCCCTCGCCGATCTGCGTGGCACCTTCGAAAACGTAGGCGAACGCATGGTGACCCGGTGGCAGATCAAACGCCCACGCCGCCCCGGGCTGCAGCGCGATGTCCAGATACAGCGGCTCGGTGGCCGGCTGCTTGATCGGCCCCACCGTGCCCTCCACCTCACCGGCGATCACCTTGACGGCCACGCCCGCCGCCGGCTGTACGACCGGGATGCGTTCGGGCGCGAACTCCTGGTAACGCGGCGCGGTCATCTTTTCGCGCGCCGGCAGGTTCACCCACAGCTGGAACCCGCGCATGCGGCCACTCTCCTGTTCGGGCATCTCCGAGTGGATCAGCCCGCGCCCGGCAGTCATCCACTGCACGCTGCCCGGGATGAGCAGGCCCTCGTTGCCGTGGTTGTCCTTGTGCCGCATGCGCCCATCGAGCATGTAGGTGACGGTCTCGAAACCGCGGTGCGGATGGCTCGGAAATCCGGCCAGATAATCCTCGGCCTTGTCGGTACCGAACTCGTCCAGCAGCAGGAAAGGATCCAGATCCGGCAGCGCACCGCCGCCGATCACGCGGGTGAGGCGCACACCCGCGCCGTCGGACGCCGGTTCACCGGCAATGGTGCGCGCCACGCGGGCGAAGGACGGGTTGCTCATGGACACTCCTGCGGATGTACTGCGACCAAGATGGTTGCTGGCAGCGGCAACGCCAAGCCCAGGCACCGCAACCCATCGTTCCAGCGGTAGGAAGGCGCAGCGTGAAACGGTGCGCTACGACCAAAGTACTAGTTGGCAAAACCCTCGTCCGCATTGACCCGGCACAGGCCAGGGCGGACCCTTGTGGCGTTCTTAAGGGAGAGTTCACCTGATGAAAGGCTTCTCGAAGCTGGGCTGGGCATTGCTCGCGCTGCTCGGCGCATTCTGTCTGGGCACCGTGGCACTGCGCCGTGGTGAACACATCAACGCACTTTGGATCGTCGTCGCGGCGGTCTCCATCTACCTGGTCGCATACCGCTTCTATGGCCTGTTCGTGGCCAGCAAGGTGCTGCAACTGGACCCTACACGGGCCACGCCGGCAGTATTGAACAACGACGGCCTGGACTACGTGCCCACCAACAAGCACGTGCTGTTCGGCCACCACTTCGCCGCCATCGCCGGTGCCGGTCCGCTGGTCGGCCCGGTGTTGGCTGCACAGATGGGTTATCTGCCGGGCCTGTTGTGGCTCGTCGTGGGCGTCGTGCTGGCCGGCGCGGTGCAGGATTTCATGATCCTGGTGCTGTCCAGCCGGCGCAACGGCCGCTCACTGGGTGACTTGGTCCGCGAAGAAATGGGCCGGGTGCCCGGGACCATCGCGCTGTTCGGGGCCTTCCTGATCATGATCATCATCCTGGCGGTGCTGGCGATGGTGGTGGTCAAGGCACTGGCTGAAAGTCCGTGGGGCATGTTCACGGTGATCGCCACGATGCCCATCGCGATCTTCATGGGCATCTACATGCGCTACATCCGTCCCGGCAAGATCGGCGAGATTTCGGTGGTGGGACTGATCCTGCTGCTGGCCTCGATCTGGTTCGGGGGG
Organism: Xanthomonas sp. 60; assembly: GCF_011761925.1. NCBI lineage: Bacteria > Pseudomonadati > Pseudomonadota > Gammaproteobacteria > Lysobacterales > Lysobacteraceae > Xanthomonas > Xanthomonas sp. 60. The sequence continues at coordinate 765,506 of NZ_JAASQW010000001.1, read as the reverse complement.
CAGGTTGCCGCCGATCCGGTGTGGGGACCTGCATTCACCTTCACCGCCACGCAGATCACCTGGATGCTGATCGGCTACGGCTTCGTGGCCTCGGTGCTGCCGGTGTGGCTGCTGCTGGCGCCACGTGACTACCTGTCCACGTTCCTCAAGATCGGCACCATCATCGCGCTGGCGGTCGGCATCCTGATCGTGATGCCGGAGCTGAAGATGCCTGCGCTGACCCAGTTCGCCGCCAGCGGCGATGGCCCGGTGTGGAAGGGCGGCATGTTCCCGTTCCTGTTCATCACCATCGCCTGTGGCGCGGTCTCCGGCTTCCATGCGCTGATCGCCTCGGGCACCACGCCCAAGCTGCTCGCCAATGAAGCGCACGCGCGCTATATCGGCTACGGCGGCATGCTGATGGAATCGTTCGTGGCGGTGATGGCGCTGGTGGCCGCATCGATCATCGATCCAGGCATCTACTTCGCCATGAACAGCCCGGCCGCCGTGATCGGTGCCGACGCGATCTCCGCCGCGCACTACATCACCAACACCTGGGGATTCACCATCACCCCGGAACAGCTGGAGGCGACGGCCGTTGCGATCGGTGAGCCGACGATCCTGCACCGTGCCGGTGGCGCACCGACGCTGGCGGTAGGCATTGCGATGATCCTGCACGAGGCCATTCCCAGTGCGGGCGACGCGATGATGGCGTTCTGGTACCACTTCGCGATCCTGTTCGAAGCCCTTTTCATCCTGACGGCGGTGGACGCCGGTACCCGTGCCGGCCGCTTCATGCTGCAGGACCTGCTGGGCAATTTCATTCCGGCCCTGCGCAGGACTGAATCGTGGAGCGCCAACATCCTCGCCACCGGCGGCTGCGTAGCGCTATGGGGCTACCTGCTGTATTCCGGCGTGGTCGATCCGTTCGGTGGCATCCAGACGCTGTGGCCGCTGTTCGGCATCTCCAACCAGATGCTGGCCGGCATCGCGCTGATGCTGGGCACGGTGGTGCTGTTCAAGATGAAGCGTGACCGCTACGCATGGGTGACCGCGGTGCCGGCCGTATGGCTGCTGATCTGCACCACCTACGCCGGGCTGATCAAGATCTTCGACAGCAATCCAGCGCAGGGCTTCCTGGCACAGGCGCACAAGTACCAGGATGCGATCGCCAGCGGCACGCTCACCGCACCGGCGAAGACGGTCGGCCAGATGCATCAGATCGTGGTCAATGCCTACGTCAACACGTCCCTGACCGTACTGTTCCTGGTGGTGGTCTACGCGATCGTGTTCTACGCATTGAAGACCATCGTGGCCGCGCGTCGCACCCCGCAGCGCACGGACGCGGAAACCCCTTACGTGGCACTGCAGCCGCACCAGATGGCGGACCTGTGATGAGTACCGAACTGGTCACCGTCGGTCAGCACCAGGCCCATCGCCGCCTATGGCGGCGGCTGGTGCAGACCGCGCGGTTGTGCTGCGGCATCCCGGACTATGACAACTACGTCCGGCACGTGCTGGAGAATCATCCGGAGCGCACGCCGATGGATTACCCCACGTTCTTCCGCGAGCGCCAGGAAGCGCGCTACGGCGGCCGCAACGGCGGGCGCTGCTGCTGAGGCCGCAAAGGCGACTGCGCTGGGCGCGCAGTCGCCTTCCACGGATCAGTTGCCCAGCGTGATGGGGGCAAGATCGATGACCGCATTGGCGCCCGCACCCCGGTGGTCCTTGTAGGTCAGTCCGCGACGCAACAGATAGAAGCTGTCGACATAGTCGTGCTCATCGATGAACCACGCGTCAGGCAAGGCCTTGAGAATACTGTCGGCAATCAGGCTGACCGTTCCGACCGTGGGCTCGATCGGTCCAATCACGGTTCCCACGACATCGACGAGTGCCGTCAGCATGGTCTTGTAGTTGGTCTGGCCATCTTCTTCGAACAGCTGCACATTGGCGACGTCATACCGGTAGTTGCCCCAGTGGATCCAGTCCTGCTGGGGGTAGTAGTCGGTTTTGTCGTGATCCAGCCAAGGCAGTTCAAACGTCCGCATTTCCGGTTTGGTCTCATCCACCTGCAAGCCGGACACAATGGCGAATATTTCCGCAGCCCCCTTGATGTTCGGTTCCTGGTCCACCGCCAGCCGGATCCGGTCAAGCCGGGTGACATCCAGCGTATCCGCCTGGGTGCTGGGGTCGGGCAGAGACTGAAGGCCGTGCGACCGCAGGCCCTCATTGACGACCTGCAGGCCTTCTCGCAGCGATGTCCGCGTGTCCACTTCGATCAACAACAGCGGGAACGAGGGCCGCGCGTCGATCGGCAGGTCCTGGACGCTGCCATCTGCAGCGTAGGTGCGCACCGTCGGGTGCATACGGTCCTCACCCACCGGCATGGCCGCGACGCGGTACTGGGACGGATCGAATTCATCCCATTGGCGTCCCTCTGGCAGCATCAGCCTGATCTGCAGCAGATCCCTACCTTGTTCGGGCAGACCTTTGAGCATGCGGATGTTCTGGCTCGCCGCCCGCAGACGGCCTCCAGCGCGCGTGCGCGCACCTGGATCGAGTTGCCGGGCCACCTCCGAAAGCGGCACGGTCTCAGCGCCGCCTTCGGCAAGCGCTGCCAGCACGCCGGTGACGAAATCCGTTTGACGCATCAGATCGCGCACGTCAACGGTGGCCTCCGTCATCACCGAGGCTACCGAAGCGTGTGGTACGGGGAGGTCACGGTCGTGGGCCTGCGTCGTACCGCCGATCGCGCAGAGGGCAAGCAGCAGTAATTGGGCTCGGGTGGTTGAGCTGCGTTTCATGGTTGTTCTCCTATCGCATTTTTGACAAGCGCTGACCACACGGCGTGGATGGCCTTCGAGCGCATGTGTTTTTTATGCTCGCAATTGGCGCATTTGAGTGCTTCACGTCGCAGGCGCAACGGACCAAGCCAAAGCCCTACCGGGCGACGTGGGCTTTCCTTGCCGAAGTCGCCACGTCCCTTGTCGCCTGCGGCCCTGTGTCGCGGGCCATCGAAAAGAAGGCCTCTGGAAAGCGCCTCGCCGATGTGTGAAGGATCGGCTGACGTGCGAAGCCTCCGTCCCGCCCCCTAGTCCAGCGAAGGAAAAGTACACAGCGACCTGTCGGGATCATGCTGAAATGTCCGTAATCTGCATTGCCGCCGCGTGTTCTGCGACGTACGCCGGAAATTCCGGGTGGGCCGCTGCCAGATAGTTGGAGTTCCTTCCCACGGAAGTCCGCACCGATGAACCACCCCATGTTGTGGGCGTCCATCCTCCTGCTCCAGACGTTTGCCGTTCACGCCGAGAGCGCCCGCCCCGCCGACCTGGTCGACCTGGATCGACCGTTCGATCATTACCTCTGGATCACGACCCACAACGCAGCCAACCATGGCAGCGTCGTGCCCAACCAGGGCATGGACATCTCCGCCCAGCTGCAGCGCGGTGCGCGTGGCCTCATGCTCGACATCTACGAACGTGACGGGCAGCTGGTCACCTGCCACGCCGACTGCGCATTCCATGGGCGCCGGGCCCCCTTGAAGAATGACCTCGCCTCGGTCTCGCGCTACCTGGATGACCATCCGGACGCCGTCGTGACGCTGCAGCTGGAAGACCACTACCCGCGTGAGGCGATGGAAGCCTTCGTGCGGGAGAACGAACATCTGTTCCGCCGCACCTTCAATCCGGAACACGCCACTTGGGCAGCGAAGAAAGGCCAGTGGCCGACACTGCGCGAAATGATCGTGGCTGACCAGCGCCTGCTGATCTTCACCCAGCGGGCGGAACTGTCGGGCCAGTACGGGGGGGGCGTCACGACCTTCCTGCATGACCAGGACGTCACCAGCGAAAATTACTGGAGCCTGGGCGACACCATCTTCACCCATGACACGAGCTGCAGAACCCGCTGGGACGGTATCGCGCTGGATGCCACCGACCGTCCTCTGGGACTTCCGCGCCTGTTCGTCATGAACCATTTCCATGGCGTGCCCTTGTCACCCCACAGCGGTATCGACAACCGTCTCGACACCGTGTTGGAGCGGCTGGACACTGCGTGTCTTCCTGCCGCGAAGCGCATGCCCAACTACCTGGCCATCGACTTCATCGAATGGGGCGACATGCTGGAGTTCGCCGAGACCTACAACAACGGCGGCCTGTTGGCCTATGCCAGCAACGGCGCGACGGGTGCGCCGGTGTGCACCTTCAGCACCGCCTTCGAGCGCGCCTGGTCGCTGGTATCGGCGCCGCGGCTGGGCTGCGAGAATGATTCGATCCGGTCCCTGGTCTTCCGGGGAGCCCGGGCAGGCCAGCAAATCACCTTCTACGATGCGGCCGACGGCGATATCCGGAGTCCTTATACGGTGATCGACGTGGTGCAGGACATCCCATGGCACGATCCGCAACCGGTGGGAAGCCTGGAGGCACGCTTTGATTCGGCCTACCTGCGCGTGAGGCCCTTCAACGGCGGCGCGTTGGACGGGAGGGTGTCTCGCATTGCGGTGAAGCCGCCGACCCGCTGAAGCCGTACGGCACCGTCCGTTCTCCCGGGCAGGCGGCAACCCATGCGCCGGGCTTGGCCGGGCCCTAGGCCCCGGCCATCGCCTTGAGGATCAGGCCCGTGACGTACGCCAGGCCTGTGCCCGTCGCATACCCCACTGTGCCCAGCAACACGCCCACCGGGGCCAGGGTGGGGTGGAAAGCGGCCGCCACCACCGGCGCTGATGCCGCCGCACCGATGTTGCCCATCGAGCCTACGCCGAAGAAGAACAGCGGTGCCTTCATCAGCTTGGCCACCGTCCACAGCACCAGCACATGCGTGGCCATCCAGATCACTCCCAGCAGGAACAGCCACGGCCGGTCCAGCAGCGAAAGCAGGTCCATCTGCATGCCGATGCACGCAATGAGGAAGTAAAGGAACACCGTGCCGATCCGCGACGCACCGGCCGATTCCAGCCGCCGTGCGCGGGTGAAGCTCAACGCCAGGCCGAGGGCGGTGGAGAACAGCACCACCCACACGAACTGGCTGTCCAGGCTGAACTGGCTCGACCAGCCCACGTTCGCCTTGAACCAACCGGCCAGGGGCGCCGCGATGGCGTGCGCCAGCCCCACCCCGCCCAACGCCACGCCGACGATGACCATGAGATCGGTCAGGGTGGGAATGCGGGCGTTCTGTGCCTCATACGCACTGATCCGCGCCTTCATCTCGTCGATTGCGCGGGTATCGGCCCCATTGCGCAGATCGATCTGCTGCGAGCGGTTGGCGAGGAACAGCAGGATGGCCATCCACAGGCTCGCACAGGCCACGTCCACTACTGCGAATTGCCCGAAGGTGGTGGCATCGGTGCCGAAGATCTCGCGCATGGCCACCATGTTGGCGCCGCCGCCGATCCAGCTGCCGGCCAGCGCCGCCATCCCGGCCCACGTATCACCGGACACTGTTTCCGGATGGATCAGTTTCATGACCTGGAAAGAGACGATCGCACCGAGCATCACCCCCGCGGTACCAGCGCAGAACACCACCAGCAGCTTGGGGCCGAGCTTCACCACACCCTTGAGATCGATCGACAACGTCAGCAGCACCAGCGCCGCCGGCAGCAGCACGTCACGTGCCACCGGGTTGTACAGTGCCGTGGCGTGGCCATCGATGAGCCCTGCAGTGTTGTAGATCGCAGGCACGAAGTAGCACAGCAGCAGCGCCGGCACCCACGCAAAGACCTTTTTCAGCAGCGGCGTGGGGCCGCTGGCGGCCCAGAAGATCACGGCGAGCGTGGCGGCGATGAGTCCCAGGCCAACGATGTCGCTGGAGATGAGCGCGGAAGTGGGTTCGGTCGGCATGCGGTCCTCTGTCGATCGAAAAACGATGGGCAAAAAAAAACCGCAGTACGCGGTCGGGGTCGAGCTTAACATCGCCTTCATGGCCTTGCATGGCTGACCGGGCTATAGCGGAGGCTGTTCTGCCTGCTGGCCGCCGAGGGAGGCGCCAAGATCCAGCCGGGCCAGCGTTCCACGCGGCTGCACCGGGCTGAACTGCAGCGTCCAGCCCAGGTGTTCGCAGAGCCGCGCAACGAGGGCCAGGCCGATTCCTCCCTGGTCGGACGACTGGCCGCGCGCCATGCGCGCGTAGATCGCAGCGATCTCCTCGGGCGTCATCCCGTGCCCGGGGTCACGCACGCAGACAACCCCCTGCGCGCAGACGTCCAGCGCGATCACGCCCCGGTCGCTGTTCTCGATCGCGTTGCGCAGCAGGTTGCCGATGGCGGCCTGCACCACTGCCAGCGGTGCGATGAGCTCCACCGGCGCTGCACGCAGACTGACGGTCAGGTCCTTGTCACGCAGCAGGTGACGGTGATCCTCGATGATCTGCGGCACCAGCGCGGCCAGCGCGATCCGCTCGGCGCGCGCCGCCAGTCGTGCGGGGTCCCGCGCCAGCACCAGCAGCAGCTCGATCAGCGCATCCATGTCCTGTGCCGTGCGCTGCACGCGCAGCATCTGCTGACGCGCGCGCTCGGGCACGTCGTGTGCATCCAGCGCCAGTGCCGAGGCACCGGTGATCACCGCCACCGGTGTGCGCAGCTCGTGGCTGGCGGTGCTGATGAACACCCGTTCGCGCTCAACGAACTGCGCGTTCCGCACCAGGTAGTCGTTCAATGCGTTTGCGATGGTATGCAGTTCTTCACTACCGCGCACATCCACCTCGATCTGCTGCCCTGCAGCGCCGGGACGGAGCGCACCTATATCGGCAGCCAGGCGACTCAGCGGCCGCACGACGCGCTGCATGCCGACCCGGGCCATGACGACGGTGACCAGCATCATGACCACGCCGGCCAGCAGTACCCAGCGCGTGGCGAAGTGTTCAAGTGCCTCGAAATCGGAGATGTCCAGCACCAGCGCCAGCCGGCCCATCGTGGGTGTCTGGCGCACCATCACCGCCGTCTTTCTCTCGCCCACGGCGACCCCGTCGTGCAGGCCTGGATGCAGCCCGAGCAGGCTGGCGGGCGCCCGGCCTTCATCCAGGCGGAACAGACTGAGCGTGTCTGAATCCTGCCACCGGTAATGGGGGTCGCGACGGCTGTGCGCGATGATGCTGTCCAGCTCCGAATTGAGCAGCGCCCGCCATGCTGCGTGTTCGGCGTGTTCGTGCACATTGTTGCCGACGCCGAACACGGCCAGGGATATCAGCGCCAGATAAGCCAGCAACCAGCCCAGCACGCGACGATGCAGTGGCGCAGGTCTAGCCGCCATCGGCCCCGTTCCGTTCCCCTGCGGCCAGCCGATAGCCGACGCGGGGAAGCGTATGCACCAGCTTCTGGTCGAAGGGGCCATCCACGCTGCGACGCAGTTCATAGACGTGCGAACGCAGCTGGTCACCGTCGGGAGGTTCATCGCCCCAGACCGCGAACTCCAGCTGCTGCCGCGTCACCGCGGCGGGGCTGGCACGCATCAGCACTTCCAGCAGCTTGCGGCACGCCGGGTAAAGGTGCAGCACCTGGCCTGCGCGGCTGACCTCCAGCGTGGCCAGGTCCAGCACCAGATCGCCCACCTGCAGGCGCCGACGCGGGTTGCGCCCTTGCGCCCGAAGCCGCAGTGCGTCCAGGCGGACTTCCAGCTCGGGCAGAGCGAAGGGTTTGGTCAGGTAGTCGTCGGCTCCGGCGCGGAATCCTGTGATCTTGTCCGGCAATTCGTCGCGGGCGGTCAGCATGATGACCGGTACGTCCGATGCGTGCTCCGCGCGCAGGCGACGCAACACCTCCGGTCCCTCCATGCGCGGCAGCATCCAGTCCAGGATCACCGCGTCGTAGGGATGGCAGCCTGCAAGGTAGAGGCCGGTGATGCCGTCGGGGGCCACGTCCAGGACATGCCCACGCGACTCGAAATAGTCGAACAGGTTGGCCACCAGTTGGCGGTTGTCCTCGATCACCAACAGGCGCATGCGCGAATGATCCACGGGGAATGCCGCCATGGTAGCGCTGCCGATGTCGGAATGTGGTCGGCGTGGCGGTGGTTCCGACGGCTTTCCTACGTGCCCCTGCCGAGAATCGCGGTTTTCCTGCCGGAGTTCCGCGTGCCCGTTGCCCTGCCCCGCCGCTGGCACCTTCCCCTGCTGTGGCTGCTGATCGTGACCGCGCTCGCCGCCGGCCTCGGCATGCGACAGCCGCAGCCTCCGGATGAACCACGCTTCGTGCTGGCCGCGCGGACCATGGTGATGAGCGGACAGTGGCTGTTGCCCCACCGGGGCAGTGAGCTGTACGCCGAAAAGCCGCCCGTGTTCATGTGGCTGCAGGCCGCCGTCCATCAGCTGGCCGGGGGCTGGCAGGGCGCGTTCCTGCTGCCTTCGCTGCTGGCTGCGCTGCTCGTCCTGTGGCTGGTTTCGGATCTGGCGCACCGGCTATGGTCGCCACGGCATTCGCTCTACGCACTTGGCGCGCTGTTCTGCAGCCTGCAGTTCGGCCTGATGGCCAAGCGCGCGCAGATCGACATGGTGCTGGTGGGCATGACCACGCTGGCCCTGTGGGGCCTGCTGCGCCATCTCTGCGAGCGCCGCAACCTGCCGGCACTGTGGCTGGCCGGCTTTGCCGCCGGCCTCGGCACGGTGACCAAGGGGGTGGGCTTCCTGCCCCTGCTGATGGTGCTGCCCTGGTTCGGCGGGCGGCTGTACCAGCGCCGTCGCGGCCAGCCGGTGGACGGCCCCCACCCCGCCAGCCTGCTGTGGCTGGTTCCGGCCTTCCTGCTGGGCACGGCGGTATGGCTGGCGCCGCTGGGCTGGGCGCTGCTGCATGACCCCAGTGCATCGCTGCAGTCGTACGCACACGAACTGCTGTTCAAGCAGACCGGCACCCGTTATGCCCACGCCTGGCACCATCGCCAGCCGACCTGGTACTACCTGCAGGTGATCGCCACCCTGTGGCTGCCGGGCGCCCTGCTGCTGCCGCTGATGATCAGGCCGTGGTGGCGCCGGCTGCGTCGCGGTGATCTGCGGCACTGGCTGCTGCTGGGCTGGGCTGCGCTGGTCCTGCTGTTCTTCACTGCCAGCCCCGGCAAGCGTGAGGTGTACGTGCTGCCGATGTTGCCGGCGATGGCACTGGCCGTGTCGCCGCTGCTGCCCGGTCTGCTGCGCCGCCTGCACGTGCGCCGCTACCTGTTCGGTTACAGCCTGCTGCTGATGCTGGCCAGCGGCCTGCTTGGCGTGATGATGCTGACCGCAAGCCCCTGGGCACACGCGCAGCTGGCACGACGGGCGATGCCCGACGCCCTGCTGCCCGTGCTCGGCGGAGGCCTGCTGGTGTTCGCCCTCGCCGTGGCGACGCTGGCGGTGTGGCTGCGGGTCCGGCGTGCGGCCACGCTGGTGCTGCTCGCCCACGGCCTGCTCTGGATGCTGTACGGATGGGTGCTGATACCGGCGCTGGACCCCTACGCCTCGGCATCTGCCCTCATGCAGCGGGTGGGGACGCGGATCGGCCCCGATGCGGAACTGGCACTGGTGGCCTGGCGCGAACAGAACCTGCTGCAGGCCGACCGCCCCGTGCGCGAGTTCGGCTTCAAGCGACCCTGGGCCCGGCAATGGCGAGACGCGGGCCCATGGTTGGCCGAGGCGCCCGGGAAACGCTGGCTGCTCGTGCTGGACAAGGCGATGAGCCCCTGTGTCGATCCAGCCCGCGTCATCGGGATCGGCGTTGCGAATCGCAACCGGTGGCAGCTGGTGCCGGGCACCGCATGGGACCCGGCGTGCCACGCCGAGCGCGCCGGTGCCTACGACGACGAAGACTGAACGATCACGCACGCCGCGTGTGGGTTAACCCGGAGCAAACGCGCGTACGACCCTTCTCCGACACGGCGCTGACGAGCATGGCCGCCGTCTCCCGCCTCGGCTCATTCCACGTATGCCTGCGCCTCCCTTCGCTCCGGCCGTCTGCTTCCCGCCATCGCCTTCGGGGGCGCGCTTTGCCGTCACCCATTTCTGGCTGCCCTCCGTGGTCGGCCTTGCGGTGTTCACTGTGCTCATGGGCTTCGGTGGCGACCAGTGGCTGGCCGACCACCTGTTCCAGCTGGAAGGTGGCCACTGGGCCCTGCAGGATGCATGGCTGACACGCTCGGTGGTACATGCGGCCGGCAAGTGGCTGAGCACCCTCGCGGCCGGAGTGGCGATGCTGCTGTGCCTGCACCACTGGCGCCGCCGCCGCGACCGCACGCTGCGCTGGGCGCTGCTGTACGTGGTGATGGCCGTGGCACTCGGCACCGGGCTGGTCTCGCTGCTGAAGTCGCTGGTGCCGATGGAGTGCCCGTGGGATCTGCTGCGCTACGGCGGGCACGAACCGTTCGTCGGCCTGTTCAGCCACCGCCCGGCCGGCATGGCCGCCCGCGCCTGTTTTCCCGCCGGCCATGCAAGCGCGGGCTATGCCTGGGTGTGCCTGTACTTTTTCGCACGGCTGTGGCTGCCCGCCTGGCGTTGGGTGGGACTGTGGATAGGCCTTGGCAGCGGCCTGCTGTTCGGCATCGGCCAGCAGCTGCGCGGCGCCCATTTCCTGTCCCATGACGTGGCTACAGCCCTGATCTGTTGGCTGCTGTCGCTGTGCCTGTACCAGGTGGTCCGTCGCGCGCTGGACCGCTCGCCCCGCCGTGGGGCCAGCGCATGAACGCATCGGTCCAGGAGTCCCCCCGTCTGCCAGCACCCGCCCGCATCCGCGCCTGGCGGCCGCAACTGTCCACCGAAGCACTGATCCTCCTGGCCAGCGTGTTCTTCGCCGTTGCGGGCAATGGCCTGTTCTGGCGCAGCGCCATGGCCGGCCATCCGGGCAGCCTGCGTTACGCGCTTTCCCTGCTGCTGTTGCTGTCGGGTGTGCACGCGCTGCTGCTGGGCGTGCTGGTGTGGCGCTGGAATGCCAAGGCCGTCGTCAGCGTCCTGTTGCTGGTCACCGCGCTTGCTTCGCATTACATGAGCCATTTCCACATCTATCTGGATGCGGACATGCTGCGCAACGTGCTGGCGACCGATCCGAAGGAGAGCGGCGAACTGATGACGGCATCGCTGCTGCCGCCGGTGATGCTGCTGGCGGTACTGCCGATGGCGGCGCTCTGGCGCGTCGAGCTGCGGCGACGCCGCTGGGCACACAGCCTGCTGTGGCGCGTCGGCTTCCTGGTTGCCGCCGCGGCCACCGCGCTGGGTGGCGCGCTGGTGTCGTTCCAGGATGTGTCGGCCCTGATGCGCAACCAGCGCGAGGTCCGCTATCTGGCGACCCCCGCCAACGTGCTGCTGGGACTACCGCGCGCGCTGCGCGGCGACAACCCGGTGCAGCGCGCCCCGCAGCTGCCGATCGGCACCGATGCCAAGGCCACGCCACGCGCGCCGGACAGCAAGCCACGCCTGCTGGTCATCGTGATGGGCGAAACGGTGCGCGCGCAGGACTGGGGCCTCAACGGCGGGCGCAACACCACGCCGGAGCTGGCCCAGGCCAGCATGGTCAATTTCCCCGACATGCACGCCTGCGGCACCAGCACGGAGGTTTCGCTGCCCTGCCTGTTCTCGCCGTGGGGCCGCCACGCGTATGACGAAAAGAAAATCCGTGCGCATCAGTCGCTGCTGCATGTACTCGACCGCGCGGGCATCGCACCGCTGTGGCGCGACAACCAGTCCGGCTGCAAGGGCGTCTGCGAGGGCCTGGAGCTGCAGTCGCTCTCGGACGCGACCACACCGGGGCTGTGCGCCGAGGGACGTTGCCTGGATGAGATCCTCCTGCAGGACCTGGCCGTCCAGGTGCGTGCGCACCCGGGTGACCGCGTCGTGGTGCTGCACCAGCTGGGCAACCACGGCCCGGCCTACTTCGAACGCTACCCGGCCGCCTTCCGCCGCTTCACGCCGACCTGTGACACCCGGGACATCGGCCGCTGCTCGCGCCAGGAGATCACCAACAGTTACGACAACGCCGTGCTGTACACCGATCACTTCCTGAGCAGGACCATCGGCACGCTGCAGGGCCTGCAGGACTACGACACGGCGATGATCTATCTGTCCGACCATGGGGAGTCGCTGGGCGAAAAGGGCCTGTACCTGCATGGCATGCCCTACGCGATCGCACCCGCCGAGCAGACCCGGGTACCCATGACGATGTGGTTCTCGCCGGGCTTCGCCCGCAGCCGCGGAGTGGACCTGCAGTGCGTGCGCCGACGCTCGACCCGTTACGCCGATCACGACAACCTGTTCTCCTCGGTGCTCGGGCTGATGCAGGTCAAGACCGCACTTTACGAGCGCGGCCGCGATGTGTTCGCCGACTGCGCCGGTTGAGGGTCGTCTGGCAGGGTGCTCGACGGCGGCCGTCCAGGCCGGCCCGCCATGGAGCAGGCGCAGCCGCGACGTCCGCCACTTGCGGAGGCCACGCCTGCCCACTAGCCTTCAGCGGTTATTCACCCATCAAGGATCCTCCGTGAAGCACCGTCATCTCCTGCTCGCCTCGGCTGTCGCCGCGGCCACGCTGTCCCTGGCCGCCTGCAAGAAGGAAGCTTCGCCGGGCACGGAGCCGGCCGCCACCACGACCGCCTCCGGCGAAACCGCCGATCAGTTCGTGGCACGCATCAATGCCGAACTGAAGGCGGCCTACCCGGAGATGACCTCGGCGCAGTGGTTGTCCTCCACCTACATCAACAGTGATTCGGAACGGATCGCGGCCAAGGCCAACGAACGTTCGCTGACCCAGCTCAACACCTGGATCGAACAGGCGGCGAAGTACGAAGGCCAGCCGATGAGCGAGGACAGCAAGCGTGCCCTGCACCTGCTCAAGCTGATGTCTTCGATGCCTGCACCGCGTGACGCAGCCAAGCTTGCGCAGCTCACCCAGATCGCCACGCGCATGGAAGGCAGCTATGGCGCGGGGCGGTACTGCACCGACCCGGCCAATCCGGATTCCTGCCGCCAGCTCGGCGACCTGGAACAGGTGCTGGCCAGCAGCCGCGACTATGATCAGCAGCTCGATGCCTGGCAGGGCTGGCATGGCACCACCAAGACGATGCGCGGCGATTACCAGCAGTTCGTCGGCCTGGTCAACGAAGGGGCCAGGACGCTCGGCTTCAGCGACGCCGGGCAGATGTGGCGGAGCGGCTACGACATGCCACCGGAGCAGATCGGCCCGGAAACCGACCGCCTGTGGGAACAGGTCAAGCCGATGTACGAGCAGCTGCACTGCTACGCGCGCGGCAAGCTGGATGCCACCTACGGCAAGGACAAAGCCGAAGTGGGCAACGGGCTGATTGCCGCGCACCTGACCGGCAACATGTGGCAGCAGGACTGGTCCAATCTCTGGGACCAGCTGCAGCCCTACCCCGGCGCCGGCAGCCTGGACATCACTGCGGCGCTGGAGAAGCAGTACCAGGGCAACCTCAGCGGCGCACTGGCCAAGGCCGGCTCCAATGCCAACGTGGCCACCCTCTACAAGGCCCAGCGTGAGGCGGAGCTGCGCACCGCACGGCAGATGACCGAGCGCGCGCAGGACTTCTACGTCTCTCTGGGCATGCCGAAGCTGCCGGAGTCCTACTGGCAGAAAACGCAGTTCATCAAGCCCGACGACCGCGACGTGGTATGCCATGCCAGTGCCTGGGACATGAACATGGACGGCGACGTGCGCACCAAGATGTGCATCAAGCCCAATGAAGAGAACTTCACGACGATCTACCACGAGCTGGGCCACATCTATTACGACCTGGCCTACAACCCGCTGCCGCCGCTGTTCCAGGGCGGTGCCAACGATGGTTTCCACGAAGCGATCGGCGATACGATCGTGCTGGCGATGACCCCCAAGTACCTCAACTCGATCGGGTTGGTGGACAAGCCGGAGGAAAGCCGCGAAGCGGTGATCAACAACCAGATGCGCATGGCGCTCTCCGGCGTGGCGTTCCTGCCGTTCGGCCTGATGATCGATCGCTGGCGCTGGGGCGTGTTCGATGGCTCCATCACGCCGGAGAACTACAACAAGGCCTGGTGGGACCTGAAGGCGCGTTACCAGGGTGTGGCGCCGCCGACCGAACGAGGCGAGGAATTCTTCGATCCGGGTGCGAAATACCACGTGCCGGGCAACACGCCGTACACACGTTACTTCCTCGCGCGCATCCTGCAGTTCCAGTTCTACAAGGGCCTGTGCGATGCCTCGGGTTACACCGGACCGCTGCACGAATGCAGCTTCTACGGCAACAAGGAAGCGGGCCAGAAGTTCTGGGCGATGCTCGGCAAGGGAGCCAGCCAGCCGTGGCAGGCGACGCTGAAGGAGCTCACCGGCAGCGACAAGCTCGACGCCGGCCCGATGATCGAGTATTTCAGCCCGGTCAACGCCTGGCTGAAGGAACAGAACCAGGGCCAGATGTGCGGCTGGCAGGCCAACGCCGCACCGGCACCGGCCGCGCCGGCCGGCAACGCCCGCCACTGAGTGCTGCGGGGTCGCCGGCACCGACCGGTGACCCCACAGGCCCTGTCACTGCCCGATGGAACCTGCCGGGCAGCGCCCGGCACGGTGCGGTCAGTTGGCTTTGCCGGCCGCGATCCGCTCGGCCAGCGCGGTCTTGAACTCCTCGAAGGTCTGCCCCAGCGCATTGGCTTCCGCCTGCGCGGCATCGCGCAGCGCATCGGAATACACCAGCCGGACCGGCACACCGTTGCGCTCGTGCAGCTCGCCGGCCTGCATGATCAGGGACAGGACCTGGGCCGCGCTCTCGCTCTGGCCCGCGATGCGCCCGTCCATGCCCAGTACCCACTCACCGTCGCGCCGCACGACGCCGGCCAGCAGTGTCCGCTGCTGGTCACGCAGCTCGGCGTGCGGTTCCACCGGCGCTGCGGCCGCAGCTTCGCGGTTGGCGGCCTGGGTTTCACGACGGCGACGGAGGTCACGGCGGAGTTTGGAGGTGGTGGACATCAGGGCACGGCAGGAGGTCGGGCCTGCAAGGATACCCCACCCCGCCGACCCGGCCGCTCAACCCTCGGCCTGCACCCGGAGCGCCTCCCGGGCGCGTTCGCGATGGTGCTCCCAGTACCAGAACACGAATCCAGCAGCGAAGAACGCCGCCTGGCCCAGTGCGAGGTGCAGCGGCGAAGCGTTCAACAACGGCGATACCACGCCGGCCACCACGGTGCTGATCATCAGCTGCACGAAGGCCTGCAGCGAAGACGCCAGCCCGCGCTGGTGCGGGTACATGTCCAGCACGGCCAGTGCCAGGATCGGGAAGATCAGCGCCATGCCCAGGCCACCGAGGAAGATCGGCAGCACCGCCCAGGGCAGCGCGAGCTGCGGCGCAAGGGACACATAGCCCATGTTGAGCAACGCCGAGACCGCCGCGCAGATGAAGCCGATGCTGACCTGGCGCGTAGGCGTGGTGCGTCCGGCCATGCGCCCGGAGAGGAACGAGCCGGCCGTCATGCCCCCGATGGTGGGGATGAACAGCCAGGCAAAATCGCCCTCGCCCAGGCGCAGGTGCTGCATGACGAACACAGGGGCCGACGCGATGTAGAGGAAGATGCCACCGAAGGCCAGGCTGCCGGCCAGCGCGAGCCGTACGAACCGCGGATTGGACCCGATGCGCAGGTAGTCACGCACCAGCCCGCGCGGCGACAGCGGCGTGCGCGCCTGCAGCGGGTGGGTTTCCGGCAAGTAGCGCGCCGTGGCCACCAGCAGCAGCAGCGAGAACACCACCAGGAACCAGAAGATCAGCGGCCAGCCGGCGCCGCTGAGCAGGATCCAGCCGCCGATGATCGGCGCGATCGCCGGGGCGATGCCGAAGATCATCGACACCTGGCTCATCAGGCGCTGCGCATCGTGGCCGTGGTACAGATCGCGGATCACCGCGCGGCCCACGATCATGCCCACGCCTGCCGAAAGGCCCTGCAGCGCGCGGAAAACCAGCAGCGTGCCCAGATCGGTCGAAAGCGCGCAGCCGACCGAGGCGCCCACGAAGACCACCAGCCCGCCCAGGATCACCCGCTTGCGCCCCCAGGCATCGGACAGCGGACCGTGCGCCAGGCTCATCAGTCCGTAGAACAGCAGGTACACGCTGACGGTCTGCTGCACCGCCACCTCATCCACCTTCAGGCGCTGGGCGAGCTGCGGGAAGGCGGGGAAAATGGTGTCGATGGAAAACGGACCGAACATCGCCAGCCCTGCGAGCAGCAGGGCCAGGCGGCGGGTCGAAGGCGAGGCGGCGGTCATTGCGGAATCCAGCGGTCGGGGTCGGCGCGGACAGGCACGCCGGGCAGGCGCACTCCCTGCCAGGAGGCGCCACATGAATACGGGTATGGGGGCATGATAGGCCTTATCCGACGTCATTTCCATGCGCCTTCGCGCAAGAGCGTAGGGTGGGCCAGCGCGTGTTCACCCGTGAGTATCCGCCGTTGCCGCAGTGCACCGGCTATAATCAGCAGGCAACAAGGTGGGAGAAGCAGGACACCGCTGCCGAAGGCGCAACGCCCGTAATCGCTCAGGCTCGTGACCACCCGCAACAAAACTCTGGAGAGACCGGTCAAACCCGGCGCCGAAGGGGCACGAAGCCGCAGCTCACCGCGCTTCACAAACTCTCAGGCAAAAGGACAGAGGGGCGCCCTGCAGGCAGCCGGATGGCGGCCTGCCCGCATGCGTGCCCTTTCCCACGGATCCTTCGCCATGTCCCAGAACACCCCTTCGCTGCGCGACCTCGAGCATCACGATGCCTTCGTCGAGCGCCACATCGGCCCCAATGACGCCGAGATCGCGCAGATGCTCGGCGTGGTGGGCCACGCCTCGCTGGACGCGCTGACCGATGCCATCGTGCCAGCCCGCATCAAATCGCCCGCCCCGCTCGCCCTGCCCGATTCACTGACCGAAGTGGACGCGCTGGCGAAGATCCGGGCCATCGCCAACCAGAACACCGTGCTGCGCAGCTTCATCGGCCAGGGGTACTACGGCACGCACACTCCGAATGTCATCCTGCGCAACATCCTCGAGAATCCGGCGTGGTACACGGCCTATACGCCCTACCAGGCCGAGATCTCGCAGGGCCGCATGGAAGCGCTGATCAACTTCCAGACGCTGTGCGCCGACCTCACCGGGATGGAGATCGCCAACGCCTCCCTGCTCGATGAAGCCACCGCGGCCGCCGAAGCGATGACCCTGGCCAAGCGCTCGGCCAAGTCGAAGTCGGACACCTTCTTCGTGCATGACGCGGTGCATCCGCAGACGCTGGAACTGCTGCGCACCCGCGCCGAGCCGATGGGCATCGTGCTGCGCGTGGGCACCCCGGCCGAAGCCTTCGAAGCGGAGGCCTTCGGCCTGCTGCTGCAGTACCCGGACACCTTCGGCCAGGTCGGTGACTACAAGGCGCTGGTGGAGGCCGTGCACGCGCGCGGCGGCCTGGTGGCCGTGGCCACCGATCTGCTTGCGCTGACCCTGCTGGCCGCCCCCGGCGAATGGGGCGCGGACATCGTGGTGGGCAACAGCCAGCGCTTCGGCGTGCCCTTCGGTTTCGGCGGCCCGCATGCCGCCTTCATGGCCTGCCGTGATGCCTTCAAGCGCAGCATGCCCGGCCGCCTGATCGGCGTCTCCGTGGATGCACACGGCAACCCGGCCTACCGCCTCACCCTGCAGACCCGCGAGCAGCACATCCGCCGCGAGAAGGCCACCTCCAACATCTGCACCGCGCAGGTGCTGCTGGCGGTGATGGCCTCGATGTATGCCGTGTACCACGGGCCCGAGGGGCTGACCCGCATCGCCCGCCGTACCCATCGCCTTGCCGTGATCCTGGCCAGCGCGCTGCGCAGTCATGGCGTGGCCGTTGGTACGGACTTCTTCGATACGCTGCACATCACCGACGTCGATGCCGAGGCGATCCACGCCGCCGCGCGCGCCGCCGGCTACAACCTGCGCGCGATCGACAGCCGCTCGGTGGGCATCAGCCTGGACGAGACCGCCACCCGCGAGGACATCGTGGCCGTGGCGGCGATGTTCGGGGCGCCGCTGGACATCGAAGCGCTCGACGCCACGGTCGCCCCTGCGATCCCCGCCGGTCTGCAGCGCACCAGCGCGTTCCTCACCCATCCGGTGTTCAACACGCACCACAGCGAGCACGAACTGCTGCGCTACCTGCGTTCGCTGGCCGACAAGGACCTGGCGATGGACCGCACGATGATCCCGCTGGGCTCGTGCACCATGAAGCTCAACGCCACCGCCGAGATGATCCCGGTGACCTGGCCGGAGTTCGGCAACATCCATCCGCTGGTGCCGGCCGATCAGGCCGTGGGCTACAAGGCGCTGATCGAAGGCCTGGAAGCGATGCTGGTGGAATGCACCGGCTACGATGCGGTGAGCCTGCAGCCCAACTCCGGCGCGCAGGGCGAATATGCCGGCCTGCTGGCGATCCGCGCCTACCACCGCTCGCGCGGTGAAGCGCATCGCGATATCTGCCTCATTCCCGATTCGGCGCACGGCACCAATCCGGCCTCGGCGCAGATGTGCGGCATGAAGGTCGTGGTGACCAAGACCGATGCCAACGGCAACGTGGACCTGGAAGACATCCGCCGCAACGCGGAGAAGTACAGCGATCGCCTGGCCGCGCTGATGGTCACCTACCCGTCCACGCACGGCGTGTTCGAGGAGGAGATCGTGGAGATCTGCGAGATCATCCACCAGCACGGTGGCCAGGTGTATACCGACGGCGCCAACATGAACGCGCTTGTCGGCGTGGCCAAGCCGGGCCAGTGGGGCTCGGATGTCTCCCATCTCAACCTGCACAAGACCTTCTGCATTCCGCATGGTGGCGGTGGTCCGGGCGTGGGCCCGTGTGCAGTGAAGTCCCACCTCGCGCCGTTCCTGCCGCGCACGCTCGGCGGCGAAGGCGATGTAGGCATGGTCTCGGCGGCCTCCTTCGGCAGTGCCTCCATCCTGCCGATCAGCTGGATGTACATCACGCTGATGGGCAGCGCCGGCCTGCGCAAGGCCACCCAGGTGGCGCTGCTCAACGCCAACTACATCGCCAAGCGTCTGGCGCCGCACTTCAGGACCCTCTATACCGGCCGCAACGGCCTGGTGGCGCACGAGTGCATCCTTGACATCCGGCCGCTGGAGAAGACCAGCGGCATCGGCGCCGAGGACATCGCCAAGCGCCTGATCGACTTCGGCTTCCACGCCCCGACGCTGAGCTTCCCGGTGGCCGGCACGCTGATGGTGGAGCCGACCGAAAGCGAGTCCCAGCACGAACTGGACCGTTTCATCGACGCCATGATCCAGATCCGCCAGGAAATCGCGGCGATCGAGGACGGGCGCCTGGAGCGCGAAGACAACCCGCTGAAGAACGCCCCGCACACCGCGACCGACGTGACCGCCAGTGAATGGACCCACGCCTACCCGCGTGAGCTGGCGGCCTTCCCGCTGGCCAGCCTGAAGCAGTCCAAGTACTGGCCGCCGGTGGGCCGCGTGGACAACGTGTACGGGGACAAGAACGTGATGTGCGCCTGCATCCCCGTGGATGCGTACAAGGACGAAGACGAGGGCATCGAAGCCTGAGCGACGGTTTGTCGTCCAGTGATGCAGATGAACGGCCCGCACATGCGGGCCGTTCGCGTTCTGGTACAGCAGGAACGCCTCGCCGTCGCCCGCCACGACGTGAATGCCAGTGTCAGATGCGACTCATTCGGACTTTCCTACACTGCCAGGTACGAGGGCACACTCCGTAACCCGTGGCCGTCACACTGAAATCAAGCTGCCTATCCCATCAGCGCTGAGAGCCCCATCACAAACGCAGTCTTCGCGTTCTGAACTGCTGATCTGGTCACGCTCTGGCCCGAATCACCGCAGCACGGGCAGCACATCATTTTTCCACGCTCTGGCACTGGCCAGCCAGAACGGGTCCCGCCTCGCGAGCGGGATCGAAGACGCCGCCCTGACCGGCGGTACCACCGTCTACTGGAGAAACCATCATGAACCATCTGAAGACTGTCCTGACCTCGGCCGCCCTGGCCCTGGCCTTCGCCATCCCGAGCGCCAATGCCCAGAACGCCTCCGAACGTGGCGTCGTCGACTGCGGCGTGAAACTGGCCACCTGCCTGGCAAGCGGCGGCAACGTGCTCACCTGTGGCATCGAGTTCGCGCAGTGCATGGCCACCGGCGGGGCTGCGCCGGACGAGCGCCGCGAGAACTGATGCAGCGGGCGCGGACGCCACGGCGTCCGCGCCTTGCCGTCCGTGACCCGCGTTCGGCCAGTCAGTCAGGCGCCATACGCGTACGCCGCGCGAGCGCGCTGCAGGCGGCGATCGCCAGGGTGAGGCCGACCATCGACAGGAACTGCAGCCGCGTCGGCGCTTCCCACAGCAGCAGGCCGAAGATCATCGCCAGGATCACCAGCGCGGTGCAGGTCAGCCAGGGAAAGGCGGCCATGCGGAACGGCAGGCGGACCCCGGCGCGATCGGCGCGCCGTCGCAGCACCAGCTGCGAAACCAGCGAGAGCGTCCATACCAGCAGGCAGGTCGAGCCGACGATGTTAAGCAGCACCGGCAGCACCTTGCCCGGGAACAGCAGCTCCAGCCCGGTGGCCACAAAGCCGAACAGCACGCTGGCCAGCACGGCCTGGACCGGCACCTGGCGGCTGTCGGCGCGGCCCAGCAGCGCAGGCGCTTCGCGGCGCTGCGCCAGCGAGAACATCATTCGCGAGGCGCCGTAGAGATTGGCATTGAGCGCCGAAAGCAGCGCGATCACGGCGATCAGCGTGATGGCGGTGGCCGCACCCGGAATGTTCGCCGCTTCCAGTACGGCAGCGAACGGCGACCCCAGTGCCTCGCTGGTCCACGGCACCACCGCGATGATCACGCTGAGGGAACCGATGTAGAACACCAGGATGCGCCAGGCCACGGTACGGATCGCACGCGCGATGCTGCGCTCGGGATCCTCGGTTTCAGCCGCTGCCACCGCAACGATTTCCGTGCCACCAAAGGCGAACACCACCACCAGCAGCGCCGCCCCGATGCCAGCCAGCCCGGTGGGTGCGAATCCGCCGTTGGCGGTGAAATTGCTCAGGCCCGGCGATGCTGCCTGCGGCAGCCAGCCCAGCAGCAGCGCCGCGCCGATGGCGATGAAGGCGAGGATGGCCAGTACCTTGAGGATCGCGAACCAGAATTCGAACTCGCCAAAGTTCTTCACTCCCAACAGGTTGATCACGGTGAAGACCAGCATGAACGCCAGTGCCACCAGCGGCACCGGCAATGCCGGCCACACGGTGGCGAGCAGGCCGGCGGCACCCACCGCTTCGGCGGCGATGACGATGACCAGCTGCACCCACCACAGCCACCCCACGGTGGCGCCGGCGGTGGGTCCCAGCGCGTCGGCGGCATACACGGAGAACGCGCCGCTGGTCGGCTTGGCCGCGGCCATCTCGCCCAAGGCGTTCATCACGATGATCACCAGCGCGCCGGCAACCAGATAGGAGAGCAGCACCGCAGGCCCAGCCAGCTTCACGCCGACGCCGGAGCCCAGGAACAGGCCGGCACCGATGGCGCTGCCCAGGCCCATCATGATCAACTGCCGCGGCTTCAGGGAATGACTCAGGCGCGACGGGGAAACAGACGGTGCGGAGGGTACGGGCATGGGCGGGCGGCGTGTGACGATGAGGTCGTCACCTTACCCTGTCCGGCGCGTGGAGGGCATAGGCCGGAGGGCCTGCCCGCTCAGCGGTCCGGGTGGGCGGCGGTCAGCTCGCTGATGCGCGCACGGTAGGCGCGCGGAGACATGCCGCTTTCGGCCTTGAACTTGCGCGTGAAGGCGCTCTGGTCGCTGAATCCACACGCCTGTCCAATGCTGGCGACGCTGTCGTTGCCATGCAGCAGGTGCATGGCCATCTGGATGCGCAGGCGGGTAAGCACCTGCTGGGGGGTCATCTGGAACACCTTGCGGAAGCTGCGTTCCAGTTTGGACAGCGAAAAACCGGTGATGTCCAGCAGGGTCTGCATGCGCACGTTTTCAGCGTAATGCGCGTTGAGGTGGGCCAGGGCAAGGCGCAGATGCTCGTACTGCGCGCCGAGACTGTGCTTCTGCCCCAGATCGCGCGAGATGCCGATCAGTCCACGGATCTCCCCGTCCACCCGCAGCGGTCGCTTGCAGGTCAGGCACCAGCCGGGTTCACGGTTGGCGAACAGGTGCAGCTCCATCAGGTTCTCGATCACCGCCCCGTCCAGCACGCGCGCGTCCTGCTGGGCGTAATCGGCGCTCAGTCCGGTGGGGTAGATCTCCGCCGCCGTCCGGCCAATGACCTCTTTGCGCGACTTCAATCCCAGCCGGCGCAGCATGGTCTGGTTGATGTGCGTGTAACGCCCATCACAGTCCTTGATGAAAAACAGGACATCCGGAATGGCGTCGAACAGGGCTTCGATATCGGCAGATTCAACACGCATGGCGACAGCATACCGCGATGCGCGGTTTTTGCTGGGCACTCACCCCGCCCGAACAAGGCGTTAACGTCTCAGCAGCCACTGTCGGAGCATCCCCTTTTCCTTCAGCCAGGAGCGCCCGATGGCCCCCAGCACCCCCCGCGCCACGCCCCCCTCTTCCACTCCATCCGACGCGGGCGAGCATGCGCGCGGCACCGGCGGCGAACTGCACCAGCTCGCAGGCGGCACCCACCCGGTCCTGACAACCAACCAGGGCATCCCCGTAGCCGACAACCAGAACTCGCTGACGCAGGGCCCACGGGGACCCACGCTCCTGGAGGACTTCATCCTCCGCGAAAAGATCACCCACTTCGACCATGAGCGTATTCCCGAGCGCATCGTGCATGCGCGTGGCAGTGCGGCACACGGGTACTTCGAACTGACCGAATCGCTCGGCCAGTACACCCGCGCGCGCATCCTGAGCGAAGTCGGCACCAGGACCCCGGTGTTCACCCGGTTCTCGACGGTCGCCGGCGGCGCCGGCTCGGTGGATACCCCGCGCGACGTGCGCGGCTTCGCGGTGAAGTTCTATACCAACGAAGGTAACTGGGATCTGGTCGGCAACAACATCCCGGTGTTCTTCATCCAGGATGCGTTGAAGTTCCCGGATCTGGTGCATGCAGTGAAGATGGAACCGGACCGCGGCTTCCCGCAGGCCGCCAGCGCGCATGACACGTTCTGGGACTTCATCTCGCTGATGCCCGAATCGCTGCACATGATCATGTGGGCGATGAGCGATCGCACCATTCCACGCTCGCTGCGCACCATGGAAGGTTTCGGCGTGCACAGCTTCCGTCTGCTCAACGAAGCCGGCGAGTCCACCTTCGTCAAATTCCACTGGCGTCCGAAGCTGGGCGTGCAGTCCACCGTCTGGGACGAAGCGCTCAAGCTGCAGTCGGCCGACAATGATTTCCACCGCCGCGACCTGTTCGAGGCCATCCAGAAGGGTGACTTCCCCGAATGGGAACTGGCCGTGCAGCTGTTCACCGAAGAGGATGCCGAGGCGTTCCCGTTCGACCACCTGGACCCGACCAAGATCGTGCCCGAATCGCTGGTGCCGTTGAAGGTCATCGGGCGCATGGTGCTGGACCGCTGGCCGGACAATTTCTTCGCCGAGACCGAACAGGTGGCGTTCTGCCCGGCCAACGTGCCGCCAGGCATCGATTTCAGCAACGACCCGCTGCTGCAGGGCCGTCTGTTCTCGTATCTGGATACGCAGCTGAGCCGGCTGGGCGGACCGAACTTCCACCAGATCCCGGTCAACGCACCGAAATGCCCATTCGCCAACCATCAGCGCGATGGCCATATGCAGATGCAGGTGCCGAAGGGCCGCGTGGCCTACGAACCGAGTTCATTGCAGGCTGACAGCCCGCGCGAAACACCGTCGGGCTTCCGCAGCCATGCCACCGCCGACGACGGCCGCAAGGGCCGTACGCGTCCGGAAAGTTTCGCCGACCACTACAGCCAGGCGCGCATGTTCTTCCGCAGCCTGGAGGCGCCGGAGCAGGCACACCTCGCCTCGGCGCTGGTGTTCGAGCTGTCCAAGGTGGAGACGGCCCACGTACGTGAACGCGTGGTGGCCCAGGTCCGCAACATCGACGAGAGCCTGGCAAAGCGCGTGGCCGACGGCCTGGCGATGCCCGCCCTGCCCGATGCGGCGCCCACCGCCGCGCCGGTGACCGACATGCCGCCTGCGCCCGAGGTCAGGGTCATCGGCCGTGGCCGCCAGACGTTGCAGGGTCGCAGCGTAGGCATCCTGTTCGATGAAGGCTCCGACGCCGGCGTGATCGCGGGGCTGCGCAGCGCCGCCGAATCGGCGGGTGCGACGGTCAAACTGGTGGCGCAGAAACTGGGCGGTGCCACCCTCAGCGATGGCACCGTGCAGGCGGCGGACGGCCAGCTGCAGGGCACGCCTTCGGCGATCTTCGATGCCGTGGCGATCGTGCTGTCTGCGGACGCAGGCAAGCGGATCGCACGTGAGGCCGCCGCCGTGGACTTTGCCAGCCACGCCTGGGCGCACCTGAAGGCCATCGCGCATGATGGCGGTGCCGAGGCCCTCCTGCAGGCCGCCGGCATTGATCCCGACGCCGGTGTCGTGGAGGCCGGAAAGCCGAAGGACTTCATCGAGGTCGCGGCCACGCGGCAGTGGGCGCGCGAACCGAAGCTGCGTCTTCTGGCCTGATGGCCGATGGTTGAACAACGCGTGCCGGCCCCGTGCCGGCACGCGTTTTTTCTGCCCCGCAGGCCGCCGTTCAGCGGCGCAGGGCGAGCCTCACGCGGTGCGGAACACCGCCATCGAGGCCATCATGGCCTGGGCCTGCTCTTCCAGCGCCCGGCTCGCGGCCGTGGCTTCTTCTACCAGGGCGGCATTCTGCTGGGTGACCTGATCCATCTGCACCACTACCTGATTGACCTGTTCGATGCCGGCAGCCTGCTCCTTGGTCGCCGCCGCGATATCACTCATCAGCTGGTTGGTGCGCGAGCTGGCCTGCGCCAACCGTGCGATCGCCGCCTCCGACTCCACCGTCACCGCCAACCCGGTCTGCACCTTGCCGCTGGCCTCATCGATCAGGGTCTTGATCTCCCTGGCCGCTACGCCGGCACGCTGTGCCAGCGACCGCACCTCGGTGGCCACCACGGCGAACCCGCGACCGTTCTCGCCCGCACGAGCCGCTTCCACGGCCGCGTTCAGCGCCAGGATGTTGGTCTGGAACGCGATCCCGTCGATGACCGAGGTGATTTCGGCGATCCGCGAAGAGGAGTGATCGATCTCCTTCATCACTGACGCCATCTGGCCCATCGCCTGCTCGGTCGCCCGCACCGCGTCGCCTGCGGCATGTGCTTCGCGGTCAGCCTGGCCAGCCAGGTCCGCGTTGTGGCGCACTGTCGAGGTGAGCTCTTCCATCGAAGCGGCGGCCTCTTCCAGATTGGCGGCCTGCTGCTCGGTGCGGCGCGAAAGGTCCGCATTGCCAGCAGCCAGTTCCTGCGCCGCGTTGTCGATGCTGCCGGCGGCCTGCTGGATGCCGCTGACGATGCCGGTCAGCTGGGCGGCGGTGCGGTTGGCATCATCGCGCATGCGGGCGAACACGCCTTCGTACTGTCCGCTCATGCGGGCGCTCAGGTCGCCATCGGCGATCGCGCGAAGCACGTTGGAGACGTCGGCAATGCTTGCCTCCGCGCTGGCCATCATGCCGTTGAGGTTGGCGACCATTGCCTTGAACGCATGCTGGAAAGCCGCCTCGTCACCGCGTCGGGAGAAATCACCGGCGCGCGCGGCACCGGCCAGGGCGTCGATCTGCGCGTTGATCGCCGACAGATTGCCCTTGACCGTCGCCATCGTGCGGGTGAGGACTTCCTTCTCGCCCGGATAGTGCTGCAGGTCGCGGCGCAGATCACCGATGGCATAGTCCTGCATGACATCCACCATGTGGAACTGAACGTCCACGTGCGAACCCACCAGCGTATTGGTGGCCACGGCCATGCGGCCGAAATCGCCGGGGAAGGCCTCGGCGGGCATGCGGTAGCTGATCGCCCCGGCCTCGTGGCGGGCGGCCATGTCCAGCTGTGCGCCGATCACCGCCTGCACGTTCTCGCGCACGCTGGCCATCGCGTGCCCGAGCTGGGTCAGCTCGTCCTTTCCACCCAGGCGGAAGTCCTGGTCAAGCTGGCCCTTGGCCATGCGTTCGGCCAGCAGCACCGCACGTGCCAAGGGCCCGGTCAGGCTGCGGGCGATCAGCAGCGAGGCCGCCACGCCGATCACCAGCGCCACCGTGCCTAGAGCGAGCAGCTGCCACAGGCTCCGCTCGCCGAGCGCGATGGCCGCCGCAGCGGCCTGCTGGCTTGCTGTCTGTTCGTGGGCCACCGCGTCGGACAGGGCCTTGTTCCAGCCGGTCGCGGCCTGCAGCACTTCGCCCAGGGTGAGCGTCACGGCGGCAGGGTAATCCCCCGCTTCCATCAGCGCGGCGGTCTGTCTGTTCAGCGGTCGGGCCAGCGCACGGCGCGCGGCGATGGCTTCGCCGAGCGCCCTGCTCGCCGCATCAGCCGGGAGCGCCTGGTACGCCGCCCAGCCGGCCTCGTACCGTGTGACCAGCTCGGCGATGCGCTGCTCGTCCGTCTCTCGACCTTCGCCCTGGCGGATCAGCATTTCGCGGCGGACCACCAGCATCTGGTTGTTGGCATCCAACAGGTCCGACAACAGGCGGACCTTGGCCACGTGCACGTTGACGACCTGTTCCATCGCCCGCTTCTGCACTGCAGTGGCCACGCCTCCGATCGCCACCACAGCCGCCACGAGCAGCAGCAGCAGGCCGAAGCCCAGACTCAGGCGCCAGACGACGCGGACGTTCCTCAACAGATTCATGGCGGGCACTACCTAGGGAAGGCCTGCTGTATCGGCGGCGTTGACGCCGTCTTTACATCTGCACGGGATTGCGCCGTCGAACCGTTCAGCTTGCTGGACCGGGTTGCCGGCCAGGCGAGGCGAGGCGTACGGGTCTGCGTCAGTGCTTACCGCGCGCGTGGCGCCTGCTCTTTCCGTTCACGCCCTGTGCGCCATGGTGAGCTTCGGCCTTTCCGGAGCTCTCCATGCACTCATCGCTCACCCTGCCCCGCTGCCTGCTGGGTCTGGCCCTGGCCGCTTCATGGCCTGCACTGGCGCAGACGTCGACGCCTGCACCCGTTGCCTCTGCGGCCTCTGATGCGGACACGGTCGATACCGCCGCCCGCTCGCTCCTGCATGCACAGGTGCTGCTCGACCGGGCCAACTTCTCGCCTGGCCAGATCGATGGCGAGGCCGGTTCCAACCAGCGCCGCGCGGTCTCGGGCTTCCAGGCCGCGCATTCAATCAAGGTGACCTGCGAGCTCGACGAGACCACCTGGCAGGCCTTGCTGAAAGACGACGCGGCGCCGCTGGCAACGCACGTCCTGACCGCGGAGGATGTGGCCGGCCCGTTCCGGCCGATCCCGGCCACACCCGCCGCGCAGGCCGCACAGGAGGCACTCGGCTTCACGTCCGTGGAAGAGAAACTCGGCGAGAAGTTCCACGCCTCTCCGGCGCTGCTCAAGGCCCTGAATCCCGGCGTCGATCTGTCCACAGCCGGCACCTCGATCCAGGTGCCGAACATCAGCACCACCGCATTGCCCAAGGCCGCCAGGATCGTTGTGGACAAATCCGACTCCACGCTGCAGCTGCTTGATGAAGGTGGAAAGGTCATTGCGCAGGTACCGGTCTCGTCAGGGAGCCAGCACGACCCCCTGCCCATCGGCGAATGGAAGGTCCTGGGCGTGGCGCGCAACCCCACCTTCCACTACAACCCGAAACTGTTCTGGGATGCAAAGAAGGGTGACAGCAAGGCAACGCTGCCGCCGGGCCCGAACAATCCCGTCGGCGCGGTCTGGATCGACCTCTCCAAGGCGCATTACGGCCTGCACGGTACGCCCGAGCCCGGCCACGTGGGCAAGACCGAATCGCATGGGTGCGTACGCATGACCAACTGGGATGCCGCACGCGTGGTCGACGCGGTCGGCCCGTCCACCCCGGTGCGGATGCAGGAGTGAACGCATGCGCATGATGCCCGTGGTGGCGGTGGGACTGGTTACGGGACTCGCCGTGGGCTGGTGGTTGTTCGGCAGCCACGGCCGTGCCGTGGATATCGCGCCGGTGGATCCCGCCGTGGCGCTGGCCGAATCGGCGAGCACCCCGGCGGTGGCGCCCACCGGTGCACCGCAGCGCGAGCAGGTGACGGTGCCCCCGGCTGCGGCCGCGGCCGCGGCACCCGGTGCGGTGCCTGCACCTGCTGCGCTCTCCGCCCCGACGACACGTGCAGCCGAGGGCAGTGGCCTGCTGCTGCCCGTGCAGGGCGTACAGCCCTCCGAGCTGCGGGATACCTTCACAGACGCGCGCAGCGAAGGCCGCGTGCACGATGCCATCGACATCCTGGCCCCGGCGGGCACGCCCGTGCTGGCCGTGGCCGATGGGCACGTGGAGAAACTCTTCGACAGCGAAAAAGGCGGACTGACGCTCTACCAGTTCACGCCCGACGGCGTGCACTGCTACTACTACGCCCACCTGCAGCGGTACGCCGAGGGGATCGTGGAAGGCAGGCAGATCCGCCGCGGCGAGGTGATCGGATACGTGGGCAGCACGGGCAACGCCGACCCCTCGGCGCCGCACCTGCATTTCGAGGTGCACGTGCTGGGGCCGGAAAAACAGTGGTGGAAAGGCGAGTCGATCAACCCCTATCCGCTGCTGAAAGCCCCGTAACGCGGCAGCAACCGCGCGTCCGGCATTGCCTGCTGCGCCTGCCGGCCACGCGCAGCTGCACGTGGCCGGACACGATGTTCAGGCCGGACGATCGGCGCGGTCCTGGACCCGCAGTTCGCCATTGTCTTCGCCGTCCCACCAGGTCACGCGGGACGCGCGTACGTGCAGCAGCACGATCCCCGGCGTTTCAATGCCCTGCGGGAACCAGCGCTCCAGATCGTCCACCCAGTGCTCGGCCAAAGCGGCCTTGTCGGTGTGCACGTGGCACCGTCCCTGCACCGCCACGAACAGCGGCGGCTTGCCGAGCAGCGACTTCGCACCGGTGAAGGAAAGGCTTACCTTCGGGTCGCGGCGCACGTCGGCCACCATGCGGGTGCTTTCATAGGTGTAGAACCAGCTGTCGCCGTCATACTCCACATCGCCGTTGTTGCTCATCGGCCGGGCCGCGAGCTCGCCGCCGTCGGTGAGGGTCTGGAACATGACGAAGTCGATCTCGGCCATCTTCTTGGCGAGGCTTTCGAGGGTGTGCGTGGTCATCAGTGAGGTCCGTTGGGCAGTGTCCACCGAGCATGGGCTGCGCATCGTGATTCCGCCGTGACATCGGCCGCCACCATCAAAAAAGCCCCGCTTTCGCGGGGCTTTTTCTTTGCATCAACCGTTCAGCCTCAGGCGAAGGGATCCTGCAGGATCATCGTGTGGTCGCGGTCCGGACCGGTGGACACGATGCTGATCGGGCAACCGGCCAGCTCTTCCAGCGAACGCAGGTAGGCGCGCGCAGCCGGCGGCAGGTTCTCCCACTCGGTGATCCCGTGGGTGTTCTCGGTCCAGCCCGGGAACTCCAGGTACACCGGCGTGCACTCCTCCCAGCCCTGGCCGTCCAGCGGCGCGTACTCGGTGCGCTTGCCGCGGTATTCGTAGGCGATGCAGATCTTCAGCTTTTCCATGCCGTCGAGCACGTCGAGCTTGGTGATGCACAGGCCGCTGATGCCGTTGATCGCCACCGCGCGCTTGAGCGCGACGATGTCCATCCAGCCGCAGCGACGCGGGCGGCCGGTCGATGCGCCGTACTCGGCACCGCGGTCACGGATGCCCTGGCCGATCTCATCGTCCAGCTCGGTCGGGAACGGGCCACCGCCCACGCGCGTGGCGTAGGCCTTGGCGATACCCAGCACATAGTCGATGGAATCGGCCCCCACGCCGGCACCGGCGAGTGCGCCGCCGACCGTGGTGTTGGAGCTGGTGACGTACGGATAGGTGCCGTGGTCGATGTCCAGCAGCGCACCCTGCGCACCTTCGAACAGCACGCGCTTGCCCTGCCTGCGCAGGTCATGGAGGATGCCGGCGACATCGGATTTCATCGGCTGCACGTACTCGCCGAAGGCCAGCGCCTCGTCGAAGGTCTTCTGGAAATCGACCGCGTCGGTGCCCAGGTACTTGGTCAGCACGAAGTTGTGGTAATCCATCGCCGTGCGCAGCAGCTCTTCCAGCTGGGCCGGATAGTGCAGATCGGCGATGCGGATGCCGCGGCGCGCGACCTTGTCTTCGTACGCCGGGCCGATGCCGCGGCCGGTGGTGCCGATGGCCTTGCCGCCGGCCGCGCGTTCGCGCGCCTGGTCCAGGGCGATGTGGTACGGCATGATCAGCGGCGCGGCCGGGGAGATCTTCAGGCGCGAACGGACTTCCACGCCGGAGGTTTCCAGCTCGGCGATTTCCTTCTGCAGCGCCGCCGGGGAGATCACCACGCCATTGCCGATCAGGCACAGCGCGTCTTCGCGCAGGATGCCCGAGGGAATCAGGTGCAGCACGGTCTTCTTGCCATTGATGACCAGCGTGTGGCCCGCGTTGTGGCCTCCTTGGAAACGCACTACGGCACCGATTTCCTCGGTCAGCAGATCAACGATCTTGCCCTTGCCTTCATCGCCCCACTGGGCACCGATTACTACGACAGACTGACCCATGACGGGCTCCTCGGATTGTGTGCGGCCATCGGGGCCGCGGACGGGTAGACCATGCCAGCAACAGGACGCCGCGAAATGGCAGCTCCAGCGGGGAGCAACCGGCGCCGCCCTGCCCGGACATGGAAAAAGCCGAACGGGAGGCCCGTCCGGCTTTTGTGCATTATCCGGGTTTCACCGGTCTGGTGCCACCCTGTGCGGCAGGCGGCTGAACGACCACGGCAGGCGCTCCGCAGCACGTCAGTGCCGCGCCCACCACAGCAGGCTCAGCCCTGACAACAGCACCAGTCCGCCGAAGGTCCGCAGGGCCGCGCCCGGCAGGTCCAGCAGGCGCAGTGCCATGCGCCTCCATGCCAGCGGTGCGACGAACAGCAGCAGGCCTTCCAGCACGGCCACCAGGCACAACGCCGCGAACAGGTCTTTCATGAAAGGCTCCGGAAAAGCACGGGGCCCGGACATGCCGGGCCCCGTGGAAGCACCGCCGCGTGGATCAGCGGTCGCTCTTGAGGTACTGCAGGAAGGGATCGTTCTTGTCCAGCACGATCACGCCGTTGCCATCGGTCATCGAGGCACGGTACGCCTCCAGGCTGCGGGTGAAGGCATAGAACGAAGGATCCGCCGAGCCGGCACGACCGTAGATGCGGGTCGCCTCGGCATCGCCCTCACCGCGCAGGCGCTGCGCATCGCGCTCGGCCTCGGCCACCAGCACCGTCGCCTCGCGGTCGGCCTGGGCGCGGATGGTCAACGACTGCTCCTCGCCTTCGGCGCGCAGCTTGGCGGCCTCCTGCTTACGCTGTGCGCGCATGCGCTCGTAGACATCGTTGATCACCTGGCTGTCGGTCGGCAGGTCGATCTGCTTGATGCGCAGGTCGATGATCTGCATGCCCAGGCCCTGCACGGCTTCGTTGATGCCGGTCAGCTGGTCGGCGATCAGCTCGCTGCGGTCGCCGGAGACCAGCTCGGTCAGCGAACGCGAGTTGATCTGGTTGCGCAGCGAATCGGTGATGATCGGGGCCAGGCGTGCATTGGCCACGCGCGGATCGCCGCCGGTGGCACGGAAGTAGTCACGCACGTTGGAGATGTACCCGATGGCGAAGAAGTCGACGCTGACGTCCTTCTGCTCGGCCGTGAAATACCGCGCCGGCGCGGTATCGAGCACCTGGAAGCGGCGATCGAACACCCGCACCGATTCCACCAGCGGCACCTTGAAGTGCAGGCCGGGCTTGATGTCGGCCCGCACCACTTTGCCCAGGTTGAGCACCATCGCGGTCTGGTCTTCGCGCACCACATACACCGAGCCCAGAAGGCCCAGCAGTACGGCCACGGCCAGCCCGATCCAAAGAGAATTCCTCATCGTGCGCCCTCCTCACGGCCGCTTGCTCGCCCGGTCGGGCGGCCTGTTGGCCGGCCCGGATCGGTGGTGACTGGGGACGCCGAACCGCTGCTGGAAGCCGGCAGCACCACGTCCGGCGTGGTCAGCGGCACCTGTGCGGCGTTGCCAGCGCGGCCGTCGCTGCCCAGCGGGACATACAGCACGTTGCGGCCATCGCCGCCGATGATCTTGCGGTTCTCCGAAAGCACCTGCTCGACCGTCTCCAGCCACAGGCGCTTGCGGGTCACCTCCGGCGCGCTCTGGTACTGCTGCTGCAGCAGGGTGAAGCGCTCGGCGTCACCCTCGGCACGCGAGACGACGGCCTGCTTGTAGCCTTCGGCCGTGGTGCGCGTGCGTGCCGACTGGCCGCGTGCTTCCGGCACGATCTTGGCCGCATAGGCCTGGGCTTCGTTGATCAGCCGCTCCTTGACCTGCTGCGCACCGTTGACCTCGTCGAAGGCAGGCTTCACCTCCTCCGGCGGACGCGCATCGGGCAGAGTGAGTCCGGTCACGGTCACGCCAGTGCGGTAGGCGCCGAGCAGTGTCTGCAGGCGCGTCTCGGCGGCGGTGGCCAGCGGGCCGCGGTTGTTGAGCACCGAGTTCAGATCGGCACGGCCGACCTCCTCGCGCACGGCACTCTGCGCGGACTGCTCCAGTACCTGGTTGGCATCGAAGGTGCCGAACAGGTACAGGCGCGGGTCATCGACGCGGTACTGCACGTTGATGGAGACGTTGACGATGTTCTCGTCGCGGGTCAGCACCGGGACCTGTGCGGAGAAGGTCTTGATCTCGGTGGCGTTGACCTTGGTGACCGATTCGATCGGCCACGGCAGCTTGAAGTTCGGGCCGGGCTGCAGGATTCGCGAGAACTGGCCGAAACGCAGGACGACGCCGCGCTGCTGCTCGCCGATCAGCTGGAAGCTGGAGAACAGCACCAGCAGCACCAAGGCGATCACCACCCAGCGGACGATTCCACCCTCGAAAAGGTCTTTCAGCGGTCCGGGAAATCCACCCCAGCCGCCACCGAAACCGCCGCCACCGCGAGGCTTGGACGGCCTGCGCTGGTTATCGTCGGAACCCTGTCCGCCCCTGTTCCCGCCGGGTGTATTCCAGGCCATGCACGCTCCATCAAGAAAGGGCCGCGCCGCAGGGTGCCTGCGACGCCGGCCGTAAACCGGTCCGGTGATTCTACAAGATGGGGCAGACGTTCACGATTGAAAGGGCTACCGTGTGGTTTTCTCCGTCAGCGAGCGTTCCCGATGACCCCGCCAGCCACGTTCACCGCGTTCCGCATCCACCAGGACGAGGGCGGCCATCGCAGCGGGCTTGAACCGCTGCGGGTGGATGATCTTTCTCCCGGCCAGGTGCTGGTGCGTGCGCAGTGGTCCTCGGTGAACTACAAAGATGCCCTCGCCGGCACCGGCAAGGGACGGATCCTGCGCCGGTTTCCGCTGGTCGGCGGCATCGATGTGGCGGGCACCGTGGTCGCCTCCACCGACCCGGCATGGCGCGAGGGCGACGCCGTGCTGGCCACCGGCTGCGGGCTGAGCGAGACCCGTGACGGGGGCTACAGCCCCTATGTCCGCCTGGAATCGAGTGCGGTCATCGCCCAGCCTTCGGCACTGACCGCGCGCGAAGCGATGGTGATCGGCACGGCCGGCTTCACGGCGGCGCTTGCGCTGCTGCGCATGCACGACAACCGGCTCACGCCCGGGCACGGTCCGCTCGCGGTGACCGGCGCCACCGGCGGCGTGGGCAGCCTGGCCATCGCCATCTTCAGCCGCGCCGGTCACGAGGTGCATGCCATCAGTGGCAAGCCGGCGCAGGCGGGCTGGCTGCGCTCGATCGGTGCATCGGAAGTGTTGCCGCGCGAAGCGCTCGGCGATACCCGTCCCTTGCAGACCGCGCGCTTTGCCGGCGGACTGGACAACGCCGGCGGCCCGATGCTGGCCAGCCTGCTGGCCCAGACCGTGCCCTACGGCAGCGTGGTCAGCGCCGGACTGGCCGCCGGGTCTTCGCTGGACATGACAGTCATGCCGTTCATCCTGCGCGGTGTGTCCCTGCTTGGTGTGTCGTCCTCCAATGCGCCGCGCGCGCTGCGCGAACAGGTGTGGACGCAGCTGGGCGGCGACTGGAAGCCGGACCACCTCGACCGCATCTGCACCGGCGAAGTGGACCTGCAGGGCCTTCCTGCGGTGTTCGAACGGATGCTCGGTGGCGGCTCGCAGGGTCGCACCGTCGTGCGGATCGACTGAGCGTCGCAGGGAAGCGACGGACGGTCGGCTGCGCGCTCGCCGGTGACATGATGCGCGCCGTACACTTCCGGCATCACCTGGGGACCGACATGGCACGCATCCTGATCGTCGATGATTCGCCTTCGCAGCTGCTGGGCATCCAGCGCATCGTCGAAAAACTGGGCCATGACATCCTGACCGCCACCGACGGCGCGGCCGGCGTGGCCGCCGCGCGCGCCGAGCTGCCCGACCTGGTCCTGATGGACGTGGTGATGCCCAATCTCAACGGATTCCAGGCCACCCGCACGCTGGCCCGAGACGAAGCCACGAGGCACATTCCGGTGATCCTGGTCACCACCAAGGACCAGGACACCGACCGCATGTGGGGCATGCGCCAGGGCGCCAAGGCCTACATCACCAAGCCATTTTCGGAAGACGAACTGTCCGAAGTACTGGAGCGCGTCTTCCTGCGCTGAGCGGGCGGGCGCCGGCGGTGGACCACGCCGGCGCGGCGCCGCAGCCCTCAGATCGACTCACCGAATGCCTGGGCAAGGGCGCGGTAGGCGTCCTTCTGCGTTTCCTCGGTGGCCGCCGGGGCGATGATCTCCAGCTCCACGATCTGATCGCCCTCCGGCGTCCCCGGCAGGCCGCGGCCGCGCAGGCGCAGCCGGCGACCGGCATCGGACCCGGCCGGAATGCGCAGCTCCACCGCGCCACCGAGCGTAGGGACGCTGATGCTGGTCCCGAGCGCGGCCTGCCACGGCGTGACCTGCAGCGTATGCAGGATGTTGCGCCCATCCACCTCGAACTGCGGGTGCGCGGCGTACTCCACTTCCAGCAGCAGGTTGCCGCCGTCGTTGCCCTGCCCGCCCAGCCGGATCACCTGCCCCGGCCGGATCCCCTTGGGCACGCGCACGTCCAGCTGCCGCCCATTGACGGTGATGCGCAGCGAGTCCCCTTTGTAGGCGGCCTCCAGCGGTACCGACAGGCGAGCGCGCGTATCGCGCGTCGGGGCCTGACCGCCGTGCCCGAATCCGGGCCCTCGGCCGCCACCGGCCGCACCCCGCTGGCGTGCGAACAGGCTCTCGAAGAAATCGCTGAAGCCGCCGCCGGCCCCGCTGTTGCCACCAAACACTTCCTCGAAGTTGAAGCCACCGCCGCCGCCGAAATCCGGCGGCACGTCGAAGTTGTCGCCCGGCCGGTAGCCCCGCGCGCGCAGCTGATCGTAGGCCGCGCGCTTCTGCGGATCGCGCAGGGCCTCGTACGCCTCGTTGACCGCCTTGAACTGCTCCTCGGCACCGGCCTCCTTGCTGACATCCGGATGGTACTTCCGTGCCAGCCGCCGGTAGGCCGTCTTGATCTCGGCATCGCCCGCGCCGGGTTCGACTCCCAGCGTGGCGTAGTAATCCTTGAACTCCATATGGCACCTCGACATGTTGCTGCCCCGCCTGACGCAGGGCTCTGGCGGCATTCTACCGCCGCCACGCGCAGGGGCCGTGCAGGAAGGTGGCAGGCGTGCGCTGTGCGGTTCAGCGCACGACGCTGAAACGCACGCGCGTCCAGGCACCATCAGCGGCGAGGGCGGTCAGGGTGTGCTCGCCCGGCTGCACGAACTCCTGCTGGAACGACTGCGCGCCGAGCGTGCGACCGATCAATCGGCCGTCCAGCAGCCAGTCGATCTCCTGCTCGCTGCCAAGCGCACGCAGCTGCAGCCGGGCACCGTGCGTGGCATTGGGCGCGCGCGCCAGGCGCGCGCCGTCGGCAAGGCCATCGATGTGCAGCGCGAGGCTGGCCTCGCGTCCGTCGTCGCGGCAGTCCGGTGCCAGCGGGGGCAGCCTCGACGCCTGCCGTGCCGCGTGCGACAGCCACGGCGACACCAGCGCCGGCCAGCGTGCCACTTCGGCGTCCACCTCCTGGTGCGCGCCGCTGCAGTCCGCCGACAGCCGCAGGCCCGTGCGCCCATCGGCGCGGTAGCGCTGGCGCCCGGCCTGCCAGCGCCGTGCATCGCGCTCGGCGAAGGTCGGCGGCACGTTGCCGTCCAGCACGAACGCATCCAGTCGACGCTGGCAGAGTGCCGGCGGCAATGCCGCGGCGGCTTCGCCGGTGGGCCAGCACACGGTTTCGGCCTGCACGGTCGGCGGGGCGGCCGCCGCGCTCGCATCGCCACGGTGCCGCGGCAGGCTGTCGACCACTTCGAACATCAGCGGCAGCGCGGTCACCGCACCGTACTGGCCAGGCAGCGGTGTGCCATCGGGCCGGCCCACCCACACACCGACAGTGTAGTGCCGCGTGCCGCCGATCGCCCACGCATCGCGGAAGCCATAACTGGTACCGGTTTTCCACGCCACGCGCGGGCGCGAGCTGACATCGAAGGCACCCATCGCATCGCCCGGGCGCGGGTTGCTCTCCAGCATCTCGCGCACGATCCACGCAGCGCCCGGGGACACCAGCCTGCGCTCCACCGTCGGGTCGTCCGGACGGTAGCGCACATGGCCGGCGATGCCATCGCGGTTGAGCGCGGCGAACGCACCGACCAGGTCTTCCAGCCGCGCACCGGTTCCGCCGAGGATCAGCGACAGGTTGGGCGTGGCCCCGCGCGGAAACTGCAGCGTGATCCCGGCGTGTGCCAGGCGCGCCGCGAAACGCGCGGGGCCGACCCGCTCGAGCAGGTCCACGGCCGGCACGTTGAGCGACAACCGCAGGGCCGTGGCCGCACTCACCGGCCCGTTGAACGCCGAGTCGAAGTTGCCGGGCCGGTAGCCGCCAAAACTCTGCGGCGCATCCACCAGCAGGCTCTCCGAATGGATCAACCCGTCATCAAGCGCCATGCCATAGAGGAATGGCTTGAGGGTGGAGCCCGGCGACCGCCACGCCTGCACCATGTCCACGTGCCCCAGCCGCTGGCGGTCGCCGAAGGCCAGCGTGCCCACATAGGCGCGTGCCTCCAGCGTGCGGTTGTCCACCACCAGCAGTGCGGCGGACGTGCGTTCGGGCAGCGTGGAGAAGTAGCTGGCCACGCGCTCTTCCAGCGTGCGCTGCAGCTGGATATCGATGCTGCTGCGGATCCGTGGCTCATCCCGGTGGGCGGCCTGCAGGCGTTGCGCCAGCAGCGCGGCATGCAGGGGCGGCCGCAGCGAGCGCGTCACCACCGTTTCCACACGCGCATCTTCGACCTGCCCGGCGCTCCAGGTACCCTGCTGCTGCAAGCGCACCAGCAGCTTGTCACGCGCGCGCTGCGCGGCCTCCGGATGACGGTCCGGACGCAGCCGGCTGGGCGCCTGTGGCAGCACCGCCAGCAATGCCGCCTCGGCATGCGAGAGCTGCGCCGCGGACTTGCCGAGGTAGGCCCAGCTCGCCGCTTCCACGCCTTCGATGGTGCCGCCGTAGGGTGCGCGCTCCAGGTAGAGCTGCAGGATCTGCGCCTTGGACAGGTGCGCTTCCAGCTGCACCGCGCGCAGCATCTGCTTGAGCTTGCCCCAGGGCGTGCGCGAATGCGGATCCAGGATCCGGGCGACCTGCATGCTCAGCGTGGAGCCACCCGACACGATGCGCCCGTGCCGCAGCAGCTGGCCACCGGCACGCAGCAGCGCCACGGGATTGATGCCCGGATGCCACCAGAACCAGCGGTCCTCGTAACCCAGCAGGGCCTGCAGGAACAGGGGTGATACCTGCGCGGCCGACGCCGGGTAGCGCCAGACGCCTTCGGCGTCGGCGAAGGCGCGCAGCGGCGTACCGTCGCGCGCGGTGACCAGCGTACTGGTATCACGGCGCTGCGGCAGCGGGGGCGGGAACGCTAGATCCAGCGCCAGCAGCCCCAGCAGCAACGCCGCCAGCCCCCAGCGCAGGCACACCAGGGGCGTGGGGCGAAGGCGCCCCGGACTGCTCACCAGCGCAGGTGGCCGCTGCCGGCCGCCCCTCCCGGAGCGCGCGGCCTCACGGCTGCACGACCGTGATCGTCGTTGGGGAGCTGCGTCCCACGCCACGCAGCTGCGGCCGGTACATGTCTTCGACCAGCGACGGGGGCACGGTATAGGTGCCCGGCGTCACCGCACGCACCAGGTAGAACACGGTCGCCTTGCTGCCACGCGTGAGGTTCAGCGCCGCCACGTAGCGGTCGTCGCGGAACTCTTCGTGTTTCACGTCGGCCGCATCGCGGCGGCTGCTGATGCCGATGCCATCGACCACCACATCCGCCCACTGCTTGGCATCGCCCAGATTGAAGTTCTCGATCTCCAGGCCCGCCGGCAGCAGGTCGGTCAGCAGTGCATCCGGGATGCTGCTGTCAGGCGTCACGCTCACGCGCACGATCAGCACTTCGCCTTCCTTCAGCGGCCGCGGTGTCCACGGTTTACCGTCGGTGCCGAACCAGCTGCGCTCCACGCCAATGGTGCTCGAATCGGGTGCCGGCGGGGTGCGCGGGATACCTGCCACGTCGATGCTGGCGAACATCGGCGGCTCGCCGCTGGGAGCGAAGCGCACACCACGCGACAGCTGCCCTGCATCGAAACTCTGGCCGAACAGGCGTCGTTCGGCGATCGGCTGCGACTGCCCACCGATCTCGAGCGTGCCGGCCACGCGCTTGTTCTGGCCTGCCGCCAGCGCTTTGCCGAGGCGTGCGATCGCCACCTGTTCCTGCGTGCTCAACCACAGCCAGCCGCTGTTGCGGCGTGCGTCCAGCGCGCGCCCCAGGTCCACCGAGCGTGCATCCCACGCCGGCCGCGCCAGCCCGTGCTCATGGGTGAGGGCGATCATCAACGCGTCATCGCGGATGGCGCTGCCGTAGTCACCGAAGTAACCGGGGCGTTCGCTGCTCGGCTTGGCAAAGCCCGCCGCGATCGCCGCTTCACCGCGCTTGCGATCGCCCTGCAGCGACAACGCGATCCCAAGGTGCACCAGCGGCAGTCCACCAATGGCCTTGGCGCGCTCGTTGTCGTACAGGGTGCGCAGCGTCCCCAGCGGTGCGCGGTTGACACGTGCCAGCACGTAGCCGGCATAGGCCTGGTTGGCGAACTTCAGGTTGTCCCGGCGATCCTGTCCGTAGAACGGGTTGCCGCCGGACAGCATGTCCTCGCTCAGGCGGTTGAGGGCCTTCTGCAGTACCGCATCGGGGACGGCGAAACCGGCTTCGCGGGCATCGAGCAGGAAGCCGGTGATATAGGGCGTGAGCCACGGATTGACGTAGCCGTCGTCGTCCCACATCGAGAAGTTGCCGTTGGCGACCTGCATCGAAGCCAGCCGCCCGAAAGCACCTTCCATGCGTTCGCGCCGGGTCTTCGCATCCAGCCCGTCGGCTCCCAGCATCGTCGAGGTCGCCTGGTCCAGGATCAGCGCCGCGTAGCCCTTGCTGGTGGTCTGCTCGGCGCAGCCATAGGGGTAGTTCAATGCCCCCTGCAGCGCGCTGGCGAACGGGATCGGCGGCAACGGGCTGACCAGCAGCCGTGCGGTGACCGACGCCGGCATCAGCCCGTCCAGCAGGCCGGCATCCAGGCTGACCGGCGCCAGCGGATCGAGCGTGCGCACCTGCGAGCGCAGCACCTGCGGCCAGGCCGCACGAACCGGCAGATCGTAGCGGCGGTCGGCCTTGAAGCCATTGCCCTCCACCCGCACGCGCACCTGGGCCACCTGGTGTCCCTCGCGCGCGCTCAGCGGGAAGTTCAGCGTGGTCTTGGCATCGGCCGCCAGCGCCACGCTGCGCGTGCCCTCGCCCAGTGACAGCGGACCGTCGGCGTCCACCTGGACGTTGAAGTGGCCCGGCCTGCCGGTGAAGTTCTGCACATCCAGGGTCACCGTGCTGCGGTCGCCCGGGGCCAGTACGCGCGGCATGCTCGCTTCGGCCAGCAGCGGGGCGCGTACCACCGTCTCCACGTCGCGTCGACCGTACTGGTCATCGCTGTAGACCAGCGCGGAAACCCGCAGCGTCCCGTTGAAGTCAGGCACCTTGAGGCTGATGCGCGCGTTGCCACGGGCATCGAGGCGCACTGGCCCGGCAAACAGGTCCACCGTCTGCACGCGGGCAGTGGGCCGCTTGGCCTGGGGCAAGGCCTGCAGCGCCATGTCGCCGCCGAACTTCAGCTTGCCGCTGCTGCCGTCGAAACTTTCGATCACCCGGCTGTAGATGTCATACGCATCGATGCCCAGGCGGCGCTGCGCGAAGAAATGCGCCGCTGCGTCGGGCACCGGGAAGCGGGTGATGTTGAGGATGCCCACGTCCACCGCGGACACGGTCACATGGGCCACCTTGCCGGCCAGCTGCGGCGCACTCACGGTCACCGGCAGGCCCTGCCCCGGTCGCATCTGCTTCGGTGCCACCAGCCCGACCGCCACGCTGCGCGCACGGCGGTCCATCGGCACGTGCACCACGCCCACCGCGCGCGCCGGCGTCACCTTGCTCGGGGCGCTGCCGCCGCGGAACACCAGCGCGGTGATGTACACGTCATGGCGCTCCCAGTCCGCGGTCACCGGGATCTTGAACGTGCTGCCCGGCTTGGCGTCGATGTCCTGCACGTAGATCATGCGGTCGGTCTCGACCATCAGCACGCCTCGGCCGGCATGCGGGGGCGTGACCGTGACTTCCAACGTGTCGCCGGCCTTGTAGCCGGTCTTGTCCAGCCCGAGCTTCACCTTGTCCGGACGTGCATCCAGTCCACGGTTATCGTCGCCCCAGCTCCAGCCGGCGCGGAACGGATAGCGGCTGGTGAGGCCGGTGGAGGGATCGAACACATCCACGCGGTACTCGCCCCACTCCACCGGGACATCAAAGGCCACCGCCGCGCTGCCGGCATCGAGCGTGCGCGTGTCCTTGTTCTCGAAGCGGCGGGTGAAATCGTAGTCCCAGCGGTTGTCGTTGAACGTCCAGTGGTAGTCGCGCAGTTCACGTACCAGGGTGATCTTCAGGCCTTTGGCCGGCTGCGGGCGCCCCGCCGCATCCACGCGCGTCAGCTCGAAGCGTGCCGTGCCGTTGGCATCGGCACCGTCCTCCGGATTGAACAGCGGCCGTACGCCCACCAGCGCTGCAGCCGGCCACAGCACCCGCTTCAGGGTGCGGGTGACCGTACGCCCACCGGTCTCATACAGGCTGCCGGACAACACCACCGCCACCGGCGTCTTCGCCTTGGCTGCTTCCTCGGGCAGGTCCACGTCCTGCTTCAGCACGCCGTCTGCCGGCAGCTCGGTATCCACCACGTCCTTGGCTTCGCGCGGCAGCGCCACGGTGGCATCGCCGAAGAAGTACCCCGGAAGCCCCTCCACCGGATGCTGTTCCACGGCCACCCCCAGACGCGCGGTGAACCGGTTGCCATCGGCCGGCGCACCATACAGGTACGCGCCACTGGCCTGCAGGCGCAGCGCATCCCCTGGAGCCAGCTGCTTCTGCGGGCTGTCCAGGTCCAGCTTCATGCGCTCGGGGAGGAACTCCTCGATCCGCAGCGTCATGCCCTGGATGGCGTCCCTGCTGGCCGGATCGGTGCGGAACTCGACCTGCCAGCGGCCGGTCGGCGCATCGGCGGGAATGCGCTGTTCGAAACTGAAGTAGCCCTGTTCGCCGGGCTGCAGGCGGGTCTCGCGGAACACCTTGCCGTCGGGCTGTTTCAGGCGCAGGAACACCGGCTGGGCCTTGCCCTCCCTGCTGGCCACCGGCTTGCCATCGTTGTCGCGCAGCAGCGCCGACAGCCGCACCGTTTCGCCAGGGCGATACAGGTCGCGTCCTGACCAGGCGAAAACATCGAACCAGGCGTTGTCACGCCCGGCCACGGCGAACTCGCTCAGGTCCAGCGCCGGCTGGTTGAAAGGCAGGAAGCTGGTGTCCTTGCCACTGCCCGCCACCAGCACGTGGCTGGCGTCGAGCGTGTAATCCAGCAGCGCGTTGCCGTTGGCATCGGTGCTGCCCTTCAGCACCACCTCGCCCTTGCCATCCAGCACGCGCAGGTCCACCTTCTTGAGCGGCACGCCGTCCTTCAACGATGCGGCATGGACGAACAGCGTGTCCTTGTAGGCGCGCGTGTGCAGGCCGATGTCGCTGACACTGAAGAAAGCGGTATCGAACTCGCCATCGAACGCGCCGGTGCGCTTGAGCACCGCGAAATAAAGTCCGGGTTCCTGCAGCTCCTTGATGTCCTGCGTCGGCAGGTAGGTCAGCACGCGCTCGTTCTGCTTGCCGCCGAGGATGAAGCGGTTGACGTACACCGGCTCGGCCAGCGTGCTGATCGGCGTGCGTTCGTCGTAATCGCTGTCGAGCTCCCAGCTGCCGCGCCGTCCCCCGCGCTGGTACTGGCTGAAGAACATCGGCAGCGATTTCTCGCGCACGCGCAGGAACTCCACGTCCACTTCGGGCACGTTGACCGAGACCACGGGCAGGCCGCGGCTGTCGCGCGCCGGCAGCACGCTGCCCTGCGAGGCAAAGCCCGCCACCGGCTTGAGCTCGCCGCTGAAGACCTTCTGCCGCAGCTCCTTGCCAAGGCGGCTGCCATCGGCGGCCAGCAGATCGGCCGAAACCACCAGCGAATAGTCCTTGGCCGGTTCCACGAACGGGTAACGCAGGGTGCGGCCGTCGTCGGACAGCGTCCAGCTGCTTTCGTCGTTGCCGACCTTCTCCTCGAAGCGCAGCAGCGTGTCGAAATCCTGCGTGCCGACCAGCGGACGCGAGAATTCCAGTGCGAGCGAAAGCCCGTCGTTCTTCTGGTCGGGCCAGGCGCGCAGCAGGGTGAAGCCGGTGACCGCCTCGGCCTTGGCCGCGATGGCCTCGCCGGTGGGGGCAGGCAGCTGGCCCGATTCGTTGCGTCCGCAGCCGGTCAGCAGGCTCAACAAGCCTCCGGTCACCAGGGCGGCTGCCCATCCCCACTGCCGAACCCGCGACGGACCACCCATGGCATCACTCCCTGATCAAGGCGCGCATTATGCGGCCAGACCCTCCGGGCATGGAAATCGCCCGGGCCGCGCGCCACGACAGGCCACCCCGGGGACTCAGGCCGGCACGCGCACCTGGCCTTCCATCAAGACCCGCGCGCTGCGGCTCATGATGGCCTTGGTCACCGTCCACTGCCCCTCATGGAGCTGCGCCTGCGCGCCCACGCGCAGGGTGCCTGACGGGTGGCCGAAGGTCACCGCTTCGCGCGCCCCCCCGCCGGCGGCGAGATTCACCAGCGTGCCCGGGATCGCCGCCGCGGTGCCGATGGCGACCGCGGCCGTGCCCATCATCGCGTGGTGCAGCTTGCCCATCGACAGCGCCCGCACATGCAGATCGATCGACGAGGCCGGGATCGCCTTGCCACTGGAGGAAACAAAATCCTGCGCAGGTGCGACGAACGCCACCTTCGGGGTGTGCTGGCGGGTCGCCGCCTGCTCCAACCGGCTGATCAGCCCCATGCGCAGCGCACCGTGCGCGCGGATCTTTTCGAACCGTTCCAGCGCGGCGGGATCTTCATTGATGGCCGGCTGCAGCTCGGTGCCCCGGTATCCCAGATCGGCCGCGTCGAGGAAGATCGTGGGAATGCCCGCGGTGATCATGGTCACCTTGAAAGTGCCCACCCCCGGCACCTCCAGATCATCGACGGGGTTGCCGGTGGGGAACAGCGCACCGGCATCGCCATCATCGGAAGGGTCGAGGAACTCCAGCTGGATCTCCGCCGCCGGGAAGGTCACGCCGTCGAGCTCGAAGTCTCCCAGCTCCTGCACCTGGCCATCGCGCATCGGCACGTGCGCGATGATCGTGCGGCCGATGTTGGCCTGCCAGATCCGCACCGTGCACAGGCCATCGCGCGGCACCCGGGCCGGATCGATGAGGCCGTTGCTGATCGCGAACGGTCCGACCGCCGTGCTGAGGTTGCCGCAGTTGCCGCTCCAGTCCACGAACGGCGTGTCGATGGACACCTGCCCGTAGAGGTAGTCGACATCATGCTCCGGGACCGACGGCGCGGCGATGATCACGCACTTGCTGGTGCTGGACGTCGCCCCGCCCATGCCGTCGGTGTGCTTGCCATAGGGATCGGGCGAGCCGATCACGCGCATCAGCAGCGCATCGCGGTCCGGGCCCGGAACCTGCGCCGCAGCGGGAAGGTCCTGCAGGCGGAAGAACACGCCCTTGCTGGTGCCACCGCGCATGTAGGTGGCTGGAATGCGTTGCTGGGGAAGCGGGATCATGCAGTAGCCTCGAACAGTTCAATGCAGGGAGCGCCGGCAGGCCGGCGCGGAAGCAGGACAGCCGGTGCGGCGTCAGACGACCTGCGTGGCCTCCAGGAAATCCTGGGCGAACCGCTGCAGCACACCGCCGGCTTCGTAGATGGAAACCTCCTCGGCGGTATCCAGCCGGCAGGTCACCGGCACCACCACCTGGCTGCCATCACGACGCTGCACCACCAGGGTCAGCTCGGCACGCGGCACGCGCTCGCCCTGCACGTCGAAGGTCTCCGTACCGTCGATGCCCAGGGTGAGGCGGTTGACGCCCTCCTTGAACTCCAGCGGCAGCACGCCCATGCCGATCAGGTTGGTGCGGTGGATGCGTTCGAAGCCC
Organism: Xanthomonas sp. 60; assembly: GCF_011761925.1. Classification (NCBI taxonomy): domain Bacteria; kingdom Pseudomonadati; phylum Pseudomonadota; class Gammaproteobacteria; order Lysobacterales; family Lysobacteraceae; genus Xanthomonas; species Xanthomonas sp. 60. Next base: position 720,790 of record NZ_JAASQW010000001.1, on the reverse strand, counting down.
TCGGCGACGATCGCCTCCACGCCCGCCAGGCGCACGCCCTTGGCCGCCCAGTCGCGCGAGCTGCCCTGGCCGTAATCCGCACCGGCGATGATGATCAGCGGCTGGCGCCGCTGCATGTAGGTTTCGATGGCTTCCCACATCCGCATCACCTGGCCTTCCGGCTCCACCCGCGCCAGCGAGCCCTGCACCACCTGTCCGTCCACCACCGCCATCTCGTTGATCAGCTTGGGATTGGCGAACGTGGCGCGCTGCGCGGTGAGATGGTCGCCGCGATGGGTGGCGTAGGAATTGAAGTCTTCCTCGGGCAGGCCCATCCTGGCCAGGTACTCGCCGGCCGCACTGCTGGCGAGGATCGCGTTGGACGGCGAGAGATGATCTGTGGTGATGTTGTCACCGAGCACGGCCAGCGGCCGCATGCCGGTCAGTCCGCGCACGCCGGCCAGCGCACCCTCCCAGTACGGCGGGCGACGGATGTAGGTGCTCTGCGGACGCCACGCGTACAACGGGCTGACCGGTGCACCGTGCTCGACGGTGATGGTGAACATCGGATCGTAGACCTTGCGGAACTGCGCCGGCTTGACGCTCGCCTTGACCACCGCATCGATCTCCTCATCGCTGGGCCAGAGGTCCTTGAGGGTGATGGGTGCGCCGTCGGCATCCACGCCGAGCGCGTCCTTCTCGATGTCGAACCGGATCGTCCCTGCGATGGCATAGGCCACCACCAGCGCCGGCGAGGCCAGGAAGGCCTGCTTGGCGTACGGGTGGATGCGTCCGTCGAAATTGCGGTTGCCCGACAGCACGGCCGTGGCGTACAGGTCGCGGTCGATGATCTCCTGCTGGATCGCCGGGTCCAGCGCACCGCTCATGCCATTGCAGGTGGTGCAGGCGAAGCCGACGATGCCAAAGCCCATCTGCTCCAGGTCGCCCAGCAGCCCGGCCTCCTCCAGGTACAGCTGCACGGCCTTCGACCCGGGCGCCAGCGAGCTCTTCACCCACGGCTTGCGCTGCAGGCCCGCACGGTTGGCGTTGCGCGCCAGCAGGCCAGCGCCGATGACGTTGCGCGGATTGCTGGTATTGGTGCAGCTGGTGATGGCCGCGATGATCACCGCGCCATCGGGCATGTGGCCCTCGGCCTGCTCGATCCGGCCGGAGGCCAGCTTGGCCTCATCGGACACACCGCGCGCGGCCAGCTCACTGGTGGGCAGGCGACGGTGCGGGTTGGACGGACCGGCCATGTTGCGCACCACGCTGGCCAGGTCGAACTGCAGCACGCGCTCGTACTGCACCTGGGCGAGATCGTCCGACCACAGCCCGGCCTGCCGCGCGTAGGTCTCCACCAGCTGCACCTGCGCGTCCTCGCGGCCGGTCAGGCGCAGGTAGTCCAGGGTCTGTTCGTCGATGGAGAACATCGCCGCGGTGGCGCCGAACTCGGGCGTCATGTTGGAGATGGTGGCGCGGTCACCGATGCTCAGCGCCGAGGCACCTTCGCCGAAGAACTCGATCCATGCCCCGACCACGCGGGCCGCGCGCAGGAACTCGGTAAGTGCCAGCACGATGTCGGTGCAGGTGATGCCCGGCTGCGGACGACCGGTCAGCTCCACGCCGACGGTATCCGGCAGGCGCATCCACGAGGCGCGGCCAAGCATCACGCTTTCCGCCTCCAGGCCGCCCACGCCGATGGCGATCACGCCCAGCGCATCCACGTGCGGGGTGTGGCTGTCGGTGCCGACGCAGGTATCCGGGAAGGCCACCCCGTCGCGCACCTGCACCACCGGCGACATCTTCTCCAGGTTGATCTGATGCATGATGCCGTTGCCGGGCGGAATCACCTCCACGTTCCTGAACGCTTTGCGCGTCCAGTTGATGAAGTGGAAGCGGTCCTCGTTGCGGCGATCCTCGACCGCGCGGTTCTTCTCGAACGCTGCGCGATCAGAGCCGGCGTGCTCCACCGCCAGCGAGTGATCGACGATCAGCTGGGTGGGCACCACGGGGTTGATCTGCGCCGGGTCACCGCCGGCTTCGGCGATGGCATCACGCAGGCCGGCCAGATCCACCAGGGCGGTCTGGCCAAGGATGTCATGGCACACCACGCGCGCGGGAAACCAGGGGAAATCCAGGTCACGGCGGCGTTCGATCAGCTGGCGCAGCGAGGCCTCCAGCGTGGCCGGATCGCATCGGCGGACGAGGTTTTCCGCGAGCACCCGCGAGGTGTACGGCAGCGTGGCGAACGCCCCCGGCTGCAGCGCGTCCACGGCGGCGCGGGCATCGAAATAATCCAGCGAAGTGCCGGGAAGGTTCTTGCGGTATTGGCTGTTCATGGCTGGCAGAAGACTCTTGGGCGGGCCGGGCACCACGCAGCGGCGGAGCGCCGCCGGCGTGCTGCAGCGGAGCCGGGCCGGCGTGACCGGCCCGCTCCGCAACGCACCTGGATCAGGCGCGCTTGTCGATCGGGACGAAGCTCTGGTCTTCGGGACCGGTGTAGTTCGCGCTGGGGCGGATGATCTTGCCGTCGATGCGCTGTTCGATGATGTGCGCGCTCCAGCCCGAGGTGCGTGCGATGACGAACAGCGGGGTGAACATCGCCGTGGGCACGCCCATCATGTGGTAGCTGACGGCGCTGAACCAATCCAGGTTCGGGAACATCTTCTTGACGTCCCACATCACCGATTCCAGGCGCTCGGCGATGTCATACATCTTCATGCTGGACTGTTCTTCGGAGAGCTCGCGGGCCACGTCCTTGATCACCTTGTTGCGCGGATCGGAGACGGTGTAGACGGGATGCCCGAAGCCGATCACCACTTCCTTGCGCTCCACGCGCGCCCTGATGTCCGCCTCGGCGTCGTCCGGCGAGTCGTAGCGCTTCTGCACTTCGAACGCCACTTCATTGGCGCCACCGTGCTTGGGGCCGCGCAGCGCACCGATGCCACCGGCAATGGCGCTGTACATGTCGCTGCCGGTGCCGGCGATGACGCGGCAGGCGAAGGTGGAGGCGTTGAACTCGTGCTCGGCGTACAGGATCAGCGAGGTATGCATCGCCTTGACCCACGATTCCTGCGGCTTCTCGCCGTGCAGCAGGTGCAGGAAATGACCGCCGATGGAGTCGTCGTCGGTCTCCACGTCGATGGCGCGACCGTTATGGCTCCAGTGGTACCAGTACAGCAGCATCGAGCCCAGGCAGGCCATCAGCTTGTCGGCGATGTCACGCGCGCCGGGATGGTTGTGGTCGTCCTTCTCCGGCGCCACGCAGCCGAGCACCGACACGCCGGTGCGCATGACGTCCATCGGGTGCGCCGAGGGCGGCAGTTCCTCCAGCGCCGCCTTGACCGCAGCGGGAATCCCGCGCAGCGAGCGCAGCTTGGCCTTGTAGCCCTTCAGCTCGGCACGCGTGGGCAGCTTGCCGTGCACCAGCAGGTAGGCGATCTCCTCGAACTCGCTGGTCGTGGCCAGGTCCAGGATGTCATAGCCGCGGTAATGCAGGTCGTTGCCACTGCGGCCGACGGTGCACAGCGCGGTGTTGCCGGCGGCGGTGCCGGACAGGGCGACGGATTTCTTCGGCTTGAAGGCCGGTGCGGCGGTTGTATCGTTCATGGTGTTCCTCCCGGAATACGTGGTGCAGGTTACTTCCTGGCGGCGAACAGCGCATCGAGCTGCTGCTCGAAGGCGTGGTAGCCGATACGGTCGTAGAGTTCGTTGCGCGTCTGCATGGTGTCCACCACGCCGCGCTGGTGGCCGTCGCGGCGGACGGCCTCATAGACGGTCTCGGCGGCCTTGTTGGCCGCACGGAAGGCCGACAGCGGGAACAGCTGGATCGCCACGCCGGCCGAGGCCAGTTCATCGCGGCTGAACAGCGGCGTGGCGCCGAACTCGGTGATGTTGGCCAGCACCGGCACCTTCACCGCATCGACAAAGCGGCGGTAGGTCTCCAGATCGTACGCGGCCTCGGCGAAGATGCCGTCGGCACCGGCCTCGACGCAGGCGATGGCGCGCTCGATGGCCGCATCCACGCCATCAACCTGGATGGCGTCGGTGCGCGCGATCAGGAAGAACGCCGCATCGGTCTTCGCGTCCGCTGCCGCCTTGACCCGGTCCACCATCTCGCCCTGCGGCACGATTTCCTTGCCAGGACGGTGGCCGCAACGCTTGGCGCCCACCTGGTCTTCGATGTGGCAGGCGCCGGCACCTGCCTTGATCAGCGATTTGACCGTACGGGCGATGTTGAAGGCGCTCGGACCAAAGCCGGTATCGATGTCCACCATCAGCGGCAGGTCGCAGACGTCGGTGATCCGGCGCACGTCGATCAGCACGTCTTCCAGCGTGTTGATGCCCAGGTCAGGCAGCCCGAGTGACCCGGCCGCCACGCCGCCACCGGACAGGTAGATGGCGCGGTATCCGGCGCGTTTGGCGAGCAGCGCATGGTTGGCGTTGATCGCGCCGATGACCTGCAAGGGCGACTCGGCCGCGAGCGCTTCACGGAAACGGGCACCGGCGGAGGGGGCGACGTTGGGAGACATGCGGCATTCCAGAAGGGGTTCATAGAGAACGGAGCAAAAGGCGTGCCAACCGTAACGCGTTGATTTTCCGGACTCCAATGATCCCGCAATGAAACATTTGAAACACTGCAACATGATGTAACATGAAACACGTTACGAACTTGGCAGAGCTACCTTGCACCCCGCCTATCCACCGAGCGACGACCCCGGCGCGCTGCCGACCCTCTGGACCGTCAGCGTTTCGCGCCTGACCGGACTGCTGGGCGACGTCATCCCCGAGTTCGCCGACCGCGCGCGCATCGAACAGATCAATCTCGGCTTCGAGGAGGCCGTGGATGTGATCGGCAGACGGCTGCGGCGCGAGCACTGCGACGTGGTGATCGCCGGTGGCTCGAATGCCGCGTGGCTGCGCGGTCGCCTGGACATCCCGCTGGTGACCATCCAGGCCAATGGCTTCGATCTGATGGAAGCACTGGCCCGTGCACGCCGCATCGCACCGCGCATCGGACTGGTCACCCATGCATCGGATGTTCCGAGCTTCGCCGGATTCCAGAGCAGTTTCGGACTGGACATCGCGCACCGTCGGTTCGTCACCCGCGAAGATGCGCGTGACTGCATCGGCGACCTGCGTGCCAGCGGCATCGAAGTCATCGTCGGCACCGGCATGGCCATCGACCATGCCGAACAGGCCGGGCTGCCGGGCGTCCTGCTGTACTCGGCCGACTCGGTCCGGCAGGCCTTCGATCACGCCCTTGAACTCACGCGCACCCTGGCGCGTTCGGGTGCCCGCACGCATCGACCGCAGCGTCGCCCCGGCGTGCAGGCGCGTGACCCTGTCCTGCTTGGCGACAGCGCGGCGATGCTGCGCGTGCGCGAACACATCGCGTTGTACGCGCCGCACGACAGCACGGTGCTGATCAGCGGTGACACCGGTACCGGCAAGGAGCTGGTCGCCCGCCAGCTGCACGTGGCGAGCGGCCGCAAGGGGCGGCTGGTGGCCCTCAACTGCGGTGCCCTGAGCGAATCCCTCCTGGAGGCCGAACTCTTCGGCCATACCGATGGTGCCTTCACCGGCGCGCGCCGTGGCGGCCGCATGGGCCTGGTCGAGGCGGCCGACGGTGGCACGCTGTTCCTGGACGAGATCGGCGAGCTGCCGGTGCCGCTGCAGACCCGCCTGCTGCGGGTGCTGGAAGAACGCGAAGTGCTGCGGGTGGGCGCGACCGAACCGACTCCCGTGACCCTGCGCGTCGTGGCGGCCACCCTGCAGTCACTGGAGCAGCAGGTGCAGGCCGGCCAGTTCCGGCGCGATCTCTACTACCGGCTTGCCACGCTGCGCATCGAGCTGCCGCCGCTGCGCGCGCGGCGCGAGGATATCGAACCACTGGCGCGCCACTTTTTCCAGCAACGTACCGGCGCGGAGCTGCCGCTCGACGATGACGCACGGGCCACGCTGGTCAATGCACCGTGGCCGGGCAACGTGCGTGAGCTGCGCAACCTGGTCGACCGGCTGCGCATCCACTGGCAACCGGCCGAGGGCCGGCTCGATCGCGCCCGTCTGCTGGCGCTGGCCCCCGAGCTGGAAGACCGGGATGTGATGTGGCGCGGCACCGCCCAGGGCACCGGCCAACGTCCCGCTCCCGCCGAGCTGCAGCAGCTGCTCACGCGCCACCGCAATGACCGCGAGGGCATGGCACGGACACTCGGTGTTTCACGCACCACGTTGTGGCGCTGGCTGAGGGCGGCCGGGCTGGCCTGACCGGATGAAGCCGCTAGCGCCGCTGCGGCCGCGTCCAGAGCGCATCAAGCGCCAGACAGCCACTGCCGGCCTGTGCGATCCACAGCAGCAGCACGGCCAGCGGGACTTCGGACAGATAGAAGAACCAGCTCAACCAGTCCAGGACGCCCAGCCCCGCCGGAATGCGCGCAACGCCATCGGTCAGCGCGGCCACGATGCAGATCGCCGCCAGCAGCAGTGCGGAGGGCCGGCTGAGCAGGCCCAGCACCAGCAGCGCGCCGGCGATCCACTCGATGCCGCCCAGCAGCGGCGCACTGACGTCCGGCCACGGAATGCCGACCTCCTGCAAGGTGGCCACCATGCGCTCACGGCCCGGCGCGGTGAACAGCTTGTTCCATCCGGACACGCTGAACATCACCCCGGCCACGCAACGCGCTGCCAGCAGCAGCGCCCCCTCCGCGCCACGCCGCGGCGTCGCAGGGCCCATCAACATCTGCATTGGTTCCATCGGCGACGTCCATCAGGGAAAAGCGCAGCACTCTGGGAGAATAGAGCCCGCTGCAGCCTGAAGCAGGCCGCGGCGGCCCCTGCCACGGCGCGCTCAGGCAGCGACCGGCAGTCCATTCGCGTCAACCCGGCTCCTCGCCGTGTTCTCAGGGAAAGAGCATCCGCTTGCTCCACGCGCCCCCTGCACCGGGCGCTCCTGCGGCTTCGTAGCACCAGCGTTCGTGCAGGCGGAACTGCGCGCCATACCAGAACTCGATCCGCGCCGGCACCACGCGCAGCCCGCTCCAGCCCGGCGGGCGCGGCACATCGCGGTCCTGGAAGCGGGCCTCCATCTCGGCCACGCGCGCATCGAACGCCTCGCGCGATGCCAGCGTGCGTGACTGCAACGATGCCCACGCGCCGATCTGGCTCAGGCGCGGACGGCTGGCAAAATAGGCATCGGCCTCGGCCTCGTCCACCTGCTCCACGTCACCTTCGATCCGCACCTGAATGCCGGCCTCACGCAGGCTGCGCCACAGGAACAGCAGCGCAGCGCGCGGGTTGTCGTGCAGGTCGCGTCCCTTGTCACTGTCCAGATGCGTGTAGAAGACGAACCCACGGGCATCGAATGCCTTCAGCAGCACCGTCCGCGCGGAGGGCCGCCCGTGCGCATCGGCGGTGGCCACGGTCATCGCGTTGGGCTCCACCTCGGTGCTGCCCCGGGCTTCCTCGAACAAGGTGGCGAAGGTGGCGAGGGCTTCGGCGTAGAGATCACTCATGGCGGTTCTTCGATCGGCGGTTTGGCGGTATTGTGGCCGCATGGCTGCTGCTGCGTACATGCCCCCGGCAAAAGGGTTTCCCCAGGCGCTCGCCGAGCAGGCGCTGGACGAAGCGCTCGGCTGTGGCGCCGCCGTGCCCGTGCTGGCGATCAGCGGCGTCCAGGGCAGTGGCAAGTCCACCCTTGCCGCGCAGATCGTAGCCTGCGCCTCGGCACGTGGACTGCATGCAGCGGCGCTGTCCATCGATGACGTCTACCTGACCCGGGCCCAGCGCCAGCACCTGGCGCGCGATGTGCACCCCCTGCTGCTCACACGCGGCCCCCCGGGCACGCACGATCTGCCTCTGGCCCATGCCGTGCTGGATGCCGTCGCCGCCCGCCAGCCGGTCGCGTTGCCGCGCTTTGACAAACTTTCCGATGAACGTCTGCCCGCAGCCGCCTGGGCGCACCTCGACGCCCCCCTGGATCTGCTGGTCTTCGAGGGCTGGTTCCTGGGCACGCCGGCCGAACAGCGTGCTGCCCTGGAACAGCCGATCAACGCCCTGGAGCGCGAGGGCGATGCGGATGGCGGCTGGCGCCAGTGGTGCAATGAGGCGCTTGCCGCTCACTACCCGGCGTTGTGGCAGCGCTGCGACCGGCTGTGGTTCCTGCAGCCGCCGGATTTCACCGTGGTACCGCGCTGGCGCTGGCAGCAGGAGCAGCACCTGCAGGCTGTGCAGCCCGGACGTACCGGCATGAGCCGCGCACAACTGGAGCGCTTCGTGCAGTACTACGAGCGGGTCAGCCGCCAGGCGCTGCGCACGCTGCCGGCACTGGCTGACCGTAGCATTCTGCTGGATCGCCAGCGTGGCGTACTCGGCGTGCGTTAAGAGGCCCACGCCCCTTGCGTAGCGCAATCTGTCGCACCCGACCCATCTCCTTCGTGGCTTCGCGGCAGCGCACCTTTCTCTCCAGCCGTTGCGCTCAGCATTGACGAGCCGTTCGCGTCGCCAGATGACGGTTGATGCCGCTCCGTGGCGGTTGTTTCGCTAATGCGCGTTTGTATGGGGTGGACACAATTCCCGCGTCCTACTGTCGCCCGGGCCGCACTCCGTGGCGCCCTTCATGGTTGATCGTGCACATCCTGCCTCCCGGCGTCTCCTGCTCACGCATTGTCAGCGCCTTCCAGCGCGGTCGCCGGTCCTACGCGCCTGCCGCCGCGCTGCGCCTGCCCAAGGCCGTCCGCAATCTGCCGGTGGCGCCGCCGCCGCGGCAACCGACCTGCCATGGTCCGCTCCGGGACACCATCACCGCACTGGCCGCGATGGCGTTTCCCCCGTCGTCGCCCGATGCCCGGCCCTGCGCTTTCGACGCTGCCTCCCTGCGCGCACTGCGCCATGCGTGTGAGGCCCTGCTTGAAAGTCCCAAGGCGCCAGCCACCGAATTGCAGAAACGGCGCCTGCAGGCGTTGTCCGACCATGCCCGGCTGGGCCTGCGGCAGGTCCAGGTGGCCATGCGGGAACAGCAGCTGCGCGAGCGCGCGCGCGGCATCGATCGGCCGGGCGCACGCTCCGGCACTGCGATGGCGTTCTCGTTGGGAATGGAAGCTGGGCTGCCCGGGGCCGTCGCACTGGGCACCACCCTCAGCGTGGGCACCGGCGGCCTCCGCTCCTGCTTTGAAACCCTGGAGTATGCGGAGGGCAGCGAACATCGCGCGGCAGTGTCTGCACACATCGGCGCCGGTGTACCGGCCATCGGGTTGGGCCTTTCGGCGAGGGCGGCGTTCGGCGCCAGCCGCACGCACTATGACGGAGCGGTCACCGCGGACGAGTTCGCGCAGGTACGGGCACGCGAACGCGTGGCCGCGCCGCTGCGCGCGCGTCTGCTGCAGCGGCTGCGCGGCGTGTTCAATCCGCAGCGACGGGAGCCTGTCGACCGGATTGCGAAGGCGGCCCGCGCGGTGGTCCGGTGGGAGGCGCTGATGCCCGCCCTGTTGGGCAATGACGCACTGCACGCCGGGGCCACGAGAAACCTTCCCAACCAGGCCCTGCTCCCCGCGCCAACGCCGATGCTGGATGTATGGATCGACGGAACAACGCGACAGTTTTCCGCAGGCGCGCGCTTTGCAGGACTCGATGCCGGCGTGCAGTACGCGCGGACACGGCAGGCCGTGGGACTGGAGGTCCCCTGCTGGCTGCCCAGCACACCGCTCGACGAGGAGCAGCGCGTCGCGCTTGAACGCAGCCTGCATGAAAAACTGCAGGCTGAGCTTCTCGGCAAGCGCTCTCTCAGCGAGGTACTGTCCTTGCCCCCAAGCACCACGGCAACGCCCGGGGAGATGCTGCAGCAGGTCCGCCATCAGTTCGACCACCTGCAACAACTGCGCATAACCGCTGAACTCGGTCCAGGCCAGGCACGGGCGCAGGCGAAGAAGATCTGCCAAGCCATGTGTGCACAGTGGAATGCCCGGGACCTGCAGACCACACTTGCACGGATGCTTGAACTGGTGCATTGGATCGCACTCGGCACCGAAACCGCCGACACGGCCCAATGCCCGGTGCGCAAGCAAGCCGCCGCACTGGCCGACGACATCCGCAGCTCGCCGGCGATGCGGCAGGATGCCCAAGCGCTGCGCAGAACGCATGCGTGCATCCACATGTACCAGCACTTCGATACCCGCCTGGTGCAGGTGGACCTGGGTGCCGCCTTGCCGGGCATCATGCCTGGCGCTTCGCTGCAGGTCGCCCACACACGACAGCACAATTACAACCCCCTGCGGACGGGACACTACATCGAGGCCTCGCTCAGCCTCAGCGCGCCGGTCGAAGCCTCCGCGCTCTGGCAGACCCTGCAGCAGCGGATCCCACCGCTGGCGGGCTCGCACATGCCGGGCGACTTTGGCGTCCTGCTGCACGAAGCGATCGCCGACGAGTTCAGCGCCGGCGCGACGGCTACCCTCACGCTGCGCTTCTTCAAGCCGGCGTTCCAGGACGAATCCGGATTCGATGCCGCCGCCGCCGGCATGCACCTGCAGCAGGTGACGTGCCGCAGCACCGCCTCGCTGGGCTTGAGTGCCACCCTCCCCCTTCCCGGCACTGGCCTGGCAGGCGCGACGGCGGGGGCCTCCATCGTCCACGAACGGGCTCGGCCACTGCGCGAGGACGTGTTCTGCAGCGGCACGTTGACCGCGCTCCTGCTGCGATACCAGTCGCTGCTGGGCCAGGGGCTTGCGCCCGCTGCGGCTTGGCGGGTGATGCTCGACAATCACGCTGGCAGCCTGCGGCGCCTGGCCGAGGCGCTCGCTGCCCCACGCGGCAGCGCCCGTGCAGAGGCCGAATACTGGCTGGACAAGACCGGCCGCGACCCCGCGGACGTGGACTGGACCTCTCTGGATTACACGCCTGTAGACCGCACGCCTCCGGAACGCTGGCGTGCCAGGCGGTCCTCGGCGGAAAGCCTGCCAGCCGAGCCAGCCGCGAGCGAGCCCGCCCCTCCCCCGCTGCAGGTTCTGCTGGACTCGGTGCTGCTGGGCGTCAATGCGGCACAGAAACGCTCATCGATGCGCTCGCCGCTGCAGCTGCACGGCGCGCGCATGAAGATGCCGCGGTTCTGAACGGTCGCACGGCGCGGCAACCACGCCGGCACGGCCCGTGCAAGCGGGCCGGATGGTAGGATCGTGGCCGATGAATCCCGCACCGAACCTGATCCTGATCGGCCCGATGGGCGCCGGTAAAACCTGCATCGGCCGCCGTCTGGCCGAACGCTTCACGCTGGACTTCATCGACGTGGACCAGGCGATCGTGGCCGATGCCGGCGCCAGCATCGCGGACATCTTCGAGCACGCCGGCGAAGCCGGTTTCCGCCAGCAGGAGCGCGCTTCACTGGCGCGCATCCTGCGTGGCCGCGGCCAGCTGGTCTCCACCGGCGGCGGTGCGGTGCTGGATGCGGACAACCGCACGCTGATCGCCGCCAGCGGATTCGTGGTCTTCCTCCGCGTCAGCGTGCCCGCCCAGCTTGAACGGCTTGCCCGTGACCGTGCGCGCCCGCTCCTGCAGCGCCCCGACCGCGAGCAGGTCCTGCATGCCCTCGCGGCACAGCGCGATCCGCTTTACCACGCGATGGCCGATCTCACCCTCGATACCGACCTTTTCACCGCTGCCGAAGCCACTGCGCACCTGGTCGTGCGCGTGGCCGGCCAATGGCAGCGACAGGATCTTTCCGCATGACACACGCTTCCCTGCTGCAGGTCGCCGTTGCCGGCGAGCTGCCCTACACCATCACCATCGGCGCCGGCGCGCTGGCCGACGGTGCGGCGCTCGCTGCGCCCATCCGCGGGCGCCATGTGCTGCTGGTCAGCGACAGCGAGGTGGCACCGCGCTATCTCGCCCAGGTGCGCGCCACCCTGCTCGCGGCCCGGCCGGACCTGCTCATCGGCACGCACGTACTGGCCGCCGGCGAGGCGTCCAAGACGCTGGCCGAGCTTGGCCACGCCATCGACGCGCTCGCTGCGCTCGGCGCCACCCGCGATGCCTGCGTCTTCGCACTCGGCGGTGGCGTGGTGGGTGACCTGGCCGGCTTCGCCGCCGCCTGCTGGATGCGGGGCGTGGACTGCGTGCAGCTGCCCACCTCGCTGCTGGCGATGGTGGATTCTTCAGTGGGCGGCAAGACCGCCGTGGACATTCCGGCGGGCAAGAACCTGGTCGGTGCGTTTCACCCGCCCCGCGCCGTCTTCGCCGATACCCGCGTGCTCGCCACACTGCCCGCGCGCGAGCTGCGCGCCGGCCTGGCCGAAGTAGTGAAGTACGGCGCGCTGGGCGATGCCGGTTTCTTCGCCTGGCTGGAACGGCACGCCCAGGCGCTGGTCGCAGGCGACGCGCCGCTGCTGGCCGAAGCCATCGCACGCAGCTGCACGCACAAGGCTGCGATCGTTGCGCGTGATCCGCTGGAGAAGGGCGAGCGTGCCCTGCTCAACCTCGGCCACACCTTCGGCCACGCCATCGAGACCGAGCAGGGGTATTCCGCGCCGGGCCGCGATGCACTCAACCACGGCGAGGCCGTGGCGGTCGGCATGGTGCTGGCTGCCCGGCTGTCCGCCGCGCTGGGCCGCGCTCCCGGCGCCGACGCCGAGCGCCTGCAGGCGCTACTGCAGCGCCTGGAGCTGCCCGTGGCGATCCCCGCCGGCCTGCAGCCGCAGGCGCTGCTGGGGCGCATGCGGCTGGACAAGAAGAACGTGGCCGGACGACTTCGCCTGGTGCTGTGGAACGGGCTGGGCCGCGCCGAGGTCGTGCCGGACGTCGACGAGGCGGCGGTCCTGGCGGTGCTCGCCTCCGCCTGACGCCCACGGATGCGGCGTTCAGGCTTGCGCACGCCGCCGCTGGCTTGGCCCCTTACAATCGGCGCCATGCACGTTTACCTGCAACACCCTGACGCCGGGCACGAAGCTCCCCGGTTCCTGCGCCTGTCCCTGCAACCGGACCTGTTCGGCGGCTGGGAACTGCTGCGCGAAAGCGGCCGTGTGGGCGGCCGCTCGCAGCTGCGGCGCGAACTTCATCTGCAGGCCGACGAAGCCCATGCGGCCTTTGCCAAGGCACGCGATGGCGAACTGCACCGCGGCGCTGTCCTCGTTTCCAGCAGCGACTGACCGCGCTGCCTCTCCCTCTTCCAAGGATCTCCCGACGTGACCACTCCTCTCCGCAACGATCGCCTGCTGCGCGCCCTGCGCCGCGAACCGGTGGACCGCACACCCGTGTGGCTGATGCGCCAGGCCGGGCGTTACCTGCCGGAGTACCGCGCCACCCGCGCCCAGGCCGGCAGCTTCCTGGCCATGGCCAAGAACCCCGAGCTGGCCTGCGAAGTGACACTGCAGCCGCTGCGGCGCTTTCCGCTGGATGCCGCGATCCTGTTCTCCGATATCCTCACCGTTCCCGATGCCATGGGGCTGGAGCTGTACTTCGTCGAAGGCGAAGGTCCGAAGTTCCGCCACCCCGTGCGTGATGCCGCAGCCATCGCGCGGTTGGGCGTGCCGGACATGGAGCAGGACCTGGGCTATGTGATGGATGCGGTGCGGGTCATCCGCCGCGAGCTTGATGGGCAGGTGCCGCTGATCGGTTTTTCCGGCAGCCCCTGGACGCTGGCCTGCTACATGGTGGAAGGCGGTGGCAGCAAGGATTTCGCGCGCATCAAGGCAATGGCGCTGAACGACCCGCAGGCGCTGCACCGGTTGCTCGAGGTGGTCACGCAGGCGGTGATCGCCTACCTCGGCGCGCAGCGCGCGGCCGGCGCGCAGGCGCTGCAGGTATTCGATACGTGGGGTGGCGTGTTGTCGCCAGGGATGTACCGCGAGTTCTCGCTGCGTTACCTGCAGCGCATCGCCGAAGGCCTGGAACGCGGTGAAGGCAGCGAACGCACGCCGTTGATCCTGTTCGGCAAGGGCACTGGCCTGCACCTGGAAGCACTCTCGCATACCGGCGCCGACGCGCTGGGGCTGGACTGGACCCTGGACCTGGACGAGGCGGTGCGCCGCACGGGCGGACGGGTGGCGCTGCAGGGCAACCTGGATCCGACGACGCTTTACGCCGGTCCGGAGGCCATCGCCGCCGCCGCAGCACGTGTGCTGGACACCTACGCGGCGGGCAATGGGGGATCGCGCGAGGGGCATGTGTTCAACCTGGGGCACGGCATGTCGCCGGACATGGATCCACTGAGCGTGCAGGTGCTGGTGGAAGCGGTGCACCGCCACAGCGCGCGCTGACGCGCGGGGGGAGCGGCAAACGCCGCTCCCGCAGGCCTCGTCCCGGGCCCCGCACGCTCCTCCCGTCCCGCTGGCGGCAGGCGGCCGGCCGGTTGCTTTCCAGGGTTGCCCGGTTACCTGACAGGGTTAGACGGCAAACTGTTGATCGCACTGTGACCGCGGCTGCGCGATCATGGACGCCCCTGCGCCATGGTCCGCTCATGACTTCCACCTACGCTGCCATCCGACCACTGCTGTGGCTGGTTTCGCTGGCGATCTTCATGCAGATGCTGGACGCCACCATCGTCAACACGGCGCTGCCGGCGATGGCGCGCAGCCTGGGCGAGAGTCCGCTGCAGATGCAGTCGGTGGTGTTCAGCTACGCGCTGGCGGTGGCGACCTTCATTCCCGCCTCCGGTTGGATCGCCGACCGCTTCGGCACGCGGCGCGTGTTCCTGGTGGCCATCATCGTGTTCACCCTCGGTTCGCTGGCCTGCGGCCTGGCGCAGTCACTGCATCAGCTGGTCGCCGCGCGCGTGCTGCAGGGCATCGGCGGTGCGATGCTGCTCCCGGTGGGCCGCCTTGCGGTGATGCGCTCGGTTTCGCGCGAGGAGTTCCTGCGTGCCATGAGCTTCATCGCCATTCCCGCGCTCATCGGCCCGTTGATCGGGCCGACGCTGGGGGGCTGGCTGGTGGAGGTCGCCTCGTGGCACTGGGTGTTCCTGATCAACCTGCCGATCGGCGTGATCGGGTACTTCGCGGCCCTGAAGCTGATGCCCGACCACTACGCCGCCACGCGCAGCCGTTTCGATCTGCGCGGCTACGCCATGCTGGCCTTCGGCATGGTGGTGCTTTCACTGGCGCTGGATGGCATCTCCGGCCTCGGCACGCCCCACGCACTGGTAATGCTGATGACCGTGGCCGGCCTGGCCGCGCTGGTCGGCTACTGGCTGCACGCGGCCAATTCCACGGCGCCGTTGTTCTCGCTGTCGTTGTTCCGCGTGCCGAGTTACCGGATCGGAATCCTCGGCAACCTGTTCTCGCGTATCGGCAGCGGCGCGATGCCGCTGCTGATCCCCCTGCTGCTGCAGGTCGGCATGGGCATGAGCCCGATGCGCGCCGGTCTGATGATGGTCCCGGTGGCCGCCGCCGGCATGGTGGCCAAGCAGATGGCGGTGCGCCTGGTGGAACGCTTCGGTTACCGGCGCGTGCTGATGGTCAACACCGTGCTGGTCGGCCTGGCGATGGCCAGCTTCGCGCTGATGGCACCGGATCAGCCGCTGGGCTGGCGGCTGCTGCAGCTGGCACTGTTCGGTGCCGTGAACTCGCTGCAGTTCACCGTCATGAACACCGTGACACTGCGCGATCTGGACCGCGAGTTCGCCAGTCCGGGCAACAGCCTGCTTTCAATGGTGATGATGCTCGCCGCCGGCTTCGGCGCGGCCGCGGCCGGCAGCCTGCTCAGCGCCTTCGGTTCGCACCTCACCGACAACGCAACCGCTGCCCTGCATGCCACCTTCATCAGTGTCGGGGCGATCACCTTGACCTCCACGCTGATCTTCTGGCAACTGCCCGACACCGGCCCCAACCCACGCAAGGTGGAAGAAGTCGCCGAATAGGCGCAGGTTCCTGCCTGCGCGCCCGCTCGGGCTGCGTCAGGGCCCGGTGCGCGGCAACACGCGCGCGATGGCTTCGGTAAGCAGCGCGCCGGTGACTGGCTTGCGCAGGAAACCCTGCATGCCGGCGGCATGCAGGCGGTCGCCCAGATCCAGATCAGTGCGCGCGGTCACGGCGATGAGCGGCAGGGCGTGGCCTTGGTTGCGCAGGTGGCCGGCGAGCTCGACACCATCCAGTCCGGGCAGGTCCAGGTCCAGCAGGCCTACATCGAACCGCGAGGTGGCCACCTCGCGCATGGCCGCCAGCGCGTGGGGCGCGTGCACCACCTCATGACCGCGGGCAGTCATCAGGCCGCTGATGACTTCGGCAACGGTGGGATCATCCTCCACCAGCAGGATGCGCAACGCGCCCTGGCCGGCGGTGTCGAGCGCGGCGTCCTCACCCGTGTGCGCGGTGGCGTCGGGCATTGCTGCCGCCCCCGGCTGCTGCGGCAACGGCAGGTCGACCACGAAACGCGCGCCGCGTCCCAGCTGGCTCTCCACTGCGATCGAACCGCCCATGGCGACCGCAAGTTCGCGGCTGATGGCCAGACCGAGTCCACTTCCCCCGTACTGCGCCGCAGTACGGGCGCCGTCGGCCTGTTCAAAGCGCCGGAACAGACGCTGCTGATGCTCGCTGCTGATTCCCGGCCCGGTATCGATCACCTCGAAGCGCAGCCCCTGGCCATCGTCATACAACCGGGCGTTGAGCGTGATGCGGCCACGCTGGGTGAACTTCACCGCGTTACCGACCAGATTGAGCAGGATCTGCCGCACGCGCATGGCATCGCCGATCGCCACGCGCCCTTCCGGCACCTCGTTGTACACCACGAACTGCAATTGCTTCTGCCGCGCAAGCGGTTCCATCAGCGTGCGTACATCCTGCAACAGCGCATGCATCACGAACGGGCGTGACTGCAGTTCAAGCCGGCCCGATTCGATGCGCGCGAGGTCGAGCGCGTCGTTGACCAGCAGCAGCAGGTGCTCGCCCGCCATGCGGATGGATTCGGTGTAACCCTTCTGGCGCGCGTCCAGCGAGGAGGACAGCAGCAGTTCGGTCATGCCAAGCACGCCGGTCATGGGGGTCCGCACCTCATGCCCGAGGTTGGCCAGGAAGCGGGTCTTGGCCGCCGACGCCTGCTCGGCGACCTCCTGCTTGTGCAGCGCCATCTGGTAGGCATGGCGACGCTGCAGCCGGCGACGGTACAGCCAGGCGAACAGGCCCAGCAGCAGCGCCGAAGCAACCACCAGCACCAGCACCCCCGTGGCGCTGCGCCACCACGGCGGCATGACCTGGAAGCGCAGGGGTTCGATCGCCGACCACACGTGGTCCGCCGAACGTGCCTGCACCTCCAGTTCGTAGTGGCCGGGCGGCAGGCGTGAGAACACCCGTTCGCCGGTCACACCGCCATCGACCCAGTCCGGATCGTAGCCGGCGAGGCGGAAGCGGTAATAGTTCGAGGCGGCGTCGCTGAAGGACAGCAGCCGCGCCACGATGTGGAGGTCGCGGTCACCGTCGGCGACGACCACCTCAGCGTCGTGGGTGAGATCCACCACACGCTCGCCGCGACTGACCTCGACCCGCTCGATGACCAGCGGCGCCTGCACCACCGCCGGCCGCACCTGGGCGGGGTTGAACAGCACCACCCCTGCCGGGGTCCCGGCGGCCATGCGCCCGTCGCGCGCGCGTACCAGCGTGTTCTCGCGGAACTCCTGGCTCGGCAATCCATCGTGCACGCCGTAGAGGCGAACGCTGCCGGCCTTGGGATCGATGCGCATCAGCCCGCGCAGGCTGGTGGCCCACACCAGGCCCTCGGCATCCACGGCCAGCGCGTTGGCCGCCAGGGCCGGGAAGCCCTGCGCGCGACCGATCACCATGCCCCGCTGCAAGGCGCTGCCATCCCACCGCCACTGGCTGATCTGGGCGTCGCGCGCAAGCCATAGCGTGCTGTCGGCCGCCAGATGCAGGGCGTGCACGGCGCCTCCGGGGGCACCAGCAACGTCCACGAAGGCCCTGGCAGCCGGGTCCCACGCCCGCAGCCCGCGGCTGCTGGCCAGCCAGGCGCGCCCGTCAGGACCGCAGATGATCGCCGTGTTGAGCTGTCCAGCCTGGAGGCCCTGGTCGCCGGCCGCGCTCTGGAACTTCAACCGTCCCTCCTCGTCGCGCGCCTGCACGCCACTGGCGGTGAGCGTCCAGACCGTATCGCCGCACAGTGCCAGATCGATGATGGTGCCTTCCAGCACCTGGCCGCGGCTGCCGTCACGGCCCCAGCGGCGCAGCTCGCGGCTGCGCGGGTCATAGCGCAGCAGCGCGTCCAGCGAGCCTATCCACACGCGTCCGCGCCGGTCTTCGGCCACGCTGCTGAGCCAGTGATTGCCGTTGACGAAGGTCAGGTGCTGTTCCACCGCGCCGGTGGCCGGGTCGAACCGGTCCAGCGCACCGTGCGTGCCCACGGTCCAGAGGCCACCGCTGGCGCTGGCCGCCGTGCCAAGCACATAGCCGTTGCGCAGCGAGGAGGGATCGTCTTCCAGGCGCGGCAGCACGGAAAACTGCCACCAGCGCGGCAGCAGATGCCACAGCCCGGCATTGGTGCTGGCCAGCCAGATGCCCCCTTCGCGGTCCTGGAACGCGCCGCTCCAGTTCGGCCGCACCGGGCCACGCGCCAGTGCGCTGTACAGCGGCACCTGCTGGAAGCGCCCATCCACGCCCCGCCCCAGGCCCGAACGGGTATCCAGCCAATAGCTCCCCTGCGCGTCGTGGAGCACCATCCCCAGCACCTGGTCGCCCTGCGGCACTGTCCACGGCTGCGCCTCGAAGCGTCCGTCCGGGCGTCGCACCACCGCACCGGAGAGCGTGTTGATCCACAGACTGCCATCGCCATCAGCGGTCAGCCCATTGACGGTCACCTCGGCCAGCAGGGGCGTGCTGATGCGTTCGAAGCCTTCGCCGGTCCACCGCGCAATGCCCCGTTTGGTGCCGATCCACAGCGTGCCATCGGCCTGCGTGGCAAGGAACGGCACACTGCGCGACGGCAGGCTGTGCGGGTCGCCGGCTTCGGGCAGGAAGCGCTGCACATGGTCATCGTCATCGATGCGATACAGGCCGCCTTCGGCGGTACCGAACCACACCGCACCGTCAGGCGTGCCGGCCACGCTCCACACCGTGTTGCTGGTCATCAGCGGCTGCGTGGCGCGATCGTAGAAATGCAGCGTACGGCGGTCGGCGGACATCCGGATCAGCCCGGCGTTCTCGGTGCCGATCCATAGCCGGTTGCGTGTGTCTGCCAGGACCGTCCAGATTCGGTTGTCGCGCAGCCCGTCTTCTGCACGCCAGACGCGGTAGTTGCGGCCATCGAAGCGCGCCAGCCCATCGTTGGTCGCGATCCACAGGTAGCCGAGGCGGTCCTCTTCCATGCGGTTGACCGTGTTGGAAGGCAGGCCATCGAACACGGTCAGCTGGCGGGGGGTGGGCGGCACGGGCTGGGCCCATGCCACGGCCGCAGCCAGCCAACCCACCATGACCCCTGCCAACGCCCGCGACACCGTCATCCGTGGCTCTCCTCGAAACCAGGTCCGCCCACCGCATGCAGGCGCGGGCGCGGGCACCATGGTACCTGCGCCCGCGATGGCCGCCGCGCTCCCGGGCGGAATGACGACTGATCGCGTCACGTGGCAGCGCGGCGGGACCGCGCACGCGCAATCGCCTCTGCCAGCAGGTCACCCGTGACCGGCTTGCGCAGGAAACCATCGAACCCCGATGCCAGCACATGCTGCTCGGCATAGGCGTCCGAACGCGCCGTCACCGCCACCAGCGGGAAACCATGCCCGAGCGCTCGCAGCTGCTGCGCCAGCGCGATGCCATCCAGTGCGGGCAGGTCCAGGTCAAGCAGGCCGACGTCGAAGGTGGCCGCGCTGACTTCGGCCAGCGCAGCGAGCCCGTGCGGCACGTGCACCACCGCATGGCCGCGCATCCCGAGCAGGCCCACCACCACCGCCGCCACCGTGGGATCGTCCTCCACCAGCAGGATCCGCAGCGCCGAAGCGACATCGTCGCCGGGCGCCTCGTCCATCGTGGTCCAGGCACCGTCGAGTGCCCAGGGCAGCGGCAGGATGACCCTGAAGCGCGCACCATGGCCGGGCCGGCTCTCCACCTCGATGCGGCCGCCCATCGCGACAGCCAGTTCCTGGCAGATCGCCAGTCCCAGTCCGGTACCGCCGTAGCGTGACGCGGTGCGGGGCCCCTCGGCCTGCTCGAAGCGCTGGAACAGCCGCACCTGCTGATCACTGTTGATGCCCGGCCCGGTGTCGAACACCTCCAGACAAAGGCCGGCTTCGGCATCGAGGGTGCGCACGCCGAAGCCCACATGGCCGCGTTCGGTGAACTTGATCGCATTGCCCAGCAGGTTCATCAGGATCTGCCGGATGCGCATCTCGTCACCGGTCGCGCGCAGCCCCGCAGGCGTCGCGCGCTCTCGCACGAAGCCGAGGCGGTGCTGCCGGGCCAGCGGCTCCATCAGTCCCTGCACCTGGTCAAGCAGCAGTTCCAGGTCGAACACCGCGATTTCCAGCTCCAGCCGGCCCGCCTCGATGCGCGCCAGATCAAGGGTGTCGTTGACCAGCCGGAGCAGGTGCAGGCCGGCCTGGTGGATGGCCGTGGCATAACCGTTCTGGCGCTCGTCCAGCGGCGTGGCCAGCAGCAGTTCGCTCATCCCCAGCACACCGGTCATGGGCGTGCGCACCTCGTGGCCGAGGGTGGCCAGAAAGCGGCTCTTGGCTTCGGAGGCATGCTCGGCAAGCTGCTGCTTGTGCAGCGTCAGCTGCCATTGCTGGCGACGGCGCAGGCGCGTGCGCAACGACCAGGCCAATGCGGCCAGCGCCAGCACCAGGCCCAGCGCATAAAGCAGCAGTGCCGGGGTGCTGCGCCACCACGGCGGCACCACCTGCACCTTGAGCAGGACCGGCAGGGTCCAGGCGCCCTCTCCCGCCCGCGCCTGGATTTCCACGGTGTACCGTCCCGCAGGCAGGCGCGACCACGTGCGTTCGCCCTCCGTGGTGGTGACCCAGTTCGCATCGTAGCCCTGCACGCGGAACCGGTATTGCCGCGTTCCCGCACTGGCGAAGGACAGCAGGCGGGCCTCGATCTGCAGATCGCGGTCGTCCGGCCCCAGCCGCGTCGGCTGCGACGGATCGAGCGCCTGCCAGTGTCCGGCGTCCTCGCGCCTTACGCGCATCGCGCTGACCACCAGATGCGAGGTCGGCAGCCCGGTGTCCCCCTGCGCCGGATCAAATCCGACCAGGCCAGACTGTGTCACCGCAAGCACGCGTCCACCTGCGTCCACCGCCGGTGGGCGTCCGGTGAACTCACTGTCCGGCAGGCCATCGCGCTCGTCGTGGATGCGCAGCCGGCGCTGCTGTGGATCCCAGCGCAGCAGTCCGCGCGGGCTGGTGGCCCAGACCTGCCCGGCGCGCGCAACGACCAGCCCCCCCATGCTCACCGGTGGCAAGCCGTGCTCGGCGCCGATGCGCTCCACCAGCGTGAGCGCCATCCCATCCCAGCGATAGCGTTCCAGGGCCCCCATCCGGGCCAGCCAGAGGAACCCGGCGCCCTCCCAGGCCAGGTCGTAGATCGGGCCGGCGTTGACGCCGGGGACGGGCAGGAACGTGTCAGCGTGCAGACGCAGGATGCCCATGTCGCCGACGATCCACGGCTGTCCGCGGTCATCCAGGCGGATCTGTTCGATGGGCGCGCCATCGGGTGCGAGGGTGGTGCTGGCGAACTCGCGCAGCACGCGCCCGCGGCCATCGCGCTGCTGCAGGCCATGGTTCATCACTGACAGCCACACCGTGCCGTCGGGTGCCTGCCGCATCAGGTCGATGCGCTGGCGCAGATCGGCGCCACCGCGCACCAGCCAGTCCGTGTGGCGGCCGCGGCGTGGATCATAGACCGTGATGCGGCCCGCACGCCCCAGCCAGACGGTGCCGTCCGGCCGCGGCAGTACCGACCACACCGCACCGCTGCCGATGCGCGAATCGTCCACCAGCAGGGAAAGCGTGCCCTGCGCATCGAGCCGGTAGACGGCGTGGGCCGCGCCCACCAGGAAGCCCTGACCATCACTGGCCGCGCTGAGCAGATACTGGCTGTCCAGCGGCTTTCCATCCAGCTGCGACCACGTGGAAAAGCGCCGCCAGTCCGGCGGCAGGTACGCCACCCCCTGGGTCAACAGCGCGATCCACAGGCCGCCTTCGTGGTCCTGCAGCATGTCCAGCACGCCGCTGTGGGCGGTGAGGAAGCCGCTGCCCCGATCACCTTCCAGGCGCCGCAGCTGCGCCGCGTCGCCGCGCAGCAGACCATCGGAGGTGCCCAGCCAGTACCCTCCCAGCCGGTCGGCCAGCACGAAGGCCGAGCGCATGGCAGGCGTGTCCGGCCAGGGCGGCCGCTTGACCTGATCGTCGGTGCCGATCTCGAACAGACCCTCGTCCTGCGTCCCGGCCCACACCACGCCGCGCCCATCCTGGCTCAGGCGGACCACCGCGGCGGCCCCCAGCACCGCAGACCCGATGCGGTCGAAGCCGGTGCCGTTCCAGCGCGCGACACCGGCACCCGTGCCGAACCAGACGCGCCCGCGGTCATCGACCAGACTGGCGTAGACCGTGTCGTCGGGGAGGCTGGCCGCATCGTCGGCCGCATGCCGGAACGTGTGTACCCCGCCTTGCCGATCGCGCCGGCACAGTCCATTGGCATTGGTACCGATCCACAGCGCACCGGCCTGTTCGGCCAGCGTCCACACCTGGCCTTCGCACACGCGGTTGACGGCCTCCACGGTTTCGAAGCGGTCGCGCGCCGGGCCCATCGTCACCAGGCCGACCCCGTTGATCCCCAGCCACAGACGGTCGCTGGCGTCGACCAGCAGCGTCTCGATCTCGTTGCCAGGCAGCGCGCCGGGCTGCGCGGGATCATGCCGCCAGCTGTGCAGCTTCAAGCCGTCATAGCGCGCCAATCCGCCATCGGTCGCGGCCCAGATGTGCCCCTTCTGGTCCTGGGCGAGGGCCAGGACCATGCGTGAAGGCAGGCCGTCGGCCGTACCCAGTCGCTGCAGGCGCGGCGTCTCCAGCGGGGTCTGGGCCGTCACGGCCGACACGTGCAGCACCCCGAGCACGAGGGCAAGCATTACCCGCAGCCACCTTCCCTGGATCATCAACCGCCCATTCCATTCCACCCCCAGTTGACGCGATTGTCACACAGCGCAGTGGGCATGACCGCGCCGCGCAAGCGAACAGCGATGTCGCATCCACCCCGGCTCTTCACGCCCTCCGGCGCCTCTGCCACGATCTGTTGCAGCCATGGCACTGCTGGAAGCCCCGACTGCGTGCGTATGATCCGTCCATCCACTCCGGAGATCCGATGTGCTCCCGCGCTCACTGATAGTCCTGCCCCTGCTGGTGCTGCTCGGCACGCTGCCCACGGCCGCCCGTGCCGAGCCGTCTAGCTATCGCCTGGATCCTGTCCATACGCGCGTACTGTTCACGGTCGAACATGCCGGCTTCTCCAGCGCGTTGGGCACGGTGTCCGGCAGCGAAGGCACGCTGCGGTTCGATCCGGACGACTGGGCCAGCGCGTGGCTGGACGTCGAAGTGCCCCTGGCACGCCTTGATCTGGGCGACCGCAAGTGGAACGAGGCGACGCTGGCGAAAAACCTGCTCGATGGCGAGCGCTTTCCGACAGCGCGCTTCGTCTCCGAGCGCATCGAACCGGTGGATGCGCGGCATGCGCGCGTCATCGGCCTGCTGACCCTGCGTGGCGTCACCCGCGAAGTGGTGATGGACGTGGAACTCAACGCGGTCAAGCGCCATCCACTCCCCCCCTTCCGCCGCACGGCAGGCTTCTCGGCGACGGCCACCCTCAGCCGCAGTGCGTTCGGGATCACGGCCTGGTCCAGCATGATCGGTGACACGGTCGATCTTCGCATCGAGGCAGAAGCGGTGCTCGACCGCAACGCGGCGGCGCCGGAAACTTCTTCCCCGTCGCCGCAGTCGCAGTCCACTTCCCCCCAGGACACCTCATCATGACCCTGCGCAATCCCGCCGACCGCTGGGGCCACGTCAGCCAGGCACTGCACTGGCTCATCGCCGCGTTGATCCTCACCTTGGGCGTGGTCGGGCTGACAATGGGCGAACTGCCCAGGACGCCGAAGTATTTCTGGGTCTACACCGCGCACAAGTCGCTGGGCATCACCGTGCTGGCGCTGGTCGTGCTGCGCCTGGCCTGGCGCCTGGCGGCCGGCAGGCCCGAGCCCGTCCCCGGTACGCCCAGCTGGCAGGAACGCATCGCCGCGGCCACACACGGCCTGCTGTACGTGCTGATGTTCGCCCTTCCCCTGTCCGGCTGGCTGTACGACTCGGCCAGCGGCCTGCGCCCCTTCCGCTGGTTCGGCCTGGTCGATGTGCCCAAGCTCAGTGGACCGGACCCGCAGGCGGTCGCGGTGTCGCATGCCATCCACGAATATGGGTTCTGGCTGCTGATCGCCGTGGTCCTGGCCCATGCCGGCGCGGCCCTGTTCCATCATTTCCACCAGCGCGACACCACCCTGGTCCGCATGCTGCCCAGCGGCTGGATCGCGCCTCCCCAGAAGGATTGATCGATGACCCCCAAGTTCAGCTCCCCCGCGGCCGTGGCCGCCGCCCTGGTCGGCCTGCTCGCCGCCACCGCACCGGCAGTGGCCGCCGATTATGTGCAGGCCCCGGGCTCCACTCTCGCCTTCGGCACCAAGTACGACGGTGAAGTGTTCACCGGCACCTTCCCCGGGTTCGAGACGAAGGTCAGCTTCGATCCGGCCAACCCGGCGGCCGGCCACCTGGAAGTGACCATTCCGCTGGCCAGCGCGCGCAGCGGAAATGCCGACCGTGATTCCACGCTGCAGGGCGCGGATTTCTTCAATGTCGGACAGTTCGCCCAGGCCACCTACAAGGCCACCGGGTTCCGTGCGCTGGGCAAGGACCAGTACGCGGCCGACGGCACGCTGCAGCTGCGCGGGGTAAGCAAGCCGGTCACGTTGACCTTCACCTGGACACCGGGCACTCAGCCGGTGCTGACCGGCAAGGCCACGGTCAAGCGCCTGGACTTCGGCGTGGGCGGCGGCGATTGGGCCGATACCGGCACCATCCCGAACGAAACCGCGATCAGCACCCGCGTGGTGTTGAAGGCGAAGTAAGCGAACAGGGCCCGCCCTGCCCGGCTGCACGGCGAAAGCCACCGCGCGGGGCCGCGCTCTACGGCAGCCAGGCCTCCACCGCTGGCACGTCGAACGGCCAATCCAGCTCGCTAGCACTGGCGGGATGGCGCAGCACCGGAACGCGCCCGCCGTAACGCGCTTCCAGCCCGGCGTCGCCATCGATGAACACCGATTCAAAAGCGGGCGCACGCGCCCGGGACAGCACGGCCAGGGCCAGGTCACACAGGTGGCAGTCGTCGCGCTGGTACAGGATGAACAAGACGCCCTCCACGGATCGGCATGCTGCGCCGCAGCCACGGGCGGGCGGCGGCAACCGGTAGACTAGCGCCTTTCCCGGTACCTGCGGCACGGCATCCATGGCAGTCAGCACCTTCGACGTCTTCAAGATCGGCATCGGCCCGAGCTCCTCGCATACCGTCGGTCCGATGAAGGCGGCCGAGCGCTTCGTGCACCGGTGGCTGCTCGACCCCGGCCGTCTGCAGGACGTGGCCCGCATCCGCGCCGATGTGTACGGCTCGCTGGCACTCACCGGCCGCGGCCACGGCACCGATACCGCCGTATTGCTAGGGCTTGAAGGCCAGCGTCCGAACCTGATCGATCCGGACATCATCCCGACCACCCTTGCGCGCATCCGCGGCAGCAAACGCATCAACCTGATGGGCCAGCACGAGATCGCCTTCGACGAGAAGCGCGACCTGGGCATGAACAAGCGCCAGAAGCTGCCCTACCACACCAATGGCATGCGCTTCACCGCCTACGATGGCGCGGGGGAGGTCATCGCCACGCGCGATTACTACTCCGTCGGCGGCGGCTTCGTGGTCAACCAGGATGATGCGGCCGATGATCGCATCGTGCCGGACGAAACCCCGCTGCCCTACCCGTTCAGGAGCGGCGATGAACTGCTCGCGCAGACCGCGCGCAGTGGCCTGACCATCGCGCAGATGATGTTCGAGAACGAGAAATCCTGGCGCAGCGAAGACGAGATCCGCCAGAGCCTGCGCGAGATCTGGCAGGCCATGCAGGCCTGCGTGTCGCGCGGCATCCGCCAGGATGGCGTGCTCCCCGGTGGCCTGAAGGTCGGCCGCCGCGCACCGGTGCTGTACCGCGAACTCTCCTCCAAGCCGGAAGCGGCCATGCGTGATCCGCTGACCACGCTGGACTGGGTGAACCTGTACGCACTGGCGGTCAATGAAGAAAACGCGGCAGGTGGCCGCGTGGTCACCGCGCCCACCAACGGCGCGGCGGGCGTGCTGCCGGCGGTGCTGCATTACTTCGACCGTTTCTGCCCGGGCGCCACCGAACAGCGCATCTTCGATTTCCTGCTCACCTCGGCGGCGATCGGCATCCTGTACAAGGAAAATGCCTCCATTTCCGGCGCTGAAGTAGGCTGCCAGGGCGAAGTCGGCGTGGCCTGTTCGATGGCCGCCGGTGGCCTGGTCGCCGCGCTCGGCGGCAACCCGAGCCAGATCGAGAACGCGGCCGAAATCGGCATGGAGCACAACCTCGGGCTGACCTGCGACCCGATCGGCGGCCTGGTGCAGATTCCATGCATCGAGCGCAACGCGATGGGCGCGGTGAAGGCGATCAATGCTTCGCGCATGGCCATGCGCGGCGATGGCAAGCACAAGGTTTCGCTCGACAAGGTCATCAAGACCATGCGCGATACCGGCCGCGACATGCAGGACAAGTACAAGGAAACCAGCCGCGGTGGCCTGGCCGTGAATGTGATCGAGTGCTGAGCGCTGCGGCGCGCCCGTCATCGCATCCGCGGTAGGCTCGGTATTTATCGATCGGAGCCCCCCCATGCGCCTGCTGGCCACTGCACTGCTCGCCTGCCTTCCCCTCACCGGCCTTGCGGCCGAGGTCTATGGTCCCCGCCTCGAAGGCTTCACGTATCCGCACCCGGTGAAGACCTTCGCGCTGCAGTCGCAGCAGGCCCACCTGGAGATGGCCTATCTGGATCTGGCGCCCGTCGGCCGCACCGCCGGCACGGTGGTGCTGCTGCATGGCAAGAATTTCTGCGCCGCCACGTGGGAGGCCTCCCTGCAGCCGCTGCGCGAGGCCGGCTACCGGGTCATCGCGCCGGACCAGATCGGCTTCTGCAAATCCAGCAAGCCCGAGCGTTACCAGTATTCGTTCGGCCAGCTGGCGGCCAACACGCACGCGCTGCTGCAATCTCTCGGCGTGGAGCGCGCGCACATCGTCGGCCACTCGATGGGCGGCATGCTCGCGGCACGCTATGCCCTGCTGTACCCGCAACAGACGCAGAGCCTTGCGCTGGTCAACCCGATCGGCCTGGAGGACTGGCAGGCCCTGGGTGTGCCCTGGCGCAGCGTGGACGCGTGGTATGCCAACGAACTCAAGACCGGTTTCGAGAGCATCAAGCGCTACCAGTTGGACGTGTACTACAACGGTGACTGGCAGCCGCGCTTCGAGCGCTGGGCACGCATGCAGGCCGGCATGTATGCCGGCGCCGGCAGGGAGGCGGTGGCCTGGAGCCAGGCGCTGACCTCGGACATGGTGTTCAACCAGCCGGTGGTGCACGAGCTTCCGCGCATTGCGGTGCCCACCACGCTGCTCATCGGACAGAAGGACCGCACGGCCATCGGCCGCGATCTGGCGCCGCCCGCATTGAAGGCGGTGCTGGGCAACTACCCGGCGCTGGGCAAGGCGGCTGCCGCGGCCATACCCGGTGCGCAGCTGGTGGAGTTCGCCGAGCTGGGACACTCGCCGCAGGTACAGGATCCCGACCAGTTCAACGCGGCGCTGTTGAAGGCACTCAGCGCCGCACGATGAGAAGTGAGCGGGGCAGGCCCCTGCCTGCCCCGGCCCATCACCGGGTCAGCGTGCGATGCCCAGCAGTGACACGTTGCTGAAATCGCTCTCGCCCACTACGCGCAGGTACCAGGTGCCCGGCTGCGGACGGCTCACCACGATTGCCTCGGCATTGCCCGGCCTGATCGAGCGGTACTGCGCGTTTTCAACGCTGGGTTCGATGCCCGCGGAGGCATACAGACTGACATTGCCCGTGCCTCCCAGCGAACGCAGGTTGAGGCTGGTCGTGCCGGCCGGTACATCGAACACGTAGAGCCGCGACTGGCCCGCCGCACCTGCCTGGCCGCTCAGCAGCGTGTTGTTCTCCAATGTCGGCTTCGGCAGTTCCGGCAGCGGCTTGCCCATCGCCAGCTGCACCGCGCGGTAGGCATCGACCAGGCCCGCACCCAGCGGCTGGTCGGCCGGCGGCTGCACCGTGAACGGACGGACCGATCGCACCAGGACATCGCGTACCTGATCGGGGGTCAGCGGATCCTGGCCCGCCTTGACCGCCGCAGACTGCACCAGGGCAGCCACAGCGGCCACGTGCGGCGACGCCATGGAGGTGCCGGTCAGGCCCACCAGAACGTTGTCGCCGTTGGCGACAGTGGACCCCCCATCACCGGTGGACCAGATGGCCCCGCGTGAGACGGGAATGCTGCGGTCGATGTCACCGCCCGGCCCGGCCAGAGCGACGATGCTGCCATAGTTGCTGTAGCTCGCCTTGGCTCCGGTGAATCCGGTCGCGCCCACGGCAATGACCCCCGTGCAGCTGGCCGGGGAGAAGAGCGCCGCATCGCTGCTGCTGTTGCCCGCCGCCACCACGATCGTGGTGCCCCGACCGCGCGCCGCATCGATGGCTTCCTGCAGCGCGGGTTCTTCCGAACAGGCGCCCTGGCCGCCCAGGCTGAGGTTGATCACCTCGGCCGGCGTGGCGTTGTCCGGCACGTCCTCGACCTGCCCGCCAGAGGCCCAGACGATCGCATCGGCGATGTCGGAGGTGAAACCGCCGCAGCGTCCGAGGACGCGAACCGGTTGCACCCGCGCACCGTAGGCGGCCCCTGCGATGCCTTTGCCATTGTTGGCGACCGCCGCAACGGTCCCGGCAACGTGCGTGCCATGCCAGGAACTTGTGCTTGGGCTGCACAGGGTTCCATCGCTCCAGTCACCGGGATCGGTGGGGTCGGGATCCCGCCCATCGCCGTCGACGGCGATATCAGGCGAGTCATCGTCCTGCCCGTAGGAGGACACCATGTCATAGCCCGGCACGAGGTTGGCGGCCAGGTCCACGTGCTGCAATACGCCGGTGTCCAGCACCGCCACCACGAGGCCTTCGCCGCTGCTGTCATCCCACGCAGCGGGGGCATGGATGCCGCCCAGGGTGTTGAGCGTGTCCCACTGGTAGACCGGCAGCTGCGGATCGTTCGGCAGGGTGTCCAGCGCGTACATGCGGCGATCCACCTGCGCGTACTGCACACTCGGATCCTGTTTCAGCTGCTGCAGGAAGCGTTCGCTCTCGGCCGTGCTCATCGGCCGAGCGGCGAGCACCACATCGGCGCCCTGCGCGGTTCTGCGCAGCGACGTCATGTGCGGCACGCCGCCGCGCGCGCTGCCTGGCACACTGCGCTGCGCAGCCGCCGAAAGCGTCAAGGCGGCCTGCTGGCGATCGCGGGCCTGTGCCGTACCGGGCCGGTACTTGACGATGAAGCGCTGCACGCTGGACGGTGCGGTGGCCGGGATGTGGCGCGGGCCGTGGATGATGTCGGCGGCACTGGCGTCCACGCCGGCCGCAAGGCCCATGGCGATGGCGGCAGCCAACAGGGAACCGCGCAGCAGGGAAGGCTTGTTCATGTCCATCTCTCCAGAAAACAAACGGAAGGAAGGGCCGCCGATCACAGGACCGGTGGCCCTGTGAATCACAGATCGATACCGAAGCCCACACCGGCCGAGCGGTCGTCACCGCTGAACGCACCGCCGATGCTGAAACTGGCGCGCTCGCCGATCTGCTTGCCGTAGCCCACCGAAAGGGCCTGCTCCCCGTTCTGCCAGCCGGCGCCGGCCGCGATGCGACCTCGCGGGCTCCGGCTTCCGGCCGCGTTGATGGCCATGTTCATCATGGCCGAGCTCATCGCGCCCTGGCGGTCGATCCGGCGATCCTGCAGACCCAGGCGACGGTCCAGCTCACGCGTGGTTTCGGTGAAGCGGTCATCCAGGGTCTGGAAACGGCTGTCTGTGTAGCTGCGTGCCGAGGACAATGTCTGCGCATCGCCGGCCTGCATCTGACCCACGTTGGCTGCATCGGTCGCCGCGACGCCGTTGGCCACATTGCTGACGCGGCGTTCGTTGCCCGCGCTGCCCACCGAGACGGTATCGGCCTCCGTAGCGATCGAGCCCTGGCCGATCGCCACCGCACCACTGGCCGTGGCGCTGGCGCCTTGGCCGAGCGCGGTCGACCCCGCCGCGCCCGCGCGGCTGTCGGCGCCCACGGCCACCGCGTTGCTGGCGTCGCTTCCAACGCTGCTGTTGCTGCCTATTGCGGTTCCGTTGCTTCCTTCGGCGCTGGCGCCTCCACCGACCGCGGTATCGCTGACGTCCTGTGCAAGGCTGCCCTCGCCCAGCGCCAGCCCGTCGCCCGATCCCACCGGCACGCTGCCGGCCCCGCCATTGCCCGGGCCCGGGCCCGCGCCCGCGCCGAGCTCAAGCTGGCTGACACGCGAATCGAGGCCGGTGAGCGCATTGTCCAGCGCGCTGAACGCCCCGCCGACCGTGCCCAGGCGCTGGCCCTGCACGGTGTAGACCGGACTGATCAGCATGCCGTCGCTGCCCAGTGCGGCGCCGCCACCCAGCACGCTGGCCACACTGTCGAGCTGGGCCACATTGACCGCGTCGGATGACATCGTGCCAGCCCGCAGGTTGCGCAGGGTGGTGCCGTCAGCACCCGCCAGCGTCGCCGTCGACTTGTCGGTCCCGTCGTAGCGCACGACGCTTTCGGCGAGCTCGCCGATATCACCGCCGACGGAGGCCACCACCGCATCGAGCTGACGCTTGTTGACCGCATCGGTCGCTGCCGTGCCATCGGCGACGTTCGTCAATTGACGTTCCGCTCCCACCGATCCGAACGACACGCTGTTGGCGCGGTCGGCTACCGCGCCGGTGCCGAGCGCCGTTGCGTTGACAGCAGTCGCTTTGGCATCCGTGCCAATGGCGATCGCGCCTGTAGCGCTGGCCAAGGCGTAGCTGCCCTGCGCCATGGACTGCCAGCCGCTGGCCAGGGCGTAGGTGCCCTGCGCCATGGACTGCCAGCCGGAGGCTTCCGCGTAAAGGCCTTGGGCCATGGCCATTGCGTTGCTGGCCTTGGCCCACTGGCCGATGGCGCTGGAGATGGGTCCACTGGCTTCAGCGAAGGGGCCAATGGCCATGGAATAGTTGCCGTCTGCCCTGCTGGAATACCCCAGCGCGGTGCTCATGTCGCCATTTCCCTGTGCGTGCCAGCCAAATACCTGCGCCGACTCACCCGCGGCGAGCGAGTTGTACCCCACGGCCATGCCCCGGACCCCGGTGGCCCTGCTGTAAGCGCCGATCGCCACGCTGAGGCCACCTGTTGCCGAGGCGTTGAAGCCGGCGGCTGTCGTCTGTGCCGCCGTCGCGTTGGCTGCGGCGCCCACGGCCACCGAATAGCCCCCCGTGGCCTGGGCACCTGCGCCATAGGCCGAAGCGCCCGGGCCACTGGCGATGGTGCTCAGCTCGACGGGCACATTGTTGATCAGGCCGGCGTAACTGCCACCGGTGGCCGTGCTGAACTCGCCCGTTGCGCTGGTGCCCTGGCCAATGGCCGTCGTGTTGGTGCTTGTCGCGCTGCTGTTGCCCCCGATGCTCACCGCGCCGTCGCCGAATGCCAGCGCCTGGGCACCGGAGGCCACCGCCCCGGTTCCGAACGCACTGGCCTGGTAGCCGCTGGCCAAGGCCCCGTCACCGTCGGCATTGGCCCCCGCGCCAATCGCACCGGCTCCCTGGCCACGGGCCTGCGCATCGTCGCTGCCATCGTCCGCGCCCTCCACGGCCAGGTAGCGCACGTTGCCGGCCTGGTCCTGTACGGCCTGCAGCTGGGCGAGATTGACCGCGTCGGTCGCCTGTGTCCCAGCGGCGACATTGGTGATCTGCCGTTCGCTGCCAGCGCTGCCCACCGACACTGTGCCGGCTCGATCGGCGACCGAGTAACTGCCCAAGGCCACCGCGTCCGCTTCCCATGCCATGGCCTCGGTGCCGAGAGCCACCCCGTTTTCCGCCACGCCTTGGCTGTCCTGTCCGATGGCGATCGACTTGCGTCCCGCCGAGACCGCGGCGGCGCCCAACGCAAGGCCCCCCACGCCGCCGGCCTGTGCACCGGCCCCCAGCGCGACACTGTTGAGGCCACTGGCGGCGGTGGTGAACGGCAGACAGAATTCTTCACAGACAAGTTGCCCGCCGATGGCCACGCCGCCGTCGCCGCTTGCGGAAGACACATAGCCGATGGCAATGCCCCGCCAGCCTTCGGCCTGGGCGCCCATGCCCTGCGCCACCGAACCGGCACCGCCGGCCCAGGCCTGCGGCCCGAACGCACTGGAAAAATCGCCATCGCTGATCGCACCCGCGCCGACGGCGACGCTGGACGGCGCATCGGCAACCGCCGCCGTGCCCAGTGCGATTGAAGAATTGCCGTTGGCCTGCGCCTCTCCTCCCAGAGCCAAAGCCGCATAACCGCGGGCAGTGGAGAGCGAACCCAGTGCCACCGCGCCGGCGCCCTGTGCCGTGCTGGCATCACCCAGCGCGATGGCCGAGTCCGCCGTTGCCACAGCGCCGTAACCCTGCGCCATCGCCCGCTGTGCGGTGGCTGTCGCGCCCGTGCCCACCGCAACGCTGCCTTCACCCTGCGCAAGCGCCGTGGCCCCCACGGCCGTGGCGTAATCGGCGCCCGCGTGGGCACCGCGGCCCAGTGCACTTGCATCCGTGCCGAACGCCCCACTGTCATCGCCCACGGCCGTGCCGCCATCACCATCGGCCACGCTGCTGCGGCCTGCCGCCAGCGTGCCTTCGCCGACCGCCACCGCCTGGCTGCCCAGCGCAAGGGCGCCGGTCCCCTCCGCACCTGCCAGGCTGCCGATCGCAACGGCCTGCGAACCATTGGCATACGTCGCCTCGCCAATATCGGGCTGGCCGTTGCCGTTGAGATCAGTCCATTCCCCGCCTCCGAGAGCGACCGCGCCGTCGCCCACGGCGGCGGCGGCGTGGCCGACGGCCGTGGCAAAATCGCCGTCGCTCATCGCCTCGCTGCCCAGCGTGGCCGCTCCGTTCCCGACGGCGACTGCGTAGCTGCCCACGGCAACGGTGAAGTCCCCGCCGGCGGCCACGGTATTGGCACCGATCGCCACGCCCGCCTCGCCGTTGGTGGCCGCACCGAAACCAGCCGCGACACTTCCCGGCCCCAGCGCCTGTGCATTGGCCCCCACGGCCGTGGAGCCCTGCCCGGCGGCGTAGCTCAGGGCGCCCAGCGCGGTGGCGGCCTGATCGCCTTCGGCCGCCGCGCTGGCGCCCAGCGCGGTATTGCCCAGGCCAACGGCCAGGGCGCTCTGGCCGATCGCCGTCCCGGCATCGGCATAGGCCTGCGCGTTCTGTCCGAACGCGCTCGCGCCGATGCCCACGGCCTGCGCCAGCGACCCCACCGCAGTGGTCGAGTTGCCTTCGGCGTAGGCCTGCACACCGAGTGCGAGCGCACCGGTGCCGCTGGCGATGGCATCGTCGGTGCCGTCAGCCGCCCCATCGATCTGCAGATACGCGCGGGTGGACTTGCAGGTCACGTCATCATCGGCACATTCGGCGAGCTCCGTCGGCGCTGCCGCCATGACCCCCAGTGGCAGCAGTGTCGCTGCGGCCACCACCACGCGCAGGCGACGCGCGCCATTGCGACGACGACGCGCCAGCTCCGACACGACGACCCACTGGCCCAGGGCACGATTCCACACCCGCCCGAAAATCTTGTTCATGCAGCACCTCTCTCCTGATGCGAATGACAAAGCGAAGCTCTCCCGTCCGCGCACAGCCGAGGGCTGACGGAACTGGAAAAGACGCTTCAAAGACGGCCCGATGACGTGTCTGCGGTGCGCTGGGGCACCACCGCCATCGCGGCGCTGACTGAACGTACGGTTCAGCGACGTGCGCTGTCACGCACGCCATATCACCGATTTCTCACTGGGTTCTCACGCTCACCAGACCCCCTTGAAACCGCACGTTCGCCGCCTCGTGAAGGTGCGCTGCGAACGTGGGTAGGCTGCGGCATACATCGCCGGAAACGGCGAGCCCTCGGCCTGCTCTGGCTGGCTGCGGAGTCACGCTGCATTCCGGTCGACACGCCGGGCGCGACGTACACCCGGGTCGGGCCGTCGGCCGGTCTGTCGGTCAACGCACGGGGGTGATTGCAGACCCGCGCCGGGGTAGTGATCGACATGGCGATGCCGTGGGCGCACCCCGCGGTTGACCGTCATCGGCCACGGTACCGGCCGGGATGCACGGATCAGGGCACGGGTCCTCGCCCTCTTGCCCAGCACGAAGCCGTGCGGTCGCGGTCTGGAGCCCGCCCGTCCCACGCGCACGAGGGTCCGACGCGGCCAGTGGCATCATCGCCGTCAACGTCGGCGTGGATCGCGACTGGTATCTGCGGCTGCAGATGCCCTCGGCTCAGGGCGTGAACACGTAGCCTTCGCCATGCACCGCCGCCAGCGGCAGCGGCGTACCGCACGCCTCGACCACCTTGCGGCGCAGGCGATGGATCAGCGAATCCAGGCGGTGCGTATCGAATGCGTAGACATCGGCGGTCAACGCGGCGATCAGTGCATCGCGGGCCACCACTTCGCCGGCCTCGCCGTACAGGCGGTGCACCACAGGGCGTTCGCTCTTGGTCAGTGCCACCGCGCGGCCATCAGGCGCCAGCAGCCGCCAGCCACCAGCATCCAGGCGCCAGCGCGCGGTCCCGGCCGTGTCGCTGCTGGTCCGCGCTGCCGCGCCCGTGCCCAGGCGGCGCCCCAGGCTGTGCAACGTGGCGGCGAGTACGCCGACCTCCACGGGCTTGACCAGATAGGCATCTGCCCCATCCACCAGCCCGCGGATGCGGTCACGGCTGTCCTGGCGCCCGGTCAGCATCACCACGCCCAGTGCCGGGTGCTGGTGCCGCAACGACTGCGCCACGTTGAAACCGTCATCATCAGGGAGCCCGACATCCAGGACGACGATATCGGGGACCGACGTGGCCAGCAGCGTGCGCAGGGCGGCCGCGGTCGCCAGTCCGGTCACCTCGAACCCATGCTCGCGCAGGCGCGGCAGCAGGATCCGTTCGCGCAGCAACACGTCGTCTTCCAATACGGCAATCCGCAATGCAGAAATATCAGGCTCGTTCACGTCGATCCGCCAGCGTTACGGGCCATCGATGGTAATCAATCTTTCCCGCGCTATCGGATAGGACGGGTCTCACGTGTGATGCGAAGTACGTCGTCCAGCAACGCGGCCGCCGTGACGTCCGCGCCCGCGCCAGGTCCTTGCACCACCAACGGCTGCGCGGCATACCGATCGCTGTGGATCACCACCCGGTTGTCGGTGCCGGCCCCGCCGGCCAGGGGATCATCCCGATCAACGATACGCAGTCCCACCCGCGCGCCGTCGCGATCAAATCCTCCGATGAAACGCAGGCAGCCCTGCGTTGCCTGGGCCTGCCTCCACAGAGCCAGCAGCGGCACGTCCAGCGGCTCGTACGCGGCAGGCACGGCCGGAGACGACAGCCTGGCCAGCGCCGGCGGCACCAGCGAGCTCACTTCCACCTGGTCCACATCCAGTGCGATGCCACTGGCGCGGGCCAGGATCAACAGCTTGCGCCGTACGTCTTCGCCGGAAAGATCAACGCGCGGATCCGGCTCCGTATAGCCGGCGCGAAGCGCCTCGCTCACCCACGCCGAGAAGGGACGCTGCCCGTCGTAATGGTGGAACAGCCAGGCCAGCGAGCCTGACAGCACCCCTTCCACGCGCCGGATGCGGTCACCGCCGGCCACCAGCGCGCGCACGCTGCTCAACAGGGGAAGCCCGGCGCCCACCGTGGCGCCGTCGCCGTACCTCGCGCCACTGCGCCGGCAGGCCTCGGCGATGGCCTGTGCGCGCGCCAGTTGGGCGCCCTGCCCGAGCTTGTTGGCGGTGACCACGTGCACCCCACGCGCCAGCCACGGCGCATGGCGCTCGGCGACCGTATCGCATGCGGTGGCGTCCACCACCAGATCGCCTTGCTGCAGGCCGTCGGCTTCTGTCCAGCGCGAGGACGCCGCCCCCGCCCGCAACGCCGCATTGGCCTGCTGCAGCGCCTTCGCCGGGCTGTCATCGCAGTGGCGCGCGGTGCGTGAATTGGCCAGCCACGCCAGCGTGGGCAGCGCCAGCCCACGTTCGTGCAGCGCCTGGTGACGCTGCACGAACGCGGTGCCTACCGTGCCGGTACCCAGCAGGACGAGCCGGCCTGCAGGAGCGCTGGCCCGGGCCACCACCGCGTTCATGCATCCACCTGTTCGCGGCGCACCACGCGGACAGCGGGATGGGCCACGGCCTGGGCGCGCTGCAGGCCCGCGCGCAGGTCGGCGAGCAGATCCTGCTCGCTCTCGATGCCGACCGACAACCGCAGCAGGCCATCACTGATCCCTGCGGCCGCACGTGCCTCAGCGCTCATCGCCGCATGGGTCATGGTGGCCGGATGGGCCACCAGGCTCTCCACGCCGCCCAGGGACTCGGCCAGCGTGAAGTACTGCAGCCCTTCGACGAACGCGCGTACCGCCGCATGCGGATCGGCGCCCTCGCCGGTCGCCAGCTCGAAGGAGAGCATGGCGCCAAAGCCACGCTGTTGCCGGGCCGCGACCGCATGCCCCGGATGCTCGGCCAGGCCGGGGTAGAAGACCTGGCGCACGGCCGGATGCGCTGCCAGCAGGGCCACGATGGCGGCGGTGTTTTCCTGGTGCACGCGCAGGCGCGCATCGAGCGTGCGCAGGCCACGCAGGGTCAGGAACGCATCGAACGGCGAACCGGTCAGGCCCAGCGCATTGGCCCACCACGTGAGCTGCTGCGCAAGCGCCTCATCGCGGGCCACCACTGCGCCGCCGACCACGTCGCTGTGGCCGTTGATGTACTTGGTGGTGGAATGCAGCACCAGATCAGCGCCCAGCGACAACGGCTGCTGCAGTGCCGGTGACAGGAACGTGTTGTCCACCACCACGCGCGCACCGGCCGCGTGGGCCTGCTCGATGACCAGGCGCAGGTCGGTGATGCGCAGCAGCGGATTGGACGGCGTTTCCACCAGCACCAGCGCCGGCCGGCCGGCCAGCGCCCGGGCCAGGGCGTTCGGATCGGTGAGATCGGCGGTCACCAGTTTGAACTGCCCCTTCGACGCCAGCGCATTGAACAGCCGCCAGCTGCCGCCGTAGGCGTCGTGCGGCACGACCAGGGTGTCTTCCGGCCCCAGCAGGGCCTGCAGCACCAGGTTGATCGCGCCCATGCCGGTGGCCGTCACCACGGCCCCGGCACCACCTTCCAGTTCGGCCAGGGCCTCGCCGAGCAGGTCGCGGGTGGGATTGCCGCTGCGGGTGTAGTCGTACTGGCGCTTGACCCCGAACCCTTCGAAGCTGAAGTTCGACGACAGCACGATGGGCGGTGTCACCGCACCATGAGCGGTATCGCGATCGATGCCGGCGCGTACGGCGGCGGTGGTGCGCGAACAGGGAACCAGGGCGCGCGGCGCGCTGTTGGACGGAGGGCTCATGCAGGGACTCCCGGGGTGCGGATGGCGGAGGCAAGGATCGCGTCGATGCGATCTGTTTCCTTGAGGAAGGCGTCGTGGCCGTAGGGCGAACGGAGCACGCGCAGACTGCCGCGCGGGCCGAGCCCTTCGACCAGCGCGACGAGGTCGGCCAGCGGCACCAGGCGATCCCCCTCGACGGCGACTACGACGCAGGGGCAGAGCAACGCGGAGGGGTCGATGCGGTGCAGGTCGATGGATTCGGACAGGCGCAGCCAGGCGGTCACCGGCGTGCGCGCCACGTACTGCGCGGCGGCGGCATCGAGGTAGTCCTCGGCGGCCACCCGGACGCGTCCGTTGATGACTTCCGGCGCGGCATCGAAGCGCTCGTTGAATTCTTCCGGCGTGCGGTAGCTGAGCATGGCGAACTGGCGTGCCAGTGCGAGCCCGTTTTCGTCGCTGCACTGCAGTTGGCCCAGCGCCACGGCGCGGCGTTGCAGGGCACGCCACGCAGCGGCATACGGGTGCGCGCGATGCGCACCGCTGACCAGCACCAGCCGCGCCACGCGGTCGCGGTGGCGCAGGCCGAACTGCTGGGCCACCAGCGCGCCATAGGAGTAACCGACGAACGCCTGCAACTGCTCGATCCCGAGATGGTCCAGCACCCGTGCCAGGGCATCGGCCTGGTCGGCGGTATCGATGGGCACATCGAGCGTGCCGTCGGCGCCGAGGAAATCAATGCCCAGCACCCGCCGCCGCTGCGGGTCGAGCGCACGGCCCGGCCCGATCAGTCCTTCGACCCAGCCCCGCTCGGGAAAGGCGGCGCTGGCGGCCGCGTGCCGGTTGGCGCTGATGCCGCCTGCAAGGGCGATCACCGGCGCGTCCCGCGGTCCGCTGCATTCGTAGCGAAGGCATACCCGCCGTGGGCCGGCATGGCGCAGGTCGAGCATCACCTCGAGCTCGCCCCGCAGGCCATGCACACGATCCTCGACCGGCACGCTGAGGGGGACGAAAGGTTCGACGGGAGAAACACGGGGTTGGGTGGCGAAGCTCATGGCGGTATCCGGTGGGGGAAGGTTCCCGGGGAACTGGCCATCGAGCCTTCGCGGGCTCGCGTCCGGTCGGCGCGGTTCAGCGCGCGACACGAACCATCTTCCGGTGGACGCAGGGTCCCCGCAGGATTTGGCACCTACGCCGACGCTTTCGCGCCTGCGGGCTGCCCCGGCTTCAAAGGGCCTGTCCCTCTGCCGGTCTCGATGGTGGACTCACCTTGCCACCGCCCTGCGGAGGTGTCAACCACTCCATCCGGATGAAGCGATATATAACATCGGGAAGGGTGGATGCTGGCCCCGCTGCTACAGTTCGCGGCCCACGCCCACGCTCGCCCGATGAAACGCGCCCTGCTGCCCCTGCCCCTGCTGATCGCGACATGCCTGCCTGCGACCGCCGCCGGGGCAGCCGATTCCTGGCGCCAGGGATGGGGATTGGCGCGAGGCACCGGGCAGGCAGGCGGGCAGCCGCGCTACCGCCTGCCCTTCGATGCGACCCGGTTCACCGTCGGCCAGGCGCCCGAGGGCCGCTTCAGCCACCGCGATGCCGAGAACCGCTTCGCCGTGGACTTCACGCTGCCCGAGGGCACGCCGGTGCTGGCGGCCCGCGCGGGCCGGGTGATCGACCTGCAAGCCGGCTTCAGTGGCAATGGCCTGGATCCGCAACGTGACCGCCTGCGTGCGAACTACGTCCGCA
The DNA here is from genome assembly GCF_011761925.1 of Xanthomonas sp. 60. Classification (NCBI taxonomy): domain Bacteria; kingdom Pseudomonadati; phylum Pseudomonadota; class Gammaproteobacteria; order Lysobacterales; family Lysobacteraceae; genus Xanthomonas; species Xanthomonas sp. 60. Next base: position 681,357 of record NZ_JAASQW010000001.1, on the reverse strand, counting down.
TCCGCCATGCCGACGGCAGCATCGCGGTGTATGCCCACCTGTTGCAGGACGGCGTGCGCGTGCGGACCCACCAGTGGGTGGAGGCCGGGCAGACGATCGCGCTGTCCGGCAATACCGGCTTCAGCACTGCCCCGCACCTGCATTTCGCCGTCCAGCATCTGCAGGGCGAGCGCCTGGTTTCCATTCCTGTCCAGTTCGACACCCCGCGCGGTCGCCTGTACCTGCCAAAAGGGGACGGAGCGGATTGAGCGGGCTGCCTCCCTGGCCTGAAGTGGCGGGCGCCCCCTTCCTACCGTTTTTCGGCGATAATCAGCGGCTTACTTGCTGATCTGCGCCCCGGGCGGGCGCCACCGCCATGTCCGAAGTCGCCACCGAAGCGTCGCGCCGCCGCACGTTCGCCATCATTTCCCATCCTGACGCCGGCAAGACCACGCTGACCGAAAAGCTGCTGCTGTTCGGCGGTGCCATCCAGATGGCCGGCTCGGTGAAGGGCCGCAAGGCCGCCCGCCACGCCACCTCGGACTGGATGGCGCTGGAGAAGGAGCGCGGCATCTCCGTGACCTCCTCGGTCATGCAGTTCCCGTACGAAGGGAAGATCGTCAACCTGCTCGACACCCCCGGCCATGCCGACTTCGGCGAGGACACCTACCGCGTGCTGACCGCGGTGGATTCGGCGTTGATGGTGATCGACGTGGCCAAGGGCGTGGAAGAGCGCACCATCAAGCTGATGGAGGTCTGCCGCCTGCGCGACACGCCGATCATGACCTTCATCAACAAGCTCGACCGCGAGGGCAAGGAGCCCATCGACCTGCTTGACGAAGTGGAGAGCGTGCTCGGCATCCAGTGCGCGCCGGTCACCTGGCCGATCGGCATGGGCCAGCGCTTGAAGGGCGTGGTCCACCTGCTCAGCGGTGAAGTGCACCTGTACGAGCAGGGCCGCAACTTCACCCGCCAGGATTCGACCATTTTCCCGTCCATCGATTCGCCCGGCCTGGCCGAGCGCATCGGCGCGCAGATGCTTGCCGAACTGCGCGATGAGCTGGAACTGGTGCAGGGCGCGAGCCATCCTTTCGATCCGGAGGCCTACCTGGCGGGCAAGCAGACGCCGGTATTCTTCGGTTCGGGCGTGAACAACTTCGGCGTGCAGCCGCTGCTCGATTTCTTCGTCGAGCACGCGCCCTCGCCGCAGGCACGGTCCACCACCGGGCGCACCATCGCCCCGGGCGAGGAAAAACTCACCGGCTTTGTGTTCAAGATCCAGGCCAACATGGACCCGCAGCACCGTGACCGCGTGGCCTTCATGCGGGTGTGCTCGGGCCGGTTCGCGGCGGGCATGAAGACCTTCCACGTGCGCACCGGCAAGGACATGAAGCTGGCCAACGCGCTGACCTTCATGGCCAGTGACCGCGAGATCGCTGCGGAGGCGTGGCCGGGCGATGTCATCGGCATCCACAACCACGGCACCATCTCCATTGGTGACACGTTCACCGAAGGCGAGGCCGTCAGCTTCACCGGCATCCCGAACTTCGCCCCCGAACTGTTCCGCCGCGCACGTCTGCGTGACCCGCTCAAGCTCAAGCAGCTGCAGAAGGGCCTGGCCCAGCTTTCCGAAGAAGGCGCCACGCAGTTCTTCCGGCCGCTGATGAGCAACGACCTGATCCTCGGCGCGGTCGGCGTGCTGCAGTTCGACGTGGCCGCCTACCGGCTCAAGGACGAGTACGGCGTGGAAGCGACCTTCGAGCCGGTCAGCGTGGTCACCGCACGCTGGGTGCACTGCGACAACGAGAAGAAGCTCGAGGAGTTCCGCGAAAAGAACGCCACCAACCTGGCCGTGGACGCCGCAGGCCAGCTGGTCTACCTCGCGCCCACGCGCGTCAACCTGCAGTTGGCGCAGGAACGCGCGCCCGAGGTCCGCTTCTCGGCCACGCGCGAAGCGGCGCACAGCGTTGCGGCCGGCTGAACGGGGTCCGCTTGCCGGGACGTGCAAGCGCGGTGCTTCTTGGCGATGATACGGGGGATGCGGATCCCCCCGTCCGCCACGAAGCCGGGTTGCCATGACGTCTGTTGATTCCATCCGCGAGGAAATCGCGAGCGCGCTCACCCACGGCCTGGGCGCGGTGTTCGCACTGGCTGCCAGCGCGGTACTCATCACGCTGGCGGCCGTATACGGTGATGCCTGGCAGCTGGGCAGCGCGATCGTGTTCGGCGTGGCGCTGCTGCTGCTGTACACCGCGTCCACGCTCTACCACGCGATTCCGCACCCGGTGGCCAAGGGCCGCCTGAAGATCTTCGATCACTGCGCCATCTACGTGCTGATCGCCGGCACCTATACCCCCTTCACGCTGATCGGCCTGCGTGGCCCGTGGGGCTGGGGGCTGTTCGCGGCCATCTGGACGCTCGCCCTGGGCGGGGTGATCTTCAAGCTGTTCTACACCGGCCGCTTCAAGGCGTTGTCCACCGGCATCTACATCGCCATGGGCTGGTTGATCGTGGTGGCGATCAAGCCGATGCTGGCGGCGATCGATGGCGTCACGCTGGGCTGGCTCCTCGCCGGCGGGCTGTCCTACACGCTCGGCACGTATTTCTACCATCGCGAGTCCATCCGGTACTCCCACGCGATCTGGCACCTGTTCGTGCTCGGCGGCAGTGTCTGCCACTTCGTCGCGGTGACCCGTCAGATCCTGTAACCGTGCAATCCCGCTCCGCGGCATGCACGCCAACGCAATGGAGTGTTCGCGCCACCTACACCCTGCGCGGACAACCATGCGCGTGTGAATACTTCTCCCAGCCCTGAAGCGACGACACCGTCTGCCCCCCGCCGTTTCGCGCGCTGGCGTCCCCGTCGGCCTGGCAGACGCGGCCAGCGCTGGCTCGCGGTATTGGCCTTCATTGTCGCCGCCATCCTGCTGCTGATCGCCCTGTGGGACTGGAACTGGTTCAAGGGCCCGGTGGAGCGTGCCGTCCAGGCCAAGACCGGCCGCGCCCTGCACATCGGCAATCTGGACGTCGATCTGGGTCGGGTCACCACCGTCCGCGCCGATACGCTCACCTTCGCCAACGCCGAATGGGCCGAGCAACCGTCCATGGCCAGTGCGGACCGCGTGGAACTGGACGTGCGTGTGTGGCCGCTGCTGCGCGGCAGCGTGCAGCTGCCCGAGATCCGCCTCACCCGCCCGGACGTGCTGCTGCAGTCCGCCCCGCAGGACGACCAGAAGTCGAACTGGGATTTTCTCGGCGACAGCGATGGCGGCCAGACACCGCAGCTGCGTCGCCTGTACATCGAAGATGGCCGCCTGCAGTTCAGTGACACCCGCGGGCGTACCGATATCCGCCTCAACGTACGTAGTGGAAAACCACGCCAGGAGGATGCCGCGCCCCCGCTGCTGATCGACGGCAAGGGCAGCTGGCAGGGCAACGCGTTCACCCTTGATGGCGGCACCGAATCGCCGTTGGAGCTGACCGACAGCGCGCACCCGTTCCGCATCCATCTCGACGGCCGTGCCGGCGGCACCCGGGCCATCGCCTCGGGCACGCTGACCAACCCGTTCCAGTTCCAGACCTTCGATCTGCGTTTCCGGCTCAGCGGCCGCGACCTTGAAGACCTGTATCCGCTGGTGGGGATCGCCCTGCCCTCCACGCCGCCGTACCAGCTGGACGGCCGCCTGCAGCGTGACCACCAGGTGTGGCGTTACCAGAAGTTCACCGGTCGTGTCGGTGACAGTGACCTCGGCGGCGATGTGCAGATCGATGTCGCCGGGGAGCGTCCGCGGTTGACGGCGAACCTGGCCTCCAAACGGCTGGACTTCGATGACCTCGCCGGCTTCGTTGGTGCGCCGCCGAAAACCGGGGGTGAGGAGACCGCGAACGCCGAGCAGAAAGCCGAAGCCGCGCGCATCGCAGCCCGCCCGACGATACTGCCTGATACGCCCTACGACCTCGGCAAACTGCGCTCGATGGACGCCGATGTGCGCCTGAAGGCGCAGCGGATCAATGCGCCGTCGTTGCCGCTGGACGACATGGACGCCCATCTGAAGCTCGATGATGGGGTGCTGCGACTGGAGCCGCTCAACTTCGGCGTGGCCGGCGGCGATATCCGCAGCACCATCCGCATGGATGCCCGCCGTCCGCAGATCGCGACCTCGCTGAAGGCGAGCGTGCGCCGCGTGCAGTTGGGCAAGCTGTTCCCGGATGCCAAGCTGGCCGAGCAGGCCTCCGGCGGCATCGGCGGGGAGATCGATCTGTCGGGCACGGGCAACTCGATCGCTGCGATGCTCGGCAGCAGCTCCGGCGAAGTGGCCGTGGGCATGGGGCGCGGGCACGTGGGCAACCTGGTGATGGAGCTCGCCGGGCTGGACGTGGCCGAATCGCTGCGGTTCCTGTTCACCGGTGACCGGCAGATCCCGCTGCGCTGCGCGTTTGCTGATTTCGGCGTGAACGGTGGCCTCATGCAGAGCCGCGCGCTGGCGGTGGACACCACCGACACGCTGATCGTCGGCGAAGGCTCGATCAACCTCAAAAACGAGGAAATGGCGTTCCTGCTCAAGCCGCGTCCCAAGGACATCAGCATCCTGGCGCTGCGCTCCCCGCTGCGCATCAGCGGCACGTTCAAGGATCCCTCGTTCCGGCCCGATTTCAAGGCACTGGGACTGCGCGGCGCGCTGGCCGTTGCACTGGGCAGCATCGCACCGCCGGCCGCGCTGCTGGCGACCTTCGAGCCCGGCCCCGGCAAGGACAGCAACTGCGGCGGCAAGTACGCGAAATAGCCTCTCCCCCAACGCCACCGCAGGGTGGCGCGGGGAACGTGGCGTTGCGGGCCGTGCCCGGCGCCGGGGCTTCAGCCGGCGATGTACTGCTGCAGATGGTCGAGTTTCTGTTGCTGGTCGTCGATGACCGACTTCACCAGGTCGCCGATCGAGATCACGCCCAGCACCTCGCCACCTTCCACGACCGGCAGGTGGCGGATCCTGAAATCGGTGACCAGCTGCAGGCAGTGCGGAACCTGCTCGGAGGGCGCCACGGTCACCACCTGCGCGGTCATGATGTCGGCCACGGGAGTATCGCGCGAGGAACGCTCGTGCAGCACGATCTTCCGCGCATAATCGCGCTCGGACACGATGCCGACCAACCGTGTGCCCTCCATCACCAGCACCGCGCCGATGCCCTGTTCGGCCATCAGGCGGATCGCATCGATCACCGCCGCGCCGGGCGCGACGGCATGAACTTCAGGAGACTTGCTGTCCAGCAACTGTCGAACCGTGGTCATCGGCCTGCCCTCCAAGGGTGGGTTGCGAGCCCGAGTCTGCCACGTCCGGTGCCACGCAGGCGTCAACCACGTACAACGGGCGCTGCTTGGATTCTTCGTACAACCGTCCCAGGTACTCGCCGATCAACCCCAGCGCGATCAGCTGCACGCCGCCCAGGAACAGGATCACCGCCATCATCGTCGGCCAGCCGGCCACGCGATCACCGTACAGCGCGGCCTTGACCACCACCGCAACGGCGAACACGAACGCCGAAGCAGCGGTGAGCAGGCCCAGGTAGGTCGCCGCGCGCAGCGGTACGGTGGAGAAGCTGGTGATGCCCTCGAGAGCGAAGTTCCACAGCCGCCACAGGCTGAACTTGCTGCTGCCGGCGATCCGGGGCTGGCGCTCGTAAGGCACCGCGATCCGCCGGAACCCGACCCAGCTGAAAAGGCCTTTCATGAACCGGTGGCGCTCGCGCAGCTCGCGCAACGCCGCCAGCGCACGCGCAGACAGCAGGCGGAAGTCGCCGGTGTCGGCGGGAATGGGCGTGGGCGAGAGCCGCAGCATCACCCGGTAGAACATCGCCGCGGTCGCGCGCTTGGTCCACGTTTCGCCTTCGCGCAGCCGCCGCGTACCGTAGATGTTGTCGTAGCCCTCGCGCCACCGGGCGACAAACAACGGTGCCAGCTCCGGCGGGTCCTGGCAGTCCGCGTCGAGGATCATCGCCGCGCCTTCGCGCACGTGGTCCAGTCCGGCGGTGAGCGCGGCTTCCTTGCCGAAGTTGCGCGACAGCCGCAGCGCGGTCACCCGCGGATCGGTACGCGCCAGCACCTCCAGCAGGGACCAGGTGGCATCACTGCTGCCGTCGTCCACGTACAGGATGCGGCCATCGATGCCGGCCAGTGACTCGATGACCCGGCACAGGCGGGGATGAAGGTGGGGAATCGACTGGGCTTCGTCATGCGCGGCCACCACGAAGGTCAGCCGCTCCACGGACGGGGGCGTCGCCGCGGTGGTGGCCCCGGGCATGGGCATGGGCATGGGCGCGGCAGGATCACTCATCGCGCAGGTATCCGACACCGCCAAGCTGCCTGGCCTGGCGCTGGATCCAGTTGGCCCGGCGCTGCACGTAGGGCCCGGGCGCGGCCGCGTTGTAGCGTCGCGGCGAGGGCAGTACCGCGGCCAGCCGCGCGCTTTCGGCAGGCGTCAGCCGCGCCGCGTCCTTGCCCCAGAACTGCGTTGCCGCCGCCTCCGCACCGTAGATGCCGTCGCCGAACTCGGCGATGTTCGCGTACACCTCCAGGATGCGGTGCTTCGGCCACAGCAGTTCGATCAGCAGCGTGTACCACGCCTCCAGCCCCTTGCGGATCCAGCTGCGGCCCTGCCAGAGGAACAGATTCTTGGCCACCTGCTGACTGATGGTGCTTGCCCCGCGCAGGCGCCCACCGCGCGCGTTGTGGTCACGCGCCTTCTCGATCGCCTGCAGGTCGAACCCCGAATGCAGCGGAAACCGCTGGTCCTCGGCCGCCACCAGGGAGATCGGCAGCGAGGGCGCCATGGCATCCAGATCACGCCAGCGATGGTGCAACCGGTAGTCCATCTCGCCGTCCAGCAGGGCCTCGCCGTAGCGCCACACCATCACCATCGACAGCGGCGGATCGATCACCCGCAGTGCAAGCACCTGCAGCACGCTCAGCGCCACCAGCAAGGGCGGCAGCCACAGCAGCCTGCGCCATCGCCACCGGCCGCGCACCGCGCCGGACTTGAGGTCTTCCCCGCCTGCCCCCATCTAGCCCACCATCCCTTCATGTACACGGCTGTGCGCCCATTATCCGGCAACCGGCCCACTCTGCGCAGACCGATGACCGAATCCAACGACTCCCTGTTCCGCTTCCTCCTGCCCACGGCCGGTGTGCGCGGCGTGCATGTCCGCCTGCAATCGAGCTGGCAGCAGCTGCAGTCGCACGGCGCGTATCCGCCGCAGGCCAAGTCCCTGCTGGGCGAGGCCTGCGTGGCTTCGGCGCTGTTCACCGGCCACACCAAGGTGGACGGCCGCCTGTCGATCCAGCTGCGCAGCAGCAGCGCGCTGCGCACGCTGTTCGCCGAATGCACCGCTGCCGGCACCGTGCGTGGCATCGCGCGGCTGGAGGACAACGAAGATGCGCCGCAGAACCTGCAGGCGCTCGGCGAAGACGCGGTGCTGGCGATCACCATTGAAAACCCCGGCCTGGACCCGCGCGAGCCGCAGCGTTACCAGAGCCTGGTGGCACTGGACGCGGCCACGCTGGACGAGGCCTTCGAAGCCTACTTCCGGCAGTCCGAACAGCTGCCGACGCGCCTGCTCCTCGCCGCCGATGGTGACAGCGCCGCCGGCCTGCTGCTGCAGAAACTTCCCGGCGACGAGGGCGACGAGGATGGCTGGCTGCGCGTCAGCGCCCTCTTTGAAACGCTGGGCAAGGGCGAACTGCTGGCCACACCCGCCGAGGCGCTCGTGCATCGCCTGTTCCATGAAGAACAGCCCGAATCCATGGGGGACAAGCCGCTGGCGTTTGCCTGTTCCTGCTCGCGCGAACGCGTCGCCGCGATGCTCGAGTCGCTGGGCGAGACCGAAGTCCGCGCCGCCGCCGAACCCACAGGCGCGGTGGACGTACGTTGCGAATTCTGTGGAAAGGAGTATCACTTTCCATTGACGGAACTGGCGCTAGTGTTCGCGGGCGTGGAGCCCTCGGTGCCTGCACCGGAACGACTGCAGTAAGACGTGCGTCGTAATTGTGAATCAGGTCGCGTTCTGGGGAGGGCGATGACTTGTTAAGAAATCATAAACCACCTAGGATCAAGTTCTCGTTCCCCCGGGAACTTGTCGTGACCAGGACTGTCTGAAAGGACTATGCGCACATTCCTCCGCCTACCGCTCGCACTGCTGATCGCCTTCGGGGCGGCAGCGGGTGCGCATGCGCAGGCCAAGGACACGCGCACCGTGCTACCGGTGTGGAACAAGGGCAGCGGCAAGGTGGAAGCCTTCCTCTATCTTGAGCCCACCGGCGAGCAGCGCGCTGGCGCCCGCTGGAACTTTGGCCGCACCTCGCTGGATGCAGCCTTCGGCCTGTCCTCCGGCGATTCGCTCGGCCTGCTCTGCACCGGCGGCCGGGGCACCGATATCGCGGCCCTGGCCAGCCATTGCATGCTGGCCAGCCTGGGCGATGACGATGCCGATTCGCTGTCGCGGCGCTTTACCGGCACGGCGGCATTCAACCGTGGCGCGGGACGGGTCGGTGTCACCGCAGGCAGTGGCCGTGACGTATTGCCCAACTGGCTGTCGGCGTCCTCGAAGGCACCCGCCTCGCGCGTGGAGCAGAACGATCTGACCGTGTTCGGGCAGAAGAGCATCGGTCGCGAAGCATTCGTGTCCATCGCTGGCACGTACGCCAAGGCCCGCCTGGTACCGATCTCCGACGCGGCCCCGTCCATGGTCAATCGCTGGGACAGTCGAAGCCTCAGCGTAGGTGCCGGCTATGGCAACTTCAGTGGCAACATAATCGGCCGCGTGGTCGATGTGCCGGGACAGCCCGGCAAGTGGGAAGGCCTGGGCCTCGGCCTGACCTGGCGCACGCCCTGGTCGGGGCAGTTGACGGTCGGCGCCGAAAACGTGATCAGCCGTGGCCGCAACCCGTTCGCTCCACGCAACGAAAGCAACGATGACGGTACGGTACCGTACGTTCGCTATGAACAGGATCTGTAACCTGTTGAACTGAAAAGTTTTTCTCTCTGTAACGCCCTGCTTTCGCGGGGCGTTTCCGTCTGCGCGTGCTCTCGCCGCTTTGCCGAATTTCACCAAAATCACGCGAATCATTAACAAAGCTTTAATTTTGGAAAAGACGGCAGTAGTATCGGGATCAGCCCTAGGGTTTTTGGAAGCGCCTTTCGCTTCCTCCGGGGGCCACACCACGTAGTACCAAGACAACTTGGAGAGAGAGCCCAATGAACCGCAATAGCAACACTCTGCGTGACGCCGTCGTCCTGGCGCTGATCACCAGCGCTGCCGGCACCGGCACTGCCATCGCGCAGGAAACCTCCGGCACCACCAACCTGGATCGCATCTCGGTCACTGGTTCGCGCATCCGCCAGGTTGACGTGGAAACTGCACAGCCGGTGCTGACGATTTCCCGTCAGGACATCCAGAACCAGGGCTTCAGCTCGGTGGCGGACATCCTGCAGAACATTTCCGCCGCGGGCAGCCCGTCGTTCAGCCGCGCCTCGCCGCTGACCTCCAACCAGGAAGCCGGCGGTCAGTACATCGACCTGCGCAACCTGGGCCCGCAGCGTACGCTGGTGCTGGTCAACGGCAAGCGCCTGGGCATCTCGCCGGACGGCTTCCAGGACGTGTCGACCATCCCGACCGTCGTCGTCGAGCGCATCGACGTGCTGAAGGACGGCGCTTCGTCGATCTACGGCTCCGACGCCATGGCCGGTGTGATCAACATCATCACCCGCAAGAACTTCGACGGTGCCGAAGCCAACTTCTACACCGGCCAGTACGGCCAGGGTGACGGCCAGAAGCAGACCGCCGACTTCATGATCGGCTTCTCCGGCGACCGCGGCTCGGTCACCATCGGTGCCGAATACCACAAGGAAGAGGAAGTCTGGGCGCGCAACCGCTTCTTCTCCGACGACACCTACCCGGGCTTCCCGCAGTTCTCCACCACGGCCGTCGGCCAGTGGGGCAACTGGCGTCCGGTCGGCAGCACGGGCGCCTGGCAGGCACCTAACCGTGGCGGCACCGCCCTCGGTCCGGGCCAGTTCCACCCGCAGAACGCGGACGACGTGAGCAAGTCGTCCGACCAGATGCACCTGCTGACCCCGCTGGAGCGCCGTTCGCTGTATGTGAACGCCAACTTCGACATCACCGACAACGTCCGTTTCACCAGCGACCTGTCCTACACGCAGCGTGAATCGAACCGTCAGATCGCCGGCTATCCGACGCAGTCGACTGCGATCGGTGCGCCGATGTCCGCCCTGAGCGCATTCAACCCGACCGGTGGCGCTTCGGCCGTCAACTGGCGTCGTCGTGGCTGGGAAGTGCCGCGTACCACCGACACCGAGCTGAACACCTGGCGCTTCACTGGTAGCTTCGAAGGCGCCTTCGAGATCGGCGACCGCTACTTCAACTGGGATGCGGGCTATCTCTACAACGAGAACAACGTCAACATCACCAACAACGGCAACTTCTACATCCCGGCCGTGCGCAACGCCGTGGGCCCGTCGCGTGTGAACGCGCAGGGCAACCTGGAGTGCTACAGCGCGGCAACCGGCACCACCATCGCCGGCTGCGTGCCGTGGAACCCGTATGCGGGCTTCGGCACCGGTGCGGTGGCCAATTCGCTCGACGATCCGAACGTGCGCAACTACCTCTTCCGTGAAGAGCACGCGACCGGCAAGACCACCACGAACAACTACTTCGCCAACCTGTCCGGCACCATCGTGCCGCTGCCGGCCGGTGATCTGGGCTTCGCGCTGGGCTATGAATACCGCAAGGAAGACGGCAACTTCCGTCCGGACGCGATCGCGCAGTCGGGCGACTCGACCAACCTGGCCTCCGGCCCGACGTCGGGCACCTACTCGGTTGACGAGTTCTACCTGGAACTGAACATCCCGATCCTGGCCGACCTGGCCTTCGCCAAGGAACTGACGCTGGACGTGGCTTCGCGCTACTCCGACTTCAACACCTTCGGTGACACGGTCAACAACAAGTTCGGCCTGAAGTGGCGTCCGATCGACGACCTGCTGATCCGTGCCACCTATGCCGAGGGCTTCCGCGCCCCGACCATCGGTGACCTGTACGGCGGCACCTCGCAGACCTTCACCACCGGCTTTGCCGACGTCTGCGACAGCATCTACGGTGCCGCCCGCGGTTCCGCCCGCTGCCTGCAGGACGTCCCGGCCAACTACCGCCAGCTGAAGCAGGGCTTCGTCCCGACCGCCAGCGTTGCCGACCAGACCCCGGTGCCGTTCACCTCCGGCTCCAACCCGAACCTGAGCCCGGAAATGTCCGAGTCGAAGACGGTTGGTTTCGTCTACAGCCCGAGCTACGTCAGCGGCCTGACCGTCGGCGTCGACTGGTGGAGCATCCGCATCGACGACACCATCGTCTCGGACAGCCCGAACCAGATCCTGGAAGACTGCTACATCGGCCTGATCGAATCGCGCTGCTCGCAGTTCACCCGTGACCCGGCCAATGGCTTCATCGTCGGCGACCTGGTCTACGGCAACCGCAACGCCGGTTACACCGAGACCGAGGGCTTCGACGTCGACGTGGGCTACGGCCTGGACACCGATTTCGGCCGTCTGACCGCCAAGTGGGCCACCACCTACGTCAGCAAGTACGAGAGCAAGTCGACCAATGATGCTGAGGTCGTTCCGAACCAGTCCAACGGCTACGGCAGCACGTTCCGCGTCCGCTCGAACCTCAACCTGGGCTGGACGCTGAACGACTGGTCGGTGAACTGGGGCATGCGTTACTACTCCGGCACCAAGGAAGACTGCTACTTCGACGAGCGCTGCAACATTCCGGAGTTCTACGCACCGGAAACGCTGGGCACCAACACCCCGCTCAACAAGACCGGCAGCGTGACCTTCCACGACGTGCAGGTGTCCTACGCCGCGCCGTGGAACGCCACGATCTCGGTCGGTGCCAACAACGTGTTCAACAAGGTGGGTCCGCTTTTCTTCTCGCAGCAGAACTCCAACTTCGCGTACTACGGCGGCTGGGACATCGGTCGTTTCGTCTACCTGAAGTACAACCAGAAGTTCTGATCGATCCACTGATCAACAACGTCTGAAACAACGGCCCCGCAAGGGGCCGTTGCTTTTCAGGGTGCCTGCGCCCCGTGCACGGGTGCGCCGGACATGAAAAAGGCCGCGTCTCCGCGGCCCGTGAAAGCATCCGGACAGGCGCACGCCTCAGCCCGGAATCAGTGTCTCGATCACATGTTCCACGTAGGCTTCGAAATCCTCGCGGGCCGGCCGCGGCTGCTGCAGCTGCAGTGACAGCTGCAGGAAGCCCACATAGGCGGCATAGGCCAGCCGCGCCCGGTGCCGTGCATCGGTGGAACTCAGGCCCGCCTGCCGGAACGAAGCGATCAGGTAATCCATGCGCCGCTGCGATACGCGGTCGATCACCGGCCGCACCATCGGGTGGTCAAGCGCCTTGAGCAGCTCGCTGTAGATGATGTGCGGCTGGACTTCGTGAGCCACCACCTGGAACAGCTGCCGCAGCCGCGCACGCGGGTCGTGCACCTCTTCGAGGCTGCCAAAGACCTGCTCCTGTTCGAACAGTTCCCAGCGCTCCAGCGCAGCCTGCAGCAATGCATCGCGCGAGGGGAAATGCCAGTAGAAGCTGCCCTTGGTCACACCCAGGCGGCGCGCCAGCGGCTCCACTGCCACGGCACCTACGCCCTGTTCAGCAATCTGGTCCAGCGCCGCCTGGGCCCAATCCTCGGCACTGAGGCGGCTGTTGCGACCGGCGCGGGCGGCACCGGGGGAAGAGTCGGATTCGGTCATCCGGTGATTTAACCATACGGCGCAGTCCGTGTAGAGGCAAAGCCGGTGAAACCTGCGCACCCGCGTGGCGTCGGTAGAGGCCGGAAACGCCAGATCTCGACGCTGCGACGCACCATACCCGGCAGTATTGACATCCTCGCAGGCAGGACCATACTTGCAGGTATGGTCAACCCCTCCCTCCTGGATTCACGCTTTGACACCTCGACAGGGGCCAGCGACATTGGCCAGCTTGCCGTAGCGCGCGTGGGCACCGGCGATCGGGGCGGCGTGCTGTTCGCGCATGGCTTCGGCCAGAGCCGCCACGCGTGGACCACCACGGCCACCGTGCTGGCCGGGGCCGGCTACCGCACCCTCGCGTACGACGCGCGCGGGCATGGCGATTCGTTCTGGAATCCGGCCGACCTGCGCTATCACGGCGAGCAGTTCACCGATGACCTGATCGTGCTCGCTGGCGAGCAGCCGCAGCCGCCGGTCCTGGTGGCCGCGTCGATGGGCGGCCTGTTCGGCCTGCTGGCCGAGGCCCGCTGGCCGGGGCTGTTCCAGGCCATGGTGCTGGTGGACATCACGCCGCGCTGGAACGCGGCCGGGGTCGAACGCATCCTCGAATTCATGACCGCCCATCCGGCAGGCTTCGCCTCGCTCGATGAAGCGGCGGATGTGATCACGGCCTACCTGCCCCATCGCCCGCGTAAATCGGCTGCATCGCTGCGCGCCCTGCTGCGCGACGACGGCGCCGGCCGCTGGCGCTGGCACTGGGATCCGCGTCTTGTCGCCGAACTCGTACAGGACAGTTCGCAGCATCAGGACGCGCTGGCCGAGGCCGCACGCCAGGTGAAATGCCCCCTGCTGCTGGTCAGCGGCGGCCGCAGCGACCTCGTCACCCCGCAGACCATCACCGACTTCCTCGCCCTGGCACCGCATGCCCGCCACATTGAACTGCCACAGGCCACGCACACGCTGGCCGGTGATGACAACGACGCCTTTACCGCTACTGTGTTGAACTATCTGGACGAGCTGTCCACCGCATCGTCCGCCGTACCCGAGCACGTCACCGGAGCACGCTCATGAGCCTCGTACTTCCCTTCCTTGCCCTGCTGCTTGCAGGTGCTTTCGCGGCGTACCACCGCATGCGTCTGATCACCTGGACGCTCATCAGCCTCGCCCTGCTGGCGGTGTGCTGGTTCGTGCCGTACGTCAACCAGACCGCCACGATCGTCGCTGCGGCGGTGCTGGCCGTCATCGCCGTGCCGCTGCTGCTGCCGTTCATCCGCAAGCCCCTGCTCACCGCGCCGATGATGGGCGTGTTCCGCAAGGTGCTGCCGCCGCTGTCGCAGACCGAGCGTATCGCGCTGGAGACCGGTTCGGTCGGCTTCGAAGGCGAGCTGTTCACCGGTGATCCTGACTGGAACATCCTGCTCAACTACCCCAAGCCGCAACTCACCGCTGAAGAACAGGCGTTCCTGGATGGCCCGGTGGAAGAGCTGTGCCGCATGGTCAACGACTGGGAAATCACCCATGTCCACGCCGACCTGCCGCCCGAGCTGTGGACCTTCATCAAGAAGAACCGCTTCTTCGGCATGATCATTCCGAAGCAGTACGGCGGTCTTGGCTTCAGTGCGCTGGCCCACCACAAGGTGATCCAGAAGCTGGCCTCGGTGTCCTCGGTGGTGAGCTCCACCGTCGGCGTGCCGAACTCGCTCGGACCGGGCGAGCTGCTCAATCACTACGGCACCCAGGAGCAGAAGGACCAGTACCTGCCGCGCCTGGCCGATGGCCGCGAGGTGCCCTGCTTCGGCCTGACCGGTCCCTTTGCCGGTTCCGATGCCACCTCCATCCCCGACTACGGCATCGTCTGCCACGGCGAATGGAACGGCGAACGCGTGCTCGGCGTGCGCCTGACCTTCGACAAGCGCTACATCACGCTGGCCCCGGTGGCCACGCTGATCGGCCTGGCGTTCCGCATGTACGATCCGGACGGCCTGATCGGTGAAACGCGCGACATCGGCATCACCCTCGGCCTGCTGCCGCGCGATACCGCGGGGGTCGAGGTCGGCCGCCGCCATTTCCCGCTGAACTCGCCGTTCCAGAACGGTCCGATCAAGGGCAAGGATGTCTTCATCCCACTGACCCAGCTGATCGGCGGCGCGGCGATGGCCGGCAAGGGCTGGAACATGCTCAACGAGTGCCTGGCCGTCGGCCGTTCCATCACCCTGCCCTCCACCGGCAGTGGCGGCGCCAAGGCCGGTGCCGTTGTCACCGGTGCGTACGCGCGCATCCGCAAGCAGTTCGGCCTTTCGGTCGGACGCTTCGAAGGTGTCGAGGAAGCGCTGGCCCGGATCGGTGGCAAGGCGTACAAGATCAGCGCGCTGGCGCAGGCCACGGCGGCGGCGGTGGATCGCGGCGACGTGCCGTCAGTGCCGTCGGCGATCGCCAAATACCACTGCACCAGCATGAGCCGCGAAGTGATCTCCGATGTCATGGATGTGATCGGCGGCAAGGGCATCATCCTGGGGCCGCGCAACTTCGCCGGCCGCAGCTGGCAGGCCGCCCCGATCGCGATCACCGTGGAAGGCGCGAACATCATGACGCGCAGCCTGCTGATCTTCGGCCAGGGTGCGATCCTGTGCCACCCGTGGGTGATGAAGGAAATGAAGGCGGCCGGCGACCCGGACCGCAAGGCCGGCCTGGAGGCCTTCGACCGCAGCCTGTTCGGCCACATCCGTTACGGCATCTCCAACGCCGTGCGTTCGTTCTGGTTCGGCTTGACCGGCGCGCGCTTCGGCGCGGCCCCGGGTGACGCCTACACCCGGCGTTACTTCCGCAAGCTGGACCGGTACTCGGCCAACCTGGCGCTGATGGCGGACATCTCGATGATGACCCTCGGCGGCAAGCTGAAGTTCAAGGAATCGCTGTCCGGTCGTCTGGGCGATGTGCTGAGCCACATCTACATGACCAGCGCGATGCTCAAGCGTTACCACGACGAAGGCGCACCGGTGGCCGACCAGCCCCTGCTGGCGTGGGGCTTCCATGACAGCGTGCACAAGATCGAGGAGTCCCTGTCGGCGGCGCTGCGCAACTTCCCGATCCGTCCGATCGGTTGGCTGATGTGGGCGCTGATCTTCCCGCTCGGTCGTCGCGCCGAAGCCCCGGGTGATCGCCTGAGCCGTCGCGTGGCAGCGCTGCTGATGGCACCCAACGAAGCCCGCGACCGCTTGGGCGAAGGCGTGTTCCTGACCCCGTGCGAGAACAATCCCGGTGGCCGCATCAACAGCTACCTCGCCAAGGCGATCATGGCCGAGCCGGTGGAGCGCAAGTTCCTGAAGGCCATGAAGAGCAAGGGCATCGAAGCACTTGACTACACCAAGCAGCTGGAAGAAGCCGTGGCCGAAGGCGTGTTGACGCAGGATGAGCGCACGCTGCTGGAAGAACTGCGGGCGATCACGCTGGAAGCGATCACCGTGGATGATTTCGACAAGGACGAGCTGCGCTCGGCCGGATATTACGCGCGCGAGCAGAACGGCTCGCGGTCGGAGGCGGCCTGACGCCGGCTGACGGAAGCGAACCAAGACAAGCGGCCCCTTGAGGGCCGCTTTTTTTTGCAGTGCGGGCGCATCACCGCGGGGCACGGCGCCAGCCGACGCAGCGCGATACCTGGCACCGCCCCGGTCACCGTCGCTCGAGGGGGCCGAACGGTTGCGCAGGCTGGAGTGCGAATACCCGGGAGGGGGCCAGCGGCCAGCTGCCCGTCCGGGGCTCTCCCGCTCCGCTCAAGCGTGCTCTCACCTGGCCGGCGGGCAGGCTTGCGTTGGAGACCGCGCTGGGCACCTCCGGTGGAGGCGGCGACGGATTCGTCATGGGCGCAGGTGGGGCGACGGATCCCGATGAGGGACGCATCTGGGGAACGGGCGAGGCGGTTTGCATCATGCAGGCATGCCTGGAGGGGAACGATCCAGCCAGCTTAGGGCGGACCGGCCTGCCCGCATGGCAGATTTGGAGCCTCGTGGCCGCGGCGGGTCAGCCCTTTCTGGCGCCTCCGCGCCGGCCTAGGCGCCCCACCCCGCCAACAGCGCGAGGATTGCGGGCAACGCCTGCACGAAAAAGATCGTCCGGCCCACGCTCAGTGCACCGTACACACCGGCCACCACCACGCACGCCAGCGAGAAGGTCACCAGCACAGGTTGCTGCAGGGCCAGGCCCAGGCCGATGCCGGCCGCGAGGAAGCCGTTGTACAGGCCCTGGTTGGCGGCCAGCACACGGGTGGCTGCGGCCCTCTCCGGCGTGTTGCGGAACGTCTTCAGGCCCAGCGGACGCGTCCACAGGAACATCTCCAGCACAAGGAAGTACACGTGCAGCACGGCCACCAGCAGGGTCAACGACAGCGCGATCCAGTACATCGGCATTCCTCGGAAAGGGAGTGGGCAGGCATGCGCGCCTCAGCGGTCGCGCGGCAGCTTCTTTTCTTCGCGCAGCACACCGACCGCCGCGCCGGTCATCAGCAACGCCACCACGATGCCGCCGGCGAACAGCACCTGCGAGCCGAACAGGGAGAGCCCCTTGTGCACCCAGGCGAAGCTCAGGTCCGCACCGCGGTAGATGACCGTGTCGATGGCCGCGCCGGCCTTGTAGCGCCACTGGCGGTCCACACGGGTGTAGATGGTTTCCCGGGCAGGCTTGAACAGGGAAAACTCGCTGGCGCGCGTGACCACCTGCACCACGGCCACCAGCAGCGGCAGCGGCGAGGCCGCCAGCACCGAGAAGCCGACGATGATCGCCAGCGCCGGTATGAGCAAGGCAGGGGCCACACCGTGCCGCGACAGCAGCCAGCGCGTCAGCGCCAGCTGCACCACCAGCGTCAGCGCGTTGACCGCCAGGTCGAGGTAGGAATAGAAGGCGGTGCGGGCTTCCGGATCAGGATAGGCCGCCCGCACGATCGCTGCCTGCTCGTTGTAGAGCAGCGTCCCGACACCCACGCCGAACAGCACCAGCAGGGCCAGCCAGCGCAGCAGCGGCTGCCTGACGATCAGCTTCAGGCCGTCCAGCACACTGCCCCCCATCGGCTGTTCACCGGAGACCAGCTGCTGGGCCTGTTCGCGCAGCACGGCCCAGTGGCGCAGCCGCCAGATGCACAGCAGGCAGATGCCGAGGAAACCGGCCGATACCAGCATCAGATTGGCGATGCCCACGCGCTGCACCAGCGCGCCTGTGATGACCGGGCCGAGGAACGCGCCCAGCGTACCCGCCGCGCCGATGTACCCGTAATACGCCCGCGCCTGGACGTTGCTGAAGACATCGGCCATGAAACTCCAGAACACCGCGACCGCGAACAGGTTGAACACGGTGATCCAGAAGAAGAACGCCATCCCGCGGCCGGGGACATCACTGTGGAACAGCAGATGGAAGCCGAGCAGGGTGGCGATGAAGAACCCATACACCACCGGCAGGAACACCCGGCGCGGATGACGGCTCACCAGCCAGCCGTAGACCGGCTGCAGCACCACCATGATCAGGAACACGCAGGTGAACAGGAACTGCAGGGTGAACGCCTGCAACGCCACGCCGTGACCTGCGAACCAGTTAATCAGCGCGACCGGGAAGACTTCCTGCAGATCGGAGGAGGCCGCCATCGCCTCGCGCACCGGGCGCAGCACGTAGTAGCCGCTGAGCAGGCAGAAGAAGTACAGGAACGACCAGCCAAGCGCAGGCGTCTGTCGTACCGCGCGCAGCAGGCCGCGCGTTCCGGACGCATCACCGGATGTGCTCATGCATCGCCCTGCCGGCGTGGCCGGCGGCGGGAAGCAGTCATCGGCGGCTCCGGGTGCGGGAAAGCGCGTACGTTAGCCAATCCCTCGGAGTACCGCCAGCCGTGCGCTTGACGGGGTGTTGAAAGACCATCAATTTCAATGAGATGCGCATTCATCTTCGTCCGATTTGTGCAACAGTGAAAAGCGGGGCTAGAATCGCTCAAGCAGTCGCGCACGGGTCCCCTAAATGAATCAGAACAGCAGTCGTCGCCCCTACCGGGCAGCGGCCACCGGTTTGCTGGGCATGCTCATGCCTGTGGCCATGTCCACCACCGCGCAGCCGTCCGCGCTGCCGCCGATGCCGGCCAACATCGAGACGGCCACTGTGGCGGCGGCCAGCACGCAGCCGGCCGCCTACCGCACCGCCCTCGGCGTGCCGGTGCAGGCGCCTGCGCCCGGCTTCAACGTGAGCCACATCGAAGCCATGGCGCAGCAGCTGACCTACGGCGAGCGCGTGCCGGGCATGGCCATCGCGATCGTCCAGGGAGGCCGCATCCTCAGTGCGCGCGGCTACGGCGTCACCGACGTCAACAATCCCCTGCCGGTCGATTCGCACACCGTGTTCCGCCTTGCATCGCTGTCCAAGGCCTTCGCGGGCACGATGGCCGGCCTGCTGGTCAACGATGGCACCCTGCGCTGGGACAGCAAGGTCACCGATTACGTGCCCGGCTTCCGGCTCAGCACGCCGGAAGCCACCGAGCAGCTGACCGTGGCCGATGTCCTCAGCCACCGCGTCGGCCTGCCGTACAACGCCTATGACCGCGACATCGAGGCCAACGCCGAGTACTACTCGCTCACCCAGAAGCTGGCGAGCACGTCGTTGAAGTGCCTGCCCGGTGATTGCTACGCCTACCAGAACGTGGCCTTCAGCCTCATCGGCGACGTCGTCTACGCCGCCTCCGGCAGCTTCTACGAGCAGTCGGTGGAACGGCGCATCTTCAAGCCGCTCGGCATGAACGACGCCAGCCTCGGCCTGGCCGGCATCCAGGCCAGTTCGCGCTGGGCGCGGCCACACGTGCGCAGCCGCAATGGCTGGGTGTCGTTGAACCCGAAGCCGACCTACTACCGCGTGGCGCCGGCGGCAGGGGTCAACGCGAGTGCGAACGACATGGCGCAGTGGCTGCTGGCGCATACCGGCCACCGCCCCGACGTACTGCCGGCCCCGCTGCTGGCCACGCTGCACGCCAGCCTGGTCAATACGCCCGGCGAGATGCGCTCGGGCTGGCGCCGCGAGCGCCTGCGCTCGGCCGGCTATGCGCTTGGCTGGCGCAACTTCGATTACGCCGGCAACCCGGTGGTGTTCCATGCGGGGGCCGTGCAGGGCTACCGTGGACTGCTCGCGCTGGTGCCCGGCCGCGATCTCGGCATCGCGATCATGTGGAACGGCGAGAGCAGCCTGCCGAGCGGCCTGCTGCCGACCGTGCTGGACGCGGCCCTCGGCCTGCCCGCGCAGAAGTGGCTGGACGTGGATACCGATTTCGGCAGCGACAACCTGATGGCCGAAGACGCACCGGCGGGCACGCGCTCCAAGGGCGCCTCGTCCAATCGTGCGGTGGCCTCGCCGCGCTGAGTGGGGTGGCATCGCCCCACCTGCGGAAGCGGCCTTCGGGCCGCTTTCTTTTTGCCCGTCATCCGCCCATAAAAAAACCCTCTCCCCGCTGGGCAGCCAGGGAAAGGGTTCCAGGGTACGGCTATCGGGAGACGATCAGATCAGCGGCGCCGGCGTCGCCGGCAGTGCGACCGGAGCGGCTTTCTTCTTGCGGGCCACCGGCTTGCGGGCGGCCTTCTTGGCGACCGGCTTCTTCGCAGCCTTCTTCGTCGCGGTCTTGGTCACTGCCTTCTTGGCGGCGGTGGAGCGCGTAGCGGTCTTCTTGGTGGCCTTCTTGGCAACCTTCTTGGTGGCCGACTTCTTGGCCGCGGCTTTCTTGGCCGGCTTGCGCGCAACCTTCTTGGCAGCGGTCGAGGACTTGCGGGCAGCGGTCTTCTTTACGGCCTTCTTCGCCGTCTTCTTCGCCGTTGCCTTCTTCGCCGCCTTCTTCACTGCCTTCTTCGCCGTCGCCTTCTTGGCGACCTTGCGTGCTGCAGTCTTCTTCACTGCCTTCTTGGCCGTTGCCTTCTTGGCAACAGACTTCTTCGCGGTCGCCTTCTTCGCGGTTGCCTTCTTCGCGGTGGCCTTCTTCGCGACCTTCTTGGCAGCGGTCTTGCTGGCTGCCTTCTTGGTCGCCTTCTTGGCGGCCGGCTTTTTCTTCGCAGTTGCCATGGTGTGGCTCCTCGTCAGTGATGGAGAGTTGAAACGCCCAGGTGGATCGAACCCGCACCTTGACTGTGCGGGGGCCGCCGGCGTGTCGAGCGCGCCGTGACGGGTGCAACGCAGGTGGTCCCGAAATGCGGGAACGTCAGCGCTGCGGAAAACGTGATGCCCATGGCCAGGGGAAGCGATGCCGACTGCAACGTCGCGCGACGTGCGGTGGCAGGGGAGCTTGTGCTTCGCGTCTGGTCGTTGATCTGCTGCACTCGGTCTGGCAGGCAAGGTCTGCTGAGGCGAAACCTAATCACGCTTTTTTTTCCTGTCAACAACCCTGGGCGGAAATTTTCACGCCGAAGCGGTTGGCTGCGCTGCATCGCCTCCGTGCGACAGCGTGTCGAACGACAGGCGAGGAAGCTGTTGCGGCCATCCCGGCGTTTCGCGTGCCTGCAGGACACGTGCGCGAAACACCTTTAAACAAGCACTCTGCTGCACCGGTGCAGCGCGCGTGCACGGTCGCTTCGCAGCAGCACCGCACCACGCGACGCAGTGCTGCCCCCTGCCTGACGTACCCACAACGTGCACGTTTTTTTTTCACACGAAAGCGCTCGCGCGGTGAGGTGCAAACGCGGATATGCGCAAAAAAAATCGGCGCCGGACGCTGCCACCAGGTGCAGGAAAGAACCCTCTGCCATGTCCCTCGCGCAGTGACCGGCACGCGGGCAAAAAAAAACCGCCCACGCGGGGCGGTTCGATGATCGAGCCCGGGACGGTCAGTCCTGTGCGTCGTCGAGTGCCTGGGCATAGTCGTCCGGCGCCAGCAGCTCGTCGAACTCCTCGATGCCCGCGACCTCGATCACGTACAGCCAGCCTTCGCCGTAGGCATCTTCATTGATGGTTTCCGGCTTGTCGCTCAGCGCGGAATTGACCTCGACGATGGTGCCGCTGACCGGGCTGTACACATCCGAGGCCGCCTTGACCGACTCGACCACGGCGATCTGCTCACCGGCCTTGGCTTCCTGCCCCACCTCGGGCAGCTCGACATAGACCAGGTCACCGAGCAGACCCTGGGCGTGATCGGAAATGCCCACGGTGACGCGCCCGTTGCCATCGTTGCGGGCCCACTCGTGGGACGAGAGGAATTTGAGGTCGCCGGGAATCTCGCTCATGGCAGTGCTCCAGAAATCAGGGGTGGAAAACGCGGCTAGTGTAACCAACGGGACGGGCCTGCTGGCAGGCCCGCCAGGTGTTTCAATCAGGCTTCGGGCAGCACACCGGCCTGCACCTGGCCTTCGCGCACGAACGGGAACTTCACCACCCGCACCGGGACCTGGCGGCCACGGATATCGACGGTCACTGCACCCGGCTCACCGGCGGGCACGCGGGCGAATGCGATGCCCTTGCCAACCGTCGGCGAGAAGGTGCCCGAGAGGATCTCGCCGGGACCGTTGGCGGTACTCACGACCTGGCCATGACGCAGTACGCCCTTCTCGTCCATGACCAGGCCGATCATCTGTCGCGCATCGCCAGCGGCCTTCTGCGCTTCGAGTACGTCACGGCCGATGAAGTCCCGTCCGGCGTCGAGGGCCACCGTCCAGGCGAGCGCGGCTTCGTACGGGGTGAGGTCTTCGTCCATGTCCTGGCCGTAGAGATTCATGCCGGCTTCCAGGCGCAGCGTGTCACGCGCCCCCAGCCCCGCCGGCTTGACGCCCGCGGCAAGCAGGCGGTTCCAGAAGGCGACGACCGCCGTCTGCGGCAGCAGCAGCTCGAAGCCATCCTCGCCGGTATATCCGGTACGTGCGGCGAACACCGCGGTGCCGTCGTCGGCCTGCACGTCCATCGCGGCAAAACGGCCAAGCGCGGCCAGTGCGGCACGATCAGCCTCGCGCACGAGACCAATGACGGCATCGCGCGCGTGCGGCCCCTGCACCGCGAGGATGGCGAGGTCTTCGCGCTGGGTCACGGTGACGCCGAACGGCTGCGCCTGGCGCTGCAGCCAGGCCAGGTCCTTTTCGCGCGTGGAGGCATTGACCACCATGCGGAAGAAATCGTCAGCCAGGTAGTAGACGATGAGGTCGTCGATGACGCCGCCGCGCTCATTGAGCATGCACGAATACAATGCCTTCCCCGGCGCCTTGAGCTTGTCCACGGAGTTGGCCAGCACGCGGCGCAGGAACGGCTTGACCTGCCCGCCGCGCAGATCGACCACCGTCATGTGGCTGACGTCGAACACACCGGCGGCGCTGCGCACCATGTGGTGCTCGTCGAGCTGGGAGCCGTAGTGGATGGGCATGTCCCACCCCCCGAAATCCACCATCTTGGCGCCGAGCGCACGGTGGGTGTCATTGAGCAGCGTCTTCTGGGTCATGGCTTTTCCGGGAGCAGGGAAACAGGACGCCATTATCCCAGATGCACCGCGGTCCCGCCCGCGGCGCGGTGCGGCGCCTGCGGCCTGCCGTCAGCGGTCGGCCGGCTCCACCTGCAGCACGCCGGCCTGCGCGCCCACCACGCGTACCCGCGTGCCGGCCGGCAGGTCCTGCCCGGTCACCTGCCAGAAGGCATCATCGATGTTGACCCGTCCCTGCCCACCGGCAATGCCCTGCTGCAGCACGACCACCCGCCCCACCAGCTGCTCGGTGCGGCGGTTGAGCAGCGGCGCATCACTCTGCCGTGCGTGCGTCCGGCCCCAGCGCCGGTAGCACTGGATCGCCACCACGCTCAGCACCACGAATGCCACCACCTGCCACAGCAGCGGCAGCGCGGGCACGAAGGCCACGATCACGAAGACCGCCGCCGCCCCGATGCCGATCCACAGCATGAAGGCGCCGGGCGCGAGCGCTTCGGCGGCGAACAGCAGCAGGGCCAGCGCGCCCCAGGCCACGACCTCCCAGCGCATGTCAGTCTCCGAAGCGCGGCGGCACCGCGCGCGTGGGCTTCTCTTCCTGCTTGGCGAACGCCTGGCGGGCAAGCTCGGCCACGCCGGCGATCGATCCGATCACCCCGCTGGCTTCCATCGGCATCAGCACCAGTTTCTGGTTCGGCGAGCTCGCCAGCTCCTTGAACGCCTCCACGTACTTCTGAGCGACGAAGTAATTGATCGCCTGCACGTCGCCCTGCGCGATCGCCGCGGAGACCACCTCGGTGGCCCTGGCCTCGGCTTCGGCCAGGCGCTCGCGCCCCTCGGCGTCGCGGAACGCGGCTTCGCGACGTCCCTCGGCTTCCAGGACGGTGGCCTGCTTCTCGCCGTCGGCGCGCAGGATTTCCGATTGCCGTGCACCCTCGGCTTCGAGGATCTGCGCGCGCTTCTCGCGCTCGGCCTTCATCTGTCGCGCCATCGCGTCGAGCAGGTCGCGCGGCGGCTGGATGTCGCGGATCTCGATGCGGTTGACCTTCAGTCCCCACGGATTGGTGGCCTGGTCGACCACGTTGAGCAGCTGGGCGTTGATCACCTCGCGCTGGCTCAGCGATTCGTCCAGGTCCATCGAGCCGATCACGGTACGGATGTTGGTCTGCACCAGCGCGATCATCGCCACTTCCAGGTTGGCCACTTCATAGGCCGCCTTGGCTGCGTCCAGCACCTGGAAGAACACCACGCCATCCACGCGGACGGCGGCATTGTCCTTGGTGATCACTTCCTGGCTGGGCACGTCCAGCACCTGCTCCATCATGTTTACCTTGCGGCCGACGCCGTAGACGATGGGGATCAGGAAATGCAGGCCGGGACTCATCGTATGCGTGTAGCGGCCGAACCGCTCGACCGTCCATTCGTAGCCCTGCGGCACCATGCGCACCGCCTTGAACAGAATGACGATGGCCACCACGGCCAATACAACGGTGAAGAACATCGTTGGGAACATCGTGCCGTCCTCGTCCATGACATCAGCCCGCAGCATACCGCGCAGCTGGCCCCCGTGCCTGGCGCGGCCCTCAGCCGGTGCGTGGCGCGAACATGATCACCGCCATGCCGGCCAGGCACAGCGCCACGCCGAGCAGGTCCCAGCGCCCCGGCCGGATGCCGTCAACCAGCCACAGCCAGCCAAGGGCGGTACCGATGTAGACACCGCCGTAGGCGGCATACACCCGGCCACTGGCGGCCGGGTGCAGGGTGAGCAGCCAGGCGAACAGCGCCAGGCTGGCAGCCGCCGGCACCAGCAGCCAGAGGCTCCCGCCCTTGCGCAGCCACAGCCAGGGCAGATAACAGCCGACGATCTCGGCCACCGCCGTGAGCAGGAACAGCGCGAAGACTTTCACGCCCCGCGCTCATCGTCCTTGGCGCGCTGCCAGAGGGCTTCCTGCGCTGCCAGCGGGAGTGCGTCCAGCGTCGTGGCGGCAGCTGCGGCGCGCGCTTCCATCGAGCGGAAACGGCGCTCGAATTTCTGGTTGGCGCCGCGCAGCGCCGTGCCCGGATCGATGCCCGCATGCCGCGCAAGGTTGGCACAGACGAACAGCAGGTCGCCAAGCTCCTCCTGCAGCCGCTCGCGGTTGCCGTCCACGGGCCCACGCGCGAACTCAGCGCGCAGCTCCTCGAGCTCCTCGGCCGCCTTGTCCAGGACCGGTGCCGGGTCCGGCCAGTCGAAACCGGTGCGCGCCGCGCGCGACTGCAGCTTCAGGGCACGCTGCCATTCCGGCAGTCCGCGCGCGATGCCGGCCAACGCCGACGCATCGCTCACGCCCTTGGCCGCGCGCTCGGCGCGCTTGATCGCGTCCCAGTTGCGCAGCACCTGGTCTGCATCATCGGCCTGCACCTGGGCGAACACATGCGGGTGCCGCCGCACCATCTTGTCGCTGATGCTGCGGGCGACGTCGGCAAAGGCGAATGCGCCCTGCTCCTGCGCCATGCGGGCATGGAAGACCACCTGCAGCAGCAGGTCGCCCAGCTCGTCGCACAGGTCATCCAGGTCGCCGCGGTCGATGGCATCGGCCACCTCGTACGCTTCTTCGATCGTGTACGGCGCGATGGTGCTGAAGTCCTGCTGCAGGTCCCACGGACAGCCGTCGCGGGGATCGCGCAGGGCCGCCATGATGGCCAGCAGGCGGCCCAGTTCGGTGGCCGCATCGGAGGTCGGTGGCGGTGCTGGCGTCACGCTCACGCGGCGTCCTCCGGGGGGGCCATCCAGGTCCGCCACGGCAGCGTGGTGTCACCGAGGGCGATGAAGTCACCGTTGAGCAGGCTCGGGCGACGGTTGTACCGGAAGGGCTTGCCCGAGTCCGCGGCCAGCACGGCGCCACCGGCGGCATGCAGCACGCACTGGCCAGCGGCGGTGTCCCATTCGGACGTTGGACCCAGCCGCGGGTAGACGTCGAGGTCGCCCTCGGCGATGCGGCAGAACTTCAGCGAAGAGCCCTGCTCGACGATTTCGGTTTCGCCCATGCGGGCCAGCAGGGCCTGTGCGCGCGGCGAGGGATGCGAACGACTGGCCGCCACGCGCAGGGGCGCCTGCGCCGGACTGCGCGTGCGCAGCACGGTGTCATGCGCGCCCTGCCGGCGGAAGGCCTGTTCGCCACGCATTGCGTGCCAGACGATGCCGGTCACCGGTGCCAGCACCACCCCGAAGGTCGGCGCGCCCTGGTAGACCAGCGCGATGTTGACGCTGAACTCGCCGTTGCGCTTGACGAACTCGCGCGTGCCATCAAGCGGATCGACCAGCCAATACGCCCCCCAGTGCTGGCGTACGTCCCACGGCGCTGCCGCCGCTTCTTCGGAGAGCACCGGCAGGTCCGGCGTCAGCCGGGCCAGGCCATCGACGATGCACTGGTGCGCGGCGAGGTCTGCAGCGGTGACCGGGCTGCGGTCGTCCTTGAGCACGACATCGAACCCGGCGGCGTAGACCTGCATGATCGCCGCGGACGCTTCGCGTGCGATGGCGATCACCGTCTCGCGCAGGTCGGTGGTGAGGCGGGCGTGGGTCATGCAGCACTCCCTTGCGCGGACGGCAGTCGGCCCATCCTCATGACGGCCGCTGCAGCCACTCGCGTGCGATGAACAGCGCGGCGAGGGAACGGCCTTCGGAGAAGTCCTCGCGCAGCATCAGCGCGTCCAGTTCGGCCAGTTTCCAAGGCACGACCTCAAGTTCTTCCGGTTCGTCGCCGGGCAAGCGCTCGGGGTACAGATCGCGGGCGAGCACCAGATGCGACTGATGGCTCATGTAGGTCGGCGCGAGGGTCATCGCACGCAGCACATCGAGCCTGCGCGCACCGTAGCCGGCTTCTTCCTTCAGCTCGCGGTCGGCTGCCTGCAGCGGCGTTTCGCCGGCGTCGATGCGGCCCTTGACCAGGCCGAGTTCGTAGCGGTGCACGCCCGCAGCATATTCGCGCACCAGCAGCACGGTTTCATCGTCGAGCAGGGGCACCACCACCACGGCGCCGTGACCGCCGCTGAGCAGGCGCTGGAACCGGCGGCGCTCGCCATTGGAGAACTCCAGATCCAGTTCCTGGCGCCGGAAGGGTCCGCTCTCCTCATCAAGGACGGCGTGGATGGTGGGCAGGCGACGGGTCATGTCGCGGCCTCCGGACGGGCCGATAGAATAGGCACTGGCAGCAGGGTCTTCATGAGCATTGAATGCTAGCAGACCGGCCGCCCCGCTACCGATGCATGACATGACGAGGCAACAACGATGCGCGTGACCCGCTGCTCCATCGACCTGGCGCTCCAGCCCGGACAGACCGTGGCCCTGCCCGAGGAGACCGCCAACCACCTGGTGCGGGTGATGCGCCTGCGCGAAGGCGACGGCTGCGTGCTGTTCAACGGCGATGGCCGGGATTATCCGTCCACGCTGGTGGCCGTGGGCAAGCGCGAGGTCCAGGTGCGCGTGGACGCGGCCGTGAGCGTGGACAATGAGTCACCGCTGCGCATCACGCTGCTGCAGGGCGTGGCGCGCGGCGAGAAGATGGACCTGATCCTGCAGAAGGCCACTGAACTGGGCGTGGCGGCGATCGTGCCGGTCAATGCCGAACGCACCGAAGTGAAACTGGACGCGGCCCGCGCCGGCAAGCGGCTGGCGCATTGGACCAGCGTGGTGCAGTCGGCATGTGGTCAGTCCGGACGTGCGGTGCTGCCCACGGTGGGCGCGCCGGAGGCCCTTGCCGCCGCCGTCGCCACCCTGCCGCCGCAGACCCTGCGACTGACCCTGGATCCACAGGGCACGCACCGCCTGTCCACGCTGCAGCAGGCGCCGGAAAACGGTGTGGTGATCGCCATCGGACCGGAAGGCGGCTGGTCGCCGCGCGATCGCGCACTCCTCGACAGCGCCGGCTTCCAGGGCCTGCAGCTGGGTCCGCGCATCCTGCGCACGGAGACCGCCGGTCTGGCTGCGATCGCCGCCCTGCAGGCCCGCCTGGGCGACCTGGGCTGACCGCGTGCCGGGGCACCGCCCGGCCTGACCCGGAACCCGCAACGCCCCACCCACGAGGGGCGGGGCCATTGGCAACCGTCAGCCGGTCAACGCCCCGGCAGCGTATCCAGCGCCGCTTCCAGCGCATCCAGGTTCGGCACCACCGCACTCTGCTCACCGAGCAGTACGCGCATGTGCACGGTATCTGGAAGCGTCTCCTCCGATGCATCCGCCAGCAAGCCATCACGCGGCACCGAGATCAGCTGCGGGAACGTCTGCGTGAGCAGCGCGACATAGGGCCGCGCAGGATTGCCACCCAGCGCCTTCAGCACCACCACCTTGTTGTTGCCGCCGGCCATCTCTTCGCCCAGGCCGGACAGGCGCGCGAACGACACCAGCGGCACCTGCCAACCATGCCAGGCAATCTCACCCAGCAGCCAGCGCGGCGCATCGCTCACCGCCTGGACCTCCACCCGCGCCATCATCTCGGCCACGGTGGCATTGGGCAGCAGCACCCGCTCCACGCCCGACTGGATCAGGACGCCACGGATCTCATCATTGCTGGCATAACTCATCGTGCATCTCCTTCATCAGCCACCGCCCAGCGCGCGGCGATCGCCTGCGCCAGTTCCTGCGGCTCACCGGCGAACATGCCGGCCGCCACCACGGCCGTCGCCGCCGCGGGGTCGTAGCACCCATCACCCACCTGTCCGCCGACCCAGGCCCCGGCCTCGGCCAACCGCAGCGCCGGGTCCACCTGCATCAGGTCCGCGCCGCTGAGCACGACCACCGCGCTCTCGGCAGGCGGCAGCGCCAGCAGGTCGATCCCCTGCGCATGGGAGGCGAACGCCAGCCCGCCTTCGTTGAACACCACGCCGGTATCGTCAGCCAGGATATAGACCGCCGCGTTCTCCACTTGGGCGCCCGGCTCGGCAAGGGCCACCGGCAGCGGCGAAACCCGTGCCATCTGCTTGACCAGATTGCCGTAGCGCGCGCCCTCCAGCGGCATGCGCACCAGCAGCGGAATGTCCAGCTGCGGCGGGAGGCCCGCGAGCAGGCGACGCAGCGCATCGGGACCACCGATCCCGGCCAGCACCACCACCGCGCCGCGTGCCCCCTGCGCTGCGGGGGCCGCCGGCTCAAGGTCCACCAGTTGCAGACGATCGGTATCGAAGGCGGGCGGCAGCACGGAGGCCGGTGCCGATGCCTGCACCGGCGACGGCGACGGCGCGGCATCCTCGTCCACCAGGGACCACGCACTGTGGTCGCCGAATCCGGTGGCCGGCGGTGCGGGCGCCTCGGCCGCTGGTGCTTCGGCCTCGTGGGCGACGGGCGCCAGCGGCATGGACGCCGCGAGCGCCTCTTCGAGCGACTGCGGCTCCTGCAGGTGGTCCGGCGGCGCGTACAGGCCATCGGCAGGCACCTGGCCGGCGACATCGGTCGCTTCCTCGACATGGAACGACAGGGGGTGGTCATCGCCCGGACGCACCGGGTTCACTGGCCGGCCGGGTTCCAGCAGCACGTCATCCTCGCCTTCGGCGCCCGGCGGCAGCACCTGCCGATGCCCATGCAGTTTGGCGGCCAGGTGACGGCCCCAGCGTTGGACTTCCCAGCCGTCGCGACGCGCGGCCACGTCGGCCTCGTCGAAGACCAGCAGGAAGGCCGGCGATGCCAGCACCTCGTCGAGTCGTTCCAACGCATCGTCGACGGCCGGTTCGAGGGCGATCACCACCGTGCAGGGCGCCACTGCGCGCAGCGTAGCCGCGTCCACGGTGACAGGGTCGTCTTCCAGTACCAGCATCACACCGGCGTGCGCGAGGGCTTCACGCAGGCGCTCGCGCGCCGCGCCGGGACGGGCCAGCAGGACAACCGCCGGTACCGGCTCTGCATCATTCACGGACACGGGCGATCCCCAACAGGTCGTAGACATTTCGCATCAGGTCGAGCTCCTGGTACGGCTTGCCCAGGTAACGCTGGACGCCGATCTCGAAGGCGCGCTGGCGATGCTTCTCGCCGCTGCGGGAGGTGATCATGACGATCGGAACATCGCGGTAACGGGGATCGGCGCGCATCGCGGTGGCGAGCTCGTAACCATCCATGCGCGGCATTTCGATGTCCAGCAGCATCAGGTCGGGCACGCGTTCCTCAAGGCGCTCCAGCGCTTCCACGCCATCACGCGCCACGCTGACTTCGAAGTTGTGGCGCTCCAGGATGCGTCCGGTGACCTTCCGCATGGTCAGCGAGTCGTCGACCACCATCACCAGCGGCACCTGCCGCTGCTGCGGCTGTGCGGTGACCTGGACCGGTCGCTGCGGATTGGCGACGAAACGGCGCACCAGCGGGGCCACGTCCAGGATCACCACCACGCGGCCATCGCCGGTGATGGTGGCGCCGTAGATACCCGGCACCGAGGCGATCTGCAGGCCGACGGGCTTGACCACGATTTCGCGGTTACCCAGCACCTGGTCGATCGCCACGGCGGCGCGCAGGTCGCCGGCACGCACCAGCAGCAGCGGGACCTGCGCCTGGCCTTCGGCGCGGGCGGGCGACTGCCCCACCAGCGTGCCGAGGTCGTACAGCGTGTACGCCTCGCCCCCATAGCGGTAGGTGGTTTCACCCGCTTCGAAGCGCTGCCGCGAAATCCGCCCGATACCGCTGACCGAGGCCACCGGCACCGCGAAGGCGGTCTCGCCGATCTGCACGAACACCGCCTGGGTGACCGCCAGGGTCTGCGGCAGTCGCAGCGTGAAGCGCACGCCCTGGCCGCGGACGGAGTGGATGTCCACGCTGCCGCCTAGCTGGCGCACTTCGTTGCGCACCACGTCCATGCCAACGCCGCGTCCTGCCAGCTGGCTGACCTGGTCGGCAGTGCTGAAGCCGGACGAGAATATCAGGTTGTCCAGCTCGTGGTCTTCGAGCGTCGAGCCCGCGTCGAGCAGGCCCCGCTCGAGGGCGCGGCGGCGGATCGCTTCACGGTCCAGGCCAGCCCCGTCGTCGGCCACTTCAAGCACGATTTCCGAGCCTTCGCGATGCAGGCGCAGTGCGATCTCGCCCTCTTCCGGCTTGCCCGCCGCACGCCGCTGTTCCGGCGTTTCCAGACCGTGCGCCACGGAGTTGCGCAGCATGTGTTCCAGCGGCGCGATCATGCGGTCGAGGACAT
Organism: Xanthomonas sp. 60; assembly: GCF_011761925.1. NCBI lineage: Bacteria > Pseudomonadati > Pseudomonadota > Gammaproteobacteria > Lysobacterales > Lysobacteraceae > Xanthomonas > Xanthomonas sp. 60. Next base: position 650,020 of record NZ_JAASQW010000001.1, on the reverse strand, counting down.
TGCGGTCCAGTTCGCCGTGCGTGCCTTCCAGGGTGAGGTGAACCTGCTTGCCGGTGTCCACGCCCGCCTGGCGCACGACGCGGCGCAGGCGTGGCACCAGGCCGTCGAAAGGCACCATGCGCGCGCGCATGAGGCCGTCCTGGAGCTCCGAGCTGACACGCGACTGCTGCTGCAGCAGGCCGTCGTACTGGCGCGAAAGGTCGTCCAGCACGCCCTGCAGGCCGCCGAGATCGGCCGCCGATTCGTTCAGCGCGCGGCTGAGCTGCTGCAGCGTGGAGAAGCGGTCCAGCTCCAGCGGATCGAACGAGGTGTGTGCCTGGTCCTGCTCGCGCTGGTAGCGGGCGACGATCTGCGCCTCGGTTTCCAGGTCGAGCCGGCGCAGCTGGTCGCGCAGTCGGGCATTGGTGCGTTCGAGTTCGCCCATGGCGCCACGGAAGGCACCCAGCTGCTGCTCCAGGCGCGAGCGGTAGATCGCCAGCTCGCCGGCGTGGTTGACCAGACGGTCGAGCAGGTCGGCACGCACGCGCACCTGCTCCTGCTGCGGCCGCGGCTGGTTCCCGTCGTCGTCCCCGCCCGCTTCCATCGGCACCGGGGCCGACAGCGGCTGGCGGGCGATCTCGGCATCCACCTCGTCCTGCGGCGCGTCGTCCACCAGCGCAGGCTGCTGCGCGGTGCGCGCCTGGAACGCGGCCAGCAGGTCGTCGGCCGGCTGCACCTGGCGGTGCTGGCCGGTGCGGGTCAGCAGCTGGTGCAGGCGGTCGAAGCCCCGCTCCAGCAGCTGCACATCACTGCGTTCGAGCTGGGTACGGCCGGCGGCAACGGTTTCCAGCAGCGATTCGATGTCATGGCCGAGATCACCGATGGCATTGATGCCCGCCATCCGTGCGCCACCCTTCAGGGTATGCAGGTCACGCTGCAGGCCGGCCAGCACGTCGCGGTCGTCCGGCGCGGCGCGCAGTTCGCTGATCAGACCATCGCAGTGGTCCATCAGGTCCTTGCCTTCTTCCACGAAGATATCGACGAGTTCGCGGTCCAGCACGCTGAAATCCAGCGCATCGCTCGGCGTTTCCTCGTCGGCCGCCGCAGACGCGACGACCTCCCCGGCTGCGCTCAGCGCAGGGAGTACCGGCTCCATCTCGAACAGCGGATCGAGCGCGGTACGCTGCTCCGCCGGCTGGTCGTGTGCGCTGGACGTGGCATCGGCTGCCTCCGTCTCCTGCACCTCGGCCTCGTGCGCTTCGGCGTCGTGCGCTTCGGCTTCGTGCTCACCGTCAACAGGCGCGTGGTCCGGCTCTGCCTCGGCCTCGATCACGTGCAGGCCTTCGTCGAGCGCCTGTTCAAGCGTCACCGCTTCGCCGAAGGCGGGCACCTGCGGTGCATCCTCCTGCGCTTCGAGGCCGTCGCTGGCGCCGTCATCCAACGTTGCTTCGAAGGCATGCACCGTCGACAGGTCTTCGGCGTCGGCCCGTGTATCCGACAGCGCCTGCGGTGGCGTCTCCACGGACAATCCGAGGTCTTCGACGTCCGCGCGCTCGAACGCCCATGCATGCGAGGCGTCCACGTGCGGGGGGTCGATCAACGGAACGTCGTGCTGCGTGTCGGCCACCGCCAGGGCATCGTCGACCTGCACGGTTTCACGCGCGGTGTCCGGGGCATCCGCCTCGATCGGCCATTGCACCGCGTCCGGCGCCACGGCATGCGGTTCGTCGGCCTGCCGTCCGGTGCCAGCCGGTTCGTCGGCAGCCGGTTCGTCGGCAGTCGGCGCGAAAGAAGGCGCCCGTTCGACCTGCGCGGGTTCAACGAAGGCCTCGTCCACGTGCGCCGTGCCGGCGTCGGAATCGAAATCGAGTGCTTCGGCCGCCACAGTATCGGTAGCGGCGGACTCGTCCTCCTGCGCGTGCGCCACCGGGGTGTCCTCCACGAGCGCACCCTCGGCCACGGCGTCCGCGCTGTCGTGCACAGCGTCGGTTTTCAGGCCGTCGATCTGCAGGCCGTCGCTTGGCATGCTTTCGCTCGGCATGCTGTCAATCGGCTCGACGTCGCCCTGTGGTTCGCCGACGTGCGTCACTTCCGCTTCGGTATGATCCTGCCACGGCTCGCCCGCCGCGTCCGCATCGTCCACCAGGGCCGGCCAGCGCGCCTCGGGCAGGGTCGCGGCCAGCGCCTGCAGGCGCTCGGCCAGCACCGCCTGGGACGGTATACGCGGCGCCTGCGCCTGCAGCGCGGCCATCGTCGCCCCGATCGCCATCGCCGTGGCCTGCAGCGCGTCCAGCGCATCCGGCGTCGGCAGCTGGTCGGCGGCAAGCGCACGTTTGATGTAGCTCTCCGCGCCGGTGGTGGCCGCGGTGATTTCAGGCACGTCGGTCATCGCGAACGCGCCGTTCATGGTGTGCATGGCGCGCAGCAGCGGGTCGGTCACCGGCTGCGGATGCGGTAGCGCCAGCCAGCCGCGCAGCGTCGCCAGGTGCGCGTCCACTTCCGCTTCCAGGATCTCCAGCAGCACGCTGTCGATGCTGGCCGGGGTACCTTCGACCTCATCGCCCGGCGGCACGTCCACCGCCTCCGCCACGGCCGTGGGCAACGGCACGTGGAAGGTTTCCTCGCCCGCCGCGACGCGGTCGGCCACGGCCTGCAGTCCCTGCAGATCTGCCCATACCGGCGTGCCGTCGCGCAATGCGGCCAACAGCTGCGGGAGCACCTGCACCGCCTCGTCCACCACGGCCACCACGGCCGGAGTCGCTGCTCGCGTCCCGTCGAGCACGCGGTTGAGCATGCCTTCGATCTTCCAGGCGAACTCGCCCAGGGTACGTGCGCCGACCAGGCGTCCACTGCCTTTGAGCGTATGGAACACGCGGCGGATCGGACGCAGCCGGTCCACGCTGTCCAGCTGTGCGCGCCAGGCCGGCAACAGCGTCCCCAGGTTGCCCAGCTCTTCCTCGAACTCCTCGAGGAAGACCTCGCGGATGTCCTGGTCGATGTTTTCGGCTTCCGGGTCAAAGCCCGCGTCGCCCACGGTGGCCGTCGGCGCCGCCTCGTTCTGCGCAGGCTCGCTGGAAGCCCCCACGGTTACCTGCCCGGCCTGCGCTTCGGCAGCCGGCGCCGCATCGGGCAACGGTTCGAAGGCGGCCGCAGCCGCGTCAAGCTCGGCCATGAAGCGCGCGTGCGCGTCGTCCACGGGCGCCGCGGCGGTTGCGGACGCTGCGCTGGCGTCGAACGCCGCAATGTCCTGCGGGAAGGCCACGCTGGAGGCCTCGTCGGCGTCCAGCGAGAGCACATCCCCGGCATTGGCCAGCGCGCCGTCGTGCAGGTGGTACGCGACCGGCGCCGCGGCCTCGGGCATCGGCTCGAACTCGGCCAGAACCGGATCGAAACCGGACACATCCACGTGGTAGCTCAGGCTGCCCTCGTCATCAGGCAGCGGCGAGCTCTCCGTCGCATGCTCGCCGGCCTCGTGGCCCGGCAACGACGCATCCACCTGCCAGGCTCCAGGCGCCCGCACGGCCAACGCGTGCAGCTCGGCGTCCACCGGATCGAACCCGGTGAACGTGGTGGTCTGCGCCGCTTCGGCCGACGGCATCTGGCCACTCACGCCCAGTTCCCACAGCGGGGCCTCCGGCGGCTGTGCGGACGACGCCCCGAACAGCAGCGGTGCAGGCACCGTGTCGCCGGCGGGCGGGTCGACAGGCGTATCGCTTGCGTCGCCGTACTCAGGCAGACCATCTGTTGCGGCGACCTGCACGGGGACAGCCGCATCGGCGGCGGCGGGAGCCTCGTCGAAGGCCACCTGCCAGGGCAGCGGCGGCGGCAGCACCGGCGCCTCCATCGGCGTGGGTGCAGGCGCCACCGGCTCGATCTGCAGCGCTGGCATCGCCACCGCTTCGCGCGCCACCGGCTGAGGGGCGTCGTCGGTCGGCGCCGGCGCGACGGGGATTGCATCCCCCGTGCCCGCCTCGGCGATGGCGAGCGTCGCCCCTGCCACCGGCAGCGGCCAGTAGCGCAGCGATTCCAGGCTGGAGCGGGTGATCTCGAGAATGTCCTCGCGGCCCGGGCGGCGGTCGCGCAGGGCCTCCAGATAGTATTCAAGGCTGGCCATGGCGTCGGCCAGGGTGTCCAGCTGGCGTCCGCTGGGCACGCGTTGGCGCTCCAGCAGTTCCGCGGCCACGTACTGCTTCACGCCCTGCAGATAATCGGCGGCGGTGCCCAGGTCCAGCATCCGCAGCGCCCCAGACACCTCGCCCATCAGGCGCGGCACGTCCTGCAGCTCGGCATGCTGCCAGCCGGTTTCGATGAAGGCGACGAAGCGCTCGCGCGCGGCGGTGAAGTTGGCGATCGCCTCGTGCGCCAGCACTTCGACCGTGCGTCGCGTTTCGGCCGCAGACGGGTCGTCTTCGCCGCTGCCGATGGCACCCAGATGAGCCACCTGGTCATCCAGCGACGCGTCCACGTACAGGAGCGCACCGGCGATATCCAGCAGCATGTCCTCGTCGATCTGGTGCTCGCCGGCCACCACCGACTGCAGCGCATCGCGCTGCTGCTGCACCACGCCACGCGCCACGCCCAGGCCCATCATGGCCAGCGTGTCAGCGACCGCGCCGAGCTCGTCGACCTGTTGCTGCAGCTGGGCGGGCGCACTGCCTGTCCGCAGGTGCAGATCGAGCGCGTCCTTGATGCGCAGGAGTTCTTCCTTCACGGCACTGCCCACCGTGTCCAGCAGCTCGCGGTTGCGCCCGCTGATGCTGCCGCGGGCGTGGTCCACTTCGGCCTCGCTGGCCGTCTCGCTTTCCGGCGCGAACGCAAACAGCACGCGCTCGTTGATGCCCGCTTCGCCGCGCGCGGCACGGATGTCGTTGAGCAGCGGCAGCAGGACGATCGGAATGTCGCGATGGCCGTTCTGCAGGCGCTCGAGGTAATCCGGCAGCAGCACGCTGCCGCGCATCAGGGTGGCGCACGCCTCGTCGCGGTCCGGCGCGCTGCCGGCGCCGATGGCGCTGGCCAGGTGCTCGAGCTCCTCGGCCACCAGTGCCGGGGCATACAGTTCGACCATGCGCAGCGTGCCCTGCACCTGGTGCAGGTAGCCGGCGCAGGCGCGCATGCGCCCGGTGTCCGTCGGCTCCTCGGCGAAGTATTCGACCTCGTTGCGCACCAGGCGCAGGATCTCGTCCAGTTCCGGTTTTACCCAGCCCAGTGCAGCGTGACTCATGGCATCGCGCAGCGTGCTCATCGGCGGCCCCGGCTGGTCAGTGAGACCCCGCCGGCGCGCGGTGCGCGGCACGGACGGGGATGGCGAAGATGGCAGTGCTTCATGGGGATCCTTGCTCCTGCGTCCGGCACTCAGGCCGGCAGCTTGAAGTCGGCGACCGAACGGCGCAGGTCGGCGGCCAGCTGTGCCAGGTGGCCGATCGATTCCGCGGTCTGGCCGGCACCTTCCGAGGTCTGGCCGGTGATCTGGCGGATCACGCCCATGGTCTGGGTGATGTCCGCGGCGGCCGAGGACTGCTGCTGGGCGGCCACGGAAATGTTCCGGATCAGGGTATTGAGTGCGTTGGACACGCGCTCGATTTCGGTCAGCGCAGTACCCGCGTCCTCGGCCAGGCGCGCACCGGAGACCACCTCGGCGGTGGTCTGCTCCATCGAGGTGACGGCTTCGTTGGTGTCGGCCTGGATCGCCTGCACCAGGTTCTCGATGCGTCGTGTCGCGCCGGAGGTGCGTTCCGCCAGGCGCTGCACTTCGTCGGCCACGACCGCGAAGCCGCGACCGGCCTCGCCGGCCGACGCTGCCTGCACCGCCGCGTTCAACGCCAGGATGTTGGTCTGTTCGGAAATGTCGTTGATCAGTTCCACGATCGAGCCGATTTCCTGCGAGGATTCGCCCAGCCGCTTGATGCGCTTGGAGGTTTCCTGGATCTGGTCGCGGATCTGGTCCATGCCCTGGATCGTTTCGCGCACCACCCCGGCACCCTCGGCGGCGATCACCACCGAGCGCTGCGCCACGTCGGCCGATTCGGACGAATTGCGCGAAACCTGCTCGATGCTCGCGGCGATCTCGCCGATGCGGTCGGAGGCGGTGGTGATCTGGCCGGCCTGGTGGCCCGCCGCTTCGGCCAGCTGCATGGCCGTGGCCTGGGTTTCCTGCGTGGACACGGCCACCTTGGCCGAGGTGTCGTTGATGGTGGTCACCAGGTGGCGCAGCTCATCGACGGCGTAGTTGATGGCGTCGGCGATGGCGCCGGTCATGTCCTCGGTCACCGAGGCCTTCACCGTCAGGTCGCCCTCACCGAGCGAGCTGATTTCATCCAGCAGCCGCATGATGGCCTGCTGGTTGCGGCTGTTGAACTCCACCTGGGTCTGGTAACGCAGCTCCTGCTCGCGTGAACGGCCACGCACCGAGGTGGTGACGAAGCCGATGATGGCGATCAGCGAGAGCGCACCGGACACCACGCCGATCCAGAAGTTCGGGAACAGGCGCGTGTCGCTGGCCGAGCCGAACGAGGAAAACGCGTTGAACAGCGAACGGCTGTCATTGAGCATCGTCGTGGAGCCGGCGGTCAGGCTGGCGGCCGCGGCCTGCGCGGCGAACAGCTGGCGCGAACTGGCGAGCATTGAATCGGCGTGGGTCTTCATCGCCGTCCACTGCGCCTGCGACTGCTCCAGCGCCGCGAGCGCGGCCGGACTGCGGACTGCGGCGATGCCCAGTTCCTCGTTGCCGCTGCGCAGTGCATCGAGCACCTGGCCGAACACGGTGATGTCGCGTGCCAATGCATCGCCGGCGGCCGATGCGGCGTTGCCACCGGCGCGCATCTCAGTGATGCGGCGTGCCATCGAACCGACGACCACGACCTGCTGCAGGGCGCTGTAGATCTGCGAGGCGGGGGCGCCGGAGGCACTCAGCGCGCGCACCACTTCATTGAGCTGTGCCTGCAGGCCCGGGACGGCGCCGGAGAAGGCGTCGGCACTGCCGGCCAGGGTCAGCACAGCCGACTCGCTGGCCACCAGCTGGCCCGCGCTCTCGCTCAGCGGCTTCCAGGTATCGGTCAGCGTGGCGATCGGGCGCGTCACGCCCGGCTCCTGCCCGTAACGACTGCGCAGCGTGGACACGTTGTCCTCGATCGCGGCACGGGTGGCCTTGAACGCGGTGAAGGCCTGCGCATTGCCGCCCACGGCCTCGCGGCCCTGGTTGGCCAGCTGCTGCGAGAGCACCTGCAGGTCAGCGGCCTTGGTGCTGGCGTCGGCGAGGCGGCTGCCCTGCCACGTGGCGACACCGGTGTTCAGGCCGAACAGGGCCATCGACACCAGCAACAGCAGCAGCCAGGCGTTGGTGCCTCCCAGACGCAGCTTGCGGGTCCGGGTGGAATCCGAAGCAGTACTCATCGTTCAACCTCGATGTTCTATGCAGTACAGGATCGACAGGATGGCCCTCAGGCCGCGGCCTGCCGGAATTCAGGAGTGCGGGACAGCAGCGAAAGCGAGAACACGCCCCAGTCGTGGCCGTCGGCATGGAACGCGCGGTCGACGAAGTGGCCATAGCGCCCCCCCGCCAGCTCGCCGGCGGCGACTTCCTGGTGCTGTTCGAAACTGCGCTGGCCGAACAGTTCGTCGATGGTGAGGGCGACGTCGCCGCCCGCCTGACGCATGATCAGCACGCGGTGGCCTTCCTGCTGCGCGGTGCGCGCACCTTCCAGGAAATACTTCAGGTCGATCACCGGAAACAGGTTGCCGCGCAGGTTGCCCACGCCAAGCAGCCAGGGCTGCGCGCAGGGCACCGGGGTCACCGGCGGCATCGGCACGATCTCCACCACTTCGCGGAAATCCGAAACCAGGCGCCGGCTGCCGATGCGGTACCCCACGCCACGCCACAGGTTCTCGGCGAACTGGCGCTCGGGCAACTGCACAGCGTGGACCAGGCTGCGGCGTTCGTAAGCCTCGAGAATGTCGAACGGCGAGCGCATCAGGACACCAGCTCGTTGATGCGCGCGATCAGCTCGTCTTCGCGCGGTGGCTTGACGATGTAGTCCGAGGCCCCTTGGCGCAGTCCCCACGCCTTGTCCGTCTCCATCGCCTTGGTGCTGACGATGATGACGGGAATGTGCCGTGTGGCCGCGTCGCGCGAGAGTGCCCGCGTGGCCTGGAAGCCGCTCATGCCCGGCAGCACGACGTCCATCAGGACGAGCTGCGGTGCATGCTCGCGCACCAGCTGCAGGCCATCTTCGGCGTTGTCCGCTTCAAACACCTCGTGGCCTGCCTTGCGCAGCCACTGGGTGAACACCGCGCGGTCCGTCGGTGAATCCTCGATCAGAACGATACGAGCCATTTTTGCCTTTCCCCCCTGGTCAGGCGTTTACGTATGTGCGGATGGCACCCAACAGTTCTTCACGCGTGAATGGCTTGGTGAGGTACTGCTCGGAGCCCACGATGCGACCGCGGGCCTTGTCGAACAGGCCATCCTTGGACGACAGCATGATCACCGGCGTGGACTTGAACAGCTGGTTGCCCTTGATCAGCGCGCAGGTCTGATACCCGTCCAGGCGCGGCATCATGATGTCCACGAAGATGATCTGTGGCTGCTGGTCGGCGATCTTGGCCAACGCCTCGAAGCCGTCGGTGGCGGTGACCACTTCACAGCCCTCGCGTTTCAACAGCGTTTCCGCTGTCCGGCGGATCGTCTTCGAGTCGTCGATGACCATCACCCGGAGTCCTGCGAGCTCCCCACCCGCAGTCATGTTCTCAGTCATTTACCGTTCCCCATGCGCGGCACTTCGGGCGGTGCCGCTGCGAAGCCATATCTATATCGCACTTGCCGCAGCACCAGCAAGCACGGCGATGCATCCGCTCCGCGCGGCCCGGCCAGCAAGGGCCGGCGCCCCTCCCCGGCCGGCCCATCACGCCGCACGCAGCGTTGCATGCGCATGACAGGCAGGCCGCGGGCAATCCCGCTACCATCAGCACCTTGTCTCGCAGGTGCCCCCATGCCGCTGAACGTCATCGTGGTGATGGACCCCATCGCCCACATCAAGATTGCCAAGGACACGACCTTCGCGATGCTGCTGGAAGCCCAGCGCCGCGGCCATCGCCTGCATTACGTGCGGCCCGGCGGGCTGCGCATCCGCGACGGGCGCGCGGAGGCCGACGTGGCGCCGCTGCAGGTCCGTGACGACCCCTCGGACTGGTACACCCTGGGTGGCTTCGCACCGCACGCGTTCGGGCCGCAGCAGATCGTGCTGATGCGCAAGGACCCGCCGGTGGATGCGGAATTCATCTATGACACGCAGATCCTGGACCTGGCCGCCGCGGCCGGCGCGACCGTGGTGAACAACCCGCAGGGCCTGCGCGATTACAACGAGAAGCTGGCCGCGCTGCTGTTCCCGCAGTGCTGCCCGCCGACGCTGGTCAGCCGCGATCCGAAGGCGCTCAAGGCCTTCGTGCTCGAGCAGGGGCAGGCCGTGCTCAAGCCGCTCGATGGCATGGGCGGCCGCTCGATCTTCCGCAGCGGCACCGGCGACCCGAACCTCAACGTGATCCTGGAAACGCTGACCAACGGGGGCCGTACGCTGGCCCTGGTGCAGCGTTTCATCCCGGACATCACCGCCGGCGACAAGCGCATCCTGCTGGTGGATGGCGAGCCGGTGGATTACTGCCTGGCGCGCATTCCGCAGGGCGACGAGTTCCGCGGCAACCTGGCCGCCGGCGGTCGCGGCGAAGGCCGCCCGCTGAGCGAGCGCGATCGCTGGATCGCCGCGCAGGTGGGACCGGAGATGAAGCGCCGCGGCATGCGCTTTGTCGGCCTGGACGTGATCGGTGAGTACCTCACCGAGGTGAACGTGACCAGCCCGACCTGCGTGCGCGAGCTGGATGCGCAGTTCGGCCTGAACATCGCCGGCACCCTGTTCGACGCCCTCGAGGCCTCCCTGCCCCGATGAATCCGGCCGTGTCGCCCCCCGCCAGCACGCGCGAATCCCAGCGCCTGGGCGCGACGCTGACGCTGTCCCTGCTGCTGCATGCGCTGGTGCTGCTCGGTGTGGGCTTCGCGGTGCGTGGCGAGGCTCCGCTGGTGCCGACGCTGGATGTGATCTTCAGCCAGACCCGGACCGAGCTGACGCCGAAGCAGGCGGATTTTCTCGCCGCCGCCAGCCAGGTCGGGGGCGGTGATCATGACAAGGCGCAGCGACCGCGCGATGCCCAGACCGGTATCGTGCCGCAGGCGCAGGAGGGCTCCAGCCCGGTGCCGCAGCAGCGCCGCGAGGCGGCCCTGGCGCCGCCGCCACAGGCGCGTGTGATCAGCAGCCGCAACGGCGAGGCCGAGGTCCCCCAGGCGCAGACCGCGCCGCAGCCTGCCGAGCCACGTCCCGATGCGCCGCTGGACGCCCGTGAGCAGCGCGATGCGGAGATGGCACGGCTGGCGGCCGAAGTGCACCTGCGTTCGGCGCAGTACGCCAAGCGCCCCAATCGCAAGTTCGTCTCCGCCAGCACCCGCGAATACGCCTGGGCCAGCTACCTGCGCGCCTGGGTGGACCGCGCCGAGCAGGTGGGCAATCTGAACTACCCCGATGAAGCCCGGCGGCGGCGGCTGGGCGGTCAGGTGGTGATCACCGTCGGCGTGCGCCGCGACGGCAGCGTGGAGAGCAGCCGCATCCTGCGTTCAAGCGGCACCCCCCTGCTGGATGAGGCGGCCCTGCGCGTGGTGCAGCTGGCACAGCCGTTCCCGCCCCTGCCGGAGAGCGATGATCCGATCGACATCCTGCAGGTCACCCGGACCTGGTCGTTCCTGCCGGGCGGCGAACTGCGCGACCGCTGACGGCCGGCCTCGCGCCACTGCCGGCGGAACCGGCCTTACTTCGCCTTCGCCGCCCGCGCGGCCTGTTGCTCCACCAGCGTCAGCGCGACGTTGTCGCGCAGGTAGGCCGGTTCCACCTGTTCGGCCGCGATCGCCTCGCCGCGCGCGAAGGCTGGCGCGGCCAACGCCAGCACATCCGACGCACGCGGCAGCGCGGCGGCATCCACGCCGTGCAGCGCAGCACCCAGGTGGGTCACCAGCACGCCATCGGCTGCCGCAAAGCCGGTCCCCACGCCATGGCAGGCCAGGCCATCGGGCAACGTCACCGCCTGCGGAGCCAGCACGCGTTCGCTGTCCTGCAGGACCGGCACGCCCGCCACGCGGCGGTAGCGTGCCACGTACAGCTCGCCCATCCGCGCGTCGATGGCCGCCAGCACGTCCTGCGCCTCCGCAGGTGCGCGCAGCGCCAGTGCCTGCAACGTGGACACCGGCAGCAGCGGACGGTCCAGCGCCAGCGCGATGCCCTGCGCGATGGCGATCGCCAGGCGCACGCCGGTGAACGCGCCCGGCCCACGCCCCAGCGCGATCGCATCGAGCTGCGAACGCTTCAGCCCTGCTTCCTCGAGCAGGGCCTCGGCCCAGGGCAGCGCCAGTGCCGCATGCCGGCGCGGGGCGACCTCGAAACGTTCCAGCACCCGGCCCTCGACGTGCAGGGCAACGGAACAGGCTTCGGTGGAGAGCTCAAAGGCAAGCAGATTCATGGCATGGACTTCAGAACAGGGGCAGCGGGGTCCCGGGCGGCAGGTCATCCAGTGTGCCGGGGGCCGCCCATTGTGGCGCAAAGAAGGCCTGCACATCGGACAGTGATCGCGTACGCCGGAACGGCGGCAGCGAGGCCAGGAACACCCGTCCATAGCTTCTGCCCAGCAGGCGCGGATCGCACAGCACCAGCACGCCGCGATCGCTCTCGCTGCGGATCAGCCGGCCGACGCCCTGCTTCAGCGCGATCACGGCCTGGGGCAGCTGTTCATCGCGGAACGGATTGCCGCCGGCCGCACGGATCGCATCCAGGCGCGCCTCGAACACCGGATCGTCCGGCGCGGCGAAGGGCAGCTTGTCGATCACCACCACGCTGAGTGCATCGCCCACCACGTCCACCCCTTCACGGAAACTGGCCGACCCCAGCAGTACGCCGTTGCCTGATTCGCGGAAGCGTTGCAGCAGCGTGGCACGCGGCGCCTCGCCCTGCACGAACAATGGCCATGGCGCGCCGCGCAGCGCCTCGGCTGCCTCGCGCAGGGCACGATGGGAGGCGAACAGGAGGAAGGCGCGGCCGTGCGAAGCCTCCAGCACCGGGCGCAGCGTAGCGATCAGTGCGGTGCCGAAGCCGCGTGCCGCCGGATCCGGCAGCCCCTCCGGCAGATAACACAGCGCCTGCCGCGGCCAATCAAAGGGGCTGGGCTGGGCCAGCGTGCGCGGATCATCCAGGCCCAGACGCTGGGCGACATGCTCGAAGCCTTCGCCGACGGTCAGCGTGGCCGAGGTGAACACCCAGGCGGCCTGGCTGCGCTCGCGGTGTGCACGCAGTGGCGCGGACACATCCAGCGGCGTGCGCTGACAGCGGAACCCGCGCGGCGTGAGTTCGTACCACAGCACGTCGGCCAGAGCAGTCGGCACACCGTTGGTGGCGGTGTCCGCCGCGGGATCCGGCTCGGCGTCGAAGTCGAGCACGGGCAGATCCTCGCCCAGCCAGCGCGACAGGCGCGAGACCGCCTCGCGCGCACGCGCATGGCAGGCATCCAGTCCCGCGGCCGCTTCGCGCACGGTCTCCAGCACCTGCAGCAGCGCATGCAACGCAGTCATCACCGCATCGAACCCATCGCGCACCGCCGGCACTGAAAGCGCGCGCCACTGGGTGCCGCGTGCGGGCAGTGCCTCCATGCCTGCGCGCAGGTTCAACAGCGCCTGTTCCAGACCGGCAGCCGCCGGCTGCAGCGCCGCCTGCGCACCGCCCACGCTGCGCGCCTCGGCCAGGCAGTCGCGTGCCAGCTCCTGCCACGGGCGCATGCCGAACCCTTCGCCGAAGAACTGTGCAGCCAGCTCAGGCAACTGGTGCGCCTCGTCGATCACGTAGGCCTGGGCTCCCGGCAGCAGCTCACCGAAGCCGTCCTGCTTCAACGCCAGATCGGCCAGCAGCAGGTGGTGGTTGACCACCACCACATCGGCGGCCTGCGCACGCTGGCGCGCCTTCACCACGAAGCACTCTTCGTAGAACGGGCACTCGTTGCCCAGGCAGTTGTCGACCGTCGAGGTGACCATCGGCAGCAAGGGCGAATCATCGGCCAGCGCCTCCAGCTCGGCCATGTCGCCGTACTGCGTACGCCCCGACCAGGCCAGCACGCGCTGGAACTCGGCGACCTGCTGCGGACTGCTGAAGCGCGGCGCGCCGCGCGCCTGGTCCAGGCGATAGCGGCAGAGGTAATTGGCACGCCCCTTCAGCAGCGCACTTCGCTGGCCCACGCCCAGTGCCTGGCGGACGCGCGGAAGATCGCGGTGGTAAAGCTGGTCCTGCAGCGCCCGCGTGCCGGTGGAGATGATCGTCTTCAGCCCGGACAGCAGCACGGGCACCAGGTAGGCGTAGGTCTTGCCGGTGCCCGTGCCGGCCTCGGCCAGCAACAGGTCACGTTGCTGCAGGGTCTCGGCGATGGCTTCGGTCAGCCGCAGCTGCGCGGGCCGCGGCACGAACGCATCGAGGTGGCGGGCAAGCGCGCCGCCCTCGCTGAGGGCTTCGCGGCTGGCGTGGAGAAGATCGGGCGTCATCGGCGCGCACAGGATACCAGCGCGCGCGCGGCACCCCGCGCCTGGCCACCGGCATCACGCCGGTACCGGCGCGCCGTCGCTGCGGGCACCCTCAATAGCGCTTGATGCCCGGCACTGTGCAACCTTCGATCTGGGCATGTGCCGACGCCGCGTTTTCCTTCTCCCCCCGTGCCAGGCGCGCCTGCTCGATCGTCGCCCAGTGCCGGCGGCACAACGGGCCGGTCTTTGAGCCAAGGTCGATGGCACGCCGCGCGAACTGCTCGGCCGGTGCCCACTGCGCCTGCAGCAGGGCCACCTCGGCCCGTTCCTGCAGCACGCCGGGATCCTCCGACACGATCTCCAGCGCCTGGTCCAGGCTGGCCGCCGCCGCCGTGATGTCACCAGACTGGCGCTGCGCCTGTGCGGCGTGGCGCAGGTCGTCCACCTGTGGATCGCGCAGCGGCTGCACGGAGAGTTCCTTGTCGTCCGGCCCCGCCGCCTGCTCGACGGCGGCCAGGCGCTGCGCCGGCGGGGTGGTGTCCACCGGCGCGGCGGGTGTCGGCGGCGCACTGCTCATGCAGGCGGCGAGCGCCAGGCACAAGACCGCAGGTACCAGCGTGTGATGCAGTGGGCGGATGGACATGGCGGTCACCTGGGAGACGTGGAAGGCGGAGGAGGTGTGGACGAAGCGGGTGCGGGCTCGGATTTCGGATCAAGGCCGAACCAGCTGCGCCAGCCACCGCCTTCGCCCTCTGCGGACGGCTCGGCGACCGGCGGTGCGCAGGGCGCGTACGCCGGCGCATAGCCCACCACGAACGGGAAGCGGCGCGCACCCGGACAGGTTTCGTCGGTGGCGCCGGTGCCCGTGGCCTCGACGTACTGCCAGTCCACGCCCTTGTTGTCCACGCGCAGCGGTGCCGAGGGCAGGCGCGAGAAGATGCCGGACCACACGCGCATGGCGCCGGTGGCACCGAACAGGCCGGTCTGTTCGCTCTTGTCGTTGCCCATCCACACAACGGCCAGGTGATCACCGGTATAGCCCGCGTACCAGCTGTCGCGGCCATCGTTGGACGTGCCGGTCTTGCCGGCCGGCTGCAGCCGGCCCAGGCCATCGGCATTGAGCCGCTGCGCCGTGCCGCTGGACACGACCTGCTGCAGCGCGATGCTGATCAGGTTCGCCGCGATCGAATCCCCTTCCTGCGCCGGCGCAGGCGTCTTGTCGTAGCGCTTGAGCAGGCGGCCCTGTGGGTCAAGTACGCCGCGCACCGCATGCAGCGGCTGGATCTCGCCACCGGACGCCAGGAACTGGTACAGCTGGGCCATGGCGTACGGGCTCTGGTCGGTCGAGCCCAGGATCACCGACGGATTGGCGTCGGCCTTGATGCCAGCCAGCACGTTGATCAGCTGGGTCAGCCGTTCCGGGCCGACCTGCATGCCGACCCGCACCGTGGCCTGGTTGTAGGAATGGGCCAGCGCGTCGATCAGCCGCACCGTGCCGTGGCTGCGGTTGTCCGCGTTGCCCGGGTTCCAGTTGCGGCCGCGGCCCAGCTGCACCGTCACCGGGGAATCATCCACCCAGCTTGCCAGCGAGTAGCGATCCGGCTGCGCCAGCGCGAGCAGGTACACGAACGGCTTGAGCAGCGAACCTACCGGGCGCTGGGCTTCCAGCGCACGGTTGAAGCCGGGCTCGGCGACATCGCGGCTGCCGACCACGGCCAGCACATCGCCGTTGTGCACATCGGTGAGCACCAGGCCCGCCTGCAGTTCCGGGCGGCGCTTGTTTTCCAGGGACTTGAGCGTGCGCGTGACCGACCCTTCGGCATAGGCCTGCGCCGACGGTGACATGCCGGACATCACGCTCAGCCCGGCGCCCTGCAGCGCCGATTCGGGATAGTCGTGGCCGAGCTGTCGCCGCACCAGATCGATGTAGGCCGGGAAGCGGTTGGCGGCCACCAGCCCCGGCTGCTTGGGCACGCCGAGCGGTGCCTTGAGGGCACGCTGGTACTCGGCATCGTCGATCAGCGCGGCCTGGTGAAGTTTGCCCAGCACGAAGTTGCGGCGGTCCAGCGCACGTTCGGGGTTGCGCCGCGGATCGTAGTACGACGGCCCCTTGACCAGGCCGATGAGCAGCGCGACATGCTCGCTTTCCAGCGAGGACAGGTCACGCCCGAACCAGAACTCCGCGCCGGAGGACATGCCATGGATGGCCTGGCTCCCGCGCTGTCCCAGGTAGACCTGGTTGAGGTACGCCTCGAAGATCGTGCGCTTGTCGTAGCGCGCCTCCATGATCAGCGCGTACAGCATTTCGTTGAGCTTGCGCGTGACGGTCTGTTCCTTGCCGATGCCGAGCAGGCCGCTGCGCGCAAGCTGCTGGGTCAGCGTGGAGGCGCCCTGCCGCACCTCGCCGCCGGAGCGGACCGTGACCCAGACCGCGCGGGCGATGCCGGACAGATCGATGCCATGGTGGCGGTTGAAGTCCTTGTCCTCCACCGCCTGCAGCCCGGTCACCAGCAGATCGGGCGTGTCCTCCATGCGCACCAGACGGCGCTCTTCCTGCTTCTGGCCGTACAGCGTGGCGATGCGCGCCGGATCAAGCCGTGCGGCCTTCAGCGCCTTGCGGCTGGTGGCATCGCGCAGGGACGCGATGCGCCCGCCGGAGACCACCACCTCCAGACGGCGCGGAGCGACCCGCCCGTCCACATCATTGAAGCCGCGGCTGGAGATCGTGAAGCGTCCGCCATTGGCGGCGTAGGTCGCCGCGGCTTCTCCCTTGCCGTCCTCACGGTAGGCCGCCGCGTCCAGTTCGGTCTTCAGCGTGGCGGTGTCCAGCGCGGCGCCCGGCACCAGCACCAGCGGCCGGGCATACACGCGCGTCGGCACCTGCCAGCGTAGTTCGCCGAAGCGCTGGGTGACCTGGTGATTCAGGTACACCGTATACGGAATCAGGAACCCCAGCCCCAGCGCAACTGCCGCCATCGTCCAGGTGATCAGGCGCCGGCGCCACGGATGGCCGCCTTGCGGTTGGTCATCGAAATCGTCGTCGATGTCGTCGGAGTCGTAGCGTCGGGGCACGGGGATGCGACAATGTAAGGTCCGGCGAGTCTAACCCAGCCCCTCGGGCTGGCGGGGCGCCCGCTGTCCACCCGCTTAAGCTGGAGTTGCAACGGGATGACCATGTCCTGGGCCGAACTACATTCCCTGCTCAACCGCCTGCTCGGACTGGCGCGGCGCACCGGTGCCAGCCTGCGGACGCGGGGCTGGCGTGCGACCTGGAGCCGGATCAGGGTCCACAGCCAGCCAGCCGCCGCCGCGCCGCGCACCGCCCTGTTCCTGCCGGCACAGGCGCCGTTCGCCGCGTTCGCGGTGCCGGCCAGCGCGTCACCGCAGGTCAGCATCATCATTCCGGTCTACAACCACTTCGAACACACCCTGGCCTGCCTGCGCGCGCTGTCCGCGTACCCGCCACCCGTGCCCTGCGAGATCCTGGTGATCGATGATGGCAGCCGCGATGCCACGGTGGCCTGCCTGCCGCAGGTGCAGGGACTGCGTTACGAGATCCGTGCGTCCAACGGGGGATTCATCGAGGCGTGCAACGACGGCGTGGCGCGCTCGCGCGGCACGCATGTCGTGCTGCTCAACAACGATACGGTGCCCCAGCCCGGCTGGCTCGATGCCCTGCTCGATACCTTCGCGCAGGTGCCCGGCGCGGGCCTGGTGGCCTCGCAGCTGCTGTATCCGGACGGTCGCCTGCAGGAGTCCGGTGGCGTGATCTTCAGCGACGCCAGCGGCTGGAGCTACGGCCGCTTCGAATCGGCGGACGATCCGCGCTACGCCTCCCTGCGTGACACCGATTACGCCTCCGGCGCAGCGCTGATGCTGCCGCGCGCCCTGTGGGACAGCATCGGCGGATTCGATACCCGCTACCGCCCGGCCTACTACGAAGACACCGACCTGGCGTTCCAGGTGCGTGCCCGTGGGCTGCGCGTGCTGGTGCAACCGGCCAGCCGCGTCGTGCATGACGAAGGCACCAGCAATGGCACCGATCTCAACAGCGGCGTCAAGGCGCACCAGGTGCGCAACCAGCAGGTCTTCGCGGCCAAATGGGCGTCCACCCTGGAAGGCTTCCCGCCGCCGGGCAGCGTGCCCTCGCCTGCCCTGCTGCATCGCCACCGGCGGCAGGTGTTGATCCTGGACGAAACAGTGCCGCGCCCGGATCGCGATTCCGGCTCCCTGCGCCAGTTCAACCTCATCCGCCTGCTGCTCCAGGAAGGGCTGCACGTGGTGTTCGTGCCCACCCGCCGCGAGCACGCGGGCAGTGCCACCGAGGCCCTGCAGCGGCTGGGCGTGGAGGTCTGGTACGCGCCGTTCCTGCAGCAGCTGGGACCGTGGCTGCGCGGGCACGGCACGCGTTTTGCGGTGGTGATGATGGTGCGTCACCACCTCGCGCAGGAATGCCTGCCCCTGGTCGAACGGTACGCGCCGCAGGCCCGGCGCGTGTTCGATACGGTGGACCTGCACTACCTGCGCGAGCGACGGGGGGCGGAGGTGGCCAATGCACCGGCCCTGCTGCGCGCCGCCGAACGCACGCGCGACAGCGAACTGGCCGTCATGCAGCGCTGCGATGTCACGGTGCTGGTGAGTGCGGCCGAGCGCGAGCAGCTGCGCCTGGATGCGCCCGACGTGCAGGTGGAGCTGATCTCCAACCTGCACGAGGTGGCCGGTGCCGGCGCCCCGTTCGATGCGCGCCGCGACCTGGTGTTCGTGGGGGGCTTCGGCCATCCACCGAATCTCGATGCCATGCAGTGGTTCATCGGGGACGTGTTCGCGCGCATCCGCGCCGAACTGCCCGAGGTGACGTTCCATTGCATCGGCGCGGGCACGCCGGAGGCACTGGTGCACCTGGCGCAGGCACAGCCGGGGGTCCGGCTGCACGGCTTCGTGGAGGACATCACGCCCTACATGGATGGCTGCCGGATCGCCGTGGCGCCGCTGCGTTTCGGCGCCGGCGTGAAGGGCAAGATCAACCTCAGCATGGCGCATGGGCAGCCGGTGGTGGGCACCACGTGCGCGGTGGAAGGCATGCACGTGGAGGATGGTGTGGATGCACTGGTCGCCGATGATGCCGCCGGCTTCGCCGCCGCCGTGGTGCGGCTGTACCGCGACAGGGCGCTGTGGGAGCGGCTCTCAGCCGGCGGCCTGCGCAACGTGGACACCCATTTCTCGCTTGAAGCGGCGCGTGCCAGCGTGCGGCGCACCTTCCTCGACTGAGGCGTCTCGATCAGGGCGCGATGCTGGAGCGCGCCGCCTGCAGGCGTTCCTCGAACGGCGGCAGCTCACTGAGCGCTGGAAACCAGAACGCCGCCTGCCCGGCGGCGCGGGTTGCGAACACCACGTCGCCGCGCCCGAGGCGCTCGCTGCCGACGGCGAGCCAGCGCTGCGCAAGACGGCGCCGCGCCGGCTCCAGTGCCGTGTCGCCGGGTGCCAGCGTCTGCCACGCCTGCAGGCAGTTTCCCGCCGCCTCCACACGGTTCTGCCGCAGGCCGTCATCGAAGCACTGCCGGGTCGCCGGCAGCAGCCGGGCCGCGGCGCGCCGCACGCGCGGATCACGGGGGGCTACCGCCTGCGCGGCGCGCAGGGCATCGAATGCGTTTTCCCCGGGTGGATTGATGAACCGACCCTCGCGTTCGGCTTCTTCCATCCTGGCCAGCAGCGGCTGCACAGCACGCGTTGCGCGCGGCGACCCGGCCCGCGCGCCGGCGCTTGCCTCCAGCGCATCGCGGGCGGCACGGTCGCGCTGCAGCTGCTGTTCGGCGAACAGCGCCGCCGCCGTGGCAACGCCCAGTGACCGTGCCAGCTCGATGTCACGCTGCGCAGCGGCCAGTTGGAAATCACCGCCGAGGCGCTGGCTGCGCGCCAACAGGGCGCTACCCAGCGCGTCGCGTGCCTCCTGCGCGCGGCTGTCGTCCGGCACCACCGAGAGCACGCTCTGCAGGCTCGCCGCCGCACGCTCCCACTGCCCCCGCCGTCGCTCGCGCGCGGCGCGTGCAAGGCGCTCGTCCAGTGCAGTGGCCAGTGCGGCTTCGCTGGCCGGCAGGTCGGCGTGGCCAGCGTCGAACCCGCGCGCCTGTGCCAACTGCCGCGCAGCGGCCTCCAGGTCCCCCCGGCCCGCCGCCTCGCGCGATTGCAGCAGCAGATCGGTCAGTGCGTCCTCGCGGCCTTCCAGCGCCTGCAGGTTGTCCGGCCAGAGCGCCAGCACGCGGGCAAACAGCGGCAGCGCCGCCGCCTGCCCATCGGCCAGGCGGCCTTCCGCCAACGCTTTTCCCGCCTGCTGCAGCAACGCCTGGTGACCTACCGCCGCCGCACGCCGATCACGCAACAGCCTTTCAACGGCGGCCGTGCCAGGCTGCGGCACCTGCAACTGGCGCGCGAGCGCGAGCGATGCCTCGGCCGCCTCCAGCTCCCCGGCCTCGACCTGCGCGCGGGCGCGCGCCAGCGCCGCCAGGCCGGTGCGTGCAAGACCTTCGCGGGCCTCGGGACGATCGCTGTCCAGTGCCAGCGCGGCCACGAACCGTTCGCGCGCGCCGCTCCCGTCGGCGGCACTCAGCCGCCCTGCCGCCAGCGCCTGTTCGCCCTGCGCCAGCAGCTGCGTGGTGCGCGGGGCCTTCATCACCCAGTCGCCCAGCGGCTGGCGCAGCAGCACCAGCACCACGAACAGCAGCAATCCACCCACGGCGGCCCAGCGCCAGATCCGGCGCGCGTGCCGGGCATGCACCCACCACCAGCGACCCTCGCGCCGCACCCGTGACAGGGCGTCGCGCGCGTGCTCTCCGGACGGGCGATGCGCAGGTTCCATGCGGCAAGCTTGTCATGCCTGCCGTGAAATCAGCCCTGTCGCCGCGCCTGGCTCACGCCCGGCAAGGCATCCAGCTTGCCCAGGAGCGTGGACAGCTGGTCGAAATCGGTGACCTTCAGCCGCAGCCGCAGGTGCGCGCGGCCGCTGTCACGCACGTTGTCGCTGTGGATGTCGAGTACGTAGGCATCCTCCTGCGCGATGAGGTTGGTGATGTCCTTCAGCAGCCAGCGCCGGTCCACGGCGTCCACCACCACATCCACCTCATACCCGCTGCCGGCCCGCCCCCACTCCACCGGCAGGATGCGCTGCGGGTGCGCCGCGGAAAGACGCGCCAGCGCGATGCAGTCCGCACGGTGCACGGTGACCCCACGGCTGCGTGTCAGGTAGCCGACGATCGGCTCGCCGGCGACCGGCTGGCAGCAGCGCGCGAGCTGTACCAGCAGGTTGCCCACGCCCTGCACGGTGAAGTTGCTGCGGCCGAGCCCCTCACGGCGCGCCGTCGGTCGCGGCAATGCCGGCGCCTGTACCGGCTGGCTCACAGCACGCTCGGCTTCGAGCAGCGCGCGGCTGATCTGGTTCGGCCCGGTATCGCCCAGCGCGACCTGGATGTAGAGATCCTCCACGCTGTCAGCGTGGAAGCGCCGGTTCACGGTGGACAGGTCCGCCTGCCCGAGACCCAGCCGCTTCAACTCGCGGTCCAGCAGCTCGCGCCCCGCCTGCAGGTTGCGGGCGCGGTCCAGCTTGTGGAACCAGTTGCGCACCTTTTCGCGCGAGCGGTTGCTGGCCAGGTAGCCGGTGGCGGGCAGCAGCCAGTCGCGCCGAGGATCGGCTTCCTTCGCGGTGAGGATTTCCACGCGGTCGCCGCTGCGCAACCGGTAGGTCAGCGGCACGATGCGGCCATTGACCTTCGCCCCACGGCAGCGGTGCCCGACCATGGTATGCACGTGGTAAGCGAAATCCAGCGGCGTGGCGCCGTATGGCAGGTCCATGACCTCGCCCTTCGGGCTCAGCGCGTACACGCGGTCTTCGGTGAGTTCGGCTTCCAGCGCACCGGCCAGCTCCGCGCCCGGCGTGTCGTGCGCCTGCTCGAGCAGCTGGCGCATCCAGGTGATCTTGCGATCGAACGCCATCGAAGCGCCCTTGCCGCCCTCCTTGTATTTCCAGTGCGCGGCCACGCCCAGCTCGGCCTGCGCGTGCATGTCATGGGTGCGGATCTGCACTTCGATCGTGCGACCTTCCGGCCCCACCACCGCGGTGTGCAGCGAGCGGTAATCGTTCGCCTTGGGCCGCGCGATGTAGTCGTCGAACTCGCTCGGTACCGGGGCCCACAACGCGTGCACCACGCCCAGCGCGGCGTAGCAGGAGGCCACGTCGTCCACCATCACGCGCACGGCGCGGATGTCGTAGAGCTGGTCGAAGGAAAGACGCTTCTTCTGCATCTTCCGCCAGATGCTGTAGATGTGCTTCGGCCGTCCACTGACCTCGGCACGGATGCCCTGTGCCGCAAGTTCGCGGGAAAGCGCCTTCTTGACCTGCTCCACGTAGCGCTCGCGCGCTACGCGTGTCTCGTCCACTTCACGGGCGATGCGGCGGTAGGTCTCCGGTTCGAGGAAGCGGAAAGCGAGGTCTTCCAGCTCCCACTTCAACTGCCAGATGCCCAGGCGGTTGGCCAGCGGCGCATGGATATCGCGCGTCAGCTGGGCGATGCCGCGCCGCTCGTCGTCGTCCAGGCGGTCCGCCGCGCGCATGCGGGCCAGCTGCCGCGCCAGCAGCACCGGCACCACGCGCAGGTCCTGGATGATCGCCAGCAACAGCCGGCGCAGGCCTTCGCTGTTGCGTCCCGCTTCGCGCCCAGCATGCAGGGCCCAGACCTGGTCGGCCGCATCAAGCCCGTCCAGCAGGCCGGCCACCGCCTGCGGATGGGTCAGCGGCAGCGCCCCGATGCCCGCGCGCAGCCCCGGCAGATCGAACAGCAGTGCGGCCACCAGCGCGCTCTCATCCGCCGACAGCAGCGCCAGCGCATCGAAGGTGTCGGCCAGCGTGGGGGCACCTGCTGCGGCTTCATGGCTGCATTCGGGTGATGCCCACGCGGCCTGCAGGGCAGCACGCAGCGCATCGGGGATGACCGCGGCCGAAGGGCGGTTGAGCAGGCCTTCCAGGCCGGGTACGGAAGCGGGGGTCACGACGATCACGAGTAGGACGGGTACGACCCTACACTAGCGCCGCACCCGTTCAGGAACAATGGTTCCTGCCCGTCCCGGCCAGCATCTCCATATGCCCGGCAGGGTCACCGCCAAGCGGTATCGGAGCCGCCGCACGCGCCGCCGCACTGTCCTACAATCCGCTCAATCCCTGGAGAAGCCGCATGCCCCTGCCCTCGTTCCGCCTGTCCGCCTGCCTGCTGGTCCTGCTGGCCGCCTCCTCCACCGCAGCGGCACAGCGCGCGGGCGCTGGCGAGCTCCGGCAGCAGATGAGTCCTGCCGAGTTCAAAGCTGCGGGCCTGGACAAGCTCGATGCCGCCGAACTCGCCGCACTTGATCGCTGGCTGCAGGCACGCGCCGGGGCGGCCGCCCTGGAAGCTGCGCGCGAGGAAGGCCGCCAGGAAGTGGTCAGCAAAAACCGCGGGTTCCTGGATTTCGGAAGCCGCGAGCCCATCGTATCGACGCTGCCGGGTGAGTTCCGTGGCTTCGCGCAGGGACGCGTCTACGTGCTGGGCAACGGGCAGCACTGGGAGCAGACCGACGGAGCCAGCGTGGGCGGCGTGCGCCGGCAGGATGCCGGGGTGAGCATCACACCCTCGCTGACAGGTGCCTGGTACATGCAGGTACAGGGGGTCAACACCCGCGCCAAGGTGAAGCGGGTGAAATAAACCGTACCGCCCGGGACGATCCTGCAGGAGTGAGCCCGCTACAGGGCAACGTAGCGGGCAAGAAACGTGCGTATCTCGGGGTCCCGCAGCCGCACGTAGGAGGAAGGCCCCTGATCTGCACAAGCGGAGGCGGCACTCGCCAGTCCGATCTGCAACGGACGACGCTGCCCGTCCACAAATGCGAACAAGGGACTGCCGTTGCCACTCCCGCAGGGTGCCAGCCAATCGACCCGCTCGACACACAGGCGCGTGGTGTCGTCGAGGTCTCCATCACCGTGCGCGCTGCAGTGCACAGCAGCTCGCAGGTAGGTCTCCGAAGCCCGCCTCAAGGCACTTCCCATCCCCCATCCTGCCACCGTCCATGGCGCATCGAAGTGCTCGGGCGCAGCCGACAGCACCGGTCGAAGGTTCACGCCGGCCGGTGCGTCCAGTTGGATCACGGCAACGTCGTAGCGGTTGCCTCTTGGAGTTCCGTCGTAGCGCGGATGCAGGAACACGCGTGCCCGGCCATCGGCACCCCTCAGCGGATGCCGCACGATGCCTGCCCCCACGTCGGCCAGATCGTCCCGCCCGATCACCAGGTGCAGCCGGGTTCCATCGTCGCCGGACCGTACCAGCTCGGCCACGCAGTGCGCCGTGGTGACCACCACCACCGGAGACAGCACGCTGCCGGTACATACCGGCTGGGGCGCCTGATCCGGCGATGCCTGCCACTGGATTGAGGTGACAAAGGCCAGCGGCTCATCCGTGAACCACGTCAATGTGCTTCGGTTGGCCCCCTGTGCCACCGTGCTCCCGGCAAAGGCCAGCAGGACAAGGGCCGCCATCCCGTGTATCAGGCAGCTCGGAAATAGGCGGTGTCGGCACTGCATTTCTGCTCACCTCAGGCCGGACGGGTCATCGAGACCACAGGGACAGACACCATGCCAACGTGGCCAGGCCCGCGCACACGACGCCATCACATCATTCAAATTTTCAATCAACTCGACGTGGTGGTATCAGAGTGCCAGGCGTGCAGCGGAGCGCGTCAACGACCGCGCTGCAGTTCGCTGACCCGCTGGGCCACTTTCTTCGCCGAAATGCCGCCGCGTCCGATGAGCTCCTGCGCGAACAAGGACACCCGCAGTTCCTCGATGTCCCAGCGCAGGGCCTGCCACTGCGGGCGCTGCTGCTGCCCCTGCTGCCGGCCCGCCTCCAGCGCGTCCAGGAACGGGTGCAGCTCCAGCATGCGCGCCTGGTCACGGGGCGGGTCACGCTTGGCGCGCTCGGTCCGCAGCAGCATCGCCTTGAGATAGCGCGGGTACTGCGCCAGCACCGTCGCCGGTGTCTCGCGCAGGAAGCCCGGGTGCACCAGCGCGGCAAGCTGGCGTTCCATGTCATCCAGGTTGCCCCGTGCCCAGCCCATCAGCGGCGCTTCCAGTGCAGGCTTGACCTGGGCCACCAGCGAGAGGATCTCCTCGGCCAGCGTGAGCCGCTGCATCGCCTCCCCGAACAGCGCCTTGGCGGCGGCCTCGCGACGCAGCTCGAACGCCTGTGCATCGCGTATTTCGTCGAGCCCCTCGTCAAGCACCGCGTTCAACGCCGCGTCCACCAGATCACCGCGCAGCCGCTCCTGCGACTCGATCGCCGCATACAGCAGGCCGGTCTTCGGCGCGACCGGCAACTGCTTGCGGGCCTGTTTGACCTTGTCCGAGAGGGCAATCTCCAGCAGCCGCCGGACACCGCGCGGATGCGCTTCCACCGCTTGCTGGCGGTCGGCGAAAATCCGCAGCGCGGCCTCATCGCCGGTGTCGACAAGCGCAGGGAACGCGGGCACGCCCGCTTCGCCGGGCACCTGCAGCGGGATGGGTGCGGACGGGAACGTGCGCAGCCCCTCAGCGACCATTTCCTTGCCCACGCGCGCGGCGAAGGCCTGTCCGGCCTGGTCGCCAAAGCGCGCACGCAGTGCGTCCAGGTCACGGGAAACGGCCAGTACCTTGCCCTGCGCATCGCGCAGCCGCAGGTTCATGTGCAGATGGCTGTCGATCGAGGCCGGATCGAAATCCGTCGCCGCTACCGCCGCGCCGGTGGCACGCGAAAGGAAGCGCGCCAGCTCGCCCCGGATGTCGTCGGCGCTGCCGTTGGGGAAGGCTTCGAGGAACGCGCGCGCGAAGTCCGGCGCCGGCACGTAGTTGCGGCGCATCGCCTTGGGCAGGCTGCGGATCAGAGCCGCCGCTTTGTCGGCCACGAAGCCGGGCGCCAGCCAGCCCAGCTGCACCGGGTCCAGCGCATTGAGCAGGTGCAGCGGCACGTCCAGGGTCACGCCATCGTCGTCGGTGCCGGGTTCGAAACGGTAATGCAGCGGCAGCCGCGCATCGCCCAGCGCGAGATACTTGGGAAAGCGGTCTTCCTCGCTGCCTTCGCCCGGCAACAGGTCGACCAGCGACCACGTCAGCCCGCGCCGTTTTTCCGGCGGCAGCGTCTTCCACCACGCTTCCAGCCCACGGGTGGAATGGATCTCGCCCGGCACACGGTCCAGGTACCAGCGCGCCTGCCAGCCTTCATCGGCCACGATCCCGGCACGGCGCAGCTTGGCTTCCTCCTCGCGCGCCTGCTCCAGCACCTTCTGGTTTTCGGCCACGAAACCGGCGCGGGTCGTGATTTCACCGGTCACCAGCGCCTGGCGCACGAAGATCTCGTGCGCTTCCATCGGCGCGATGCGACCGTAGTGGACGGGCTTTTTCGGCGCCAGCACCAGCCCGAACAGGCTGATCTGTTCCGAGGCCAGCACCTGCCCTTGCGCACGCGACCAGTGCGGATCGGAATGCCGGCGCAGCAACAGGTGCGGCAGCTCGGCGATGACCCAGTCAGGCTCGATGGCGGCATTGGTCAGTCCCCAGATTTTCTGGGTGTCCAGCAGCGTGGCGGCCAACAGCCACGGCGGCGGCCGCTTGGCCAGCGTCGAGCCGGGGAAGGGCAGGAAGCGGCGCTGTCTCGGGGCCTGGAAATCGCCCTTCTCCGTGCGGTGCCCGATCTGCGTGGGCAGCCCGGCGATCAATGCCCGGTGCAGGGCCTGATAGGCCGCCGAACGCGCGCGCTCACTGAACCCCTCGCCGGCCGGCATCCGTTCGGGACCCCGCGCGGACGCAGCAACCGGCAGGGCGGTCGGCTCGGCCGGCTTGCCTTCGCGCGCCAACCGCGCGGCACGGTGCAGCTGGCCGCGCGTGGCCTTGACCGCGGTGGCGTCGTCGCGCGCCGGCGCCGGCGCCTTGCTGCCGGCGAGCAGGGGGGCCATCGACGCGTCCATGCCTTCTTCCTGCCAGCCCAGTTCCTCGCACAGCAGGCGCAGCTGCCGGTGCAGTTCGCGCCACTCGCGCATGCGCAGGAAGCCGAGGAAATTGCGTCCGCACCAGTCGCGCAGCTTCGATTGCGTGAGGTCCTCGTGGGCCTGCCGGTAGGCATCCCAGAGGCGCAGCACCCCGACGAACTCGGACCGGCCATCAGCGAACTGCGCATGTGCCGTATCGGCCGCGCCACGCGCTTCCGGCGGTCGCTCGCGCGGGTCCTGGATGCCCAGGAACGAGGCGATCACAAGCATCGGCCGCAGGCAGCCGGCCGCCTGCGCGGCCACCAGCATGCGTGCCAGCTTGACGTCCACCGGCAGCCGCGCCATCTGCTTGCCGATGTCGGTCAGCCGCCGCTCGCCGTCCACGGCCCCGAGCTCGGCCAGCTGCTGCCAGCCATCGGCCACAGCGCGCTCGTCGGGTGATTCCAGGAAGGGGAAATCCTCGATCCGGCCCAGGCCCAGCTGCAGCATGCGCAGGATCACCCCGGACAGGCTGGAGCGGCGGATTTCCGGGTCGGTGAAAGCGGGGCGCGCCTCGAAATCCGGCTCGGCGTAGAGGCGGTAGCAGATGCCCTCGGCCACGCGGCCGCAGCGGCCCTTGCGCTGGTTCGCGCTGGCCTGCGATATCGGCTCGATATGCAGCCGATCCAGTTTCTGCCGGGGACTGTAGCGCTTCACGCGGGCGAAGCCCGGATCGACCACGTAGCGGATGCGCGGCACGGTCAGCGAGGTTTCGGCCACATTCGTGGCCAGCACGATGCGTCGGCTGGACCCCGGGTTGAACACCCGGTCCTGGTCCTGGTTGGAGAGCCGCGCGTACAGGGGCAGCACCTCGGTCTGGCGGTATTTGCGGCGCTCCAGCGCCTGGTGGGCATCACGGATCTCGCGCTCGCCCGGCAGGAAGATCAGGACGTCACCGCGCGCATCCTGGCGTGTGATTTCGTCCACCGCCGCCACGATGGCATCGTTGACCGTCCGTTCGCCCTGCGATTCGCCCTCGCCTTCCAGCGCGCGATAGCGCACCTCGACCGGGAACGTGCGCCCTTCCACGCTGATGACCGGCGCGTTGCCGAAATGCTCGGAAAAACGCCCCGTATCGATCGTGGCCGAGGTCACGATCAGTTTCAGGTCGGGACGCTTCTTCAGCAGCTGCTTGAGGTAGCCCAGCAGGAAATCGATGTTGAGGCTGCGTTCGTGCGCCTCGTCGACGATGATGGTGTCGTAACGCGAAAGCCAGCGGTCGCTGGCGATCTCCGCCAGCAGGATGCCGTCGGTCATGAACTTGATGCGGCTGTCCTCGCCGACCTTGTCGTTGAAGCGCACCTGGAAGCCGACCAGCTGCCCGAGCTCGCTGTCCAGTTCCTGCGCCACCCGCGAAGCCACCGCGCGCGCGGCGATGCGACGTGGCTGCGTGCAGCCGATCATGCCCGCTTCGCCGCGGCCGGCCGCCAGGCACAGCTTGGGCAGCTGGGTGGTCTTGCCCGAGCCGGTCTCCCCGGCGATGACCACGACCTGGTGACGGCGGATGAGATCGATGATCGATTCGGCTTCACGCGCAATCGGCAGCGCCGGGTCCAGAGTGATGGGCGGCTTCTGGTTCGCCCGCTCCTGACGGCGCTGCAGCGATGCCTGCAGGGCCTGCTCGAACGCCTGCGCCAGGGCGGCATCCTGTGGCCTGGACTGCCAGCGCGAGAGCAGACCCAGCAAGCGGCCCCGGTCGCGGGTCATCGCGCCATCGAGGGCAGCACGCTGCGCTTGCAGTCGGGACGCCGGAGTTTTTTCAATAGAGTTCATCAATCGATTCAGTTTGTTTTTTGAAGGCGACCAGTCACAAGTTCTGGTCTATCGTGAAGATCATCGCATCCATAAGGAGAAACGTCCCCATGGCAAAGACCAAGAATCCGGCCAAGAATCCGCCCAAGGCCCCGAAGGTGCCCGCCGTCAGCGACAAGCCCAGCATGCAGACGCTGGCGGACGCGGCACCTTCCGCGCCCGGTATCGATATCGGGATCAAGGAGGGCGAGCGCAAGAAGATCGCCGATGGTCTGTCGCGCTACCAGGCCGATGCATTCACCTTGTACCTGAAGACCCATAACTTCCACTGGAATGTGACCGGGTCGATGTTCAACTCGCTGCACACCATGTTCGAGACCCAATACACCGAGCAGTGGGCGGCGCTGGATGAGGTTGCCGAGCGCATCCGGGCCCTGGGCTTCAACGCGCCGGGCTCCTACCGCGAGTTCGCCGCGCTGACGTCGATTCCGGAAGAAGAAGGCCTGAGCGACAGCGCCGACTGGCGTGAAATGGTCCGCCAGCTGGTGGTCGCCAACGAAGCGGTGTGCCGCACTGCCCGCCAGGTGCTGGACGTGGCCGATGACGCCGACGACGCCCCCACCGAAGACCTGATGACCCAGCGCCTGCAGACCCACGAAAAGTACGCCTGGATGCTGCGTTCGCTCCTGCAGTAAGTGTCCGGGGGCGCAGCCCGTCCACTCGCGCATTCCTCCTGTCCCCCCGCCTTCGGCGCGCCGCAGGAGCCTCTGGCTCCTGCCCACGCACACCTCCTATCCCCTCGCCTTCGGCGCGCCGCAGGAGCCTCTGGCTCCTGCGCGCGCATTCCTCCTGTCCCCCCGCCTTCGGCGCGCCCCCTTAACAAAGGGGGCTTGCACCCGGATGGGTGGCAGGTTGGCTTTGGCTGACCGGTGGGAGGTCGCTGGGCGGGACTGTAGCGCGCTGTGGATGGCGCGGCGCAAGCGCTACACGGACATGCTTGCGGGTGGTTCCCGCCCAGCGCACCTTCCGCCTCGACTGCTCCGCTTGATCCCGCATGCATCCCCACGCGGGGTAAACTAGTGCGATGCCTTCCAGTCCTGCGCACGAGCTGCTCCGCCGCGTCTTCGGTTACAACGATTTCAGGGGCCCCCAGCGGGACATCGTCGAGCACGTCGCAGCCGGCCATGACGCCCTTGTCCTGATGCCCACGGGCGGCGGCAAATCGCTCTGCTACCAGGTGCCCGCCCTGCTGCGCGAAGGCTGCGGCATCGTCATCTCGCCGCTGATCGCGCTCATGCAGGACCAGGTCGAGGCCCTGCGCCAGGTCGGCGTGCGTGCCGAGTTCCTCAATTCCACCCTGGATGCCGAGAACGCCGCACGCGTCGAACGCGAACTGCTGGCTGGCGAGCTGGACATGCTCTACGTCGCCCCCGAGCGCCTGCTGACCGGACGCTTCCTGTCGCTGCTTTCGCGCAGCCGCATCGCCCTGTTCGCCATCGACGAGGCCCACTGCGTTTCGCAGTGGGGCCACGATTTCCGCCCCGAATACCGCCAGCTCACCGTGCTCCACGAACGCTGGCCGGACATCCCGCGCCTGGCGCTCACCGCCACCGCCGACCCGCCCACCCAGCGCGAGATCGCCGAGCGCCTGGACCTCGCGCAGGCACGTCACTTCGTCAGCTCCTTCGACCGCCCCAATATCCGTTACACCGTGGTGCAGAAGGACAACGCACGCCAGCAGCTGACCGCCTTCCTGCGGACCCACCGCGACGAAGCCGGCATCGTCTACTGCATGTCGCGCCGCAAGGTCGAGGAGACTGCCG
Organism: Xanthomonas sp. 60; assembly: GCF_011761925.1. Taxonomy (NCBI): domain Bacteria; kingdom Pseudomonadati; phylum Pseudomonadota; class Gammaproteobacteria; order Lysobacterales; family Lysobacteraceae; genus Xanthomonas; species Xanthomonas sp. 60. The sequence continues at coordinate 619,810 of NZ_JAASQW010000001.1, read as the reverse complement.
ACTACCTCAGCAGCCAGGGCTTCACCGCCCTGCCGTACCACGCCGGACTTCCTGCCGAGATCCGCGCCACCCACCAGCGCCGCTTCCTGCGCGAAGACGGCATCGTGATGTGCGCGACCATCGCCTTCGGCATGGGGATCGACAAGCCCGACGTGCGCTTCGTCGCCCACATCGATCTGCCCAAGTCCATGGAAGGCTACTACCAGGAAACCGGACGCGCCGGCCGCGACGGCGAGCCGGCCGAGGCGTGGCTGTGCTATGGCCTGGGGGACGTGGTGCTGCTCAAGCAGATGATCGAACAGGGCGAGGCCAGCGAAGAACGCAAGCAGCTGGAGCGCAACAAGCTGGACCACCTGCTCGGCTACTGCGAGTCCATGCAGTGTCGTCGCCAGGTGCTTCTGGCCGGCTTCGGCGAAACCTATCCCGAGCCCTGCGGCAACTGTGACAACTGCCTGACCCCCCCGGCCGCGTGGGATGCCACCGTCGCCGCGCAGAAAGCGCTCAGCTGTGTCTACCGCAGTGGCCAGCGCTACGGCGTGGTGCACCTGATCGACATCCTGCGCGGCAGCGAGAACGAGAAGATCCGCCAGAGCAGCCACCAGCAGCTGAGCACCTATGGCATCGGCAAGGATCTCGATGCACGCACCTGGCGCAGCGTGTTCCGCCAGCTGGTGGCTACCAGCCTGCTGGAAGTCGATACCGGCGGCCACGGCGGCCTGCGCTTGACCGATCGCAGCCGCGAGGTGCTCAAGGGCCAGCGCCAGATCAGCATGCGCCGCGAGAATCCGGCCAGCAGCGCCGCCCGCGAGCGCAGCGCGCAGCGCTCCGGCAGCGGGCTTTCGGTCCTGCCGCAGGACCTGGTGCTGTTCAATGCGCTGCGCGGCCTGCGCGGCGAACTGGCGCGCGAACAGAACGTGCCGGCGTTCGTGATCTTCCACGACAGCACGCTGCGCAACATCGCCGAGCAGCGCCCGACCACACTGGACGAGCTGGCCCGGATCGGCGGCATCGGCGGCAGCAAACTGGCCCGCTACGGCCCGCGGATCGTGGAGATCGTGCGCGAACAGGGCTGAGCAGCCCGCATGTCCCCACGCTGACCCATGGCCAGCCGGGGGCTGCACCAACGCCCTGTAACCGCTATCGTTATGCCCATGTCACTGGCCTCGACCCTGCTCCGCGTGCTGCTCATGCTCAGCCTGTTGCTCAACGGCGCCCACGCCGCGATGGCGGGCGAGTACGTGCTGCATGCCGCGCAGGAAACGGACACCGCCGCTTCGCCGCCCTGCCACGGCATGCCAACCGCGGACGGAGCGGACGCTGCGGCGTCCACCGCCCACGGGCTGACTGGCGCGCACAGCGATGCGAAGGCCGGGGACGCGCATTGCCGCATGAAAGACTGCGCCCGCGCCTGCGCGCAGCTGCCGCTGATGGGCGTGGCCGCGCTGCCCCCGCTGCACGGACCGTGGCGCACCCTGGCACCCTCCACGGCGCTTGAGGCCGACCGCCCGGCGCCGCCACTGCCGCGCGCTGTGCGCCCTCCCATCCGCTGAGTCCACGCCCCGGGCACGCGCTGCGTGCCTGCCGCCGGCACCGCCTGCGTGCCGCCGTTCCTGCGTCTGGAGTCTTCCATGAACTACCGTTCCTCCCGCGGCACGGGCACGCCTGCCCTGCCGTCGCGCCGTCATTTCGTACAGGGGCTCGCCGCCGGTGGCGTGGTCGCCGGTCTGGCCGGCCTGACCCTGCCGCTGCGTGCCCGCGCCGCAGACCCCAGCGGCCTGGCCGCCGCCCCGCGCGTGCTTGCACACGAGCACCTTGCGCTGGCCATCGGCGAGTCCGCCGTCAACTTCACCGGCCGCACGCGCCCGGCGATCACCGTCAACGGCAGCCTGCCGGCTCCCATCCTGCGCTGGCGCGAAGGCCAGACCGTGGACATCCACGTGCGCAACACGCTGGCCCATCACCCCACGTCCATCCACTGGCACGGGATCCTGCTGCCGGCGAACATGGACGGCGTGCCGGGCATGAGCTTCAACGGCATCGCCCCCGGCGAGGCCTACCACTACCGTTTCACCCTCAAGCAATCCGGCACCTACTGGTACCACAGCCACTCCATGTTCCAGGAGCAGGCCGGGTTGTATGGCGCGTTGATCATCGACCCGGCCGCGCCGCCGCCGTATGCCTTCGACCGCGAGCACGTGGTGCTGCTCTCGGACTGGACCGACCTGGATCCGGGCGCGCTGTTCCGGCGCATGAAGAAGCTTGCCGAGCATGACAATTACTACAAGCGCACCCTGCCTGATTTCCTGCGCGATGTGCGCAGCGAAGGCTGGGCGGCAGCGCTGGCCGACCGGGGCATGTGGGGGCGCATGCGGATGACCCCCACCGACATCTCCGATGTCAACGCGCACACCTATACCTACCTGATGAACGGCACCGCGCCGGCCGGCAACTGGACAGGGCTGTTCCGCAGTGGCGAGAAGGTGCTGCTGCGCTTCATCAACGGCTCGGCGATGACCTACTTCGATGTGCGCATCCCGGGCCTGAAGCTGACCGTGGTGGCCGCCGATGGCCAGTACATCCACCCGGTGAGCATCGACGAGTTCCGCATCGCACCGGCGGAAACCTTCGACGTGCTGGTGGAACCCAGTGGCCAGGACGCCTACACGATCTTCTGCCAGGACATGGGCCGGACCGGCTTCGCCGCCGGTACCCTGGCCGTGCGCCACGGGCTGCAGGCACCGCGTCCGGCGCAGGATCCCCGCCCGCTGCTGACCATGGCGGACATGGGCCATGACATGGGCGGGCACGGGTCCGGCGGGCATGCCGCGCACACCGGCCCCGCGCATGGCGCCGCATCGCCCATGGACCACGCGATGCACGCCGGGCACGCCGGGCACGCGGGCGCGGCCGGGCCCGCCGCCGCTGGCGTCCGCCACCCGGCCAGCGAGAACCGCAATCCGCTGGTGGACATGCAGAGCAGCGCCACCGATCCGCGCCTGGACGATCCGGGCATCGGACTGCGTGACAACGGCCGTGACGTGCTGACCTACGGTGCGATGCACAGCCTGTTCGAGGACCCGGATGGCCGACCGCCGGGACGCGAGATCGAGCTGCATCTCACCGGGCACATGGAGAAGTTCGCGTGGTCCTTCGACGGCATTCCCTTCGCCGGTGCCGAGCCGTTGCGGCTGAACTATGGCGAGCGCATGCGCATCGTGCTGGTCAACGACACCATGATGCAGCACCCCATCCACCTGCACGGTGTATGGAGCGACGTGGAGGATGCGCAGGGCCGGTTCCAGCTGCGCAAGCACACCGTGGACATGCCGCCCGGCACCCGCCGCAGCTATCGCGTGCGTGCCGATGCCCTGGGCCGGTGGGCCTTCCACTGCCACCTGATGTATCACATGGAAGCGGGGATGATGCGCGAAGTGAGGATCGAAGAATGAGCACGCGAACGCTCGCCTGCACCGGGCTCCTGCTGGGTACCTTCACTGTGCTGCCTGCGCTGGCCCAGTCGCACCACGCGCACGCCATGGATCATGCTGGAATGGACCACGCTGCGATGGATCACGCCGCGATGGGGCATTCCACCCGCGACCGCGCGCCCACCCCGACCGATCACAGCGCCCACGCCCCTGCGGACCCCACTCCGCCACGCGAACCCGTCCCCGCCCTCACCGATGCAGACCGCGCCGCCGCCTTCCCGGTCATCGATCACGCCGCCATGCAGCACGCCTCCGCAGTGAACAGCCTGCTGCGCGTGGAACGGTTGGAGCAGTTCGACGGGCGCCACGGCCGTGGACAGGCCTGGGAGGCCAGCGGCTGGATCGGTGGCGACATCCACCGGCTGTGGATGCGCAGCCGCGGCGAACGCGAAGCCGGCCGCACGCAGGCTTCGAATGTGGAACTGGCCTACGGGCGTGCGGTGTCGCCGTGGTGGGATGCCCTGATCGGCGTGCGCCACGATGTCCGCCCCGCGCAGTCACGCACGTGGGCCGCCATCGGCCTGCAGGGGCTGGCGCCCTACAAGTTCGAAACCTCGGCCATGCTGTACGCCGGTTCGGGCGGCCAGGTGCTGGCCGAGGCAGAGGTCGAATACGAGGTACTGCTGACCAACCGGCTGATCCTGCAGCCGGTGATCGAGGCCACGCTGGCGGCACGCGATGAACCCGAACATGGGCTCGGCCGGGGACTGGGCAAAGTGGAAGCCGGCCTGCGCCTGCGCTACGAGTTCACGCGGCGCTTCGCGCCGTACATCGGCCTCAGCCACGAACGGCTGTTCGGCGATACGGCCGACTACCACGCGGCAGCCGGCGGATCCGCCCGCGATACGCGCTGGGTCGCCGGCGTGCGGCTCTGGTTCTAGGCCGCGGGCCACGCGTGCGGGAGGGCGTCGACGGCGCCCTCCCGCAGCGGCCCCTCCGGCTCAGAAATCGAACAGGTCAGCGAGGAAGCCTTCCTTCTTCTTCTTCCGGTAGCCCTGCTCGCTGTAGCCCTGCCTGCCATGCCCCTGCGGATCGCCATGGCGCTGCCCGAGGTGGCGCGTGTCGCGATGCTGCACGGCGACCGCCGGCGGTGGCTGCGGGGCAGCGACGGGCGCGACGGCAGGCAGGCCCGAGCGTTCGATGATCTTGTCCAGCTCTCCACGGTCCAGCCACACCCCACGGCATTGCGGGCAGTAATCGATTTCGATGCCCTGGCGTTCGGACATCTGCAGGGCCTGGGTCTTGCACACGGGACACAGCATGGAACATCTCCACAAGGGGGAAGCCCACTGTACCCCGCAGCCGATGAGCCTCCGGCAACCCCGATGAGCGAAGGCACCGGCACTGGTCCGGCTCGCCACCTCAACCGGCTGGACGGCTCCACGCTGCGGTGCGGTGCGGCGCTGCACGTCTCGCTCAACCTGGCCTGGAACGTGATGCTGCTGCCCGATGCGCTCGCGCTCGGCGGGCAGAGCATCACCCTGCGGCTGGGCTCGGTGGCTCTAGCGGTGCTGCTGGTCTGGCGCTTCGTGGGACGAAAGGGTGGCCGCCCCGAGGCCGCGTAACGGAACTTCAGCGCGACCTGCACGCAGGAATCACCCCGGCCCGCTGCATACTTGCGCGCCGTCGGGTCCACCCGCCCCGACGCGCATCGTGCCGAGGGTGCCCGGAGCCAGTGTGTCATGTTGTTGTCCAAGCAGAATGTGCAGCCGCGTGTGCTGCTGATCGAAGATGCAGAAGAAACCCTGGAACTCAGCCGTCTTACGCTGGAAAGCCAGGCCTGTGAAGTGGTGGGTGTGAGTTCGGCAGAAGCTGCGCTCGGCCTGCTCAATGCCGGCGAGCGGTTCGACATGCTGTTCACCGACGTGGTCCTTGGCGGGATCAGCGGTATTGAAACGGCCAACCGTGTGCGCGACGCATTTCCACGCCTGCCGATCCTGGTCACCTCCGGCATGGAGCCGCACCGGGTGGTGCCGGAACTGCGCGCAGGCATTCACTTCCTGCCCAAGCCGTACACCATGAGCGAGCTGCTCGATGCCATCCGCCGCTGTTTCAGCGATGCGCACCGCGATCCGCCGGATCTGCGCGCCGCCTGACCCACGGCGCGACGCGGCAAGCGCCTGCCGCCGCGGCGGATGCCGGCGCCGCCACCGGGACGGACACCGGGGATGCTAGATTCAACGCACTCCCCGCTGCCGAGATCCGCCGTGACCCGACTCACCGCCAGGGATTTCCACCCCGAACTGCTCGAACTGTACGACGGCTACGTGCACGGCCGCCTCAGCCGGCGCGATTTCCTTGACCGTGCCGCAGCGTTTGCGCTGGCCGGCCTGAGCGCCACCGCCCTGCTGGCCTCGCTGAGTCCGGATTACGCACTGGCGCAACAGGTCCCGTTCACCGATCCGGACATCACCGCCGACTACATCACCTACCCCTCGCCGAACGGGCATGGCCAAGTGCGTGCGTACCAGGTCAAGCCGGCAAAATCAGCCGGGCCCGTACCCTGCGTCGTGGTGGTGCACGAGAACCGGGGCCTCAATCCCTATATCGAGGATGTGGCGCGGCGCGTGGCCAAGGCCGGTTTCGTTGCGCTGGCACCGGACGGACTGAGTTCGGTAGGCGGCTACCCGGGCAACGATGAGCGCGGACGCGAGCTGCAGAAGCAGGTCGATCCGGAAAAACTCATGAATGATTTCTTCGCCGCCATCGAATACCTGCGCGCTTCGCCCTTGGGCACGGGGAAGGTAGGCATCACCGGATTCTGCTACGGCGGCGGCGTGTCCAATGCAGCGGCCGTGGCCTACCCGGAGCTCGATGCGGCAGTACCCTTTTACGGGCGTCAGGCCAGACCGGACGATGTCCCGAAGATCAAGGCACCGCTGCTGCTGCACTTCGCCGAGACCGATGACAATGTCAATGCAACCTGGCCGGCGTACGAAGCCGCGTTGAAGGCGGCCGGGACGCGCTACGAAGCCCCTGTCTACCCGGGTACCACCCACGGCTTCCACAACGACTCCACCCCCCGCTACGACGAAGCCGCCGCCAAGCTGGCCTGGGACCGCACGCTGGCGTGGTTCCGCCGCTACCTGGCGTAAGGCTTCAGGGGGGCGTTGCCAGGCACGGTGTGGGCCGTGCCACGAGGGACGGCGGTACGGTGCTGCGCCGCCAGCAAGGGATCAGAGCGCCACGCCGGGACGGGAGCCGAGCGCGCCCATGGTGAAGGTGTAGCCCTGCTGGATCAGGAACTCGCGCATGCGCATCTCCACAGCGTGCGGGGCAGTGAGGCTGCTGGGCCCGTAGAGCGCGTAGACCACCTGGTCGCCGTCCACATCTTCGCGTCGTACCGAGCTGCCCGCCACTGCCGAAGCGGCGGCCCAGCCGGCCTGCAGCTTCTCGCGGGCGATGGATTGTCCATTGCGCAGGCGAAAGCTCAGCCAGCGGATTTCCGAAGCGTCCTGCCGTTCGTATCGTGCCATTGCGCCCAGTCCTTACGAGTGAGCCTTGACCATACGCGCATAGCATTTCATGGCGGACTGAGACGAGCGTGTGGTGAGGGGATAAACCTGCGCAGTGCGGCACTTCGTCGCGCGGTGGTAGGGGGAGACGAAGTAGGGGTTTTTGCTGGGGCGCGGGAGGCGATGTCCTCGCCGCAATGTGGGCCGTGATGGATTCGAACCATCGACCAAAAGATTAAAAGTCTTCTGCTCTACCAACTGAGCTAACGGCCCATTGCACCCTCCGGCTTTGCACCGGAGGGCGTGCATTCTAACCCGATTCCGGCGCCCAGGTGAAGGGCTGCGTGCGATTGCCGGCCGTCGCCGTCAGGCGTACAGCGTCGGATCGGCCACGCCTGCTTCCGCGAAGCCCTGCGCCCGCAGGCGGCAGGCATCGCAGTGCCCGCACGCTGCACCGGAGGCATCGGCGTTGTAGCAGGAAACCGTCAGGCCGAAGTCCACGCCCAGGCGGACCCCTTCGCTGACGATCTGCGCCTTGCTGAGGAACTGCAGCGGCGCGTGCACGGTGATGCCCGCCCCTTCCACGCCGGCCTTGGTGGCCAGGTTGGCAAGCGCCTGGAAGGCGGCGATGAATTCCGGGCGGCAATCGGGATAGCCGGAATAGTCCACGGCATTGACACCGCAGAAGATGTCATTCGCACCCAGTACCTCGGCCCACCCCAGCGCGAGGGAGAGCATGATCGTGTTGCGCGCCGGCACGTAGGTCACCGGGATGCCCTCGCCGCCCGCTTCGGGCACCTCGATGTCATCGGTCAGCGCCGAGCCGCCGATGCTGCGCAGGTCCACGTCCACGGTCTTGTGCACGATCACGCCCTGCGCCGCGGCCACGCGCGCGGCCGCCTCCAGCTCTGAGGTGTGGCGTTGGCCGTAGCGAACGCTGAGCGCGTGGACGGCAAAGCCCTGTTCCTGGGCGAGTGCGATGACGGCGGCCGAATCCATGCCGCCGGAGAGAAGCACGACTGCCTTCTTCATGGGTGAATCATCCGGTTTGGGGAAAAGTGCCAGCACGCTGTCCCGCGCCGGGGTGACGAACAACGCGGCCGCTTACCTGCCCGGCTCGTCGTTCCAGAGAATCTTGTGCAGCTGCATCTGGAAGCGCACCGGCAACCGGTCAGCGACGATCCAGTCCGCCAGCTCGCGGGCGGTGATCTCGCCCTTGCTGGGGGAGAACAGCACCATGGTGCGCTCGGCCAGACCGTGCTCGGCCACCTGCGCCTTGGCCCACTCGTAGTCCTCGCGGCTGCAGATCACGAACTTGACCTGGTCGCGCGCGGTCAGCAACGGCAGGTTTTCCATGCGGTTGCGTGCCATCTCGGCCGAGCCCGGTGTCTTCAGATCGACCACGCGCGAGACGCGCGGATCCACTTCGGACACATCCAGCGCGCCGGAGGTTTCCAGCGAGACATCGAAACCTGCTTCGCACAGCTTCTGCAGCAGGATCAGGCAGCGCTTCTGAGCGAGCGGCTCGCCACCGGTCACGCAGACATGCCGCACGCCCTGCGCGCGCACTTCCGCGACGATCGCATCGATGTCCCACCAGGTGCCACCGTGGAACGCGTACGCGGTGTCGCAGTACTGGCAGCGCAACGGGCAGCCGGTCAAGCGCACGAACACGGTCGGCCAGCCCGCCGTATCGGCCTCACCCTGCAGCGAAGTGAAGATCTCGGTGATCTTCAGGCGCGGCAGCGGCGACTGCACGATGTCGCTGGGCGTTTCGACGGCGTTGAGGGGGATGGACTTCATAACGGGGATCATCGGCTCTGAAACGAAAACAGCCGAGCAAGGCTCGGCTCTGCGGTATTCACGGCGGGCGGGCGCTCAGCGGATCTGCTGACCCAGGCGGATCGACTGCAGCCGGTCCTGTGCGGTACGTGCGGCATCCGAGCCGGGATACTGGGCCACCACCGACTCCAGCGTCTGCTGGGCCTGCTCGACCTTGCCTTCGCCGAACTGTGAAAGGCCCACCTTCAACAGGCCACCAGAGGCCTTGTCGTGGGTCGGATAGCGCGAGATCAGCTCACGGAAGCGCTCTTCGGCCATCGGGAAATTGCGGGTGGCGTAATAACTCTCGCCCAGCCAGTACAGCGCGTTCGGTGCATAGACACCGTTGGGGTACAGCTCCAGGAAACTCAGGAACAGCTGCGCCGAATCATCGAACTTGCCGGCCTTCAACGCATCGAACGCCACGTTGTAGGTGGTGCGCTCGTCGCCGCTCGCCGAGAGGCTGCCGGCATCGCCATGGACCGACGGCGGCCGCTCGGAAGTGGCCGCTGCAGGAGGTGCCGCAGGAACGGGCGGCAGGGGGGCATTCGTACCCGGGACGGCCGGCGCTGCCCCACCTTCGAGGCGGTTCAGGCGTTCGTCGAGGTCCAGGAAGGCATCCTGGTTGGCCTGTTTGAGCTGGGCATTGTCGTGCTGCAGCTGTTCGATCGTGCCCTGCATCTGCCCGACCTGCTGGCGGAGCTGGGTGATCTGGTTCAACAGGTCCTGGTTGGCCGTGTTGTTGTACAGCTGCTGCTCGATCGAGCCGACGCGGTCAGCCAGACTCTGACGCTGTGCGTGCGCCGGAGCGGCAGCCACGAGGGCTGCCGCCACGACCAGCATCGCTTTGATGCCGATGCGCATGGATTACTGCGCGGTGTAGACGATTTCGACGCGACGGTTCTGCGAGTAGCAGGACTCGGCCGACTCGGTGCAGACCGGACGCTCTTCACCGTAGGACACGACGGTCAGCTGCGAAGCCGAACCACCGTTGGCCGCCAGAGCCGAGTTCACGCCGTTGCCACGACGCTCGCCCAGGGCCTGGTTGTAAGCGCGCGAACCGCGCTCATCGGTGTGGCCCTGCAGGGTGATGCGCGAGGACGGACGGTCACGCAGGTACTTGGCGTGGCACGCCATGATGGCCTGGAACTCCGGCTTGACCGAATCCTGGTCCAGGTCGAAGTACACCACGCGCTGGCGCAGGCAGGCGTCGGTGTCCAGGTCGCCCGGGCCGTACAGGCCGGAGGTCGACGGGCCGGTCGGCTGCGTGGTCGAACCGGTGTCCACCGGAGCGGCCGGCACTTCCTTCACTTTCTTCGAGCAACCGGCCAGGACGGCCACGGACAACAGGGAAACAAGCAGAACGTTGGAGGTCTTGTTCATGGCGGTACCTAATGGCTCCTAGCCGGTGAGTGGGTTAAATCTGAGGAAATATTAACACTCTTTTATCGCTTGGTACGGTATGGACCCCACGAAGGTTCGCGTACGTCGCCATCGGCCAGAACCAGTCGCTGGCGCACGCGCGCATCGGCCGAAACGGCATACAGGACACCGCGTCCGCCTTCGCGTGCGGCGTACAGCACCATGCTCGCGTTGGGCGCGAAACTCGGGGATTCGTCCAGCGAGCCGGTGGACAGCGTGCTCCAGCGCGGCGAGCCCAGCGAGCTGTCCATCATCGCCACCTTGTAGCTGTTGCCCGAGCCCTGGGCCACGACCACCTTCTTGCCGTCATAGGACACCGACGGCTTGGCGTTGTAGTTGCCCTGGAAGGTCACGCGCTCGGCGCTGCCACCGCCCGGGGACACCTTGTAGACCTGCGGACGCCCACCGCGATCGGAGGTGAAATAGACCGCGCTGCCGTCCGGCGCCCAGGTCGGCTCGGTGTCGATGGCCAGGTGGTTGGTGAGCTGGGTCAGCTGCTTGCTGCCCAGGTCCATGACGTAGATTTCCGGGTTGCCCGAACGCGACAGGGTCAGCGCCAGCTTGCTGCCGTCCGGCGAGAAGGCCGGCGCGCTGTTGATGCCGCGGAAGCTGGTGATCAGTTCGCGGGCACCGGTGGTGATGTTCTGGATGTAGATCGCCGAGTTGCCACGTTCAAAGCTGACGTAGGCCAGACGGTTGCCATCCGGGCTCCACGACGGCGACAGCAGCGGTTCGGCCGAGCGCACCACCACCTGCGGGTTGTAGCCATCCGAATCGGCGACCATCAGCGCATAGCGCATGGCATCGCCACGGCCGCTGGCGGTCACGTAGGCGATGCGGGTCCAGAACGCGCCACGCACGCCGGTGATCTTTTCATAGATGGCATCGGCCATCTGGTGGGCGACATCGCGCATGGCGGTACCGCGCGCGGTCATCGCCAGGCCGAGCAGTCGCTCACCCTTGGGCACGTCGTACAGCTCGTACTCCACCCGGTAGGCACCGGCGCCGGCATCCATCACCCGGCCGACCACGATGTAGTTCTGCTTCAGCGCGCGCCAGGTGGGGAACTGGATGTCCGCACCGCGCGTGGGCTTTTCCACGATCTGTGCTTCAGGCAGGGTGCGGAACTGGCCGGAGCGGTCCAGGTCGCCACGGATCACAGCCGCGACGTCGGTCGAGGGGGCAGCGGCCGACCCTTCGTACGGCATGGGGATCACGGTGATCGGCGTCGCCGAGGCGCTGCCACCCACGATGTCGATTTCCAGGCCCTTCTGCTGCGCGAGCGCGGCGAAGGGAAGCAACAGGGCCGCGAACGCGACCAGCCAACGGGGCAGTTTCTTCATGGAGGGCTCAGTGTGAAAATCCACAACGATGGATAGCAGGGCGGAGGTGAATGGATTCGCAATCATGAACCACGCCGGTGTGAACGCGAAGTGGGCGCTGCATGCGGGGCCTTGACGGAGCGGCCGAGTGGCCTGCCGCCCGCCTGCCCCGCCCTGCGCCGTCAGTCCGGACGGAAGTTCAGGATCAGCTCGCGGTTGAACACGGACTCGAAACCTGCATAAGGCAGCGGCTGTGCGTTGAGCACGGCGGCTTCGATGGAGCGCTTGCCGGCCTCGTCGTACGGGCAGTTGCCGCTGACCTTCGCCGAAAGGACGCGGCCACCGCGCAGCTGGGTGATGACCACCTGGCAGCGCTGCCCGGAGGCGATGTTCTCAGGACGGATCCACGCGTCCTGCACCTTGGCCTGGATGGCGGCGGCGTATTTGGCGCTGAGGTCATCACTGGTCCCACCGGCGCCACCTGCGGCCTGTGCCGGGCTGTTGTTGGCGCTCGCGTTGGCCGCGGCGGCAGCACTGCGGGCGGCGGCGACCTGTCGCAGGCGCTGCTCGGCCAGCTTCGCTTCCTTCTCCGCCTGTTCGCGGCGACTGCGCAGTTCGGCCAGCTTCTTCTGCTTCTCCTGCTCGGCCTTGGTCTCGCTCGCCTTGCGCGCTTCCTCGGCCAGCTTCTTCTGCCGGTCCGCTTCCTGCTGCTTGGCCAGCCGGGCCTTCTGCTCGGCTTCTTCCTGGCGCTTGCGCTCGGTGAGGTCGATCTGTTCCTGGCGGCGCTTGGCTTCCTGCTCCTTCCTGGCCTTCTCCTGGGACAGGGCCAGGGCGTTGACCGCTTCCTGGTCCACCTTGTCCGGCTGGGCGATACGCTCCTGTGCCTGCGACTGCTGCGGCGTGGGGGCATCCATCGGGCGCGGCTCGGGCACCGGCTGCGGCGGCGGCACGGTGTCTTCGGGCTCCGGCTCGGTGATCGGTTCCGGCAAGGGCTCCGGCACCGGTTCGGGGAGGGTTTCCAGGCGCTCGGACTGGCGCAGCGCCTGGCGTGCAGCCGCTACGTCCGACGCGCTGGCCATCTCGGCCTGCACAGAGGGATCGCCGGCCGCCGCCTCCGTGGAGTGATCAGGCGACCACAGCCACGCCACGATGAAAACCAGCGCGACGAGCAGGTGGACGAGCACGGCAAGGCCGACCGGCCAGCCCCAGCCCGGTTCGTCGTCGCGCGGCGGCGTCATGGCATCACTTTGCATCGCTGGCCAGGCTGATTTTTTCGACCTTCGCGCGCTTGAGCGCGTCCATCGCCTCCATCACCTTCTGGTAGGCGACGGCGCGGTCGGCGGCCAGGACCACGCGCACGGCCTTGTCCTGGGCGACGATGCCACCCAGCCGGGCCTGCAGTTCGTCGGCGCCCAGCGCACGCGGTTCCTTGTCGTCGGGAAGCTTCAGGCTGAGCTGACCGTCTTCGCGCACGGACACGATGATCGGGTCCTGCTTGCTGTCCAGCGCCTTGGCCTGGGAACTGGGCAGGTCGACGTCATAGCTCAGCGTCAGCAGCGGCGCGGTGACCATGAAAATGATCAGCAGCACCAGCATGACGTCGATGTACGGCACGACGTTGATTTCGGATTTCAGCTTGCGACGCTTGCGGCGGCCGAGGCTACTCATGGCTCACTCCTCCCGGGCTTCAGTCGTCGACGCCGGTCTGGCGCTGCAGGATGGAGCTGAACTCATCGGCGAAGGTTTCGTAGCGCACCGCCATGCGCTCCACGCGCGTGGTGAAGCGGTTGTAGGCCCACACGGCGGGGATGGCGACGAACAGACCGATCGCCGTGGCGAACAGGGCTTCGGAGATGCCCGGGGCCACCGAGGCGATACCGGCCTGCTCACCGCTGTTGATCATGTCGTGCATGGTTACCATGATGCCGAACACCGTGCCGACCAGGCCCACGTAAGGCGCGGTGGAGCCGATGTTGGCCAGCAGCTCGAGATTGCGCTCCAGGCGATCGGTCTCACGGGTGTAGCTGGTACGCATGGCGCGCTGGGCGCCTTCGAGCAGCGCACGGCCATCCAGGCCGCGACGGTCGCGCAGGCGGTTGTACTCGCGGAAACCGGCTTCGAAGATGGCTTCCAGGCCGCTGACGCTGACGCTGCGGTTGCGGTCGGTCGCCGAGGCGTAGAGCTTGCCCAGGTCGGCGCCGGACCAGAAGCGGTTCTCGAAGTCGTCCGCTTCGCGCGTGGCCTGCGAGAACACGCGGGCCTTGCGGAAGATGATCACCCAGCTGATGAACGAACCTGCCAGCAGCAGCAGCACGATGAGGATCACCGGGATGCTGGCCTTGGTCATCAGCTCCCAGTAATTGATGCCGCTGCGCGAGGCCTGTACGGCGGTTTCGGCGGCTGCGTTGCTGACGTCCTCCGGCAGCGCCTCGACCACCGTGGCCTGCAGGCCCAGAAGCATTGCGATCATCGTTGTTCCTCAGTCTGCAAATCGGGATTGTTCGGGTTTTCTGTGACTAGGTGGGGCTTGAGCACGGCCATCAACGCCGCATCCATCGCGCGCGGGCGGAAGGTCTGCGCATCCAGTGCCGCGATGCGTACCCGCGCCGTCAGCAGCCGCTGGCCTTCGCGCCACACCTGCTGGGCGAAGACCATGCTGGCGCGGCGGCACTCGACCAGCGTGGCGGTGACCTCCAGCGCATCGTCCAGGCGGGCCGGCAGGATGAAATCCATCTCCATCGAGCGTACCGCGAAGACCATGCCATGCTCACCGCGCATGCGTTCCTGGCCAAAGCCCAGCCCGCGCATCCACTCGGTGCGCGCCCGTTCCATGAAAGCCACGTAGCGCGCATGGTAGACCACGCCACCGGCGTCGGTATCTTCCCAGTAAATGCGTGTCGGCCAACTGAACCGGAGCTCACTCACTGTCGGCCACTCCGGCGAACAGATCGGTCGGCGGGGCCTTGGGCTTCAGCCCGAGATGGCGATACGCACGATGGGTGGCCATGCGACCGCGCGCGGTGCGCACCAGGAAGCCCTGCTGGATCAGATACGGCTCGACGACATCCTCGAGCGTGCCGCGCTCTTCGGACAGCGCGGCCGCCATGGATTCCACGCCGACCGGGCCGCCGTCGAAGTAGTCCACCAGCGTGCGCAGGAATTGGCGGTCAAGCTCGTCGAAGCCTTCCGGATCGACCTTGAGCATGGCCATTGCGGCCTGCGCGACGTCCAGGTCGATGTGGCCGGCGGCCTTGACCTGGGCGAAATCCCGCACGCGGCGCAGCAGGCGGTTGGCGATACGCGGGGTGCCGCGCGAGCGGCGCGCGATCTCGCCAGCGCCTTCGGCGGTGCATTCGATGCCGAGGATGTGGGCCGAGCGCCGCACGATGCGGGTCAGCTCTTCCGGACTGTAGAACTCCAGGCGCTGGATGATGCCGAAGCGATCCCGCAGCGGGGCGGTGAGCAGACCGGCGCGCGTGGTGGCCCCGATCAGGGTGAAGGGCGGCAGGTCCAGCTTGATCGACCGCGCGGCAGGCCCTTCGCCGATCATGATGTCGATCTGGAAGTCTTCCATCGCCGGGTAGAGCACTTCTTCGACAACGGGCGAAAGGCGGTGGATCTCGTCGATGAACAGCACGTCGTGCGGCTGCAGGTTGGTCAGCAGGGCCGCCAGGTCGCCGGCCTTTTCGATCACCGGTCCGGAGGTCATGCGCAGGGCGACGCCGAGCTCGTTGGCGACGACATGGCTCAGGGTGGTCTTGCCAAGTCCGGGCGGCCCGAAGATCAGCACGTGGTCCAGCGCATCGCCGCGCGCCTTGGCCGCCTGGATGTAGATTTCCATCTGCTCGCGCACGGGGGCCTGGCCGAGGTAGTCGGCCATGCGCTTGGGGCGGATGCTGGCATCGGCGGCGTCATCCTCGCGGGTGGCGCCGGCGGCGATGAGGCGGTCGTCGGTCATCCAGCGATTATGCGGCAAATGGCTGCATTCGGGGGTTGCGGGCGAACGGTGAGACCCCTCGCGGGGGGGCGGTGCTGCGGCAGCTGCGCTGCGACGGGCGGGTGGGCTGCCCGGGACACGCCGCAAGTACGTCCCTGCAGGCTCCCGTTCTGCGCGCATGTCAGGGGTACGGGCGAACGGTGAGACCCCTCGCGGGGGGCGGTGCTGCGGCAGCTGCGCTGCGATGGGCGGGTGGGCTGCCCGGGACACGCCGCAAGTACGTCCCTGTAGGCTCCCGTTCGGCTCCTGCCTCACAGGGTCCCGGGCAGCCCACCCACCCGTCGCTCTGACAGTTCATCGGTGGCCGCCGCCCGCGGAGAAAGAAGGGCAAAAGCAAAAGCAAGAGCAAGAGCAAGAGCAAAAGCGGTTCTGCGCGTATGTCAGGCGTGCGGCGAACGGTGAGACCCCTCGCGGGGGGCGGTGCTGCGGCAGCTGCGCTGCGACGGGCGGGTGGGCTGCCCGGGACACGCCGCGAGTACGTCCCTGTAGGCTCCCGTTCGGCTCCTGCCTCACAGGGTCCCGGTCAGCCCACCCACCCGTCGCTCTGACAGTTCATCGGTGGCCGCCGCCCGCGGAGAAAGAAAAAAAGAAGAGCAAAAGCGAAAGCAGAAGCAGAAGCAGTCGTCTGGCACCCCGCGATGTGCCGATGCTTTCGCTTTCGCTTTTGCTTTTGCTTTTGCTTTGTTTTTTATTTTCCGTGGCTGGCGCACCGGGAAACTGTCGGAGGCCGGGCGGTTGGGCGTGGCGGGGGCGTTGAGCGCCATGGATGGCGCGAAGCGAGGCACGCAGGACGCAGCTTCTGCCGTCCCCCGCCACGCCCAGCCGCCCGGCCCATCCCCGCCTTGCCTCAGCCCGCGCCACCACGGGGGGCTTCTCCAGCCCATCCCCGCCATGCCTCAGCCCGCGCCACCACGCGGGGCTCCGCCGTTCGCCTAGATCTCCACCTGCGCGCCCAGCTCCACCAATCGGTTTCCCGGAATCCGGAAGAACCCCGTCGCCGGCGCCGCATTGCGATGCATCAGCGCGAACAGCTTGTCGCGCCAGATCGGCATGCCCCGGTTCGCCGTCGCCACGATCGTCTCGCGGCTGGCGAAGAACGTGGTGTCCATCGGATCGAAGTAGATGCCACCGTGATCGCACGAGCGCATCAGCGCCAGCGGCACGTCCGGCGTCTCCATGAAACCGAAACGCACCCGGATCCGGAAGAACTCATCGCCCACCGACTCGATCTTCAGCCGCTGCCCTTCGATGGCATACGGAACCGGCAGCGTCTCCACGTGCAGGAACACGTTGCGCTCGTGCAGCACCTTGTTGTGCTTGAGGTTGTGCATCAACGCGTGCGGCGCCACCGTCGGATCGGCCGTCAGGAACACCGCCGTGCCCGGCACGCGCACCGGCGGGGCCAGCATCAGCCCGGGCAGGAAGGTATCCAGGCGGATGCCGTCCTTGCGGATCTCATCGCGCAGCAGCGCCCTGCCCCGTCGCCACGTGCGCATCAGGGTGAACAGCACGATGCCCAGCGCCACCGGGAACCACGCGCCCTGCATCAGCTTGGCACCGTTGGCGACCACGAAGCCCACGTCGATGATGAAGAACACCACGCACATCGCAATGATCCAGTAGCGCGATTTCGGCCACAGCGCGCGCGCCACCAGGGCCAGCAGCAGCGTGTCGATCAGCATCGTCGCAGAGACCGAGATGCCGTAGGCCACGGCCAGGTTGGACGAGGTGCGGAACGCCAGCACCAGCCCGATCACCATGATCGCCAGGCCCCAGTTGATCCCGGGAATGTAGATCTGCCCGATTGTGTCATGCGAGGTGTGCTTGATCCGCATGCGGGGGATGTAGCCCAGCTGCATCGCCTGGCGCGACACCGAGAACGCCCCGGTGATGACCGACTGCGAAGCGATCACCGCCGCCATCGTGGCCAGCACGATCATCGGATACAGCGCCCACGAAGGCACCGACTCGAAGAACGGATTGCTGACCAGCTCGGGATGGTTGAGCACCAGCGCGCCCTGCCCCAGGTAGTTCAGCACCAGGCACGGCAGCACGAAGAAGTACCACGCATGGCGGATCGGCCGCGCGCCGAAATGGCCCATGTCCGCATACAGCGCCTCGCCACCGGTCACCGCCAGCACCACCGCCCCGAGGATGAACACCCCGTGCCAGCCGTGGTCCATGAAGAAGCGCACCGCCCACCACGGATTGAAGGCCTTCAGCACTTCCGGGGCGTCGACGATGTTGTAGAGCCCGATCGCCGCCAGGGAAATGAACCAGACCGAGGTGATCGGCCCGAACAGCTTGCCGATCTTCTCCGTGCCGAAGCGCTGTGCGGCGAACACCGCCAGCAACACCACGATGGTGATGGGCAGGATGAAGGCATGCAGGCCCGGGGCGGCCACCTCCAGGCCTTCCACCGCACCCAGCACCGAGATGGCCGGAGTGATCACGCCGTCGCCGAAGAACAGCGAGGCCCCGAAGATGCCGAGGATGCCGACCACATACGCCGAGCGCGATCCCCGTGCGAGCGTGCGCTGGGTGAGCGCCATGAGCGCCATGATGCCGCCCTCGCCATCGTTGTCGGCGCGCATGATGATGGTGACGTACTTCAGGGTCACCACCAGGATCAACGCCCAGAAGGCCAGCGAGAGCACACCGAGCACCGTGTCATGGTCACCGACCAGACCGTAATGGCCAGAGAACGCTTCCTTCAGCGTGTAGAGCGGGCTGGTGCCGATGTCACCGAAGACCACGCCGATGGCACCGATGACCAGCGCGATGCCACCGGCGGGCGGTGCATGGCCGTGTCCCCCGGTGGGGTTGGCGGGCGTTGCGGACGGGCTGGACATGGGGATCGGTGACTCTGCAGGACGTAGGGAAGAACGGAATCAGCGCAGCGCCGACTGCAGCGCCTTGCGGATGACCATGGCGACATCATCGCCCTCGGCGTGCGCGTCGCGGGCCATGCGCGAGGCTTCGGTCGGCTTGTACCCGAGCTGCTGCAACGCGATGGTCGCCTCGGAGACCGGATCGGTCGGGAGCACGCCACTGCCACCCGGCGCCCCCGGGCCGGTGCCGAACTGCGCGGCACGGTCACGCAGCTCCAGCACCATGCGCTCGGCCGTCTTCTTGCCGATGCCGGGAATGCGGGTCAGGGCGGTGATGTCGCCGGCCTGCACCATGCGCGCGAACTCCTCGACGGTGACGGCTGAAAGCACCGCCAAGGCGATCTTCGCACCGATGCCACTGACCTTCTGCACGTCCCGGAACAGGCGGCGCTCGCCTTCGCGCAGGAATCCGTACAGCGAAACGCTGTCTTCCTTCTGCGCGTAGTGCGTGTAGAGCACCACCTCGCGCCCGATGTCGGACAGGTCGTAGAAGGTGCTCATCGGCGCCTCGAGTTCGTAACCGACGCCATTGACATCCACCACCAGCCACGGCGGCGACTTGTAGGCCACGATCCCGCGCAGACGACCAATCATTCAAAGCTCCTCATTTGCGGCTCCAGGCCTGGCGGGCGCTGAGCCCGAGGCGGTTGGCCGTTGCCCGCACGTGGGCGTGCGTGATGGCCACGGCCAACGCATCGGCGGCGTCGGCCTGCAGCTTGGTGTTCAGGCCGAGCATGAGCCCGACCATGTGTTGGACCTGTTGTTTTTCCGCCCCGCCCCGGCCGACCACCGCCAGCTTGATCTCGCTGGCGGCGTATTCACTCACCGGCAGGTCGCGCAGCACCACGGCGGAGATCGCCGCGCCGCGCGCCTGGCCCAGCTTCAGAGCCGAATCCGGATTGCGGGCCATGAACACTTTCTCGATGGCCACTTCCTGCGGCGCGTAAGTCTGGATCATGTCGGCCAGGCCCAGCACCAACAGTTTCATCCGCTGCGGGAAATCATCCGCACCCAGCAGCACGATCGGCTGGTGGTGCACGTGGGTCACGCGGCCGGCCGCATCGACGTCGATGATGCCGACCCCGGTGCGTTGTGAACCGGGGTCGATGCCGAGGATGCGGGTCATGCAGGTCTCAGGTGTACGCGTCGGCGCCGAGATCGGCGTTGGAGTACACATCCTGCACGTCGTCGAGGTCTTCCAGCATGTCCAGCAGCTTGCGCACCTGCAGCGCGACGTCGCCTTCCACGCTGATGTCATTGTCGGCGCGGAAGGTGATCTCGGCGTGGCCCGGCACATGGCCCGCGGCACTCATCGCGTCCTTCACCGCCTGGAACGCGTCCGGCGCGGTCACCACATCGATGGCACCGTCTTCCGGATACACCACGATGTCATCGGCACCGGCCTCGATGGCGGCCTCGGTGATGGCCTCTTCGTCCGCACCGGGGGCGAAGCTGAGCACGCCCAGGCGCTTGAACATGAAGGCCACCGAGCCTTCGGTGCCCATGTTGCCGCCACACTTGCTGAACGCATGGCGGACATCGGCCACGGTGCGCACCTTGTTGTCGGTCAGGCAGTCGACGATCACCGCCACGCCACCCGGCGCGTAGCCTTCGTAGCGGATCTCTTCGTACTCCACGCCTTCCAGCTCACCGGTGGCCTTCTTGATGGCGCGTTCGATCACGTCCTTGGACATGTTCGCCGACAGCCCCTTGTCCATGGCCACGCGCAGGCGCGGGTTGTTGTTGGGGTCGCCTCCGCCACCGCGCGCGGCAACGCCGATCTCGCGGATGATCTTGGTGAAAATCTTGCCGCGCTTCGCGTCAGACGCGTTCTTGCGGCCTTCGATCGAGGGACCTCTACCCATGGGGGCTTCCGTTTGGCAGCTTCAGGAACAGGGCGCGGATTCTACCTGATCGCGCGCGCCCACCGTGTGCAGCCGCCTGCCGCGGCGCCGGCGCCGGCTCAGGCCGCGGCGCTGCCGTCCTCGGCGCTGAAGCGTCCGTGGCGGAGGAAATGCGCGGTCTGGCGCGCGGCATCGGCGGAAAACACCAGCCCGCTGTGACTGCAGCGCACCACGCAGTGATCGGCCAGGCCCGGCAGCTGCGTTTCCGACAGCGCGACGGTGCCGTCCGAATCACCGTCCAGTGCGCCGAGCAGGCTGCCCAGGCCGTGCGGCACGCAGCCGGCGATCAGGCCCACCTTCGCCGTGCCGTCCCAGTCCTGCAGCCCCTCCCGCAGCAGTTCGCCGCTGCGGCCCAGGGCGGCGGCCATGCCATGCTGGGCCAGCCGGCGCGCCGTGCCACTGCCACGCAGCGGGGAACCCAGGCAGACCACGCGCGCCACGGGCAGCTCCGGGGCCTGGCGCAGCGTCTCAAGCGCCACCAGGCCGCCCAGGCTATGACCGACCAGCGACACCTTTCCGCGACCGCGCAGATGCTGCAGCAGTAGCGGCACGGCGATCCCCGGTCCGCCCAGCACGCTGGGATACCCGAAGGATTCCACCCGGAAGCCCTGCGCGCGCAGGCGCCAGGCCAGCGGGCCGACCCAGGCGCGGGCATTCCAGATACCGTGCAGCAGCAGGACAGAGGGGGTCATGCGAACAGTTTGACGCATCCGGCACGACCGAGGGAACCGGTCCCGTGCCGGCAGCGTGGCGGATGCGTCACCCCCGCATCAGCGCGGGGCCGCATCCGCAGGACGCCGCAGGATGAACTCGAGATCGTTGATCGCACCGACCGGGAACAGGTAATCGCCGACCTTGTGGAATCCGTGCCGGGCGTACAGCCGCTGCGCGCCATGATTCTCCGACCATACCCCGAGCCACAGCGTGCGCGGGCCTTCGCGCTGCAGCCAGTCCAGCGCGGTCTGCAGCAGGCGCCCGCCCCAGCCTCCGCCCTGCTCGGCCTGCACCACGTACAGCCGCTTGATTTCGCCATCACCCGGGGCAACCTCAGGGTGCGGCAGGCCACAGGGGCCGGCAGCGACATGGCCGACGGCCACGCCATCGCGTTCCAGCAGCCAGATCGCGTACTCGGCATGACCGAGGATCACCTGCTGGCGCTCGATTGAATAGCTCTCCTCGAGGAAGCCCTGCAGGTCTGCAGGCGGGTACGAATCGCCGAAGGTTTCAGTGAACGTGAACGCGGCCAGGGACGCCACGGTGGCAGCATCCCCGGGCCCGGCGCGACGGATCCGATAGTCGGGCATCACGGCGACTTCGGCCGCACCTGGACGTGCACTTCGGCCAGCTGCGCGTCGGCGATCGGCGAGGGGGCGTCGGTCATCAGGCACTGTGCGCCGGTGGTCTTCGGGAACGGAATGACATCGCGGATGGACTCGGTGCCGGCCATCAGGGCGGCGATGCGGTCGATGCCGAAGGCGATGCCGCCGTGCGGTGGCGCACCGTAGTTCAGCGCGTCAAGCAGGAAGCCGAACTTGGCCCGGGCCTCTTCAGCGTCGATGCCGAGCAGTTCGAACACCGCACTCTGCATGTCCGGACGGTGGATGCGGATCGAACCGC
The DNA here is from genome assembly GCF_011761925.1 of Xanthomonas sp. 60. Taxonomy (NCBI): domain Bacteria; kingdom Pseudomonadati; phylum Pseudomonadota; class Gammaproteobacteria; order Lysobacterales; family Lysobacteraceae; genus Xanthomonas; species Xanthomonas sp. 60. Next base: position 597,893 of record NZ_JAASQW010000001.1, on the reverse strand, counting down.
CACCGATCTCGTTGCCGTTGAGCACCATGTCGTAGCCGCGCGAAACGGCGGTACGGGCGTTGGCGCGCAGATCGGCGATATCGTCCACGGCCGGTGCGGTGAAGGGGTGATGCAGGGCGACGTAGCGCTGCGCTTCCTCGTCCCACTCGAACATCGGGAAGTCGGTCACCCACAGCGGCGCCCAGCCGTCGGCGACCAGGTTGAAGTCCTTGCCGGCCTTCAGGCGCAGCGCGCCCATGAAATCGGACACCTTGTTGTAGCCACCGGCGCCGAAGAACACGATGTCGCCGTTGCCGGCGCCGACATGGGCGACCAGGGCCGCGAAAGATTCCTCGCTGAAGAACTTCTGGATCGGCGAGCTGACCTCGCCGGTGTCACCGATCTTGATGTAGGCCAGACCCTTCGCGCCGTACTTGGCGGCGTGCGCGGCGTACTCGTCGATCTGCTTGCGGCTGAGGCTGGCACCGCCCGGAATGCGCAGCGCGGCCACGCGGCCGTCGGCATCGTTGGCAGCCGCGGTGAACACCGGGAATTCGCTGGTCTTGACCAGCTCGGCCACGTCCACCAGCTCCAGCGCGATGCGCAGGTCCGGCTTGTCCGAACCGTAACGGCGCATCGCTTCAGCCCAGGTCATGCGCGGGAAGCTGGGGGCCAGATCGACCTCGACCACCTCCTTGAAGATGGCGCGGATCATATTCTCGACGAAGTCCTGCACGTCGCGCTCGCGCACGAAGGCGAATTCCATGTCCAGCTGGGTGAACTCGAGCTGGCGGTCGGCGCGCAGCGCCTCGTCGCGGAAGCAGCGTGCGATCTGGTAGTAACGGTCGAAGCCGGCCACCATCAGGATCTGCTTGAACAGCTGCGGGCTCTGCGGCAGCGCGTAGAACTCGCCCGGATGCATGCGCGCCGGCACCAGGAAGTCGCGTGCCCCTTCCGGGGTGGCCTTGGTCAGGATGGGGGTTTCGATGTCCTGGAAGCCTTCACCGTCGAGGTGGCGGCGCAGGGCCTGCACCAGCTTGATGCGGGTGCGCTGCATGCGCTGCATCTCCGGGCGGCGCAGGTCCAGGTAACGGTACTTCAGGCGGGTTTCCTCGCCCGGGTTCTCATGCGCGTGGAACGGCAGCGGGGCGGCCTTGTTGAGCACGGTGATCTGCGTGGCGATCACTTCCACCCGGCCGGTGCGCATCTTATCGTTGACCGCGTGGCGGGCGCGGACCACGCCTTCCACCTGCAGCACGTCTTCGTAACCCAGACCGGCGGCCACGGCGAACACGTCCGCGTTGTCGATCTCCACCGTCACCTGCACGATGCCCTCGTGGTCACGCAGATCGATGAAGCACACGCCGCCCTGGTTACGGGCCACGTCGGTCCAGCCGGCGAGGGTGACAGTCTGGCCGATCAGGGTCTCGTCGACCAGGCCGCAGAAGTGGGTACGCATGGGGGAAGCTCCGCTGGAGTACGCCGGCGACAGGAGGGGCCGGAAAGCCCGTTATTCTGCGGCCCAGCCCCCGTCCGGGGCAAATGGCCGGCGGTCACGCGGATTTGATGCTCCGCCGACCTATAGTCGCGCACCACCGACCGTCCGGGATGCCGTCATGAACCGTGTGCCTGCTGTGTGTCTGGTTGCCCTGCTCGCCTGCTCCGCCTCCGCCCTGCCCGCCCACGCCCAGATGGGTACCCGCGCCTATGCGCCGGAGAACCTGTCCCGGCTTTCCGGCAGTGACCGCACCCGGGTCATCAGCCAGGAATACGCTGAACAGTCCAACGGCCGCCGCATTCCCGAGGACCAGCTGCGTTTCTACCTGGACCAGGTGGATTCGGGCTGGGCGTTCTCACAGATCAAGCAGGACATCGCAACCTCCCTGCGCGGCGGCGGCGGACGCCCTGGTCCGGGCTGGAATGATCGTCCCGGCAATCGGCCCGGCAACGGGTGGGACACCCCGCCGGGCGCTGGCAACGCCGGTACGGTGCGCTGCGAGAGCCAGGACAACCGGGAGCGCACCTGCAACACCGGCTGGCGCAACGCGCGGCTGGTCCGCCAGATCAGTGGCTCGGCCTGTACCGAGGGCCAGACCTGGGGCGTGCGCAACGGCGCGATCTGGGTCACCCGGGGCTGCCGCGCGGAGTTCGTCGAAGCCCGCGGCCACGGCGGCGGCCATGGCGGCGGCTGGGGCGGCGGCGGCGGCGGCGGCGACCGCGATTATTCGGTCACCTGCAGCAGCAACGACAAGCGCCGCAGTACCTGCGCGTGGGAACAACGCCAGGGCCGGCCGGTGCTGATCCAGCAGCTCTCCGGCAGTGCCTGCCAGGAGAACCGGACCTGGGGTTACCAGGACGGCAGCGTGTGGGTCAGCAATGGCTGCCGGGCGCGGTTCGGCGTGCGCTGATCCGGCCCGCGCCTCAGCCACCCCACGGCGGGGGTGGCTCCGCCACTGTGTGGGTGAGATCGAAGACGACGCGGAAGCGGCGTCCATCCGGCCGGGTCAGTTCGTAGACGAACGCCTGGTCCGGCTCGATCTCCATCGCCCAGGTGTTGTGCGTGGACGCGTCCATCCCGGCCTTGCGGAACATGGCCACCGAATCGGTATCCACCGGGAACTCCTGGCGCTGCACGGTTCCCGGCGGCTTGCTGTCGCCGCCGTACAGCGTGATGGCATCGGGACGACCATCGGCATGCCGGTGGTCATGCTTCAGGCGCAGCCCGTTGGGCGTGCGTGTCAGCACCCAGGTCCGCGAGTGGTCATCGCCCACGTGGAACGGGATACGCAGTTCGCGGGTCGGCGTGTCGCAGCCGCGCACGTGCATGACCAGCTTCTTGCCCGCGAACGGATCGGGGCCCTCGGCCAGCGGATTGTCCTCCACCACCAGCCCCTCGTAGGCCTTGCCACAGTGCGCGGCGACCGCCGCCAGGAAGGCATCGGCGGGCGCGTTGGCGATGTCCGCCGCCGCGCTGTCAGGCTGGCCGCGGTTGCAACCGGCCAGGGCGATCAGAGTGATCAGTGAGCACGTGCGCAGGATGTCCATGGCCCAACCCTAACGGGCGGGCGCACCGCATGCAACGCAATCAGTCCGCTTTGGCCGGCGCGGCGGCCGGTGCGGCCTTCTCGGCGAGATTCTTCTTGTTGGCGCCGAAATCGGTCTCGTACCAGCCACCACCGGCCAGACGGAACGAGGGCGCGGTGATCTGCCGCATCACCGACGGTCGGCCGCACGCGGGGCAGTCGGTGGGATCGGCATCGGCGATTTTCTGCAGGCGGTCGAAGGCATGGCCGCAGTCGGTGCAGGCGAAGGCGTAGATCGGCATGAAGGACTATCAGGGCGGGAGAAAACAGGCGCGCATGTTAAGGCATTGCGAGGAGCCTTTCAGGCCCCCTGTGTTAAGGTCTTTGTCGTGTTTGCCCCCGCTTTCGTTTCCAGGTCGCGCCCATGCTGCGACTGACCGCCCTGCTGCTCGGCGTCGCCCTCCTGCTGACCGGCGGTGGCCTGCTGGGCACCCTGCTCGCCGTGCGTGGCGGACAGGAAGGTTTCAGTGCCAATGCGCTGGGCTGGGTGATGTCCGGCTATTTCGCCGGCTTCTTCATCGGTACGTTCACGGCACCCACACTGATCCGGCGCATGGGGCACAGCCGTGCATTCGCCTTCCATGCCGCGCTCGCCACGATGGCTGTGCTGCTGCACCCGCTGTGGCTGGACCCCTGGGGCTGGGGCGTGCTGCGGGTGGTCACCGGCGTGGCGCTGGTGGGCCTTTACACCATCATCGAGAGCTGGCTCAACGCCGAGCCGGATCCGCAACGGCGCAGCCGGGTGTTTTCGCTGTACATGATGATCAACCTGTCCGCGCTCGCGCTGGGCCAGGTGCTGCTGATGCTCGGCGATGCCGGGGCGGCGGCGATGTTCACGGTCACCGCGCTACTGGTCTGCGCGGCCATGCTGCCGGTCACCGCCACGCGCCTGCAGCAGCCGGACGTACCCGACGTGCCCCGCCTGAAGCTCACCCACCTTTACCGCCTGGCGCCGGTAGCCACGGTTGCCGCGGGCCTGTCCGGGCTGGCGATGGGCCCGTTCTGGGGCCTGCTGCCGGTGTATGCCGCCGAGATCGGGCTGCGTGGCAACGGCGTTCCGCTGTTCATGCTCACCGCCATCGCCGGCGGGGCGCTGCTGCAATGGCCACTGGGGCGCATCAGCGATGGCCACGACCGCCGCATCGGCCTGCTCGCGGTGAGCGTGGCGGCGGCCTTCCTGGCACTGCTCGCCGCCGCGCCGCCGCTGCAGCAACAGATGCACATGATGTTCCTGCTGGTGTTCTGTTATGGCGGGCTGGTGTTCACGCTCTACCCCTTCGCGGTGGCACACATGCTTGATTACCTGGCCAGCGAAGATCTGCTCTCCGGCTGCAGCAGCCTGCTGCTGGTGCACGGCGTGGGGGCGGCCATCGGCCCGGCGCTCGCCGGCGACTTGATGAGCCGCTTCGGCGCGCCTGCCCTGCCGCTTTATTTCGCGGTGGTGCTGGGCGCCCTGGCCGCCTTCACCGCCCTGCGCCTGCTGCTGCACGCGCGCCTGCGCACCCACCCGGCGCCGTTCCGCGCGATGCTCCGTACCACGCCCTCCGCGCTGGAACTGATGCCCGAAACCGAAACTCCCATCCACCCTGAAAAGGAAGCCCATTGACTGTTGAAGCCAAGACCCCTGCAACCGAACCCGCCACGCCCCGCAACGCGCCGCCCGCACCACCGGCGGCCCCGCAGCTGATCCTCGCCACCGATCTGGATGGCACCTTCCTCGCCGGCAGCGCCGCGCACCGCCAGCGCCTGTACCGGTTGATCGACCAGCACCCCGGCATCGCCCTCATCTTCATCACCGGCCGTGGCCTGGAAGCGGTGATGCCGCTGCTCACCGATCCGTCCATTCCCCGCCCGGACTACATCGTCTGCGACGTCGGTGCGACAGTCGTCGATGGTCACACCCTGCAGCCGCTGCAGCCGCTGCAATCGATGATCGACGCACACTGGCCCGGCGAGCAGGTCGTCGCCGAGGCGATGCGCCCGTTCACGGCGTTGCAGCGCCAGGACGTGCCGCAGGAGCGCCGCTGCTCCTATTTCTGCGACCCGGACACGCTCGCACCGCTGCGCGAGCAGATTGAATGCACCGCCCGGGGGCTCGACTGCGACGTGCTGTACTCGGCGGACCGCTACCTGGACATCCTCCCGCCGGGCACCGACAAGGGCCGTACGCTGGCGGCACTGGCGCGCGCGCTGCAGCTGCCGGTGGACCGGATCCTGGTGGCCGGTGACACGCTCAATGACCTGTCCATGTATGTCGCCGGTTTCCGCGGCGTCTGCGTGGGCCAGTCCGAGACGGCGCTGATCGAAGCGACGCTCGGCCAGGACCGCACGTTCCATGCCACCGATCCGGGGTGCGGCGGCATCCTGCAGGCGATCACCCATTTCAGCCTGCTCGATGCAAAGGATCCGCACCTGGCGGCGCCCGCGCCGGTCTCTCATGACGGAGCGCAGCTGCTGATGGTGTACCACCGCCTGCCCTTCGACGAGGCCATCGAGGACGGCAGGCTGGTACAGCGTCCGCCGCGTTCGCCGAACGGCATCATTCCCTCGCTGCTGAGCTTCTTCGAAGGCGGCCAGAAAGGCAGCTGGATCGCCTGGGGGATCGACGATCCGAAGCACCGCCCGTTCCAGACCCACCTGCCGCTCGACGATGATCGCTACCCCACCCTGCGCACCCGGCGCGTGCCGCTGAGCCGGCAGGACGTGGATATCTTCTACAAGCGTTTTTCCAAGGAAGCCTTCTGGCCGATGCTGCACGTGTTCTGGGAACGCGCGCGCTTCCGCGAAGACGACTGGCAGGTGTTCCTGAAGGTCAACCGGCGCTTTGCCGAGGCCACCGCCGACGAGGCCGCCCACGGCGCCACCGTGTGGATCCACGATTACAACCTGTGGATGGTGCCGGCCTACCTGCGGGAGCTGCGGCCGGACCTGAAAATCGCGTTCTTCCACCACACCTATTTCCCCTCGGCGGACGTCTTCAACGTCGTGCCCTGGCGCCGCGAGATCATCGGCAGCCTGCTCACCTGCGATTACATCGGCTTCCACATTCCGCGCCAGGTGGAGAATTTCGTGGACGTCGTACGCGGTGCGATGCCGGCCGAGCGCCTGGCCTGGGAGAACTGCGCGCCGCGCTTCCTCACCTACGGCTGCGCGGTGGGACTGGACACCATGACCACGCGGCTGCGCGTGGGCGACCGTGAGGTGGCACTCGGCGCGCACCCGGTGGGCACCGATCTGCGCCGCATCCAGGCCGCACTGGCACGTAGCGACGTGCGCAACGACCTCTTCAAGCTGCGCCGTGAGATCGGGGCACGCAAGCTGGTGCTTTCAGTGGAACGGCTGGACTACACCAAGGGCACGCTGGCCAAACTGGAGGCGTTTGAACGCGTGCTGGAACAGCATCCCGAACAGCTGGGCAGGGTCACGCTGCTGATGGTGTGCGTGCCGGCGGCGCGTGAGATGACGGTGTACCGCACGCTGCAGAACCAGATCGAGCAGGCGGTTGGCCGCATCAACGGGCGGTTCGCACGGCTGGACTGGACGCCGGTGCGGTTCTTCGCGCAGGCACTGCCGTTCGAACAGGTGGTGGCCCACTACGCGGCCGCGCAGGTCATGTGGATCACCCCGCTGCGCGATGGCCTGAATCTGGTTGCCAAGGAGTTCGTGGCCACCCACGGGGAGGAGGGAACCCATGGCGTACTGGTGCTGAGCGAGTTCGCCGGCGCGGCCGCGGAGCTGAAAGGCGCGGTGCTGACCAATCCGCACGATGCCGCCGACCTGGCCGCAGGGCTGATGCAGGCGCTGTCGATGCCGGACGAGGAAGCCGCCGGACGCATGCGGCAGCTGCACGGCATCGTGGCGTACTGGGACGTGGACCGTTGGGGACGCGAATTCCTGGAGGCGGTGGAAGGCAGCGGCAGAGCCGCCTAGGTCTCCGGCGTCGAACAGGCTCGACGCTGCGTGACTGCACGGTGCAGACGCAGCGGCCGAGCCTGCCCGCTCCGCGCACTCAGCCGATCAGCGCATCGGCCAGCGCTGCGACACGCGCCAGCACTGCGTCGCGCTGCTCACTGTTGACGCTCGCGCCCTGCAGGTACGCGGTGAGCACCCACGCGGTGCCACCGCCCACGGGCCACAGCACGCCAATGTCGTTGCGCGTGTCCCTGCCGTTGCTTCCGGTCTTGTCGCCTACCCGCCAACGCTCGCCCAGGCCCGCACGCAACGTGGTGTCGCCCGTTTCGTTGTCGATCAGCCAGTCTGCCAACTGCTGCCGTGACGCCGGCTTCAGCGCATCGCCCAGCACGAACCGCTGCAGGCTTGCCGCACTGGCCGACGGGCTGGTGGTATCGCGCGGATCGCCCGGCTCGAAGCGGTTGAGCTCCGGTTCGTAACGGTCACTGCGCGTCACCGCGTCCCCATGGGAACGCATGAACGCGGTGATTGCCGGCGGCCCGCCCAGGTGTCGCAGCAGCAGGTTCGCCGCCGGGTTGTCGCTGGTCACCATCGTGGTGCGGCACAGATCGCGCACGGTCAGATCCTTGCCCACGTGCCGACGGGTCGTCGGTGCATGGTCGATCAGGTCCTCTGCCCGCATCGGCAGGCGCTCGTCGAGGAAACCCGGCTGGCGCTCGGCACGGTGCAGTGCGGCGGCGGCCAGCATCCATTTGATCGTGCTGCACATCGGGAAACGCTCGTCCTGCCGGTGCCCTGCCCGCTTGCCGGTACGCGCATCAAGCAGCGTCACCCCGAGCCGCCCGCCGCTGGCCTTTTCCAGCGCGGCGAAGTCCCTGGCATCGGCGATGCCGTCCGCCGCAGGGCTTGGCGCGCTGCGAGCCAGCCCCGGGACGGCAAGCGAGGACGCCAGCGCAATGGCACTGGATTGCAGGAAATGACGGCGCGACAGCATGGGCGTTCTCCAGACGATGAGACCTTATGGTGGTCGTGTGGCAGCGGCGCGACCAGCGCAACGTTTCAGGGGAAGCCCCAACAAATTCTCATGGCTGGGTGATCGAAATCCACAAGATGTGCCCGGATGACGTGGCGCGCTACCATCCGCTATCAATCCACCTCAGGACAGCCTGGCATGTTGTCGCCCTCGCTTCCGCTCAATGCGCTGCGCGCCTTCGAGGCCGCGGCGCGTCACCAGAACCTGACCCGTGCCGCGTTGGAGCTGTGCGTGAGCCAGGCTGCCCTCAGCCACCAGATCCGCGGGCTGGAGGAGCGGCTCGGGGTCCGCCTGTTCCACCGGCTGCCCCGTGGGGTAGCGCTCACCGACGAAGGCACGGCGCTGTATCCGGTGATGAATGAGGCGTTGCACCGGATCAGCCTGGCGCTTGCCCGCCTCACCGGCAGCGGCGAGAAGGACGTGCTGACGGTGGGCGTGGTGGGCACCTTCGCCACCGGCTGGCTGCTGCCCCGGCTTGCCGATTTCGACGCGGCCCATCCCGACATCGAGCTGCGCCTGCAGACCCACAACAACCGCATCGACCTGGCCGGTGAAGGCCTGGACCTGGCGATCCGCTTCGGCGACGGCGACTGGCAGGGACAGGTATGCACCCGCGTGCTGGCCGCGCCGTTTGCGCCACTATGCGCACCGGGTCTGGCGCGCCGCCTGCGCGTGCCCAGCGACCTGACCGGGCTGCCGCTGCTGCGCTCCTACCGCAGCGACGAATGGCCGCGCTGGCTGCTGGCCGCCGGCATCAGCGGGGTGGAGGCGCGCGGGCCGATCTTCGACTCGTCGCTGACACTGGCGGCCGCCGCGGCCAGCGGTGCCGGCGTCGCGCTGCTGCCGTTGTGCATGTTCGAACAGGAACTGGCCGAAGGCCGCTTGATGCAGCCTTTCGCGCACACCGTCGAACTGGGCAGCTACTGGCTCACGCGACTGCGTTCACGCAGCGAGCGCGAGCCGGCGCGGCGCTTCGCCGCATGGCTGCAGGGGGCCGCCTGACCCGCCAAGCAGAGGCAGGCCCCTGGGTCGCAGCGCCAGGACCGTCAGCCCTCCAGCAGCGCCATCCAGGCCGCTTCGGCCTTCTCCAGTTGCGCTGCGGTCGCTTCGCGATCGCGTCCCAGCACCGCCATCCGCGTGGCATCTGCATAATTGGAGGGATCGCCCAACTGACGGTCCAGTTCGGCCAGGCTCGCTTCCAGCTCGGCCACTCTGCCCTCGGCGGCTGCAAGCTTGTGCGGATTGGCCGGCTTCTTCTGCACCACCTGCGCCACCGGCTCGGTCTTCACCGCCACCGGGGCCGCCGCCTCGGCCAGCTTGCCCTTGGTGCCCTGCGCCTGCGGGCGCGTGCGCAGCCAGGCCGCGTACTCGTCCAGGTCGCCGTCGAACGGTTCCACCACGCCATCGGCCACGCGCCAGAAGGTATCGCAGACCAGGCCGATCAGATGCCGGTCATGTGACACCATCACGATCGCGCCTTCGAAGGTGCTCAAGGCTTCGGCCAGTGCTTCGCGCATCTCAAGGTCGAGATGGTTGGTCGGCTCGTCAAGCAGCAGCACGTTCGGTTGCTGGTAGGCGATCAGGGCCAGCGCAAGCCGCGCGCGCTCGCCGCCGGAGAAGCCATCCACGGACTCGAAGGCCCGGTCGCCGGCGAAGTTCCACTTGCCGAGGAAATCGCGGAAGGACTGGTTGGGCGCATCCGGCGCGATATCGCGGAAATGCTCCATCGGCGACTGGCCTTCATGCAGCGACTCCACCGTGTGCTGGGCGAAGTAGCCGATCTTCAGGTCCGGATGCGCGGCACGCTCGCCGCTGATGGGATCCAGCTCACCCACCAGCGTCTTGACCAGCGTGGTCTTGCCGGCGCCGTTGGGGCCCAGCAGGCCGATGCGCTGGCCCGCTTCCAGCCCGAACCCCACGTCCTGCAGGATCACCGAATCGGGGCCATAACCGGCTTCCAGATGATTCAGGCGGATCAGCGAGAACGGCAGCTTGGAGGGCGGTGCGAACTCGATGCGGAATTCGCGCTCGGCGCGCACCGCTTCGGTGCCGGCCATCTTCGCCAGGCGCTTCATGCGGCTCTGGGCCTGGGCCGCCTTGGACGCGGTGGCCTTGAAGCGGTCGATGAAGCTCTGCAGATGGGCGCGCTCGTTCTGTTCCTTCTCATGCGCGATCTGTTGCTGGCGCAGCTGCTCCGAACGCTGGCGCTCGAAGTCGGTGTAGCCGCCGGTGTACAGCTTGGCGCCACCGTTGTGCAAATGCAGGGTGTGGGTGGCCACATTGTCCAGGAACTCGCGGTCATGCGAGATCAACAGCAGCGTACCGGGGTACTTGAGCAACCACTGTTCCAGCCAGTACACCGCGTCCAGGTCGAGGTGGTTGGTCGGCTCATCGAGCAGCAGCAGGTCGCTGGGCATCATCAGCGCGCGGGCCAGGTTCAGGCGCACGCGCCAGCCGCCGGAGAACGAGGACACCGCGCGGTGATGGGTATCGGCCGGGAACCCGAGGCCATGCAGCAGCTTGCCGGCGCGCGCTTCGGCATCGTAGGCCCCTACTTCGGCCATCCGGGTATGCGCCTCGGCCACGGCCTCCCAGTCCTCGCGCGCGGTCGCGGCCGCTTCTTCGGCCAGCACCGCCGCTACCACCGTGTCACCGCCCAGCACGAAGCTCAGCGCGGGATCGGGCAGGGAGGGCGTCTCCTGGGCCACGCTGGCGATGCGCACCCGGCCGGGCAGTTCGACATCGCCCTTGTCGGCTTCCAGCTCGCCCTGCACGGCGGCGAACAGGCTGGACTTGCCCGCGCCATTGCGGCCGACCACGCCGACGCGATACCCCGCGTGGAGGGTGAGATCGACGTTGGACAACAGCAGGCGCTCGCCACGGCGCAAGGCGAAATTACGGAGGGAGATCATCGAGGGGGTCCATATAACGGAATGGAATGTGCTGGTAAGCACCTTTCCTGCGACGTAATTCTAGCGTTAACGAATACTTGACGCGTCCCGGAGCGCATGACGTCCGTCACTCTCTCCTCCCACGACGCGCGCCTGCGCGACCCGGGCCTTTGCACACCACGTTCCGGTGCCGGAGCTAACTCGTTGCTGCAGCAACGATTTTTTTGACACTGCCATCACCGGCGCGTGATTAAAGATTCGTTAAACGCTGCTCGGCTCAGGACCGCCCACAACCGCGTGCCTGCCGGGGCCGACGCATCGTCACCCCCCACGGAGTTCCCCCGCATGACCCGCATCCATCGCCCGCTCGCCACCGCCGTCGCCTTGGCGCTCGCCACCGCCAGCACCGGCGCCCTCGCGCAGACCGCCAACACGCTTGACACCGTGATCGTCACCGGTACCCGTGTGGCCGACCGCACCGTCGCCGAATCGCAGTCGCCGATCGACATCATCACCCCCGAAGCGCTGCAGTCCACCGGTACCAGTGAGCTGGCCACCGCGCTGTCACGCGCCCTGCCCTCGCTGAACTTCCCGCGGCCTGCCCTGACCGACGGCACCAGCGGCATCCGCCCGGCGCAGCTGCGTGGGCTGTCGCCGGACCAGGTGCTGGTGCTGGTCGATGGCAAGCGCCGACACACCTCGGCGATGATCAACGTCAACGGCAGCATCGGCCGTGGCGCGTCGGCGGTGGACATCAACGCCATCCCGATCGCCGCCATCGAGCGCGTGGAAGTGCTGCGCGACGGTGCTTCGGCGCAGTACGGCTCGGATGCGATCGCAGGCGTGATCAACATCGTGCTCAAGGGCAGCGGCAGCGGCAGCAGCCTGGCGATCGACCACGGCCAGTACTCGGCCGGTGACGGCAACAAGAACCAGCTTTCCGGCGATACCGGCATCACCTTCGGCGACGGTCGCGGGCAGCTGCACCTGGCCGGTCAGTACAGCCAGCAGGACGAAAGCAACCGTGCCGGCCCCTACCAGGGCACCACGCCGAACACCGGCAACTTCCCGTCCGTGGGCGAGACCACCTTCGTGGTCGGCGATCCGCAGGTCGATGCCACGGCCGCATCGGCCAATGCCAGCTTCGCCTTCAGCGACAACGTCACCGGCTACGCGAACGCGCTGCTGAGCAACCGCGACATCACCTCCTTCGCGTTCTACCGCTCGCCCAACCACAGCGGCCAGAGCGCGCTGCTCGCGCAGGTCTACCCGGACGGGTACGTGCCGGAGATCAACCAGTATTCCAAGGACCGCTCGCTGGTGGCTGGCGTCAAGGGCAGCACCGGGAACGGCTGGACCTGGGACATCAGTGCCAACCACGGCGAGAACACCCTCGATTTCCACACGCGCAACAGCATCAACTACAGCCTCGGCGCGACCAGCCCGGCCAGCTTCTACGACGGCACGCTGAAGTACACCCAGGACATCTTCAACGCCGACTTCACCAAATCGCTCGATTGGGGCCTGGCCTACCCGGCCACGCTGTCCTTCGGTGCCGAGTACCGGCGCGAGACCTGGGAGCAGAATCCGGGCGAACTGAACTCGTATACCGGCAGCGGGGCGCAGGGCTTCGCCGGCTTCACCCCGGTCAACGCGGTGGATGCCGATCGCCACAACTACGCGGTGTATGCCGGCCTTGAAGCGGATCTCACCGACAAGTTCTCAGCCGGTGTGACCGGTCGCTACGAAGACTATTCGGACTTCGGCGACAAGTTCTCCGGCAAGCTTTCCGCGCGTTACGCATTCACCGAAACGCTCGCCCTGCGCGCTACCGCATCCAGCGGGTTCCGGGCCCCGTCGCTGGCCCAGCAGAGCTACCAGGCAGTCACCAGCACGATCGTCAACGGGTCGTTCGTCGAGCGCGGCACCTTCCCCGCCAACAGCCTGGCCGCCCAGGCACTGGGCTCATCGCCGCTGAAGGCCGAGACCTCCACCTCCTACAGCGTCGGCCTGGTGCTGCAGCCGGTGGACCGCCTGTACCTGACCGTCGATGCCTACCAGATCGAGATCGACGATCGCATCGCGCTGTCCTCCAACATCACCACTACCGGCAATGCCGCCGTCGCCGACCTGCTCACCGGCCTGGGCCTGCCGCAGGTCACTGCGTTCTCCTATTTCACCAACGGCCTGGATACCCGCACCCGCGGCGTGGATGCGGTGGCCAGCTACACCGTGCCGTTCACCGCCAGCAGCCTGGAGCTGACGGCGGCGTACAGCTACAACGACACCGAGGTGCAGTCCTTCGATGGCTCACCGGCGGTGTTCCAGGGCCTGGGCATCAGCCAGTCGCTGATCGGGCGCGATGAGATCGGCCGGATCGAGGACAGCTACCCGCGCGACAAATCGATCCTCAGCGGCACCTGGCGCTCGGATCACTGGGAACTGGGCCTGGCCGCCACGCGCTATGGCAGCTTCACGGTGCGCAACTCGGCTACCGCACTGCGCGACCAGACCTACGATGCGAAGTGGATCCTGGATGCCTCGGCCAGCTACAAGCCGAGCGAGAACTGGACGCTCACGCTGGGCGCGGACAACCTGCTCGATGAGTACCCCGATCGCACCGTGGACCTGCAGAACTCCACGTGGGGCATGCTGCCGTACAGCAACTATTCGCCGTTCGGGTTCAATGGCGCGTACGTGTACGGGCGCATCCGCTACACCTGGTAACGGTGGTGCTGGCAGGGCCCGGCCGGGTGCCGGGTCCTGTGCTGAGACGCGGCAAGCCGTGGAAATGAGGGGAGCGATTGAGCGAAGCGCCATCAGGCGCCTTTGATGGACCCTGCTCGACCGCCCACACAGGCCATCCAGCACATTCCGCTGCTGCCGCCCGGCGCGGTCACCCTTTTCGCTGCCGGTGAGGCCCGGTGTCTGCCTGAGAATGTGCGTCTGAACACGCACATGGCGATTGCAAGGTGCCATGATTCGAGCCATGAATGATGGAGCCGCCCTATGCAGACGCACCGCGTACCACGTCACGCGCTGATCTCAGGACTCGCCTGCGTGGCACTGGCAGTGGCGGCACTCCCGGGGTGCACAGAAGACCGCTTGAAGCCCAGCTATTCGAGATCAAGTATCGAGCCGATCGTCGCCACGAAGGTGGGCGACCACACCTTGAGGGTAGAGTTCAACGAGTTTCTCGAGAGCATGTACCACCCAGCAGGAATCAGTTACATCGTGGACGGCGACGTCATGAAAATCGTCGTTGATCGCTGCGCCATTGAAGCAGAATGCAGGACCATGCTCCGGCGCCAGGTTACCCCTGGGCCGCCGGGGCCAGCTGTACAGGACATTCCGCTGCTTGCCCCCCGCGTGGTGATGCTTTTCGCTGACGGCGAAAAACAGATTTTTCCCTGAGCATGTTCGTCTGAACATGCACATGGCGATTGCAAAATGCCTTGATTCGCGTCATGGAGCCGCACAATGCAGACGCACCGCGTACCATGTCACGCGCTGATCTCAACACTCGCCTGCATGGCACTGACAGTGGCGGCGCTCTCGGGTTGCACAGAAGGCGGCTTGAAGCCCAGCTACTCCAAATCTGATATCGATCCCGTCGTGACAACCAGGCTGTCCGGATCCGAGTTGGGAATCAGCTTCAGCAACCCGTTGGAAAGCAGCTTCCATGCAGCCGGGATGAGCTATGTCGTTTCAGGCGAGGAGATGCGAGTGACGATTGACCGGTGCCCGACCACTGGCAAATGCGACACCATGATCCCGCGTGAGATTGTTCCCGGACGCCCGAATCCCGCGACACAGGTCATTCCGTTGCTTGCACCCAGCGTCTTCATGGTCTTCTCAGATGGCGGAGAACAGATCTTTCCGTGAGGACTCAGCGTGGCGCATGATTCCACTCCAGCTATCCACAGCAGGATAAGCAGCGGCAGGCAGAGGTCATTCAACCCGTTCATCGATGGCCATGCGTGGCTTACGGTAACCAGCGACGGGCACACCTCCCATTGTGGCCGCGCGAACTGATCGAATCGATCCGCAGGGCCGAACGGCTCTAGCCCACCAGCCCGGCCCATCCCCAGCCGGCCACGGAACAGCCCCGCCGCGCCTCGAGCGCAGGATCCCTGAGCGACCTGTCCCAGTCGCTGCACCACCAGGCCATCGAAGGGGTACACCGGGTGGACGCCGCGCTGGGACGCCGCACTGGGACGCGAACCTGACACGCACAGTGAACGCTTGGCGGCCAGTCTCGCCCAGTTGGCGCGTGCGAACGGACTGGAGCGCATCGACCACGTGGTCCTCGGCAACGTGGAAGCCCAGGGCGTCCACAACGTCCTCGACGGTCGAGGCATCGCTGCAGCAGATGGCGGCCACGGATCGCCAGCACGCCGCCGTCATCCCCGGCCCCACCGACGTGCAGATCGTGGAGCAGGCACAGCACCCCGTGACGGGGTGCGCGATGGGCATCGCGGCGCTGGTTTGCCGGATCCTTCCGCATCGGTGAAAATCGGGGCATCCCCTGTTTTCCCTGCGAGTGCCGATGCATCACGACACCGACCTGATCAATATCGTTGCCGTTGGTCTCGGACTCGCCTTTATCCTGGGTGCCTTCGCCAACAAGCTGCGGCTCTCGCCGCTGGTCGGGTACCTGGTGGCCGGCGTGTGCGTAGGCCCCTTCACCCCGGGCTTCGTCGCCGACCAGGCCCTGGCCAACCAGCTCGCCGAGCTCGGCGTGATGCTGCTCATGTTCGGCGTCGGCCTGCACTTCTCGCTCAAGGATCTGATGGCGGTCAAAGCGATCGCCATCCCCGGCGCGATCGGGCAGATCGCGGTGGCCACACTGCTCGGCTGGGGCGTGTCGGCGCTGATGGGCTGGCCCACCCTGCACGGGGTCATCTTCGGTTTCTCCCTGGCCACGGCCAGCACCGTGGTGCTGCTGCGGGCCATGGAGGAGCGGCGGCTGCTGGAGACGATGCGCGGCAAGATCGCCGTGGGCTGGTTGATCGTCGAGGACCTGGCGTGCGTGCTCGCCCTGGTGATGATGCCGGTCATCGCCGGTGTGTTCGGGCCGGATGCCGCCAAGGAAAACCACAGCGTCGGCAGCGTGATGGCGCAGATCGGCTGGACCTTCGTGCAGCTCGGCCTGTTCGTGGCGGTGATGCTGGTGGTTGGCCGACGGGTGATCCCCTGGATTCTGGAGCGCGTGGCCGGCACCGGCTCGCGCGAACTGTTCACCCTGGGCGTGCTGGCCATCGCGCTGGGCGTCGCGTTCGGTTCGGCGATGCTGTTCGGCGTTTCGTTCGCGCTGGGCGCGTTCTTCGCCGGCATGCTGCTCAACGAGTCCGAACTCAGCCACAAGGCGGCCACCGACTCGCTGCCGCTGCGCGATGCGTTCGCGGTGCTGTTCTTCGTCTCGGTCGGCATGCTGTTCAATCCGATGATCATCGTCGAGCATCCGTGGCAGGTCCTTGCCACGGTGCTGATCATCATGTTCGGCAAGTCCGCCGCGGCCTTCTTCATCGTGCGCGCCTTCGGCCATCCGACCGGCACCGCGCTGACCATCTCCGCCAGCCTGGCGCAGATCGGCGAGTTCGCCTTCATCATCGCCGGGCTCGGCGTGGCACTGCAGATTCTGCCCCCGGAAGGCCAGTCGCTGGTGCTGGCCGGTGCCCTGGTGTCGATCATGCTCAATCCGCTGGTGTTCGGCCTGCTGGACCGCTGGCAGGCGCGGCAGCTTGCGCTGCAGCCGCAGGCCCTTGAACCGGACGAGGCCGTGGGGCCGTCGCGTGACCTGCATGACCATGCCATCGTGATCGGCTATGGCCGGGTGGGCAGCGAGCTCGCACACGTGCTGCGCGACAAGGGCGTGCCGGTGCTGGTGATCGATGACAACAAGGAACATGTGGAGGCCGCGCACGCGGCCGGCATCGCCGCCATCCGCGGCAGTGCGGCCGCCGACAAGGTGCTGGCCGAAGCCCATCCGGAACGTGCCAAGATCGCGGTGCTGGCCATTCCGCAGCCGCTGGAGTCCGGAGAAGCGCTGGCCAAGCTGCGTGCGATCAACCCCGGCCTGACCCTGCTCGCCCGCGCACATACCGATGCCGAGGTGCGCCACCTGCTCGAACACGGTGCCGATGGCACGGTGATGGCCGAGCGCGAACTGGCCTACTCACTGGCCGAGATGATCATGGCCACGCCGCCCTACCGCAGCATGGGGCAGGTGCCAAACATTCCGGTGGTGTAAGGGCCGGCACCACCGCGTGCAGTGTCGCCTTGCGGGAAGCAAATACCGACAGAGGTGGAGCTTGAATGCCTGCTCTCGGCGCAGCAAAGCCTGATACGTCGGTACCGACGCCATTGCAAGAATGAAGTCCTTCAACTCGGGATTTCTTGATGACGACCTGCGTTTCCATCCTGGGCACCGGCCACGTCGGGTGCGCGATCGCCGCCGACCTGGCAAACCGGGGTCATGCGGTGATGCTCTACGCGCACCCCGCCCACCGCCGTACGATGGACGGCATCGAAGCAGCCGGGGCGCTCACCGCGACCGGGGTGATGCAGACCCGGTGCCGGCCCGCCACCACCAGCGATCTGGGCACCGCGCTGGAACATGCGCAGCAGCTGATCATCGCACTGCCTGCCTACGCGCACGATGCGCTGATCGATGCCCTTTCCGCGTACGATCTTTCCCGGCATATCCTGATCTGCATCACCGGCAATTTCTTCGCGCTCGCAGCCAGCCAGCGACTGGCCCCCGGCGCCCTGGTCGAGACCAGTACATCGCCTTTCTCCGCACGGGTCTCCGGTCACACGGTGTTCGTCAAGGGCATCAAGAAAATGATGTATGCCGCCTCGCTTGCACCGCTTCCAGACACGTGGATGACCCGGGTACAGGGGCTGTTCCGCCAGCCTCTCCACTGGCTGCCGAGCGTCGCGGCCAACAGCCTGGCCTGCGCGACCGGCGTGATGCATCCCGTACCGGCGTTGATGAATGCAGGACGGATCGAAAGCACGCGGGGCGATTTCTACTTCTACCGCGAAGGCATGACGCCAGGGGTCGCCAAGGTCATGCAGGCGCTGGACGATGAGCGGCTGCAGATCGGCGCCGCACTCGGGCTGGACCTGCCATCGGCCCTGCAACTCATGAACGGATACTACGGCCGCGACGCCACGACACTCAGCGACTTCGCTTACGGCAGCCAGGAACACAACTCGGCCAAGAGTGCGCCGGAAACGCTGGCGCATCGCTATCTCCTGCAGGACGTGCCATACGTCCTGCTTCCATGGCAGGCCCTGGGCCATGCAGCCGGCGTCGCAACCCCGATCCTCGATGCCGTGGTACAGATCACAACCACACTCCATGCGCTGACGCTGCCCAGCCATGGCAGCGTACTCGGGCGGCTGGGCCTGACCGGGCTGGAGCCCGCACGACTGCGTTCGATTGTGCGGGGACGATCTGGCGCGGGCAGTCTGCGCCACGGCACTCAACCTTCGTTGCAGGCATGAGGCGCACACGACCTGCGCGGCAGGCCGTACCGGCCGCTGATGGCCGCGTTGCGCCTTTGGGGTGCTGCGCGTCAGCGCCTCCGCCTGCGCTCTGGGCGTCTGCATGCCAAGGGCATCTGCTTGGCCGGAGCGCACGTCCCGCCTGTTGATTTTCGCTCAACGTTCAAACGGGTCGCTTTCGACCCTTACCGCATACGTCTTGGTGATAGTAAATGAACGGCCTTGGAAGGTATCGATCAAGTTCATCTACTGCGAGTTCACACCATGCCCATCGACTCCCTGCAGCGCCGCGAGCGCGTTGATGCCCATCGCCGCTTCCCTGCGGCAATGGTCGCACCCTGTGCAAGCCGTGGGCGGCAGGATGCTTTGTACTGCGGCCCACGCGGCGGCCATCAAGCATGGGCGGCAGGCTCGCCGCCCGCTATCCGTTGATCGCGACACAGATCGCCGGCGCGCCGAATCCCCTCAGCCCGCGCGAGGGGTCCGTCCGACGCGCGGGCAAACGTCGTTGCCGCACGCATCAACCCTGCAGGCGCCGGAGCGTTCAGCTTGACGACCACGCGCCCTGCCCCTCCCCCGCCTCGACAGCCTCCAGGAGCTGCCCATGCCCGCCGTCAACGAATCACTCAATGCCACGCTGGGCATGCACCAGCACCGATGCCGGGGGCAGGACGCACGCTCCCGGCTGGCCCGCAACGTAGAACGCTTCGGCCCGCAACGGCGCCCCTTCGATCTGCGCAGTATCCGCAACCAGTTGATCTTCCTGCTTGCAGTCTCCTCGGGCTTCCGCTCTGCACCGACGACGCCACCGCTGCGGCTGCCGGCCGCGGCGCCACGCGCCCCGCTCGGGTCGCCGCCGCAAGCGCCCCAAGGGCTCCTGCCAGTCGCGCAGGCCTTGGAGTCCATCCCCATGGCGGATCCGGCTGACGGTGCGCCCCTGGTGCAGACGCCCGTGCTTGTCCAGGTCACCAACGCACTGGCTGACACGGCGGCCGCGACCTGCACCGTCTCGCCGCGTCGCTGCGGCACCGCGCTGTTGATGGGTGCCTGCAGCATGGCGCTCGGCGCAATCGGGGGGTGGGCTGCCGCCTCAGCCTCCAACGCCGCCGGTGCCCCGGCCCCCGGTGCACCATGCGACCCGCCCCCGCACCCGGGGCCAACGTCGGCCCGCACGACCTACCACCTCGTTGGCGATGCGTTGCCCCCTGCCGTGCGGTTCGACGCAGCGCAGCGTGACAGCGCCGTTTCGCCCTGCGACTCCCTCGGTGCCCACGTCAACGGGCGCTGGGAAGCGGCCATGGCCCTGGCCCCCAGCCGCAGCCGCCTGGGCACCTTCGAACACCTCCGCGACCGTTCGCTGCTGGTCCGCCTGCAACTGATCGAGCAGATCGCCGCACAACCGCTGCCGACGGCCGGGGAACGGCTGGTGGCCGATCTATGGGTGGGTGGCATGGATGAGGCCCGGATCGAAGCCGCCGGACGTACACCCATACAGCCCACGCTGGACGCGATCGACGCACTGGAGGACAACGCGGCCCTGTTCGGCTGGCTGACCGAGGCCACGCTGCGCGCGCGCAATCCGCTGTTCGAGTTCACCGTGCAACCGGATCAGGCCGATCCCTCGCGTCACACGGCCTACCTTGCGCAGGGCGGCCTGGGCCTGCCGGACAGCGCGTGGTACACCGACCCGGCGCATGCCCCGACAGTAGCCGCCTATCGCACGCACATCGCGCGCATGCTGACCTTGACCGGCCTGCCGCACGAGGAAGCCGTTGCCCGGGCCGCCACGGTGTTCGCCCTGGAGCAGGACCTGGCAGCGGCTTCGGTGCCTTTCCACGAACTGGCCGTCGACGATTCCGTCTACCACAACCTGGTCGATGCTGACGAGGCCGCGTCCGTGACGCCGCACATGCCGTGGGCTACGTTCTTCGCCGCGCACGGACAGCCCGCACCGGCACGGTTCTCTCTTGGCATGCCCGGGTTCTTCCAACGCGTGGACGCCCTGCTGCAGACCGTGCCGCTGCGCACCTGGAAGGACTACCTGCGGTTCCACGCCGTTGACCGGGCCGCCCCCGCGCTGTCGAGTGCCTACGCAGACGCGCACGCAGCCTTTCACGACCGGGTCCTGAAAGGCCGCAGCGGCGAGGTGCCACGCTGGGCACGCGTGCTGGACATGATCGAGCGCAGCGCAGGCGAAGCACTGGGTCCGGGCTACGTGGCGCTGGTCCATCCGCCGGAAACCGCCGCCGCCGCCAGGGCACTCATCCAGACACTGAGGGCGGCCCTGGACCGGCGGCTCGCCGATTCGGCGTTCATGGGACCCGAGGCCCGTGCGCAGGCGCGCCTGAAGGCCTCCCGCATGCGCATCGAGGTCGGCCAGCCGTCTACCTGGCACTCATGGGAGGGAGTGGACAGCACCCGCGAGGACTTCTCAGCCAGCCTGCAGGCGGCCGATGCCCATGTCCACCGACGCAACATCCAGCAGTTGCAGACACCGGTGACGACCGGGAGCTGGCGGATGACCCCGCAGACGGTCGATGCCTACCACGACATGTTGCAGAACCATATCGTCCTGCCTGCGGCGCTGCTGCAGCCGCCGTTGTTCGACCCGGAAGCCGACGCGGCGCTCAACTACGCCGGACTGGGCGTGATCCTCGGCCATGAAATGGCCCATGCTTTTGATGCCATGGGCAACCACATCGACGCCGACGGTGTGCAGCGCGACTGGCTGCCGCCCACGGATCGTGCCCGGTTTGACGCGCTGGCCTCGCGCCTTATCGAACAGTTCGACGCCTTCACCATCGGCGGCCACCGCATCGATGGTGCGTTGACACTGGACGAGAACCTCGCCGATCTGGGTGGCCTCGGCATCGCCCTGGAGGCGATGCGGCAGGCCACGGCCGGCACGCCTGATCCGATGATTGACGGCATGACGCGGGAACAGCGGTTTTTCGCCAATTTCGCTTTCACCTGGCGGTCGGTCAGCACCCCGGAGCGGCTTGTCCTCGAGTTGGCAACCAATACGCACGTTCCCGGACGGGTGCGTGCCGATGGCGCACCGTCGAACCTGCCGGACTACGCGCAGGCCTTCAACTGCACCGAAGGTCAGCCGATGGCACGCAGCCCCGCAGACCGCGTCGCCTTTCCCTGAGCCCAGGCCGGCGGGGGCTGGCCCCCGCCGGTCCGCAGGCGCTGCTCAGCCCCGGGCGAAGACGAGCTGGTTGGCGGCGGCCTCCACCTTCACCGTGTCGCCGCTGACGAATTCGCCGGCGAGGATGCGCTGGGCCAGGGGATTCTCCAGCTGCGCCTGGATCGCACGCTTCAACGGCCGCGCACCATAGATGGGATCGAAACCCACGCTGCCGAGCTGGTCGAGCGCCGCATCGGACACCTGCAGGCGCAGGCCGCGCTCGGCCAGGCGCTTCTCCAGCCCACGCATCTGGATGCGCGCGATCTGCTTGATCTGCGCCTTGTCCAGCGGGTGGAACACCACGATGTCGTCCAGCCGGTTGATGAACTCCGGGCGGAAGTGCGCCTGCACCACGCCCATCACCGCCGATTTCATCTGCAGGTAGGCTTCCGGCGAGCCGTCGCCACTCATGTCCTGGATCTGGTGTGAGCCCAGGTTGGAGGTCATCACGATGACGGTGTTGCGGAAGTCCACCGTGCGGCCCTGGCCATCGGTCAGGCGTCCATCGTCGAGTACCTGCAACAGGATGTTGAACACATCCGGATGCGCCTTTTCCACCTCGTCCAGCAGGATGATGGAATACGGCCGACGGCGCACGGCTTCGGTCAGGTAACCGCCCTCTTCATAGCCCACGTAGCCCGGAGGCGCCCCGACCAGGCGCGCCACGCTGTGCTTTTCCATGAACTCGCTCATGTCGATGCGGATCATGGCATCGGTGCTGTCGAACAGGAACTCGGCCAGCGCCTTGCACAGCTCGGTCTTGCCCACGCCGGTCGGCCCAAGGAACAGGAACGAGCCACTGGGACGGTCAGGGTCGGACAGGCCCGCGCGCGAGCGACGCACGGCATCGGAAACGGTCTTGATCGCCTCGTCCTGGCCGACCACGCGCTCGTGCAGTTCCGATTCCATGCGCAGCAGCTTCTCGCGCTCGCCTTCCAGCATGCGGTTGACCGGTATACCGGTCCAGCGCGAAACCACCTCGGCGATTTCCTCGGCGGTCACCCGGTCCTGTACCAGCTTGAAGTCGGTGGTCTCCGCCTCCTGCGCCAGCGCCAGCTGCTTTTCCAGCTGCGGCAGCTGGCCGTACTGGATCTCGCTCATGCGGCCGAAATCCTGCTTGCGCTGCGCCGCTTCAAGCTCCAGCCGGGCCTGCTCGATCTGCTCCTTGATCCGCGTCGCGCCCTGCAACGCGGCCTTCTCCGATTTCCAGATCTCGTTGAGGTCGGAGAACTCGCGCTCGAGCCCGTCGATGTCGGTTTCCAGATCGGCCAGGCGCTGCCTGGATGCCTCATCCTTCTCCTTCTTCAGCATCTCGCGCTGGATCTTGAGCTGGATCAGGCGCCGTTCCAGGCGATCCAGTTCCTCCGGCTTGGAGTCGATCTCCATGCGGATCCGCGAGGCGGCCTCGTCCATCAGGTCGATGGCCTTGTCAGGCAGCTGGCGGTCGGCGATGTAACGGTGGGACAGCGTCGCGGCGGCCACGATGGCCGGATCGGTGATCTCCACGCCATGGTGCACCGCGTACTTTTCCTTGAGCCCACGCAGGATGGCGATGGTGTCTTCCACGCTCGGCTCGCCCACCAGCACTTTCTGGAAGCGGCGTTCCAGCGCGGCGTCCTTCTCGATGTACTTGCGGTACTCATCCAACGTGGTGGCACCCACGCAATGCAGCTCGCCGCGCGCCAGCGCCGGCTTGAGCATGTTGCCGGCGTCCATCGCCCCGTCTGCCTTGCCGGCGCCGACCATCGTGTGCAGCTCGTCGATGAACAGGATCACCTGCCCGGCACTCTTGGAGAGGTCGTTGAGCACGCCTTTCAGGCGTTCCTCGAACTCACCGCGGAACTTCGCACCGGCGATCAGCGCACCCATGTCCAGCGACAGCACGCGCTTGCCACGCAGTCCCTCGGGCACTTCGTCGTTGATGATGCGCTGAGCCAGGCCTTCGACGATCGCGGTCTTGCCCACGCCCGGCTCACCGATCAGTACCGGGTTGTTCTTGGTACGCCGCTGCAGGACCTGGATGGTGCGGCGGATCTCCTCGTCGCGCCCGATCACCGGATCCAGCTTGCCGCTCTCCGCGCGCGCGGTGAGATCGATGGTGTACTTCTCCAGCGCCTGGCGCTGCTCCTCGGCGCTCTCGGACTGCACGCTTTCGCCACCGCGCAGGTTGTCGATCGCGGTCTTCAGGCGCGCGGTGTCGGCGCCCGCCGCGCGCAGCGCCATGCCCAGGCCGCCGCCATCCTCCACGGCCGCCAGCACGAACCATTCGCTGGCGATGAAGGCATCGCCATGCTGCTGCGCCAGTTTGTCGGTGTGGTTGAGCAGGCGGTTGAGATCGTTGCCGATGGACAGGTTGCCGGCCTGCCCGGAAACCTTCGGCAACGAGGCGAGCAGGTCATCCAGGCGCTCGCGCAGCACGGTCACGTTGACGCCGGCCTGTGACAGCAGCGGCCGGGTGCTGCCACCGGTCTGGTCGAACAGCGCGCTGAACACGTGCACGGGTTCGACAATGGAATTGTCGCGCCCCACCGCCAACGACTGCGCGTCGGCCAGGGCCTGCTGGAAGCGTGAAGTGAGCTTGTCCATCCGCATGTCAGTTCCTCCGATCAGAGAAGCCGGCCGCGCCGGCACTCTCCGGAGATGTGGCTGGCACGGTCGGTTTCAAGGCCGCCCGGCGTGGCCAGGGCCGTCCCGCGTGCCGACCACATTGCGTGCAGGCCACGCTCACCCTGCGCTTTTCCTCTCTTGGTGATACTGGCGCCCACCCACGCGCACGAGGTCCCCATGCACTACGAGCTCTACTACTGGACAGGCCTCCAGGGCCGCGGCGAATTCGTACGGCTGGCGCTGGAAGACGCCGGCGCGGGCTATACGGATATGGCCCGTGTACACGGCGACGCGGTCATGGACCCCTTCCTGGCCGGGACCGGAGAAGGCGGCCGGCCTTTCGCTCCGCCGTTCCTGAAGGCCGGGCGCCAGGTCGTCGGCCAGGTCGCGGCGATCCTGGATTTCCTCGGCCCCACCCTGGACCTGGTTCCCCATGCGGCCTCACGCCGGATCCAGGCCCTGCAACTGCAGCTCACCATTGCCGATCTGGTCGCCGAGGTGCACGACACCCACCATCCCATCGCCACCTCGGCGTACTACGAAGACCAGAAGGACGCCGCACTGGCCCGGGCACGGACCCTGCGCAGCGAGCGGCTGCCCAAGTTCCTCGGCTACTTCGAAGCGCTGGTGAAGGACAACGGCGGCCGGCATGCGCTGCGCGAGCATTCCTACGTCGACCTGTCGCTGTTCCAGTTGCTGGCCGGCCTGGACTACATGTTCCCGCAGCGCATGCAGGCGCTGTGGCCACAGCTGCCCCTGCTGCAGGCGCTGAAAGAACGCGTACAGGCCCGTCCACGCGTGGCCGCTTACCTGGCCTCCGAGCGCCGCCTGGCTTTCAACCGCAACGGTATTTTTCGCCATTATCCCGAGCTGGACGGGCCAGCATGAGCACCGCCGCGCAGATGGCCTGCAGGATCGGAGGGGCCGCAGGGGGCGCCCCCGTCACGGCCCCGCTCAGGGGCGCTGTTGCTCGGCTGGGGCCACCGGCTGCTTCTGCAGCGAAAGCAGGCCCAGCAGTGCCGCCAGCGCGACATACGCGCCTGCGAACTGCCAGCTGATGATGCGCGCCAGTCCGTCCAGGTGCCACGGCAGGTAGATGCCGCCGCGCGGATCGACCGAGTGGATCAGGCCGAACAGGGTCAGGCCCGCGGCGATCAGCAGCACGCCGCTGGCCCGCCGCAGCCGTCCGTCCACCATGGCCACCACCGCGGCGATCCACAGCATGGACGTGATGATGAACCCGTTGCCCAGGGTGAAGATCACCGCCAGCTCCGGCAGGCCATGCGCATCCACCCGGGTCAGCATCGCGGCCAGCTGTTCCGGCGGAATCCAGCCCGGTGCCTTGATCGCCAGCAGGTAGGCCGCCGAGGGCAGGAAGCCGAGCACCATGGCCCCGGCATGCTGGCGCGGCGTAGCCTGGAAGGCCTGCGTGGTGATATCGATGGCCACGTAGACGATGATCGGGGCAAGCACGGCCAGCGGCAGCCACTGCACCAGGCCGGAAATCACGCCGAGCATGCCGCCGATCCCCACGAACAGGCCGGTCAGCAGGGTGTAGCCGCTGCGCGCGCCCATGTGCTTGTAGGCGGGCTGTCCGATGTACGGCGTGGTCTGCGCGACGCCACCACAGACGCCGGCCACCAGCGTGGCCACGGCTTCCACCAGCAGGATGTCGCGGGTCCGGAAGTCATCACCGGCGGCACGCGCGCTCTCGGAGACATTGATGCCACCGACCACCATCAGCAGGCCGAAGGGCAGCAGCAGCGGCAGGTAGGTCACCGCTGTCGGCAGGCCGTCGAGGAAGCCGAGCGTAGGCAGTGGCAGCACGATCTGCGGGGGGGTCCAGCTCGGCACCTGGAAACCCGGTGCGCCCAGGCCCGCCAGCCCCAGCCCGTAGTACAGCAGCGTGCCGAACACAAAGGCGAGCATCACCCCCGGTCCGCGGATCGGCAGCCGGCCCTTGGCCAGCAGCACGTACAGCAGCAGCCCGAGGGTGACGAAGCCGACCAGCGGCGAACGCAGCGTTTCCAGCAGCGGCAACAGCCCCATCAGCACCAGTGCGATGCCGGCGATGGACCCCAGCAGGGAGGCGCGCGGCAGCGCGCGGGTGACCGCTTCACCGAAGAAGGAAAGCACCAGCTTGAGCACGCCCATGACCACCAGCGAGGCCATGCCCAGCTGCCAGGTGGCGATCGCCGCGGCCTGCGGGTCCAGCCCCTGCTGCTTGAAGGCCACGAAGGCCGGGCCCAGCACCAGCAGCGCCATGCCGATGCTGGTGGGTGCATCCAGTCCCAGCGGCATGGCAGTGACATCGTCGCGGCCGGTGCGTGCGGCCAGCCGCCGCGCCATCACTGTGTACAGCACGTTCCCGACCAGCACGCCCAGCGCGGTGCCGGGGAACATGCGGGTGAACACCACCTCGGCGGGAAACTGGAACATGCCGATCAGCGCCATGGCGATGAAACCGAGGATCGACAGGTTGTCGACCACCAGGCCGAAGAAACCATTGAAATCGCCGGCGACGAACCAGCGCCGCGGAGCGGCAGATGCAGGAGCGGACATGGGAGCGGGCAGAAACGGTGGGGACGCCGATGGTAGGCCCAGCGAACGCCCCGCGCCAATGATGGTTGGTCCTGAAACCGCTGCGGGCCGACGTCAACGGCCCTCGCCCGCTCAGCGTTTGAGGAAGTTGTCGGTCAGCAGGTCCTTGACGTCACCGATGCGCCCGGCGAGCACGGCCTTGGCCATGTAGCGCGCGGTGCCGGCCACCTGCCCGGCCTGCACCTGCGGCGGCATCACCAGCTCGGTCGGCGTGGTGTGCACATCCAGCAGTGCCGGGCCCGGCTGCGCCAGCAGCTCCTGAACGGCTGCGGCGAGGTCCTCGCTGCGGGTCACGGTGCGGCCGTGGAAGCCGATGACTTCGGCGAGACGCCCGAAATCCGGGTTCTTCAGCGCCGTGTAGTTGTCCAGCAGGCCACCCACCTTCTGTTCCAGCTCGACGAAATTCAGCGAGCCGTTGTTGAACACCACGATCTTGATCGGCAGGTTTTCCTGCACCGCGGTCAACAGATCGCCCATCAGCATGGTCAGTCCGCCGTCGCCGCACAGCGCCACCACCTGGCGCGTCGGGAAGGCTTTCTGGAGGCCCAGCGCCTGCGGCATCGCATTGGCCATCGTGCCGTGCAGCAGGCTCGTCAGCGTGCGACGGCGGCCATTGACGTGGATGTGGCGCAGCACCCAGACCATCGGCGAGCCACAGTCGGCGGTGAACAGCGCATCGTCGGCCGCATGCTGGTCCAGCAGCGCGGTCAGGTGCTGGGGGTGGATCAGGTCCCCTTCGCCCGGCTGCTCTTCCTCGGCACGTCGCGCCAGCGCTTTCTCGCGATGTTCGGCACATTCCTCCAGGAAACTGCGGTCCTCGCGCGGCGGCAGCATCGGCAGCAACGCCTCCAGGGTGGGGCCGATATCGCCCACCACGCCCAGCTGGACCGGGTGCCGGCGTCCCAGGTGGCTGCCATCGCGGTCCACCTGGATGATCGTGGCCTTGTCCGGGTAGTACTGGCCCCAGGCAAAGTCGGCGCCGAGCAGGAGCAGCGTGTCGCAGGTCATCACGGTGTGGAACCCGGACTCCACCCCGAAGATGCCGGTCATGCCCATGTTGAAAGGGTTGTTGGGTTCAACGAAGTCCTTGGCACGCGAGGTGTGTGCAACCGGTGCCTGCAGGCGCTGCGCCAGTTCGACCAGCGCAGCCTCCGCCCCCTGGCAGCCAGCGCCTGCGTAGATGCCGATGCGCTTGCCCTGGCCGAGCAGCTCGGCGATCCGTTCCAGTTCGACGTCGGCCGGCCGCAGGACCGGCTGCGTGCGGTGCACCGCGAACGGCGGGTCATGCTTGACCACCTGCTCGCTGATGTCCGCAGGCAGGATCACCACGGCCACGCCGCGGCGGCTGAGCGCGGCCTGGCAGGCCAGCGTCACCACCCGGCGTGCGTGCTCGGCGCTGTAGACCTGCTCGCAGAACACCGTGCAGCCTGCGTATACCGCCTTGAAATCGACTTCCTGCGGAAACTCCATGCCCAGTTCGGCGGTCACCACCTGGCTGGCGATCAAGACCATGGGCGCACGGTTGCGGTTGGCCTCGAACACGCCGTTGATGAAATGCAGGCTGCCCGGTCCGCACGAGCCCGCGCAGGCGGTGAGCTCGCCGCTGATCAGCGCATCAGCGCCGGCGGCGAAGGCTGCCACCTCCTCGTGGCGCACGTGCACCCAGTCGATGTCGCTTTCGTGGATCGCATTGGTGACATGGTTGAGGGTGTCCCCGACGATGCCGTAGCACCGTCGCACCCCCGCCTGCTGCAGGGTGTCCACAACGATGTCGGCGACGCGCTTGCTCATGACAGGAGATCCTGGTGCGGGAGAAGGCCAGAGCCTAGACCCGCCCAGGTGACACCGCCGTGGGCATGGCACCGGTTACGGCAAAGTCACCTCGATCCACCCCAGTACGGGTCCGCGGCGCGGGTTCTGGTAGCGCACCTGCAGCCAGCCGTCGCGTTCATCCAGCACGGCCACCTCATCACCGGCCACCAGATACCGGCGCGTGCGGGTGTCACCGGGCGCTGCATGCAGCGGCAGGCGTGCCGGGACCACCTGGGCGCGCAGCGGCACCAGCGGCGCACCGCTCACCGGCACGTCCAGGCCCGGGCCCAGCGCGCTTTCAAGCACGTCGCCGTTGGCCGCATAGGTCGACCACACCGCCAACGGCCCGGAATCCCCGTCGGGGTGCGCGATGGCAAGCACCTGCGCCAGCGCCTGCGGATCCAGCATGAGCACGTGCTCGGCGCGGTACAGGTAC
The DNA here is from genome assembly GCF_011761925.1 of Xanthomonas sp. 60. NCBI lineage: Bacteria > Pseudomonadati > Pseudomonadota > Gammaproteobacteria > Lysobacterales > Lysobacteraceae > Xanthomonas > Xanthomonas sp. 60. Next base: position 568,834 of record NZ_JAASQW010000001.1, on the reverse strand, counting down.
GGTCGTCCTCCGCTTACCCGGTAGACGTCGGTGTACCACATCGGCCCGCTGCGGCAGGCGCTGGCGAGGCTGCGCGTGGTTACGTCCACGGCCAGCGACCAGAACCCCTCGCAGTTCGCGTGCGGGCTGGACGGCGCCGGCCACGCCGCGAAGGCCGCGGTGGCCGGATCGAACCGATGGACGGTGACCACTTCGTTGACCTGGCCGACGCTGGCGCGCGCCACGAGCTCGGGCACGCCGTCGAAATCGACGTCTTCGGCAGACAGGCGCGGGACACTCTCATCGGCATCGGTGGGCCCCGCCAGCCACTGGGCCGGCCCGGCCGCGCCGCGCTGCACCTCGATGCCTCCACCGGCGGTGGAACGCGCCCGTATGACCGTTCCGGGGACCACCTCGAACCGCAGTCCGCTGCCATCCTGTGCCTGTACGCTGCCGCTGCACAGCGTGGCGGCGATCAGCAGCGCCGGACCCCGCCGCAGGCTCAGAACGACACCTCGACCGCCTGCTTCGACCACAGCACGGACTGATGCTTCGTCGCCGTTTTCCAGGCCAGGCGGATGGCTTCGATGTCCGCACGGCGCTGCGGGGTGTCCTCATGCAGTACCACCAGCACCTTGGTGCGCAGGCGGTTCGGTGCGGGGTCGCCACGGAACAGCCACTGGCCATAAGCGTCAAATACCGTGAGGCCATCCGGGAATCGTGGCGTCACTTCCTTGTCCAGGAACGCGCGCCACTGCGCATCGGTGACGGGATCGGCCTGCAGGCGTGTGCCGGCGCCCTGCTCCTCGCCCACGCCGAAATACAGCTCGCTGCGTACCCAGCCGCCAGCGGTGGCTGGACGCGCAGCATCGCCCTGCATCGCCGCCGTCGTGGCGGCGGTGTACGCGCTGGGCGCGTTGGAGGACAGGCTGGCGCAGCCGCTGGTGGCCAGCAGGAGCGCGAAAACAAGTGCGGAACATTTCATCGATGGCGATCTCTTCGGCGGCCGGAGTCTCCGGCGGTGGGGCGCCCGGCGCACCGGGCAGGACAGTGTAGTGCGGCCGTCCGGCATGGAAGCCGGCCGTTGCAGCGGTAACTGATGACATGACAGCGCGTCATGTGCTGATGCCAATCCGGAGATCGGACTTGCATGCCAGGTGACCTCACGCCAAGATAATATATCGCTCCATCCGGATGGATGTAAGCGAAGTCACTTATCCCCTTCCCCACGTTGCAACGCTGGAGTTTTTTCCCCATGCCCCACCGTCCGTCCCCATCGCTGCTCGGCCTTGCCATCGTGCTTGCGCTCGCCCCGGCGCTGGCCAGCGCCCAGGCGCAGAGTGCGACCAATCTCGATACGGTGATCGTCACCGGCACGCGGGCCTCGGACCGCACGGTGCTGGAGTCCACGTCACCGGTGGACGTCCTGACGGCCGAGGACATCCGCAAGGCCGGCGTGGTCAACGGCGAGCTCGGCAGCGCGCTGCAGGCCCTGCTGCCCTCCTTCAACTTCCCGCGCCAGTCCAACTCCGGCGGCGCCGACCACGTCCGTGCGGCGCAGATCCGTGGCCTGTCCCCGGACCAGGTGCTGGTGCTGGTGAACGGCAAGCGGCGCCACCACAGCGCTCTGGTGAACACCGGCAGCAAGATCGGCCGCGGCACCACGCCGGTGGATTTCAACGCCATCCCGGTCAGCGCCATCAAGCGCATCGAAGTGCTGCGCGATGGCGCCGGCGCGCTGTATGGCTCCGATGCGGTGGCCGGGGTGGTGAACGTGATCCTCGACAACGCGCCGGAGGGCGGCAGCCTGGAAGCAAGCTACGGCGCGCACCACACCGACCTCGAACCCATCGGGCGCACCCTGACCGACGGCCAGACCGGCAATTTCAGCGCCAGTGTCGGCACCGCGCTCAGCGACGAGGGCGGTTTCCTGCGCGTGGGCGTGGAATACAAGGAGCGCCGGGGCACCAACCGCGCCGGCTTCGACCAGATCCCGCCGTGGGACCAGACCCCGGGCAACCTTGCCCTGCAGGGCAAGCGCAACTATGTGCTCGGCGATGGCGCCAGCAAGGATCTCAATGGCTGGTTCAACGCCGAAGTCCCGTTCGGTGCAACCAGCACGCTGTATGCCTTCGGCACCTTCAACCAGCGCGACACCGAGGGCGCTAACTACTTCCGTTACCCGGACGGGGAAGCCAACTGGAGCGAGGTCTATCCGAACGGGTACCGGCCGGTCTCGCTCGGTGAAAACCGGGATGTGCAGGCCGTGGCCGGCGCGCGCGGCCAATGGGGGGAGTGGTCATACGATGGCAGCGTGGACTTCGGACAGAACGACTTCACCTACCGCCTGCGTGATTCGCTGAACGCCTCGCTGGGCCCCACCAGCCCGACGCGTTTCAAGACCGGCGATTACCGGTTCGCACAGACCGTGGGCAACCTGGATCTCTCGCGCGTGCTGCAGCAGTCCGAGAGCGTTTCGCACACGCTGGGCCTGGGCGCTGAAGTGCGCCATGAGACCTACGAAACCCGCCCGGGCGATCCGGCAAGTTATGCCGCCGGCCCGTTCACCGACCGTCCCACCGGCTCCCAGGCCGGCGGCGGCCTAACGCCGCAGGATGCGGCCGATCTGGCGCGCGATGTCACCAGCGCGTATGCCAGCCTTTCCAGCCAGTTCGGCGAACACTTCTCCACCGACCTGGCCGCACGCTACGAGCATGACGATGATTTTGGCGGGGAACTGACCGGCAAGCTCGGCCTGCGTTACGCGTTCACCCCGGCCTTCGCGCTGCGCGGCGCGGTGTCCAACAACTTCCGTGCGCCGTCGCTGGCGCAGATCGGCTACGAATCCACCTCCACCGGCTACAACGCCGCAGGCCAGCTGGTACAGGGCCGGCTGCTGTCGGTCAACAACCCCATCGCGCGCGGGCTCGGTGCGCAGGACCTGAAGCCGGAGAAATCGCTCAACACCAGCCTCGGTTTCACCAGCCGCATCGGCGAGAGCTTCGACGTCTCGCTGGACCTGTTCCAGATCGACATCGATGACCGCATCGCACTCTCGGAGAGCATCACCGGCGACGCACTGACCAACTTCGTTGCCGGGCAGTACGGCGTGGGCGGTCTGGAAAGCGCGAGCTTCTTCGTCAATGCAGCCGACACCCGCACCCGCGGCGCCGAGCTGGTGGCCAACTGGCGCCACGCCCTGGGTGATGGCCAGCTGCAGCTCACCGGCACCTGGGCCTATGCCAAGACCGAACTCAAGCGCGTGGTCGCCACGCCGTCGGAACTGCAGGCGCTGGACCCGGCCTACGTGCTGTTCGGCGTGGAGGAAAGCAACACGCTGACCGAGGCCACGCCGCGCACGCGCGCCCAGCTGGCCGCCACCTGGGCCAATGATCGCTGGTCGCTGACCAGCCGTGTCAGCCGCCATGGCAGTGCCAAGCGCATCTTCAATTTCGGCGGCGGTTTCGAGCCGGAGCAGACCTACCAGGCCGAGTGGCAGCTGGACGCGGAAGTGGAGTACCGGATCACGCCGCAGTGGAGCGTGGCCGTCGGCGGGCAGAACCTCACCGACAACTATCCGGACCTGTCCAACGAGGACATCTACTACTACGGCAACCTGCCGTATGACGTGCTCTCACCGATCGGCAGCAACGGCGCCTACTGGTACGGACGCGTGCGTTACACGTTCTGAGCCGCGCGGGGCCTGGCCCTGCCACACTCGACAGGGGCCGGGTACGCCGCGGCCCCTGTCTCCAGGCCATGACCGGATGCTCACATCGCCGCTGGCATCGTTCTGCCATGGCCAACGACCTTCCCCTGCGTCCGCCGCCACCGTTGCTGGATGATGCCTGTGCACTGTTCCTCGACGTTGATGGCACGCTGATCGAATTCGCCGACCACCCCACTGCGGTGCGTCTCCTCCCCGAAGTCCGCGAGGCCATTGGCCGCATCAGCGACCGTCTTGAAGGCGCTGTCGCGCTGGTCAGCGGACGCCCGCTGGAACAGCTCGATGCGCTGTTCGCACCGCTGCGGCTGCCTGCGGCGGGGCTGCACGGCCACCAGGTGCGTGATGCCGACGGCACGCTGCATGACAGCCGCGCCGACACCAGCACCAGCGAGTGGCTGCACGCCCTGCACAGCCAGGCCACGCGCTTCGCCCACGGCATTCCCGGCGTTCTGGTCGAAGACAAGGGCCCCGCGCTGGCCCTGCACTGGCGCAGTGCCCCCGAGGCCGGCGAAGACGTCCGCGCCTTCGCCGACCGCCATATCCGCGGGCATGCCCACTACCGCCTGCAGCCGGGCGACCACGTCGTCGAATTCGTCCCCGTGGGCACCGACAAGGGCCGGGCGGTGCGGCGGATGATGCAGTCCCTGCCGTTCCGTGGCCGCCTGCCGGTGTTCATCGGCGATGACCTGACCGACGAATTCGGTTTCGAGGCCGCCAACGCGCTGCACGGCTGGAGCACGCTGGTCGGTGAACGCGATCCCAGCGCTGCCGTGTTCCAGCTGCCGGACATACACAGCGTGCACGGCTGGCTGCGCGAAAATGCCTGGTAGCCGGCCGCCCCACGGCCGCGGAAGAGATAGTGCACATGCCCCAACCCGATCTTGATCTTGGCGTCGTCGGCAATGGCAGCTTCGGCGCCCTGATCGACCCGCAGGCCCGCGTGGTCTGGAGCTGCCTGCCGACCTTCGATGGCGATCCCACCTTCTGTGCCCTGCTCGGCCCAAACCAGCAGGAAGGCGGTGACTTCGGCATCGAGCTGGAGGATTTCGCCAGCAGCGAACAGGCCTACCTGCAGAACACCGCCGTGCTGCGCACGGTGCTCCATGACACGCATGGCGCTGCGGTTGAAATCATCGATTTCGCGCCCCGCTGGCGGCACAACGACCGTTTCTATCGTCCCGTCAGCCTCATCCGCCAGGTGCGCCCGATCGCCGGCAGCCCGCGCATCCGCGTGGTCGCGCGGCCGCTTGCGGACTGGGGCGAGCGCGTGCCGGAGTCCACCTGGGGCAGCAACCACGTGCGCTGGATGCTGCCCAACCACGTGCTGCGACTCACCACGGACATGCCGGTGCGCTTCGTGCGCGAGTCGCTGCCGTTGGTGCTCAACCATCCGGTGCACCTGATCCTGGGCGTGGATGAATCGCTTGACCGCTCCATCAGCGGCTACGTGCAGGACGCCCTGCAGCGCACCACCGACTATTGGCGCGAATGGGTCCGCTATCTGTCCATCCCGCTGGAATGGCAGGACGCGGTGATCCGCAGCGCGATCACGCTCAAGCTGTGCCAGTACGAGGACAGCGGCGCGATCATCGCCGCCATGACCACCTCCATTCCGGAGGCGCCGGGCAGCACGCGCAACTGGGATTACCGCTACTGCTGGCTGCGCGATGCCGCATTCGTGGTGCGTGCGCTCAATCGCCTCGGCGCCACCCGCAGCATGGAGCAGTTCCTCGGCTACATCTTCAATCTCGCCACCCATGACGGCACGTTGCAGCCGCTGTACGGCATCGGCTTCGAGGCCACGCTGGACGAGCACGAGGTGGCCTCGCTGTCCGGTTACCGTGGCATGGGCCCAGTGCGCCGTGGCAACCTGGCCTGGGTGCAGCGCCAGCACGATGTGTATGGCAGCGTGGTGCTGGCTTCCACGCAGCTGTTCTTCGACCGGCGCCTGCAGGATCCGGGCGATGCCCATGCGTTCGCGCGGCTGGAGCCGCTGGGCGAGCAGGCATTTGCACTGCACGATGTCCCCGATGCCGGGCTCTGGGAGTTCCGCGGGCGCACGGAAGTGCACACCTATACCAGCGCGATGTGCTGGGCCGCATGCGATCGGCTGTGCAAGATCGCCGTGCGTCTCAAGCGCAACGACCGCGCCCAGTACTGGCGCGAGCGCGCCGATACCATCCACGACCGCATCATGCGTGAGTCCTACAGCGAAGAACTCGGTTATTTCACCGACACCTTCGGCGGCCACCGCCTCGACGCCTCGCTGCTGCTGCTGGCCGACATCGGGTTCATCGAGGCCCGTGACCCGCGCTTCGTGGCCACCGTGGAGGCCATCGGCCGCGATCTGAAGCACGGTGATGCACTGTACCGCTACGTGGCGCCGGATGATTTCGGCGAGCCGGAAACCAGCTTCACCATCTGCACGTTCTGGTACATCGACGCGCTGGCGGCGATCGGCCGCATGGACGAAGCCCGCGAAATGTTTGAAGCACTGCTCTCGCGCCGCAACCACCTGGGCCTGCTGTCGGAGGACCTCGCCTTCGACAACGGCGAAGCGTGGGGCAACTTCCCGCAGACCTACTCGCACGTGGGCCTGATCACGGCGGCCATGCGCCTGTCGCGTTCCTGGCAGGAGGCGTCATGAGTCGCTTGGTCGTCGTCTCCAACCGTGTCGCCATCCCGGGCGACACACGCCCCGGCGGCTTGGCCGTGGGCCTGCTCGCAGCGCTCAAGGAGCGTGGCGGCGTCTGGTTCGGCTGGAGTGGCAAATCGGTCCGCGAAGACAGCGGCACACTGCACGAGCAGCAGGAAGGCGATATCCGCTACGTCACCATGGACCTGGCCAAGCGCGATGTGGATGGTTACTACAACGGCTTCGCCAACCGCACGCTGTGGCCGCTGCTGCACTTCCGCCTGGATCTGGTCGACTATGACCGCGGCACGCGCGAAATCTACCACCGCGTCAACGCACTGTTCGCCGACAAGCTCGCGCCGCTGCTGCGCGAAGACGATACGGTCTGGATCCACGATTACCATCTGATCCCGCTGGGTGCGCTGCTGCGCGAGCGCGGCATCGGGTGCCGCATCGGCTTCTTCCTGCACGTGCCGATGCCCTCGGCCGATCTGCTGCAGGCCATGCCCGACCACCTGCGGCTGTTCTCCTCGCTGTTCGCCTACGACCTGATCGGTTTCCAGACCCGGCGCGATGCCGACCGCTTCCAGACGTACCTGCGCCTGTACGGTGGGGGTCAGGTGCTGGCCGACGGGCAGCTGGAGGCGCCGGGCGGACGCCGTTTCCGCGCCGCCTCCTTCCCGATCGGCATCGATACCGAACGCATCGCCCAGCAGGCGCGTGCGGCCTCCAACAAGACCGCCGTGAAGGATCTGCGCGGCAGCCTGCGTGAGCGCAAGCTGGCCATCGGCGTGGACCGCCTGGATTACTCGAAGGGCCTGCCGGAGCGTTTCCAGGGCTTCGAACGGTATCTCGAGCGGCACCCGGACCAGCATGGCAGCCTGACCTACCTGCAGATCGCCCCGGTGTCGCGCGGCGATGTCTCCGAGTACCGCCAGCTGCGTGGCCAGCTTGAGCAGATTGCCGGGCATATCAACGGAGGCCATGCCGCACCGGACTGGACGCCGCTGCGCTACGTCAACCAGAACTTCACCCATTCCACCCTGACCGGCTTCTACCGCGCCGCCTCGGTGGGCCTGGTGACGCCGCTGCGCGATGGCATGAATCTGGTGGCCAAGGAATATGTGGCGTCGCAGGATCCGGACGATCCCGGCGTGCTGGTGCTGTCCCTGCTCGCCGGCGCGGCCGACGAACTGAAACAGGCCCTGCTGGTGAATCCGCATGATCTGGACGGTGTGGCCGATGCGATCGCCACGGCTTCGACCATGTCGCTCAAACGCCGCCAGGAGCGCTGGAACGCGATGATGGACCACCTGCGCCGCTACGACATCAACCACTGGCGCCAGAGTTTCCTGGAAGCACTGGAAGCCTGATACGCGCGGCCTGGCAGCCGCGTCGCCGCGCGGGCTGTCAGGCCATCCATGCCAGAGTGGCCATGCGTCCGGTCCGCCGGTCACGGCGGTGCGAGTAGAACCCGGGATCGGCGATGGTGGACAGGCCACCGCCATGGATCTTTGCGCCGTGCACGCCGACCGCCTGCAGGCGACGCCGCGCCAGCGCGGCCAGGTCCACCTTCCAGTGCCCCGCCCGCGTGGCCACGAAGGCCGTCGCGGCACCCGGATCAGGTCCGACGAAGGCCGTCCACACGTCTTCGCCGATCTCGTAATCCGCCGCCCCCGCTGCCGGACCCAGCCAGACCTGCAGCTGTGCAGGCGGGGTCGCCATGGCCGCCACCGTGGCCTCGAGCATGCCGTCGGCCAGTCCGCGCCAGCCGGCATGGGCCGCGCCGATCTCGCTGCCGTCTTCCGCCGCGAGCACCACCGGCAGGCAGTCGGCCGTCAGGATGGCCAGCACCACCCCGCGCTGGCCGGTGACGCTGGCATCGGCCACTGGCTCATCGGCATACGGCGTCGGCGGCGTGTCCACGCGCAGCACGTGCGTGCCATGCACCTGCCGCAGCCAGTGCGGTGCCGAGGGCAGCGCCAGCCCGGCGTGCAGCAGCGCGCGGTTGCGTGCCACGGCGGCCGGATCGTCGCCGTCCGGTGCCGTGCGGTTGCCCAGGTTGAACTGATCGAACGGCGGCACTGAAAAGCCTGCGCCATGGCGTCGCGTGGTCAGCGCGCGGACGCCGCGCGGTGCGGGCCAGTCCGCCTGCAGCAACGGCAGCACAGCTGCACTCACCAGCGGCCCCGCTCACGTTCGGCGAAGGCCGCACTGTCTTCACGCAGCACCTTGATCAGGTGCTGCATGTCCGCCGGGGCGTCGGCACTGGTGCGCACCGCCTCGCCGGTCATCGGATGCACGAATTCCAGCGTCTCGGCGTGCAGCGCCTGGCGCTTGAAACCGCGCAGCGCGGCGACCAGCTCTTCGCTGGCGCCCTTGGGCAGCTTCAGCGAGCCGCCGTACAGCGCATCGCCGATGATCGGATGGCGCAGGTGCGCCATGTGCACGCGGATCTGGTGGGTCCGGCCCGTCTCCAGCCGGCATTCCAGCGCGGTGTGGGCTCGGAAGCGCTCGCGCAGGCGGTAGTGGGTGATGGCCTCCTTGCCATCCTCGCGCACGCCCATGCGCAGGCGGTCGCGCGGATGGCGGTCGATCGGCGCATCGGCGGTGCCACCGGCCACCAGCGCGCCGCTCACCACGGCCAGGTACTGGCGGTGCACATCGCGCGCCGAAAGCTGCTCCACCAGCGCGGTCTGCGCCTGCAGCGTGCGCGCCACGACCATCACGCCACTGGTGTCCTTGTCCAAGCGGTGCACGATGCCGGCACGGGGCAGCGTGGCCACGCTCGGATCCCGGTAGAGCAGCGCATTGACCAGGGTGCCGCTGGAATTGCCGGCGCCCGGATGCACCACCAGGCCCACCGGCTTGTTGATCACCAGAAGGTGCTCGTCCTCGTAGAGCACGTCCAGCGGAATGTCCTCCGGCTCGGAACGGGTCTGGGTTTCCAGCACCGCCGTCAGCGTTGCCACTTCCCCGCCGCGCACCGGGTCGCGACCGCGCACGGGCTCGCCATTGAGCAGCACATCGCCGCTCTTGATCCACTCGGACAGGCGTGAACGGGAATATTCGGGGAACAGTTCGGCCAGCACGGCATCGAAGCGGCGGCCAGCGGAAGTGTCGGGGACGACGGCCTGGCGGGCCTGTTCAGTTGGAGAATCGGACATGTCGGGGGGTGCCTGGAGGACAAAATTGGGGTCCAGACGGCCGGTTTCAGTCGCTGGACAGGACACTAGGCTATCATCGACCCTTCGTATTCCAGCCGCGTCCCGCCTCGACACCCATGATCCGACGCCTCGTCACGCTCTCCGCGCCCGCCCGCCTGACCGCCCTGCTGCTGGTCATGGTCTTCGTTGCAACCGGCTGCGGCCGCAATTCCAAGGGCGACAACCCCGATGAAGGGCAGCCGGTGGAAACGCTCTACCAGAAGAGCCACGCCCTGATGGAGGGCGGCAACTGGAGCGGTGCGGAAACCAGCTTCCGTCGCCTCATCGCGCAGTATCCGTACGGCCCGTACACCGAGCAGGCCATGATGGAAACGGCCTATGCGCAGTACAAGGCCGGCAAGAGCGATGACGCGGTGTCCAGCATCGACCGCTTCATCCGCACCTATCCGACCCACCGCAACGTGGCGTACCTGTATTACCTGCGCGGCCTGGCCAACAGCAACCGCGACACCGTGTTCCTGCGCCGCGTCTGGTCGCTGGACGCCAGCCGCCGCGACCTGTCCACTCCGCGCCAGGCCTACGCCGATTTCAACATCGTGATGGACCGCTACCCGAACAGCCGCTATGCCGCCGACGCGCGCCAGCGGATGATCGATCTGCGCGACATCTTCGCGCAGCACGAGCTGGACAACGCGCTGTATTACCTGCGTCGCCAGGCCTATGTGTCTGCCGCCGGCCGCGCCAACTTCCTGCTGGAAACCTACCCGCAGAGCGCCTATCAGTACGATGCGGTGGCCGTGCTCGGCGAAGCCTATACCCACCTGGGCAACAAGACGCTGGCCGACGATTCGCGTCGCGTGCTCGAGCTCAACCAGCCGCAGCATCCGTGGCTCACCGGCGACTGGCCGAAGTACCCCTGGATGATCCGCAAGCTGAACCCGTTCGCGGGTGAGAAGTCGGCCACCACCGGCCAGCGCAATGCGACGTTGAACCGGAAGTAACGGCTGTCCCCGGCTTCACAGCAGACGCCCCGCCGCAAGCGGGGCGTTTCTGTTTCCGGTTGATCAACGCGCCAGCGTCATAGTCCGACGCGCTCGACGATGCGGTCGATGACGGCATCAGCGTAGGCGGCGTTGGCGGCGTCCCGGCCTTCACCCCCGTGGATTGCATACTGCCCCCTCCGGAATGCCTGCCTGTCGCCCACCTTCCCCGACTGGTAAAACTGGGCGGCGTTGGCCCTGCGCAGTTCCAGCGTCGTAGGGACCTGCAGCCCCTCGGCAGCGCAGGCTTCGCTGTGCAGGACCTCCTCCGCGTCCGCGCGGATGAACAGCCCCCGCACGCCGAGATCATCATTGTCCACGCGTTCGCGCAGATCGCAGTCATCCACCAGCGCGGCCGCATCGGCGTCGACCCGACGCTGGACACCGGGGACCTTCACGACAAGCTTCGCTGCGTCCGCCACGTTACGCTCCGGCGTGTCGGCACTGGGCAGCGGGACCGCCTCATGCATGCCGCGCTTCACCAACGCCACATAGCGGCCCGCATCGGAGCCCATGGGCACCTCCCTGCGCCCCAGTTCACGAAACACGTCCGGCTCGAAGCGTCGGCCGGTCGCCTGGCCGTAAGCAATCTCGCCCAGACAATGCGCCTCGGTGTCCCTGGGATCCAGATCCGGAATGTGGCGTTCGTGGATGCAGGCGTCGATATCCTCCCCTATGGTGCGGCCCGCCCCTCGCGGCACTGCACCCGGGCCCGGGCGTCCGTCCAGGGGATTCGCCGCCACGCTTTTCAGGGTGCCCAGCACGGCAAGGCCAGCGGCGAGCGCCTTCTCAGGGGAGCGCAGCACGCACCGGGCGGCTTGCATCGCGGGGTCCAGGATCGCGTTGGCGATGCGGAGCAGGGTCGGCAGAGGGCTCGCGGTCCATGCCGATCGGCAAGGAGGCGCCGGCCTCGGCACGGTCGTGGTGGGCGGCAGGTGGGCTGCAGGCGTCACGGGACATCCTTCTCGTTCCAGGGGGAGGGCCGGGCGCACGTGTGCGCGGCCCTCCACGCTAGGCGGATCAGGCGAAGGAAAACAACACGAAGACAATGGCCGACGCTGGATCCACGCGAATTCTGCAAGACCCTTCAGATTTCAGCCCGCATACCCGTTGCTGATCGGATACCGTCGCTCACGCCCGAACGCCCGCCGCGATACCTTGGGTCCGATCGCCGCCTGATGCCGCTTCCATTCGCTGATGCGCACCAGCCGCAGCACGCGGTCCACGACCTCGCCCGCATAGCCTGCCGCGATGATCTCCTCGCGCGATTGTTCCTGGTCGACGAAACGGTACAGGATGCCATCAAGCACGTCGTAGGCCGGCAACGAATCCTGATCGAGCTGGTTGTCGCGCAGTTCCGCCGAGGGCGGCCGGCTGATCACCGCCGGTGGAATCACCGGCGCGCCCCCCACGGTGTTGCGCCACTTGGCCAGACCGAACACTTCGGTCTTGTACAGATCCTTCAAGGGCGCGTAGCCACCGCACATGTCACCGTAGATGGTCGCGTAGCCCACCGCGTACTCGCTCTTGTTGCCGGTGGTCAGCAGCAGCCCACCAAACTTGTTGGCCAGCGCCATCAGGATCACGCCACGGCTGCGGCTCTGCAGGTTCTCTTCGGTGATGTCCGGCGTGGTGCCTTCGAACATCGGCCCCAGCGCGTCCATCAGGCCCTTGAACGCCGGCTCGATGGAGACCGCTTCGAGCTTGACGCCCAGCGCGCGGCACTGCTCGGCGGCCAGGTCATTGGACAGGCCTGCGGTGTAGCGCGAAGGCAGGCGCACGGCGGTGACATTCTCCGCGCCCAGCGCGTCCACCGCCATGGCCAGCACCAGGGCCGAGTCGATGCCGCCGGAAAGCCCGAGCCAGACCTTGCTGAAGCCATTCTTGGCACAGTAGTCCTGCAGGCCGCGGGTGACCGCGCGCCATGCCAGGGCGTCCATGCTTTCGTCACCGTCGTCCATCCACAGCAGCGGCAGGAAGCGGCGCTGCTCGCTGTCATAGTCCACCACCAGCCACTGCTCGGTGAACGCGGCCGCAGCCGGGTGAACAGTGCCATCGGCATCAGCCACCACCGAAGCGCCGTCGAACACCAGGGCATCCTGACCGCCGACCACGTTGAGGTAGGCGATCGCCGCCCCGCTGTCGCGCGTGCGTGCGGCCAGCACGGCATCGCGCTGCGCGTGCTTGCCGCGCTCGTACGGCGAGGCATTGGGCACCACCACCAGCTGGGCGCCGTTGGCCACCGTGTCGGCGATCGGTTCGGCGAACCACAGGTCTTCGCAGATCAGCACACCGACCGGCACGCCGTTGACCTCGAACACGCAGCTGCCGCCGTCCGGATCCACATCGAAGTAACGCCGCTCATCGAACACCGCGTAGTTGGGCAGCTCGCGCTTGCGGTAAGTGATGTCCACGCGGCCATCGCGCAGCACGCTCGCGGCGTTGTAGACCACCGGCCCGGCCGGCTGCGGCCAGCCCACCACGGCGGTGATGCCACGGCATGCCTGCGCGATGCGCTCCATGGCCTGCTCGCAGTCGCGCAGGAAGCCCGGGCGCAGCAGCAGGTCCTCGGGCGGGTAGCCGCTGACGGCCAGTTCCGGGAACACCACCAGATCGGCGCCGTGGTCCTCGCGCGCCTGCTCGATCAGGTCGATGATGCGGTCGGTGTTGCCGGCCACCGCGCCCACCGGGAAATCAAACTGCGCCATCGCAATGCGGATCGAAGCCATGAGGTCCAGCCTGTAGTTGCACTGCGCTCATTGTAGGGCCGCGCCCTGCCCGGCTGTGCGAATCGGCATGTCCGCTTCGCGCGCGGCCCAGACGCAGGAAGGCCGCCCGGAGGCGGCCTTCCCTCACCCGCACGTTGCAGGTTGCTTACTTGACCAGCTTGGCGATGGCGGCGCCCAGGTCGCCCGGCGAACGCACCGTGACCACACCGGCCGCTTCCATGGCGGCGAACTTGCCTTCCGCCGTGCCCTTGCCACCGGAGGCGATCGCACCGGCGTGGCCCATGCGCTTGCCGGCCGGGGCCGACGCACCGGCGATGAAGCCCACGACCGGCTTCTTCACGTGGTTCTTGATGTACTCGGCACCGGCTTCCTCAGCGTCACCGCCGATCTCGCCGACCATGATGATGCCCTCGGTCTGCGGGTCTTCGTTGAACAGCTTCAGGCAGTCGACGAAGTTCAGGCCGTTGATCGGGTCACCACCGATGCCGATGCAGGTGGACTGGCCCAGGCCGACTTCGGTGGTCTGCTTCACGGCTTCATAGGTCAGCGTGCCCGAACGGGACACGATGCCGATCTTGCCCGGCTTGTGGATGTGGCCCGGCATGATGCCGATCTTGCACTCACCGGGGGTGATCACGCCGGGGCAGTTCGGGCCGATCAGCACGGTGTCCGCATGGGCACGGGTCAGCACGTTCTTGACGCGCAGCATGTCCAGCACCGGAATGCCTTCGGTGATGCACACGATGACCTTGATGCCGGCCGCGGCCGCTTCCAGGATCGCATCGGCCGCGTACGGCGGCGGCACGTAGATCACCGAGGCGTCGGCGCCGGTGGCCTGCACGGCGTCGGCGACGGTGTTGAAGACCGGCAGGTCAAGATGGGTGGTGCCACCCTTGCCCGGGGTCACGCCACCAACCACCTGCGTGCCGTACTCGACCATCTGGGTGGCGTGGAAGGTACCCTGCTGGCCGGTGAAGCCCTGCACGATCACCTTGGTGTTCTTGTTGATCAAAACTGACATTGGATTTCCTTCGGTGTCGGATCAGGCGGCGTTCTTGACAGCTTCAACGACCTTCTTGGCGCCGTCGTTGATGTTGTCGGCCGGGATGATGGCCATGCCGCTGTCACGCAGCAGCTGCTTGCCTTCTTCCACGTTGGTGCCTTCCAGGCGCACCACGACCGGAACCTTGACGCCCACTTCCTTGACGGCCGCGATGATGCCCTCGGCGATCATGTCGCAGCGGACGATGCCGCCGAAGATGTTGACGAAGATGCCTTCGACCTTGTCCGAGGACAGGATGAGCTTGAACGCCTCGATGACGCGCTGCTTGTTGGCGCCGCCGCCCACGTCCAGGAAGTTCGCCGGCTCGCCGCCGTTGAGCTTGATGACGTCCATGGTGGCCATGGCCAGGCCGGCGCCGTTGACCATGCAGCCGATGTTGCCGTCCATGGTGACGTAGTTGATGTCCAGCTCCGAAGCGGTCACTTCGGTCTCGTCTTCCTGCGTCTTGTCGCGCATGGCGACCAGCGCCTTCTGACGGAACGCGGCGTTGTCGTCGCTGTCGAACTTGCCGTCCAGCGCGTACAGGTTGCCGTCGTCCAGGATCGCCAGCGGGTTGATCTCAACCAGCGCCAGGTCCTTTTCGTTGAACAGGCGGTACAGGTTCACCATGATGCTGGCGAACTGGCCGGCCTGCTTGGCGGTCAGGCCGAGCTTGAAGCCGAAATCACGGCCGTGGTAACCCTGCACGCCTTCGACGAAGTCGACATTGAGCGAGTGGATCAGCTCCGGGGTTTCAGCGGCGACCTGCTCGATCTCCACGCCGCCTTCCGAAGAGGCGATGTAGGTGATGGTCTTGGTGCCACGGTCGACCAGCACCGACAGGTACAGTTCCTTGACGATCTCGCCCGCGGTGGTCACCAGTACCAGGTTGACCGGCAGTTCGACGCCGGCGGTCTGGTAGGTGGCCATCTTGGTGCCGAGCATCTTGGCCGCAGCAGCCTTCACATCGTCGGTGGTCTTGCAGAACTTGACGCCGCCAGCCTTGCCGCGGCCGCCAGCGTGGATCTGCGCCTTGACCATCCAGGGGCCCTGGCCCAGTGCGTTGGCCGCGTCGACCGCTTCATCCGGAGTAGCCGCGACCTTGCCGGCCGGAACGGGAATGCCGTACTCGGCAAGCAGCTGTTTTGACTGGTATTCGTGGAAATTCATGCGTCACCGTGGGAATAGGAACGACCGCACGCATCTCCAAGGCTCCCTTTCGGGCACCGGCACGGACCGCGGCGGGCCCACTATTGTGGCTGACCCCGACGCGTGGCGCAAAGACGTCTGCGATGCAATCCACCCGGACCTGCTTCCGTTCATGGATTTTCGCTGGATTTTCAGTCAGTTGTGAACGAAATATGGCCAACATCCGAAGTGTGGCGGATCCCGGGCGCTTCATGGCCGGCGCGGGCGGGGTCGGCAGGGACGCCGGGGCTGCCTATACTCCGGTACAGCCTGAAGGGGAGTTCCGGCGTGGCACCAACGGCGTCACTGATTGACCGAATCGAGTCCATGCCCAAGCGCGAGCTGTATTTCTTCGCCCTGTACCGGCTGCTGATCGCCACTGTCATCGCCGCGCTGCTGTTCAGTCCGCTTGCCGGTATGGTCGGCGAGCCGTACCACCCGGTGATGGCGGCAGCAGTCTCCGGCACCTACCTGGCCTGCGCGCTGCTGCTCCTGCTGCTGGGGCGCAGCGGTCGCGCCCTGCGCTCCATCGTGCTGCTCGGGGTCGGGGTGGACATCGTCGCCGCCACGCTGCTGGCCCATGCCCTGCCCGGCGCCAGCGCGGGCATTTCCATGTCGCTGCTGTTCAACATCGCCGCCGCCGCGACGCTGCTGCCGCTGACCCTGGGCATGTCGCTGGCACTGGGCGCCAGTGTGGCCACGGTGGCCGAGTATGTCTGGAAACTGCTGGAGGGCGGCGCCCCCACGCGCACCCTGGCCGAGCTGGCGATGTTCGCCACCAGTTACCTCGCGCTGGCCTACATCAGCTTCCAGGTCGCCAACCGCGCCCGGCAGAACCAGCAGCTTGCCAACCAGCGCGGCGACGAGGTGGCCAACCTCTTCCAGATCAACGAACTGATCATCCGCCGCATGCGCACCGGCGTGCTGGTGGTGGATGGCAACAACCGCATCACCCTCGCCAACGAAGCTGCCTCGACGCTGCTGGGCGACGACGAAGGGACCACGGGCGAACGGCCGCAGCGCGGCCGCCTGCCTGCCGAACTGGCGCGCCGGCTGCAGCGCTGGCGGGGTGGCTGGAACCAGGAAGAGACGCCGCTGGAACTGTCCCCGGACCACCCCGAGGTGCAGCCGCGCTTTGCGCGCCTGTTGGCTGGCAGCGACCTCACGCTGGTGTTCCTGGATGACTCCAGCGTGGTGTCACGGCGCGCCGAATCGCTCACGCTGTCGGCCATGGGGCGCTTCTCGGCCAGCCTCGCGCACGAGATCCGCAACCCGCTGGCGGCCATCAACTATGCCGTGCAGCTGCTGGAGGAAGAGGACGCCAACTTCAACGCCAGCGACCGCCGGCTGCTGGAAATCATCCGGCTGCAGTGCCACCGCACCAATGGCATCGTGGAGAGCGTGCTGGGGCTGGCGCGCCGCGAGCGTGCCAACCCGGAGAACGTGGACCTGGTCGCCTTCGTACGACGCTTCGTACTGGAGTACCGGCAGGGTCTCTCGCTGGAAACCGACAGCGTTGAACCGATCATCTCCAGCACCTCCGTGGCCGCCCAGGTCGATCCCCGCCACCTGCACCAGATGCTCACCGCGCTGGTCCACAACGCGCTCAAATACGGGCGCATCGGTGAGCAGCCCGCGCGCGTGCGGCTGCGCGTGGCCCTGCAGGAACGCAGCCCGGTGATCGATGTCATGGATCGTGGCCCGGGCATTCCCGAACCCGTGGTGGCCCAGCTGTTCCGCCCGTTCTTCACCACCTCCGAGCATGGCACCGGGCTGGGCCTGTACATCGCCCGTGAGCTCTGCCGCGCCAACCAGGCACGGTTGGACTATGTACCGGTGCCTGCAGGTGGCGCCTGCTTCCGCCTGACCCTTGCCGCCCCGCACACGCTGCTTTCCGGATGAAACCGCAGCGCTGCGGCGCACGCCGTTGATTTGTCGCCGCCACACCCCTCCGCTATCTTTCATTCCATGAATCCAACCCGTAGTGCCCTTGTCGTCGACGACGAGCGCGACATCCGTGAGTTGCTGGTGCTGACCCTGGGACGCATGGGGCTGCGCATCAATACCGCCGCCAACCTTGCCGAAGCGCGCGAGCTGCTGGCGAGCAATCCGTACGATCTGTGCATCACGGACATGCGCCTGCCCGATGGCAACGGCATCGAGCTGGTGGCCGAGATCGCCCAGCACCATCCACGCACGCCGGTGGCGATGATCACCGCGTTCGGCAGCATGGATCTGGCCGTGGAAGCACTGAAGGCCGGCGCCTTCGATTTCGTCAGCAAGCCGGTGGACATCGCCGTGCTGCGCGGCCTGGTCAAGCATGCCCTGGAGCTCAACAACGCCGAGCGGCCGCAGGCACCGGCCGTTGCCGAGCAGTCCTCGCGGCTGCTGGGTCGCTCGCAGGCGATGGACCTGCTGCGCAGCACGCTGGGCAAGGTGGCCCGCAGCCAGGCACCGGTGTACATCGTCGGCGAATCGGGCGTGGGCAAGGAACTGGTCGCGCGCACCATCCACGAGCAGGGTGCGCGCGGCTCCGGGCCGTTCGTCCCGGTCAACTGTGGCGCCATTCCTTCGGAACTGATGGAGAGCGAGTTCTTCGGGCACCGCAAGGGCAGCTTCAGCGGCGCCCACGCCGACAAGCCCGGCCTGTTCCAGGCCGCGCAGGGAGGCACGCTGTTCCTGGATGAAGTGGCCGAACTGCCGCTGCAGATGCAGGTGAAGCTGCTGCGTGCCATCCAGGAAAAATCGGTGCGGCCGGTCGGCGCCTCCACGGAGGAAGCAGTCGACGTGCGCATCCTGTCGGCCACGCACAAGGACCTGGCCGTGCTGGTGGAGGATGGCCGCTTCCGCCACGATCTGTACTACCGCATCAACGTGATCGAACTGCGTGTCCCGCCGCTGCGCGAACGCCGCGAGGACCTGCCCGAGCTGGCCGGTTCCATCCTCACCCGGCTGGCACGCACCCACGGCCGGCCCACCCCGCTGCTCGCCCCCTCTGCCGTGGAGGCATTGATGCAGTACGGATTCCCCGGCAACGTGCGCGAACTGGAAAACATCCTCGAACGCGCGCTTGCGCTCTGCGATGAGGACAGCATCGGGGCGGCGGACCTGCGCCTGCCGCAGGCGCCCTCCAGGCCCGCCGGCACCACGGCGTCCACGCCACCGATGGAGGCCGTGGCGGACCTGCCCGCAGGCAGTGCCGCCCTGCCCTCCTACATCGAGCAGATGGAACGCACGGCCATCCAGCGCGCGCTGGAAGAAAACCGCTGGAACAAGACCCGTACCGCCGCGCAGCTGGGCATCACCTTCCGCGCGCTGCGCTACAAGCTCAAGAAACTCGGCATGGAGTGAGCGCGCCCGCCACCGGATGGGCGCGCGATCAACGGACCTCGGAAATCTCCACGCCATCCAGGCCCTGCGACAGCGTGCGCGCGTCACCGCCCTGGCTCAGCTTGATGCGCAGGCGCACTTCATTCTGCGAATCGGCATAGCGCAGCGCGTCGTCATAGCTGATCTCCCCGGCCTGGTACAGCTCGAACAGGCTCTGGTCGAAGGTGCGCATGCCCAGCTGCGTGGAGTCCTTCATGACCTCCTTGAGCTTGTGGATCTCACCGTCGCGGATGTAGTCCTGCACCAGCGGCGTTCCCAGCAGGATCTCCATCGCCACCTTGCGCGACTTGCCGTCCGGTGAGGGCACCAGCTGCTGCGCGACCACGCCCTTGAGGTTCAGCGACAGGTCCATCAGCAGCTGGTTACGGCGGTCGTCCGGGAAGAAGTTGACGATACGGTCCATCGCCTGGTTGGCGTTGTTGGCGTGCAGCGTGCACAGCACCAGGTGGCCGGTTTCCGCGAACGCGATCGCATGGTCCATGCCTTCGCGCGTGCGTACCTCGCCGATCATGATCACGTCCGGCGCCTGCCGCAGCGTGTTCTTCAGCGCCGCTTCCCAGCTGTCGGTATCGATGCCGACCTCGCGCTGGGTGATGATGCAGCCCTCGTGCCGGTGCACGAACTCGATCGGATCTTCGATGGTGATGATGTGGCCGGTGGAATTGTGGTTGCGGTGGCCGATCATCGCCGCCAGCGAGGTCGACTTGCCCGTGCCGGTGGCGCCCACGAACAGGATGATGCCGCGCTTGGTCATCGCCAGTGTCTTGATGATCGGCGGCAGGCTCAGCTCGTCCACCGTCGGGATGCGCGTCTCGATGCGACGCAGCACCATGCCGACCTGGTTGCGCTGGTAGAAACAGCTCACGCGGAAGCGGCCGACACCGGACAGCCCGATCGCGAAGTTGCACTCGTGGGTCTTCTCGAACTCTTCGCGCTGCGCCGGTGTCATCACGTTCAACACCAGATCACGGCTCTGCTGCGGCGTCAGTGGCGACTGGGTGATCGGCGAGATCTTGCCATTGACCTTGATCGCCGGCGGCATGCCGGCAGTGATGAACAGATCGGAGGCGCGCTGGTGCGCCATCAGCTTCAGGAAAGAGGTGAAATCGATGGTGCTGGTGGCGGTGCTGGGCGCATTGGCAGGACTGTTCACGGCAGGCTCCGGAAGACGGGAAAGTGGACGCGGGCACAGGGCACGCAGCGTGCGCCACCCGGGGGCGGCACGCGCCACGCAGGCATCGCCTTACTCGAACAGGCGCTTGTCCTTGGCGTACTCGCGCGCCTGGTTGCGCGTGATCAGGCTGCGCTTGACCAGGTCCTGCAGGTGCTGATCCAGCGTCATCATGCCCATCTGCTGGCCGGTCTGGATGGCCGAATACATCTGCGCCACCTTGTCTTCGCGGATCAGGTTGCGGATGGCCGGCGTGCCCACCATGATCTCCCAGGCCGCCGTACGGCCACCGCCCACCTTCTTCAGCAGCGCCTGCGAAATAACCGCACGCAGCGACTCGGACAGCATCGAACGGACCATCGGCTTCTCACCGGCCGGGAACACGTCGATGATGCGGTCGATGGTCTTGGCCGCCGAACTGGTGTGCAGCGTGCCGAACACCAGGTGGCCGGTTTCCGCCGCCGTCAGCGCCAGGCGGATGGTTTCCAGGTCGCGCAGTTCGCCGACCAGGATGATGTCCGGGTCTTCGCGCAGTGCCGAGCGCAGCGCTTCATTGAAGCCGTGCGTATCGCGATGCACTTCGCGCTGGTTGATCAGGCACTTCTGCGAGGTGTGCACGAACTCGATCGGATCCTCGACGGTGAGGATGTGCCCGTACTCGTTCTTGTTGATGTAATCGATCATCGCCGCCAGCGTGGTCGACTTGCCCGAACCGGTCGGGCCGGTCACCAGGATCAGGCCCTGCGGCTGCTGGATCACCTCGCGGAACAGCGGCGGGCAGGCCAGGTCTTCCAGGGTGAGCACTTCGGACGGAATGGTGCGGAACACCGCACCGGCGCCGCGGTTCTGGTTGAACGCGTTGACACGGAAGCGCGCCAGCGAAGGAATCTCGAAGGAGAAATCCACTTCCAGGAACTCTTCGTAATCACGCCGCTGCTTGTCCGACATGATGTCGTACACCAGCGCGTGTACCTGCTTGTGGTCCAGCGCCGGGATGTTGATGCGGCGGACGTCGCCGTCGACACGGATCATCGGCGGCAGGCCGGCGGACAGGTGCAGGTCGGATGCTTTGTTCTTTACAGAAAACGCCAGAAGTTCGGCGATATCCATGAGCGGCTACTCCCCAATAACGGCTTGGACTGGAAGGTTGTTTCCCCGGGGGTCAGTATAGCGCCCTGTCACACCGGAACGCGCCACGTGCCCAGCCCCCTGCCCGAGATCCTGGACAACCTGCACCAGGCGGCCACCGCCGCCGGTCGCCCCGTGCCTGC
This sequence comes from Xanthomonas sp. 60, assembly GCF_011761925.1. Lineage (NCBI taxonomy): Bacteria > Pseudomonadati > Pseudomonadota > Gammaproteobacteria > Lysobacterales > Lysobacteraceae > Xanthomonas > Xanthomonas sp. 60. The sequence goes on along the minus strand of NZ_JAASQW010000001.1, from coordinate 547,495 downwards.
GCTGCTGGCGGTCTCCAAGACCCAGCCGCCCGATGCCGTCGCCGCGCTCGCCGCGCAGGGCCAGCGCGCCTTCGGCGAAAACTATGTCCAGGAGGCCGTCGCCAAGATCGAGGCGCTGCGCGGGCTGGGACTGGAATGGCACCTGATCGGCCACCTGCAGTCCAACAAGGCCGAGCAGGCCGCACAGGCGTTCGACTGGGTGCAGAGCGTGGACCGCCCCAAGCTGGTGGCCGCGCTGGCCCGCCACCGCCGCCTCGAGCGTGGGCCGCTGAACGTGCTCATCCAGGTCAACATCGATGACGAGAGCAGCAAGCACGGCTGTGCGCCGGGCGAGGTGGACGCGCTGGCGGCCGCCATCCGTGCCGAGCCGACACTGCGCCTGCGCGGCCTGATGGCGATTCCCGCACCGTGGCCGGATCCCGCACGTCGGCAGCAGGCCTTCTCGGCGATGGCGGATCTGTTCGACGCGCTGCGCGCCGGCCATGCGACCGTGGATACGCTGTCGATGGGCATGAGTGCCGATTATCCTGAAGCCATCGCTGCCGGTGCCACCCTGGTGCGCATCGGCACGGCCCTGTTTGGCGCCCGCGCGCGCCCTGCTGACCTGGAGCCTTCCGCATGACCGATTCTTCCATCGCCTTCATCGGGGGCGGCAACATGGCCCGCAGCCTGATCGCCGGACTGGTCCGCCAGGGCACCGACCCGGCGCGTATCCATGTCGCCGAACCCCAGCCCGCCGTGCGCACCGCGCTGGCCGGGGAGTTCGGTGTCAGCGTGCATGCCGAGGCGGGCGCTGCAGCCGCGCAGGCACCGGTGTGGCTGCTGGCGGTGAAGCCGCAGGTGCTGCGCGAGGTCTGCGCGAGCCTGCAGGCACAGGCACAGGCGACCGCACCGCTGGTGATCTCGATCGCCGCTGGCATCACCAGTGCCCAGCTCGAGCGCTGGCTGGGCGGTGCCGTGCCGGTGGTGCGCGCCATGCCCAACACGCCCGCCCTGCTCGGTGCCGGGGTGACCGGACTGTTCGCCACCGCGCAGGTCACTGCGCCGCAGCGCACCCAGGCCGACGCCGTGCTGGCCACCGCCGGACGCACCGTGTGGGTGGACGATGAAGCGCTGATGGATTCGGTCACGGCGGTGTCCGGAAGCGGGCCGGCCTACGTCTTCCTGCTGGCCGAGGCAATGGAAGCGGCCGGCGTGGCACAGGGGCTGCCCGTCGCTGCCGCACGCACGCTGGTGCAGCAGACCCTGCTCGGCGCCGCGCGCATGCTCGATGAGGCCGGCGAACCGGCCGCGGACCTGCGCCGCCGTGTCACCTCGCCCAACGGCACCACGCAGGCCGCCATCGAGGCCTTCCAGGCGGGCGGCTTCGAGGCCCTGGTTGCCGAGGCGCTGCGCGCAGCACAGCGCCGCGGGCAGGCCCTGTCCGCAGCGAACGACGACGACCTGCCCTGATCAACCGCCCGCTACGGCCACGCGCGCGAAACGCGCCAGCACGAACTCGATGAAACACTGCAGGCGTGGCCGCGGCCGGCGCTCCGGCAGGTAGATCAGGTGCATGGCCCGCGGTGCAGGCAGATGCCCGCGCAGCAGCGGCCGCAGCCGGCCGGCGGCAATGTCCGCCGCGAGCAGCGCGGTGGGCTGCAGGATCAGCCCGCCCCCGGCCAGGGCCACCTCGCGCAGGGCTGGCCATCGTTGCTGGTCAACCGGGCCCTGCCCTCCCAGTCGACGCGCGTGCCATCGGCGAACTCCCAGCCATGCCCCCCGCGCCAGGCGAGGTGTCCCAGGCAATCGTGCCCGCTCAGGTCGGCCGGCGTGCGCGGGGTGCCACGGCGCCGCAGATAGGCCGGTGCGGCGCACAGACTCATGGCGTAGGGCTGCAGGGGCCGTGCCACCAGCTCGCGCGAGGGCAGCGGGCCGACCCGGATGGCGGCATCGAAGCCATCCTCGATCAGATCCACCCGCCGGTTGCCGAGGTCCAGTTCGATATCCAGCAGCGGCTGCGCCCGCAACAGCGCAGGCAGCACCGGCGCCAGCACGGCCGTGCCCCAGCTGACCGGGGCGCTGACCCGCAGCAACCCTTTCGGCTGCACCTGCAGACCGGCCACGCCAGCCTCGGCCTGCAGCACCTGGTCCAGCACCTGGCGGCAGCCGTCGAGGTAGACCGCACCGGCATCGGTAAGGCGCTGGCGGCGCGTGTTCCGCTGCAGCAGCACCGTCCCGAGGTGGCGTTCCAGCTGCTGCACGTACTTGCCGACCATCACCGCCGACACCTGGAGCCGCTCGGCGGCGCCGGCGAAGCTGCCGGCATCGGCGACGGCGACGAACGCCTGCATGCACCGCAACCTGTCCATTGCAAACCCCTGGTTCTGGATCTGCGAAGCATACGCGCCTTACGCACGCCGGGTTCCACGTGCAGACTCGGCGGCATTCCCCAACGAGAACCCGCCATGAAGATCCTCATCGTCGGAGCCAGCGGTACCCTCGGCCACGCCGTCGCCGAGCACCTGGGCACCCGCCACGACATCATCCGCGCCGGACGCCACAGCGGCGACGTGCGCGTGGACCTGGCCAGCGACGAAAGCGTGCAGGCGATGTTCGCCACCTGTGGCGCGCTTGATGCGGTCATCGCCACCACCGGTCAGGTGCATTTCGGCCCCCTCGCCGCGATGGATGCGCAGGCCTTCAGCCTCGGCCTGCAGGACAAGCTGCTCGGCCAGGTGCGCCTCGCGCTCGCCGCGCAGCCGCACCTGCGCAGCGGTGGCTCGATCACGCTGACCACCGGCATCATCAGCGCCGAACCCATCCGCGACGGCGCCAATGCAACGGCGGTCAATGCCGCGCTGGAAGGCTTCGTGCGGGCGGCCGCGTTCGAACTGCTGCCGCGCGGACTGCGCATCAATGCAGTCAGCCCGAGTGTGCTGGAAGAGTCCATGGCCAGTTACGGACCGTCTTTTCCGGGCTTTGAACCGGTGCCCGCGCGACGGGTGGCCCTGGCCTACCAGCGTGCGGTGGAAGGCATCCAGAGCGGCAAGGTGCTCACCGTCTGGTAACCGACCGGTTACAGCACGCACTCATTCCCAGCGCTGCCAAGCCCCACCGTCGCGAGCCAGCACGTCGTCGGGATTGGCCAGCCGGCACCGTTTCAACGACAGGCATCCGCAGCCGATGCACCCGGTGAGCTGGTCGCGCAGGAACTCGAGCATGCCGATGCGCGTGTCAAGCTCCTCGCGCCAGCGCGCGGACATGCGCGCCCACTCGGCCTTGGTCGGGGTGCGCCCCTGCGGCAACTCCGCCAGTGCCTCACCCACCGCCTCCAGCGGCATGCCCACGCGCTGCGCCACGCGCACCACCGCCAACCGACGCAGGACATCGCGTGCGTAGCGGCGCTGGTTGCCGGCCGTACGCAGGCTGTGGATCAATCCCTTGCGCTCGTAGAAGTGCAGTGCCGAAACAGCCACGCCGCTGCGCCGCGCCACCTCACCTACACTCAGCTCCTGTGCCGGCATGTGTTGACCTCAACTTTGGTTGAGGTGCGATGCTGCCGATCCCGCTCCGACATTACAAGCTGCCGACGCTGCCATGACTGCTGTTTCCCCGCCGCCCGCCCCCGTGCCTGATGCTGGCCTGTCCGTGCTGTCCCCCCGCTACCGCGCCACCACGCTGGGCATGGTGGCCTTGATCTCACTGGTGGCCTTCGAAGCGCTGGCGGTGGCCGCCGCGATGCCCACCGTGGCCGTCGCACTCGATGGCCTGAAGCTCTATGCGCTGGCATTCGGCGGCGCGCTGGCCACCAGCGTGATCGGCATGACCCTGGCCGGCCGGCTGTGCGATGCGCGCGGCCCGGCCACACCATTGTGGCTGGGCCTGGCGTGCTTCGTCGCTGGATTGCTGCTCGCCGGACTGGCGCCACGCATGGAGATCCTCATTCTAGGCCGCCTGCTGCAGGGCCTGGGCATCGGCGCGATCTCGGTCTCGCTCTACGTGCTGGTCGCCCGCATCTTCCCTCAGGCGCTGCAGCCCAAAGTGTTCGCCGCATTCTCCGCCGGTTGGGTGGTGCCCTCGCTGGTCGGCCCGGGGCTGAGCGGGCTGATCGTGCAGTACCTCGGCTGGCGCTGGGTGTTCCTTCTCGTGCCGGCGCTGGCCCTGCCGGCCGCGCTGCTGCTGCGCCCGGCACTGCGCGACAGCGCGCGGGCACCTGCCGCCCAGCGCGACCCACACGCGGTGGTGCGCTGGGCGGTCGGCGCCGCTGCAGCGGCCCTGTTGCTGTACCTTGGTGGCCAGCGCAGCGGTGTGCAGGCCGTCGCACTGATGGGCGCGGCGCTGCTCGGACTGGTGGTCTGCAGCCAACGCCTGCTGCCCGCCGGCACCCTGCGCCTGCGCCGCGGCCTGCCGAGCGTGATCGCGCTGCGCGGCATTGCCGCCTCGGCGTTCTTCGCGGCCGAGGCCTTCCTGCCCTTGCTGCTCCAGCGCGAGCGTGGGCTTTCCCCGCTGTGGGCCGGGGTGGCGCTCAGCCTCGGCGCGCTGGGCTGGTTCTCCGGTTCATGGCTGCAGGGCCACCAGCGCCGCGGTTGGTCACGCGGCGGCCTGCTGCGCACCGGCACGGCCCTGATGTGCGCCGGGCTGGCGCTCACGGCGGCCACGCTGCTGCCGGCGGTGCCCTTGCCGCTCGCACTGGCCGGCTGGTCGTTGACGGGCTTCGGCATGGGGCTGGTCTACCCCAGCCTTTCGGTGCTGACGCTGTCGATGTCCGCCCCGCACGAACAGGGCGCCAACAGCTCGGCACTGCAGCTCAGTGAAGGCGTGGCGGTGGCCACCACGCTGGCGTTGTCAGGCTCGCTGTTCGCCGCCTTCGTCGGCGGCCACGAACGGCTCGGCTACCTGCTGTGCTTCACAGTGACCGTGGTGCTGTCCGTACTGGGCACCCAGGTGGCGCGCCGCGTCTGAGCACGCAGCCCGCTCAAGGCCTGGCGCCCACGGTATCCACGTCCTCGCGCAGGATCCGTCGCACCTCCAGCACGGCTTGCGGTGTTTCCTGCACGCTGTGCCCGGAGAGGATCACCTCCTCGGACACCGCACCGTCCAGGTGCGCGCTCCAGTACGGCACCAGGCCGTCATCGCCCTGTTGCATCGGCACGCCCGGCTTTCGCTGCGCGATGATCGAGTGGTACTTCAGGCCTGGCTGGATCGGCAAGGCCGCGGCGGCCTTGACGAAGGGATCGTCGGACTTGAGGTTGTCGATGCTGTTGGGCACCTTCAGCCGGGCGTTGCCGTCCTGCTGCGCCTGCGCCTGCTGCAGGGCCAGGAACACATCCTCGAATTTGCCCAGCAGGGTCAACGGCAGCCGCACCAGGCGACCGATCAGCCTCCCCACCCGATTGCCGGCGATGTCGGTCCCGCGGTGCGGCGCGGCGATGAAGATCGCGCGCTCCACCGAGGGTTGCGGCGTGAAATGCAGCAGCGGCCCCAGCTTGGCCCTGACCCGCTGCAGTCGGTCGCCCTTGAGCGGGTACTGGGCCAGCAGGTCGTCCCACAGCACCTCGCCTGAGCTGCTTACCAGCAGTCGTGCCAGCACCCCGCCCATGCTGTGGCCGATGTACACCATGTCCTTCGAAGCGCGTGTGGTGCCGGCCGGATCGAAGTGCTTCAGGGTGGCGTTGAATGCGTTGGCGATCTCAAAACGGTTCAGGGCGATCGGTGCGTTGGTCGGGTAATAGACCTGCCACACCTGGAACTCCCGCCGCAGCTCCTGCTCGCCCATGATCTCGTTGGCCACGTTCACCCAGGCCTCGGGACTGCTGCCGAGCCCATGCAGCATGAAGATGATGCGGCGGTCCGGATCCCACGGCTGCATCAGGTAGATGTGCGGCTCGTTGATCCCCTGGCTGAGCCCGAACAGCGTGCGCAGCGACTGCGTGGCGAACCCGCTCTGCGCCAGCCACAGGCCATAGGCCGCCGTGAAGTTGCCTGCCAATGGCACCTGCTCACCGTGCAGCGCCACGTGCTCGGTGGCCTCCGGCGAATACACGTCCAGCAGCACCTGGCGGGTCTGCAGCACGTCCTCCAGGGTCTCGCCCTTGAAGCGCAGCAGCGCGGTGGCGTTGATCGAGGACATCTCGCTGTACTGCGGCACGCTCTCGTCCTGCGCGCGGGTACCCGCATTCACGGGCGCATCGGCCTGCGGCAACGGCGTGCCCAGTTTCGGTGGATCCATCACCACCACCAGTTCGGCACCGAACCCATCGCGGCGGTAGGTGCTGCGCAGCCCGACGAAGCTGATGGTCGCCGCCGGCACCAGGCGCGTGGGCAGGCTCGGCAGGGACAGGCGCTCATAGTTGGAGGTGATGGTCCAGCGCTCACCGGCCACCGGTGCGTTGTAATCCTCGCCCTCGCGCGCGGAGTGCCGGGCACGCCGGAACACGACCGAGGCGGTCTGCTCCGCAGCATAGTTGTAGTAGTCGCGCACCTGCGTCTGGCGGTCTTCGAACGCGCGGTCGGACGGCGCGCGACCACTGAAGAACAGGTACGCGTACGCATAACGGGCCGCCTCCAGCCATGCATCCACCGCCGCATCGCTCATCGGTTGGGTGTCGGCATGCCGCGGTTTCGGGCTCAACGCCAGCGCGGTCTGCACCCACAGCTCGGCCAGGGTGGACATGCGCTGTTCGGTGCTCACGCCGCGGGTATCGAGCAGGGTGCGCTGGCAGGCCTGCCGGTCCTTGCCGCACTGGTCCGCATCCAGGCCGACCACGCTCAACGTCTCCTGCGAAGCCGCGCTGAGCTTGCCGCTGCTCAACACATCCGCGCGCTTGGTGGTGAGGTAATCGGTGTTGGCCACCTGCTTGACGGTGACCATCGCACAGCCCGAGCCGAGCAGCAGCACCCACACGACCAGCAGCAGCTGCAGCACGCGCAGCGTGGTCTGTAACCTGCCTGTGACTGTCATCGTTCGCGCTCCTGCGCCGTACCGGGAACGCCCCGGCGGATCCATGTGGAAAAATCGACCTCGGACTGCGGTTGCAGCGCGCGCCGGGTGATCCGGCCGCGCGCATGCAACTCGCTGAAATCATGTCCTGGCACCAGGGCTCCCTGCTGATAGGCATAGTCGGCGAAGTAGCCGGAGAGCAGCAGCCGATAATCCAGCGGCAGGTCCGGTGCGATCTGCCGGGCCAGATCGAAGATCAGGGTCGTGCAGTTGCTGGTCAGGGTGTTGTAGAACGCCGGCGCAGCGTCGAGGGCGCGGGCCTGGTCGAGATACGCGGCAAACAGCGCGCGCAGCTGGGCGCGATCCAGCCCCTGCACGCGGTAGAGATAGACATCCTCGCCACGCGCGTTGGTCCGCGTCCGGATGATGTCGGTTTCCTCGGAGGCGACCAGGGTCATCTCAAAGCTGCGGAAAAACCCGCCCAGTGCCGAGAACGATTCGTGGCGCTCCTTGCGGATCTCCACCGAAAAAACGAGGTAACGGCCATCGGCGAACCCGAAGGAAACCAGCGTATGAGCGATCGCCGGACCCATCCAGTAGGACAGCACCAGATCTGCCGAGCGCAGCTGCTCCAGGTCATAACTGCGGCTGACCCAGCGCACGTCATAATCCTGTTCACTGCGCCAGGTGAAATCGCGCACGTTGTCGAGCACCACGTGGCGGCCATCGAACGCGCGTACGTGCAACCGCTGCGCCACGTCGTCCGCCCAGTCACGGTCCTGGCGCGGCTCCAGCAGAGCCCACCCCACGGCGACTGCGACCACGCCCGCCACGAACACACCTGCCAGAATCCTGCCGCCGCGTCGGCCTCCGACCACGCCGACAATGGCCCACAGCGCAAACAGAAGCCACGCCACGGCGCAGCTCCACGCCACCGGCTTCGGACCCGGCAGCTGGTACACCAGTACCCCTGCCACCCAGATTGCCGCAGGCACCATCAGCAGCCCCGCGCCCCACCGTACAACAGCCTTCACTGGCAACCCGCTCCTACCTTTCAGAGGCGCCTAGTTAGCCACAAGCGCGCATGACGCGGAACGATGCCCCTGTTCAGCTTCTGCGACATCCTTGCCGGATCACCAGCACGGAGGCCTTCAATGCGTGCGGCGACGTCCCGTAACCGCCACCTTGTGCCACGGTGCCAGGCCTGCGCGTCCGGCGCGGGCACTGCGCTTGAGTGCCAGGCGCCGCATTGGTGCATCCGGGAGGCCCGGCGGCACGACGGGTGCGTCCATCGACGTCTCGGGCAGGGCAAACAGGCGGGTGATGAGCCACATGGGCCGTCTCCATCGGGCGTGTAGGTCCACGCTAGCCACCGCAGGGCGAGTGGCCCGTGATCCACCAATGACATGTCGATGACCGCGCTGAACCTGCCTTCAGCTGCAGTCGCAGCTGCGAATCATTTGTATTAGCGCTGCCGCATCCGGATAATCGGCGCGCACCGACCGACCGATGCGGCTGACCTCTGCGGCGCCGCGCTCATGGCCGGGCCGTTTCCTGGCCCATCGCCGTTACCACCTCAAGCCATCGCCCGAGGGTTTCTGCTGCATGCAACGCGCCGCCATCAAGACCTGGTTCGTCGTCCATAAATGGACCAGCCTGGTCTGCACCGTTTTCCTGCTGCTGCTCTGCCTGACCGGCCTGCCGCTGATCTTCGCGCACGAAATCGGACATCTCACCGGTGCCGATCCGGACGTTGCGCCGGCCCCGGCGGACGCTACACCGCGTGACCTCGATGCGCAGGTGGAGACGGCCCTGCAGGCGTTCCCGGGCAACGTCCCGCTGTTCGTCGGCTGGGATCCGGATGCGCCGACGATGTACGTCAATACCGGAGCGCGCGCCGACACGCCGCCGCCGCAGATGCAGACCGTGCTGCTCAACACCGTGACCGGCGAACAGGTGCCCGCGCCGCAGTTCAACGAAGGGGTGATGTACTTCCTTTACCGCCTGCACACCGATGTGTTCCTCGGACTGCCCGGCATGCTGTTCATGGGCGTGATGGGGCTGCTGTTCGTCGTGGCGATTGTTTCCGGACTGGTGTTGTACGGGCCGTTCATGCGCAAGCAGCGCTTCGGCACGTTCCGGACCGGTCGCAGCCGTCGGCTTGCCTGGTTGGACCTGCACAACGTGCTCGGCGTGGTGACCCTCGGCTGGGCCCTGGTGGTGGGCCTGACCGGCGCCATCAACACCCTGGCCAAACCGCTCGAGCAGGCCTGGCAGAGCGAACAGCTGGGCGAGTTCGCCGCACGCTACGCCGGCCAGCCGCGCCCGACCGCGTTGTCCTCGCTGCAGGCCGCGGTGGACACCGCCCGTGCCGCGGCGCCGGACATGCGCCCGGCCTACGTCAGCTTCCCCGGCACCGGCGCCAGTGGCGACCATCACTACGGCGTTTTCATGCAAGGCAACACCCCGCTCACCGAACGCCTCTACCGCCCGGTGCTGGTGGACGCGCGTGACGGCTCACTGACGGCCCAGCCGCAGCTGCCGGGCTACATGACGGTGCTGCTGCTCAGCCAGCCGCTGCACTTCGGCGACTACGGCAAGCTGCCGTTGAAGATCCTCTGGGCGCTGCTGGACCTGCTGACCATCGCCGTGCTGGTCAGCGGCCTGTACCTGTGGGTGAAGCGCGGCAGCACGGCCACACGCGTGGCCGAGATCGAGCGCGCACAGACGCAGGAGCTCGCATGAAGGGCCGGCGCAACATTGCCCCGCGCACGCGCCTGGCGCCCAGCGGCAGCCCGTTCACCGCGCCCGCGTGGATTGCCGCGCTGAGCGTGGTAGGCCTGGTCAGCGCGCTGCTGGGTGATGGCGTGTTCGATTTGATTTCCTGGGCGGTCTTCACGGGCCTGATCGGCCTCTGCGCCTGGGCATGGATCAAGCGCGACAGGCGCTGAGGCGGCCAGGCCTGCGTCAGCGCTCGCACACCAGATTCACTGCCATGCAGTTGTCGACATAGTCGTTCCAGAACCCGGCAGGATGGCGGGCGATGTCTTCTTCCAGGACCTGCGGCGCGTGCCACACCACGTGCCGGAAACCCGCGGCAGAGAGCGCCTCATCATACTGCCGGCGACTCCAGCGGTAATTGATGACCCGTGCCGGCGGCGATCCGGGAAACTCCAGTTCAAGCCGCGCCCCGCCCGGCCACGGCTGCTCATCGACGACCTTCACCCGGTAGGCCGAATAGTCGCCGCGCGCGAGCCGATAGTCCGGGTTGAATGTCTGCACCACCAGCCGTCCTCCCGGCTTGACGTGCCGTGCCACGGCGCTGGCCATCGCCGCCAGTGCACCCGGCGAGTCGGCGTAGTTGAACAGCCACGCCGCAAGCACGATGTCGAACGATCCGATGTCCGCCATGTCCATGACATCACGGACATGGAAGACCATGTCGTCCTTGTTGTGCGCTGACAGCGCGCGCGCGAAGTCGATCATGCCCCGTGACTGGTCCACGCCGACCGCGCTGCGAGCGCCGCGACGCAGGAACTCGCGACCGTAGTAGCCCGAGCCACAGGCCAGATCGAGCACGTCTCGCTGGTCCAGGGCGCCGGCGAGCTGCAGCAGGGTACGTACTTCGATCGGTCGCGTTGGCGAGCTGCTGGCATAGGCGACGTACTGGTCGACCATGCGGTCGTATCGTGCAGTCATAAGAGCTTCCTTCCACTGGTCAACGCGATGTTCTTAGACGCTAGCTATCGGACCGAGCCGGGGTGAAGAGGCGAACACGACGCGGGAGCGAAATCTGCAAGCGTCAGAGTCGTCACCTTGGCCCGTCCGCGTTCGTGTCGTGGATGCCATGCGCCCCCACCACGGGCCCCCTGCCTGATTTCGGAACGTTGTGTCAGAGAACATCCCGGCATGTATCTAGGAAATGACGCGTCAACCCGCAAAGCGTGCTGAAAGCGTCGTATTGGGACGCTAATTGCGGCTGCTGTCGCTTCACGCACAGTGGCTCTCGCCCGCTTCCAGTACGGATGCTGAGGCTGTCGGGCCGTAGGAAGTCGGATGGCTGTGCGACGAGTCCGCTTCGCGACCGACGTCCCTCATGAATGGAGTGTTTACCCATGACATCGTCAAGCCGGTACGCAGTTTCCTTCCTCGCCCTTTCCATTGCCGCGCTCATCGCGCTGCCATCTACCGCGGCACAGCGCGTGAAACTCACCACGCCCGATGCGGCAACGGCCCGCTCGGCGTCCTTCGCTGCAAGCCCGTCAGCCCTGGTGCCGATGATCGATCTCGAGCCCGGCACCTCACTGCGCCCGCTCAGCACGAACCCGCGCGCTGATGGCGGGCGCCACGAACGGCTCCAGCAGGTCCATCAGGGGGTGCCGGTCTTTGGCGAGCACATCATCATGACCACGACGGCCGATGGCGCGCTGCGCCACCTGTCCGGTACGGCCGTGCGCGCGATCAGCGCCGATATGCCCAGCGTGGTCCCCAAGCTGGATGCGGACCAGGCCGCCGTCATCGCCATGGGTGCGCTGCCCTCGCCGTTGGCAGCCGATGCCGACATCCAGGACGAGCGCCGCGAGCTGATGGTCTACCTTGATGCCCAGGACACCGCACGCCTGGCCTGGGTCGTGGACTTCTTCGCCGACGGCGAGCATCAGCGGCCGACCCGACCAGTCACGGTCGTGGACGCACACACGGGGGAGATCCTTGCGCAGTGGGACGCACTGACAACTGCCCGTGAGGGCACTGGACCCGGCGGCAACGCCAAGACCGGGCAGATCACCTACGGCGTGAACGCGCCGTTTCTGGACGTGAAGCGCGTCGGTACGGTCTGCTCGCTGGAGAACGCGAACGTGTTGACGTACAACCTCAATCACCGAACCCTGCGGCCGAAAAAGCCCCACGCGTTCACCTGTCCGCAGAACACAGTCAAAGCGATCAATGGAGCATTCTCCCCGCTCAACGATGCCCATCACTTCGGTAACGTCGTGTTCGACATGTACACCCAATGGCTGGGGACGCCACCACTGACCTTCCCGCTCAGGCTGCTGGTGCACTACGGCAGGAACGTGGAAAACGCCTTCTGGAACAACGGCACCATGCGATTCGGCGATGGCGGCTCCCGGTACCATCCCCTCGTGTCGGCCGACATCACCGCCCACGAAGTCTCACATGGCTTCACAGAGCAGAATTCCGGGCTCATCTACAACGGCCAGCAATCCGGTGGCATGAACGAAGCGTTCTCGGACATCGCAGGGGAAGCGGCAGAGTTCTTCAACACAGGGAAGAACGATTTCCTCGTGGGCGCTGACATCTTCAAGGGGGCCGGTGCGCTGCGCTACATGGAGGATCCAACGCGCGATGGGCGCTCCATCGCGCATGCGAAGGATTTCCGCGAGGGGATGGACAACCATTTTTCTTCCGGTGTCTACAACCGGGCGTTCTTCCTGCTGGCCAACCGCGCAGGGTGGGATGTGAGGAAGGCCTTCGTGGTGTTCGCTGCAGCCAACCGTGATTACTGGACGCCCAGAAGCACGTTCAACTCGGGAGCCTGTGGCGTGGAGGCGGCGGCGCTCGACCTGGGCTATCCCACCGGTGATGTCGCCGCGGCGTTTGCCGAGGTCGGCGTGGCGTGCGACCGCTGAGCGCGCCGTGCAGGTAACGCCACGATGCAACGCAGGGCATGAGTGCTATGCCGGTGGGCTATCGCCTCATGCCCGCGTTGTTTGGGTTCAGTTGCCGTCGCGCTGGTTCTGCCGTTCGGCCTTCTGGGCTTCACCCTGTGCGCCGGCGTCATGCTGCTCGCCCTTCTGGGTGTACCAGATGATCGAGGGACCGGCCATGGCCAGCACGCCCAGGACCAGGGCCACGATCACGATGGTGCGGGTACCTTTTTTCATGCGGAATCTCGGGTAGGGCCTGCGGTGGAATCGGCCGGCCCGGACCGGGTCGGCGACAGGCCCAACTTAGAGCGGCCGATGTGCATGGGCCGTGTTGACCGTGGCGGTGGAGGCGGCGTCGGGATTCGGATTGATCCTGGCTGCATTGGGTGACCCGTCGGCCGTCGCTGCGCCGCCCAGCCCCCTTCAAACCGGACATACGGAAAAACCCCCGTTTCCGGAGGCTTTTCTGATTTGATCATGGTGGGCGGTACAAGGTTCGAACTTGTGACCCTTGCCGTGTGAAGGCAATGCTCTACCGCTGAGCTAACCGCCCGATGCTGCTGAGCCGCTTATTATAGGGGCTGCGCGAACATCGTCAACACTTTTCACGCGCCCGGTGTCACATCGTCGCGGTCGGCTTTTCCGAGCTGGTCATGCCGGCCAGCAGGGTCTCGATCCGATGCCGGACCGCCTCGCCTTCCTGGCCATCGGCCAGCTGCACGCCGATGCCCGCAGGCCGGTTGCCCTGCGCGCCGACCGGCGTGACCCAGATCACCTTGCCCGCCACCGGCAGGCGCTCGCTGGATTCGGGCAGCGTGAGCAGCAGGAACACTTCATCGCCCAGGAAATACCGCTTGGGCGTTGCCACGAACACACCGCCGTTCTTCACGAACGGCATGTACGCGCTGTACAGCCCCGCCTTGTCCTTCACCTGCAGTGACAGGATGCCCTGACGGGCGTTGGTGGCACTCATCGATTTCCCCTTGCGTGCGGACGCTCGTTGACCTTGTTCCAGGCCAGCAACAACTCCACCACGGCCAGGTCTGCGCGTACGGTGGTACGCAGCAGATCACGTGTCCGGTTGGCGGCGTCGAACCAGGCTGCCAGCTTGTGCAAACGCTCGGGCGCGGTCAAGGCGCTTTCGCTGGCCTGCGCCAGCGCCAGCTCCGCGGCGAAGCGCAGGCGCAGGGCGGCCTCGTCATCCGCGCACCACTTCTGCGCCAGTTCCACGGCGCTGCCCCGGCCCTGCGCAAGCTGCTCCAGCTGCGTGGCCACCTCGCGTCGAAGTGCAAGCCCGCCAGTGCGCAGCCACTGATCGGCCAGCCCCGGATGGCCACGTGCAGCCTCCAGCGCATCGACCGCCTCGTCCCGGGAATGCCCCTGCTGTTCAAGCCATGCCAGCGATTCCGCACGCGGGGGCAGCTTGAACTCCAGTTTCTGGCAGCGGCTGCGCACGGTCTGCGGCAAGCGCGCCGGATCGCTGCTGACCAGCCACAGGTAGCGGCCCGGTTGCGGTTCTTCCAGCGTCTTCAGCAGTGCGTTGCAGGCGGCGCGGTTGATGGCATCGGCCGGATCGACGATGACCACCTGGGCCACCCCGTATTGCGGCGTCAGCGCGAGCTTCTGTCCGATCTCGCGCACCTGTTCGATGACGATCTCGGTCCGCAGCTTGTCCCCGCTCTTGTTCGGAATGAAGGAGATGTACTGCAGGTCCGGATGCGTACCGGCTGCCAGCAGCTGCCGCGTGCGCTCGGGCTGGGCGCCCTGCATCAGCACGTGCTCGGCCAGCGCCTGGGCGACCTGCAGCTGGCCCAGGCCCGCTGGCCCGCAGATCAGCAGCCCGTGCCCGAGCCGACCGGCCTGCAGGGCGGCGATCGTCTGATCGAACGCCCGTTGCTGCCACGGTGAGAATCCTGCGGTGGCGGAGGTGTTCATGCGGCCGTTTCCTGCTGCAGCCACTGCTCCACATGCGCCACCACATCGGCGGCCACGCGCGCCTGGGCCTGCGCCGCGTCCACCAGGGCGAAGCGTCGGGGGTCCTGCGCGGCACGGTGGCGGAAGACGCCGCGCACGCGCTGGAAGAAATCATCGTGCTCGCTTTCGATGCGGTCGGGAAACAGGTCGCGGCTGCTGGCGCGCGCGCGTCCCACGGCCACATCGACATCCAGCAGCAGGGTCAGCCCGGGCAACACGCCCACCGCACGCTGTTCCAGATCGGCGATCCATGCCGGGTCCAGCCCGCGTCCGCCGCCCTGATAGGCATAGCTGGAATCGGTGAAGCGGTCGGTCAGCACGAAGGCGCCCCGTTGCAGCGCGGGCTGGATCACCTGGCGCACATGCTGCGCGCGTGCGGCGAACACCAGCAGCAGCTCGGCCTCGGCGCTGAGCGGTTCGCCGGCGATGTCCTCATCGGGCTTGAGCACCAGCCCACGGATGCGTTCGGCCAGCGGTGTACCCCCCGGCTCACGCGTCAGCAGCACCTCATGGCCATGGGCCCGCAGACACTCGTGGATGGCGTTGATGGCGGTGGTTTTTCCCGCACCCTCGCCCCCTTCCAGGCTGACCAGGCGCGGGTGGCGGATCAGGGTGCCGCTCATTGCGCCGGCCCCTGCTGCGCACGACGCTGGCGCAGCTGCTGCAGGTAACGGGCCACCGCCGCGTTGTGTTCTGCATAGGTGGCCGAGAAGACGTGCGCGCCGCTGCCATCGCCCACCGCCACGAAATACAGCGTGTTGCCTTCGGCCGGTTGTGCGGCGGCCATGAGCGCGTCGCGGCTGGGCATGGCGATGGGCGTGGGGGTCAGGCCGGCGCGCGTATACGTGTTGTACGGCGTGTCGGTGGTCAGGTCCACCCTGCGGATGTTGCCGTCGTAGGCCGAGCCGATGCCATAGATCACAGTCGGGTCGGTCTGCAGGCGCATGCCCAGCTTCAGCCGCCGCGCGAACACGCCGGCGATCTGCGGACGTTCGCTGGCCAGCGCGGTTTCCTTTTCGATGATGGAGGCCAGGATGAGCAGTTCGTAGGGCGAATCGACCGGCAGGTCATCGCTCCGTGACGCCCAGGCCTGCGCGAGCGCCTCCTCCATGGCGGCATGCGCGCGCTTGAGTACGTCCAGATCGGTATCGCCGCGCTGGTAGACATAGGTTTCCGGCAGGAAGCGGCCTTCCGGGTGCTGCCCACCGAACCCCAGCGTCTGCATCAGCGCCGCATCGTCCAGCCCGTCGGTGGTGTGCACCAGCGGTTGCGCGCGCTTCAACGCCGCGCGGACCTGGCGCATGTTCCAGCCCTCCACCAGCGTGACCCGGTGCTGCAGTACGCGGCCGGCCCGCATGCGCGAAAGCAGTTCCCGCGGGGTGAGCGAGGCATCCAGCGCATACTCGCCGACCTTCAGCTTTCCCGCAGCATCCAGCTGACGGGCCAGCAGCTGCCACTGCGTGTCCTGGCCTTCGTCCACGCCGGCCGCGCGCAGTTTGCCGAGCACGGTCGTGAAGCCATCACCGCTGGCGATGACCACG
The DNA here is from genome assembly GCF_011761925.1 of Xanthomonas sp. 60. Taxonomy (NCBI): domain Bacteria; kingdom Pseudomonadati; phylum Pseudomonadota; class Gammaproteobacteria; order Lysobacterales; family Lysobacteraceae; genus Xanthomonas; species Xanthomonas sp. 60. The sequence goes on along the minus strand of NZ_JAASQW010000001.1, from coordinate 531,392 downwards.
CTGTCTTCGCTGGGCGTGAGCGGCTGATCGGCGAAGCGGGTCTGCTGGTAATAGAACCATGCGCCCACTCCGGCCACGATGGCGGCCAGCAGGACCAGCACGGCCGCCACCGACAGACATCCGCGCTTGGCTGACGCCATGGAGTACCTCGAATAAGAAACCAGGAACAAAGGATACCGTGAACGCCCTCCCCTCGCGCCGTGCGCGGCAGGGCCCTGCGCCGCTCAGGGCTGCCCGAGCGCGCGCAGCAGTCCGCGCGCCTTGGCCCGCGTTTCATCCAGTTCCTTCTGCGCGTCCGAATCCACCACGATCCCCGCGCCGGTGCGGAAAGTCACCTCGTTGCCCGACACCTCGGCGGTGCGGATCAGGATGTTCAGGTCCAGGTCGCCATCGCGGTTGAGCCAGCCGAACGCACCGGTGTAGGCGCCGCGCGGCACCTGTTCCAGCTCGCCGATGATCTGCATGCAGCGCACTTTCGGACAGCCGGTGATGGTGCCTCCGGGGAACGTCGCGGCGATCACCTGCCCCGGCGTGACCGCCTCGCGCAGCTGGCCGCTGACATTGCTCACGATGTGGTGGACGTGCGCATAGCTTTCCACGCTCATCAGCTCGTCCACCACCACGCTGCCGGGCGTGCAGATGCGGCCGAGATCATTGCGCTCCAGGTCGATGAGCATCACGTGCTCGGCGCGTTCTTTGGGATGGCCGACCAGCTCGCGGATACGCGCGGCATCGTCATCGCCCTCGAACCGCGGCCGGGTTCCGGCGATCGGCCGGGTCTGCGCGTGGCCGCTATGCACGGACACCAGGCGCTCCGGCGAGGAACTGACCACGTGCCGGCCGTGGCCGGAAAACAGGCCCGCGAACGGTGCCGGGTTCGCGCGGCGCAACTGCGCGTACAGGGCCTGCGGGCTGACCGGGGCGGCGAAGCCCGCACGCCAGCGGCGCGAAAGATTCACCTGGAACACGTCGCCCGCATGCAGGTAATCGATGACCCGGTGCACGCCATCGGTGAATCGCTGCGGCTCGTCCTCGCTGACCTCCATCGGGGGCACCCAGCCCGCGCCGGGTTCGGGAAGCGAGGCGGTGGCCAGCGCGAGCAGGGTGTCCAGCAGCGCCTGCTCGCCATGCTCGGCGATCACGAAGCTGGCGTTGGCCTGGTGGTCGTGCAGGACCGCGGCCGGACAGCGCAGCGCCAGCGCGGTGGGCTGCCCGTCCGCGCGCGGGCGCGCGGGCAGTACGGTCTCGATCTGGCTGGCCACCTCGTAGTCCAGCAGCAGCGCCCAGCCACCGCGGAACGGGAGGCGGTGCAAGCCCCCCTGGGGCAGCCGTTCGGCGGCCCATGCGGCATCCAGGGCCTGCAGGAAACCACCGGGGCAGGCGTGGCCCTGTTCGTCCCGCACCACCCCGTCCGCCTCCAGACGCAGGGCTTGGCCAGTGGCCGCCAGCAGAAGACTCCAGCGCCCCTGTGCCGTGCCGGAGGCGGTGGATTCCATCAACAGGGGAAAGCGCCCCGGGTCTTGCTGCTGCAGCGCAAGCAGGTCGATGGGGTGTGGCAGCGGCTGGATCAACGGGGCGTGGCTCATTCCGCCCATATTAGTCGTTCACACATGCGAACGCCGCCCTGCGGCGGCGTTCGATGCAGCATCCGGTGGAGGGAGCGGCGCTCCCCCCGGGCGCGTCAGATGCGCTTGAACACCAGCGTGCCGTTGGTGCCGCCGAAGCCGAAGCCGTTGGACATCACTACGTCCACCTTGGCCTCGCGCGCCACATTGGGCACGTAATCCAGGTCGCAGCCCTCACCCGGCTGCGCCAGGTTGATGGTCGGCGGAATGACGCCGTGCTGCAGCGCCAGCACCGAGAAGATCGCTTCCACGCCACCGGCGGCGCCGAGCAGGTGCCCGGTCATCGACTTGGTGGAGCTGACCAGCATCTTGTACGCGTGCTCGCCAAAGGCCGTCTTCATCGCCATGGTCTCGCCCAGGTCGCCCAGCGGCGTGGACGTGCCGTGTGCGTTGAGGTAGCCGACCTGGTCCGGGTTGACGCCGGCATCCTTCATCGCCGCCGCCATGCATCGGGCCGCGCCTTCGCCGCTCTCGGCCGGGGCGGTCATGTGGTACGCATCCGAACTGGCGCCGAAGCCGGCCAGCTCGCAGTAGATCTTCGCGCCGCGCGCCCTGGCGTGCTCGTATTCCTCGAGGATGAGGATGCCCGCGCCGTCGCCCAGCACGAAGCCGTCGCGGTCCTTGTCCCACGGCCGCGAGGCGGCGGTCGGATCATCGTTGCGGGTGGACATGGCCTTCATCGCGCAGAAGCCACCGAGTGCCGTCGGCGAGGAGCCGCGTTCGGCGCCACCGGCGACCATCACGTCGGCGTCGCCGTACTGGATCATGCGCATCGCCGTGCCGATGGAGTGATTGGACGTGGCGCAGGCCGAGACCGCCGAGAACGAGGGGCCCTTGAGGCCGGCGATGATGCTCAGCTGGCCCGGCAGCATGTTGATGATGGTCTTGGGCACATAGAAGGGCGAGATCTTCTTCCCTTCATGGAACTCGATGGTCTGTTCTTCGATGCCCAGCAGGCCACCGATGCCGGCGCCGATGATGGCCCCGATGCGCTCGGCGTTGCCCTCGTCGATCTGCAGGCCCGCGTCGGCCAGCGCCATGAACGCAGCGCCGAGGCCATAATGGATGAACGGGTCCATCTTGCGCGCATCCTTGGCGGACACGCGGTAATTGCCGAACAGCGCAGTGTCGGCGGTGATGTCGAATCCCTTGACCTCACCTGCGATCTTGGTGGTGAACCGGTCCAGGTAGACGTCTGAAACGTTGGTCAACGGACCGATGCCCGAACGGCCCTCGGTGATGCCCTGCCAACTGCTGGCCAGATCATTGCCAAGAGGCGAAACCATGCCCATTCCGGTGACGACGACGCGACGCTTCATTGCATTCTCCTGACCCGTGATGGTTCGGGTGAGACGCGGCAGTTCGCCGCGTACGACAGCTCAAATACACGGGGCCGCATGCGCGGCCCCATGGGATGCGGTGTGGGGTGACGGACGGGCCGCCACCACCCACCAGCCGCCAGACATCAGGCCTTGATGTGCGCCTTGATGTAGTCGATCGCCGCCTGCACGGTGGTGATCTTCTCGGCTTCTTCGTCCGGGATCTCGCACTCGAACTCTTCTTCCAGCGCCATCACCAGCTCGACGGTGTCCAGCGAGTCAGCGCCCAGGTCATCGACGAACGATGCGCCGGTGGTGACTTCTTCTTCCTTGACGCCAAGCTGTTCGACGACGATTTTCTTGACGCGTTCTTCGATGGTGCTCATGGGGTATTGCTCCAGATGGAGTGGTGGTTCAAAAAGACGTCACCGCGCTGCGGTGACCGTTGGATAGTGTAGTAGAAACCGGCGGCGCCTTGCATTCTTAAAAAAATACCGCCGGATCAATCACTTGCAGCGCAATCCGTGCGCCCTGTGGTTACGGCATGTACATTCCGCCGTTCACGTGGAGGGTTTCTCCGGTGATGTAGTTGGCCGCGGGGCTGGCCAGGAAGGCCACCGCGTGGGCAATGTCCTCCGGCGCGCCGAGACGTTCGAGTGAGATGTCACCGATCAGCGCGGCACGCGCCTCCTCGGGCAGCGCCTTGGTCATGTCGGTGTCGATGAAGCCGGGCGCCACCACGTTCACCGTGACCCCGCGCGAGCCGATCTCCTTGGCCAGCGATTTGGAGAAGCCGATGATGCCTGCCTTGGCCGCCGCATAGTTGGCCTGGCCGGCGTTGCCGGTCACCCCCACCACGGAGGCGATGTTGATGATGCGGCCCTTGCGCGCCTTCATCATCCCGCGCATCACGGCCTTGCTGGTGCGGAACACGCTGGTCAGGTTGGTGTCGATGATCGACGCCCAGTCCTCTTCCTTCATGCGCATCAGCAGGTTGTCGCGGGTGATCCCGGCATTGTTGACCAGGATGCTGATGGCCCCGAATTCCTTGGCGATGTCGGCCAGCACGGCCTCCAGCGCAGCGGCATCGGTCACGTCCAGTGCGCGGCCGTGACCGCCCTGGCTGGCCAGGCGCTCACCGATCGCCGCCGCGCCGGCGGCGGTGGTGGCGGTGCCGATCACCGTGGCGCCCTGGGCGGCCAGCAGATCGGCGATGGCCGCGCCAATGCCGCGGCTGGCACCGGTCACCAGTGCGATTTCACCCTGCAGGGGCTTGCTCATGTTGGAATCCTCGAAATGAAGCGGTCGCCCGCATGCAAGGCCACGCGCAGGCGCGCAGCTGATGGGGACAACGCAGAAAGGGTCAGGCCGACCACGCGGCGCGGGCCGATTCGAAATCCGCTGGCGTTGCCAACGCGCGGCTGTCCAGCGACTTGTCGATCCGCTTGACCAGGCCGGTGAGCACCTTGCCCGGGCCACATTCGGCGATGCGCAGCACGCCGCGGGAGGCCAGCGCCTGCACGCAGCCGGTCCACTGCACCGGCTGGTAGAGCTGCTGCACCAGCGCGGCGCGGATGTCGTCCACGCTGTCATGCACCTGTGCATCGACGTTCTGCACCACCGGCCGCTGGGGCACGCGCCAGGACAGGCCGGCCATGGTTTCGGCAAGGCGGTTGGCCGCTTCGCGCATCAGCGGCGTATGCGAAGGCACGCTCACCGCGAGCTTGACGGTCTTGCGCACGCCCTTCTCGGTCAGCAGCGCCAGCGCCCGGTCCACCGCGTCGGCATCGCCGCCGATCACGATCTGGCCCGGAGAGTTGAAGTTCGCCGGCACCACCACCTGGGACCCGGCTGCCTGCTCGCAGACCTCCAGCACCAGCGCATCTTCGGCACCGAGCACGGCGGCCATGGCGCCCACGCCGGCCGGCGCGGCGTCCTGCATCAGCTGGCCGCGCAGGCGCACCAGATGGGCCCCGTCATGCAGGCTCAGCGCATCGGCGGCGACCAGTGCGGTGTACTCGCCCAGGCTGTGGCCGGAAAGCACCGACGGCTCCACGCCACCGGCTGCCCGCCAGGCACGCCACACGCCGATGCTGGCGGCCAGCAGGGCCGGCTGGGTGTACTCGGTACGGTTGAGCATCTCCTCCGGCCCTGCCTGGGACAACGCCCACAGGTCGACGCCGGCGCCCTCGGATGCTTCGCTGAAGGCTTCGCGCACCTGCGGGTGGAGCTCGGCCAGCTCGGCCAGCATGCCCACCGACTGGGAGCCCTGGCCGGGGAAAACGAACGCAAGAGTGGGATCGGTCACGCAATCATCCGCTGGTTGAATCGAGGCGGGCCATGATAAAGGCGAACAGCGCTGGTCGTCTGTACGTGCGCGTATGCACGCCTGCACGCCATGCGCGGCGCTGACCCGCACGCAGGACGCCGCAGCCGCTCAGGTCAGCAGTTCGAGGATGTCCAGCTGCCCGTCGGCGAGCCAGTCCAGACATACCGCCGCCACCATCAGCAGGCCCAGCGTGGTGGCGCCGTGCACGATGAGGATGGCGTGCGCCAGGGCACGCGCCGAACGCCCGAATTTCAGGCCCGCAGAGGCCAGTCCGCGCAGGCGGCCGGTCACGGCATGCGCATGCGCGCGCACCGGGGGGCGCACACCATCCATCACCTCGGCCATCATCGCCTGCAGCTGTTCAGGCCGGTCGGCGTAGTACTTGGCCACCCCGTAGCCGAACATCAGCCAGTCGCGCGCCTGGGCCTGGGCCAGATCCATCACTTCCAGCGGGTCTTCTTCGAAATCGATGAAGCCCACCTGCTCGCCATCCCAGGTCAGGTTGCGCGGCAGCGGCTGGCCGAAGTACGCGCCACGCGCGTGCGCCCGGGCGATCGCCTGCATCGCCGCGCTCACCAGGCGGTCGCGCCCTGCCGGGTCGGCTTCACGCAGGCAGGTATTGAACGAGGAACCATTGTCGCCGAGCACCAGCGCCGCGCGGCCGCTGCCGATCACCACCGGCACGTTGACCCCCTGCGCGTGCAGTTCGCCAAGACGGCGTGCCTCGGTCTGGCGGGCCGCATCGCCGCCCCGGTGCGGCGGCGGGCGCAACGCATCGAGATGGTAGCGGCGGGCCACGAAGTTGAGCATGCCCAGTGCAAGCGCGCGGCTGCCTGCTCCGTACTGCTTGAGCCAGGCGCGCTGGCCTTCGATCACGATCGGTTCGACCACGGGAATCCTCCATACGCACAACGGCCCCGAAGGGCCGCAGTGAGAGAAACATGATGACTTCAGGGTGCCATCAATACCGGATCAGGGCCGAACCCCAGGTGAAGCCGCCGCCGAAGGCTTCCAGCAGCAGCAGCTGGCCACGCTGCACGCGTCCGGAACGCACCGCCGCGTCCAGTGCCAGCGGTACCGAACCGGACGAGGTGTTGCCGTGCTTGTCCACGGTCACCACCACCTGGTCCATCGACAGCTCCAGGCGCTTGGCCGTGGCTTCGATGATGCGCAGATTGGCCTGGTGCGGGATGAGCCAGTCAAGGTCGCCCTTGGTCAGCGCGTTGGCTTCCAGGGTCTCATCGACCACCGAATCCAGCGCCTTGACGGCGTACTTGAACACATCGTTGCCTTTCATCTGGATCGCGCCGGTGGTCCTGCCGTCCTCGCCGAAGCCGGCCGAGATGCCCACCGGATTCCACAGCAGTTCCTTCTTGCTGCCGTCCGAGTGCAGATGGGTGCTCAGGATGCCGGTTTCCTCGTCGGCCTTGAGCACCACCGCACCGGCACCATCACCGAACAGCACACAGGTGGTGCGGTCGGTCCAGTCGACGATGCGGGTCAGCGTTTCCGCACCGATGACCAGCACATGGCGGGCATCTCCGGCGCGGATGAATTTGTCGGCCACGCTCAACGCGAACACGAAACCCGAGCAGGCGGCGTTGACGTCGAAAGCGGGGCACCCGACCGCACCGAGTCTGGCCTGGATCAGGCACGCGGTGGACGGGAAGATGAGATCCGGCGTGGTGGTTCCCACGACGATCATGTCCAGCTGGCTGGCCTCGATGCCAGCGGCTTCCAGCGCACGCAGCGCGGCCTGGTAACCCAGATCGCTGGTGGTCTGGCCGTCCGCGGCGATGTGCCGCTCGGTGATGCCGGTGCGTGAAACGATCCACTCGTCCGACGTCTCGACCATTGTCTCCAGGTCGGCGTTGGTCAGCACTTTCTCCGGCAAATAGCTACCGGTGCCCGCGATCCTCGAGTAGATCCGCTTGCTCATCGACATTCCTGTTGCGCGGGTGGCGCCTGCGCGCGGCCCGGGAAGAAACGGCAAAGGCCGCTGCCGTGGTGGCAGCGGCCCTCACGCAGATCAATCTTCTTCGACGGAAGAAGTCTTGGTCTGGATGACCTTCTTGCCACGGTAGAAGCCGTCGGCCGTGATGTGGTGACGCAGATGCACTTCGCCCGTGGTCGGGTCGGTCGACAGCTGCTTGGCGCTCAGGGCGTCGTGCGCACGGCGCATGCCGCGGCGGGACGGGGTGACACGGGATTTCTGCACAGCCATGGGATTGCTCCAAACTCGGTTCGATTTGCTTCGTCGTTTCGTCGCACAGGACGCCAGCGTCCAGCACACTTTTCGCTTTCGCCGCAGCCGCCGACGATACCCGGCTGCTGATCACGTTCAATCTTTCTTCTTGAGACCTGCCAGCGCCGCGAACGGGTTGACCTTGTCCGTTTCTTCCTTCGGCGGGGCCCAATGCTGGTCCACCGCCTCGCCATCGGGCGACAGGGGGACCACGGGTACCGCCAACACCAGTTCGTCTTCCACCAGCTCGAGCGGGCTCAGCTGGCCATCTTCCGGCACCAGCCAGGCTTCATACCCTTCCGGCAGCGAAGACTCCTCGTCCTCGTCGCGGATCAGGCCGAGCCGCTGCACCACGTGCACCGGCAGCAGGAAACGCTGCATGCTGCGCTGACAGGTCAGCGGCAACGCGGTGTCGATGATCAGTTCGACATAGGATACCCGCAGGATCTCGTCGCGACCGAATTCGAGTGAATAAACGCACTCTCCTTCGGCATCGGCGACCAACCCCTGCAGGCGAGTCATATCAGCTAGAGCGACGCGGCCGTCGAAGCGACGTTGCGCTCCGACCATGCGCCAGGCATCCAGCGTTTCGGGCACGTTGGCGGACATAAGCCGCCGAATGTTAGGAGGACCGGGGCGATCTGTCAAATGGCGGCGCCTGCCGGGCTTGCCGGGCGCCCCCTGCCAAAGCCAGACTGCCTGCCCGAACGCCACGGATGATGCCATGTTCCCCCTGTTGCTGGCCTCCACCTCGCCTTACCGCCGCGCCCTGCTGGAGCGGCTGGCCCTGCCCTTCCACGCCGAGCGCCCGCAGGTGGACGAGACACCGCGCCCCGACGAGGCCCCGCGGGCACTGGCCCAACGCCTGGCGCTGGCCAAGGCCCAGGCCGTGGCGGCGAGCCATCCGGGCCATTGGGTGATCGGGTCCGACCAGGTCGCCGACCTCCAGGGTCGCCCGTTGGGAAAGCCAGGCGACGTCGAGGGTGCCCACGCGCAGCTGGCCGCGATGTCCGGTCAACCGGTGCAGTTCCATACCGCACTGTGCCTGACCGACGGCGAGCGTGTGCTGCAGGCCTGCGACCTGACCACAGTGCGTTTCCGGCCGCTGCAGCGCGCGGAGATCGTCCGTTACATCGACGCCGAACAGCCCCTGGACTGCGCCGGCAGCTTCAAATGCGAAGGCCTGGGGATCAGCCTGTTCGAGTCGATCGAAAACCGCGACCCCACTGCCCTCGTCGGACTGCCCCTGATCGCCCTCTGCGCCCTGCTTCGCGAAGCGGGCTTCGCCGTCCCGTGAACGGCTGAAGAAGAATTGGCGGGAACGGTCGCGTGCTGCGCCGTCCCCTTTGCTCCAGCGTTCGTGTCCTTCAACGCTCGCGGACGACGAACGGTTGTTCCTGCCAGGTTTCAACACTGCCGTCGTGGCCGTACAGGCGCAGGCCCAGCCAGTGCCTGCCCGGCTCCAGCGCGGTGGTGTCGATATGCGCATCGAAGCCTACGCGGGGGTGTTGTGGATCGGTGGACTGCGGCCAGGTCGGCCGGATGTCGAAGGCACGCCCGTAGACCGCGTCGCCGACCGGGCGGCCATCGAGCAGCACTTCCACCCGCGACAGGCCCACGCCGTCCTTGAACGCCCAGCCTTGCACGTCCACCCGTCCCTGCACCTTCTGATGCGCCACGGGGGCATCCACGTAGGCCATCGCCGGTGTCACGCACGGTCCGGCAGCACGCTCTGCCGGCAGCCGGAACAGCAGGAAACGCTGGTAACCGTGGTCGCCGCTGATCACCCGCGGCGGCGGCAACGGGCCCACCTGTGCGCAGACGGCGTGATAGCGGTCCAGCAGTTCGCGGTAACGCTGGTCGCTCGGGGAAAGCACCAGCAGCATCGGCGTGCTGCGCTGGCCCTGGTGCAGCAGCTGCCACAGCCCCAGCTGCACACTGCGGCCATGCTTGTCGTTGAGCGGATGCGGCAGCACCTGGATGTCGGGGTCGCCAAGCTGGAAGCCGAGCTCGGCGCCCACCTTGAAGTTGCCCGCCAGCACCTTCGTGCCTTCCGGCATCTGCTGCAGTTCCTCGCGTACGCCGTCCGCCAACGGCTTCCAGCCGGCGAAATTGCGCGGATAGTACTTGTAGCCCGCAAGCTGTTCGCGCAGCGCCGGCGAGGACGCCATCAGGTAATAACTGAAACCAAGGGCCAGGCCGATCCCGGCCATCCACCATGTGGCCCGGCGCAGCCAGCGCGGCCATCCATTGAGGATCACCGGCACCGCCACCAGCAGGGCCAGGTAGCCCGGCAGGGGCCAGTGGAAACTGATGCGTTCGACGTCGGTGAAGAAGCCCAGCGCGAAGATGCCCAGCGTCGACACCCCACCGATCAACCCGAAGTAACGCCACTGCGCACGCGCGCCACCTCCGGCACGGGTGCCCGCCAGCGCCACTTTCCACATGGCCAGGCACAGCAGCGGGGTCACCATCATCGGCTGGATGACCAGGAACCACAGGCCACGCCATTCGAAATCCCACGGATGGCGCTCGACGACCTGGAATTTCAGGCCGGCATCATGGTTGTCCGAATTCCATGCCAGCAACGGCACCCAGGCCAGCACGCCGACCGCTAGTGCCACCCACACGCGGGGGTCCTTGAGCATGCGCCGTCCCTGCGGCAGTGCCAGCAGGGCGATGAAGCCGACGCCGATCACGCCGATGAAACGGTAATGGCTCAGCGCACCGATCAGCAGTCCCAGCGAGAGTTTCAGCGCCGCACTGGCATCCACGTCGCGCAGCAGCCGCGCGCCGGCGTCCAGGCACAGCACCGCCGCCATGGCCATGGGCACGTCCGGCACCGCCAGCATGCCCAGAGTGGCCGACAGCGGCATCAGCAGGGTCAGGCTGCCGGCCTGCCAGCCGGCCACGTTGCCGAACCAGCGCGTGGCGATGCGCGTCACCGCCCACGGCAGCCATGCGCCGATCGCCAGGAACGGCAACCGCAGCGCCAGCACGTGCTCGCCGCCCAGCTCCACGCCCAGCCGCGCCAGCCACGCCGTGAGCCCTGGCAGGTCCGAATAGGCAGCCGCCAGGTGCTGGCCCTCCTGCCAGTAGAAGGCCTCGTCGACGAACAACGGCAGGCGCGCAGCCACCACCAGCTTCAGCGCGGTGACGGCCGTCCATAACCACAGAAATATCGTGCGTGCGCGTTGTTCGCCCTGCATTGCTCTATAGAATCGAAAGGAGACCGAGACAGAGACGACGATGGAATCTTCGCCCCGCATGACCGGAATCCTAACCGATGAACTGCGTGAAGCCCTGCGTGCGGCCCAGGAACAGGTCAACGCGCTGGTGCTGGGAAAGCCCCATGAAGTCCGCCAGGCCTTCGTCGCCGTGCTTTCCGGTGGACACCTGCTGATCGAGGATCTGCCCGGCCTGGGCAAGACCACGCTGGCCCATGCGCTGGCCTCCAGCCTGGGACTGGGCTTCCAGCGCGTGCAGTTCACCTCCGACCTGCTGCCTGCCGATGTGCTCGGCGTGTCCATCCTGGATCCGGGCAGCCGCCAGTTCGCTTTCCATCCGGGTCCGGTGTTCACCCACGTGCTGCTGGCCGATGAGATCAACCGCGCGCCGCCGCGGACGCAGAGCGCACTGCTGGAAGCGATGGCCGAGCAGCAGGTCACCCTTGATGGCCAGACCCACGCGCTGCCGGACCCGTTCCTGGTGATCGCCACCCAGAACCCGGTCGACCTGTCGGGCACCTTCCCCCTGCCCGACTCGCAGCTCGACCGCTTCCTGCTGCGGCTGGCGATGGGGTACCCCAGCGCGCAGGCCGAACGCGAACTGCTGCGGGGCGCCGACCGCCGCGACCTGATCGCGCAGGCGCGCCCGCAACTGGACCCGGCGCAGGTCCGCCAGCTGCGTGACGCCGTGCAGCAGGTGCACGCCAGTGACGCCCTCGTGGACTACGTGCAGGCGCTGGTGGCCCGCAGCCGGCAGCATGCTGGCGTGCGCGTGGGACTTTCGCCGCGCGCCGGTCTCGCGCTGCTGCGTGCGGCCAGGGCGCATGCGCTGCTGCTCGGTCGCGGCCACGTCGTGCCCGAAGACGTGCAGACGCTGTTCATCGGTGTGGCCGGGCATCGGCTGGTCGGTGAGGCCGAGTCGACGTCGGGGCCGGCGCTGGCCCGCGCGATCCTGCAGACCGTACCGGTGGACTGACGCATGGCGTTGCAGGGGGGAGCCCAACGCCTGCTGGCGATGGCGCAGCCGCGCCATCCCGCACCGCTGCCGCAGCGGCTGGACCGTCGGCGCATCTATGTGCTGCCCACGCCCTTCGGCCTGTTCGTCGGTGCGCTGCTGGCGGCCATGCTGCTTGGCGCGCTGAACTACAACAACAATCCGGCCCTGCTGCTGGCGCTGCTGCTGGCCGGGGCAGCGATCGCCAGCACGCTGAGCGCGCACCTGGCGCTGGCCGGGCTGACGCTGGAGTCGCTTTCCGCCGAGCCCGTGCCGGCCGGCCAGCCACTGCGCCTGCGGATGACGCTGTCCCAGCGCGAACATCGCGACCGCCCCGGCCTGCGCGTGGATCACCAGGCGTCGCGGGGCTGGATCCATGTGCCCGCCGAGGGCCGGGTGGAAGCACAGCTGAACCTGCCTACCGAACACCGCGGGTGGCTGGACCTGGAGCGCATCCGCGTCTCCACCACCCAGCCACTCGGCCTGGTGCGCGCCTGGGGCTGGTTCTGGCCGGAGCACCCCCTGCTGGTATACCCGCATCCGGAAGTGCAAGGGCCCGGACTGCCCGAGCGCGGCAGCGACCCCCTGCACAGCCGCCTGGATCCGGCCGGCGAAGAACTGCACCAGCTGCGCGCCTACCGCAGTGGTGATGCCCGCCGCAGCATTGCGTGGAAGCATTCGGCGCGCCGCGACACCCTGCTCGTGCGAGAGTACGAAAAACCGGTCGGCATGGAGGTGGTCCTCGAGTGGTTCGATCTGCCGGCACTGCAGACCGAACGCCGCATCGCGCGTCTGGCGCGCTGGGTTGACCTGGCCGAGCAGCAGGGCCGTCGCTATACGCTGCGACTGCCCGGCCAGCCCCCGCTGGGGCCCGGCCTGGGCGCGGCCCACCACCACGCCTGCCTGCGGGCCCTGGCGCTGCTTCCGCATGGCTGAGCCGCCCATCCTGCTCGACCCCCATGCACGGCGCTGGACACTGGCCAGTGCCGCGCTGGCGCTGCTGCCCTTGCTGCTGCAGCTGCCGACCCAGCTGGCCACGGTCATCGCCGCCAGCGCCCTGCTGACCGCGGCGGTCTCGCGCCGCGGCCTGCTGCCGGTGCCGGTGCGGCTGTTGCTGGTACTTGCCATGCTGGCGCTGATCTACCTGCAGCTGGGCGCGCGCCCGGGCCGCGACACCGGCTGCGCCCTGCTCGCCGCGATGCTCGCCATCAAGACCAGCGAGCTGCGCAGCCTGCGCGATGCCCGCAGCCTGCTGGGCTTTTCGCTGTTCGCCCCGTTCGCCGCGTTCCTGCTCGACCAGGGTCCACTCACCACGGCGCTGGGCGCACTCGCCGCCGTGTGTGCCCTGCTGGCCCTGCAGCGGCTCGCCCAGGCCGAAAGCCAGGCCAGCAGGCCGCCCCTGCGCCAGCAGATACAGGGCGTGGGCCGGCTGTTGCTGCTGGGGCTGCCGCTGGCCCTGGCCACCTTCTGGCTGTTCCCGCGCCTGGCCGAACCGCTGTGGGGCCTGCCCGAGCGCGCGGTGGGCACGCCCGGGTTGTCCGATACGCTCGAACCCGGCCAATGGCTGGACCTGATGGCCGACGACGCACCGGCCTTCCGTGTGCAGTTCCAGGGACCTGTGCCGACGGCGGCGGAGCGCTACTGGCGCGGCCCGGTGATGAGCCGCTTCGACGGGCGGCGCTGGGAGATCGACCGCAGCGCGGAACGTGCGGCGCTGCCGGCCATCCGGCCGCGCCCGGTGCAGTGGCGCTACACCCTGGACTACGAGCCGACCGAGCGTCGCCAGCTGGTCGCGCTCGACCTGCCCAGCACGGCCCCGGCGGGAACCCGCCTGACCGCCGATCACAGCCTGCTCAGCGATCTGCCATTGGCGTCGCTGACGCGCTGGACACTGCAGTCTTCGCCGCCGTTGGCGTATGCCGCCGACCTCGGCGAGTATCAACGCCGGCAGGCCCTGCAGCTGCCCGAAGGTTTCAATCCGCGCACGCAGGCGCTGGCACGGCGATGGCGCGCGGAGGTGGGCAACGACGATGCCGCCCTGATCGAACGCACGCTGGCATGGATCCGTGCCGAGTTCACCTACTCCATCGATGCCCCGCTACCCGGGCGCGATACCGCCGACGATTTCCTGTTCGAGCAGAAGATCGGCTTCTGCGAGCATTACAGTTCGGCGTTCGTGATCCTGATGCGCAATGCCGGCATCCCGGCGCGCGTGGTGACCGGGTTCGCCGGCGGCATCCGCAACCCCATCGGCGACTATTGGGTGCTACGGCGCATGGATGCCCATGCCTGGGCCGAAGTGTGGCTGCCGCAGCGCGGCTGGGTGCGCGTGGACCCCACGGCCGCCGTGGCGCCCGAGCGCATTCTGGATACGCTGGAAGATCAACTGGGAGCCGAAGGTGGCGCAGCGGCGGGCGGCTGGACCCAGACCGGCCAGGCGCTGGACTGGCTGCGGCGTGGCTGGAATGATCTGGTGCTTTCCTACGATGCCAAGCGCCAGCGCGCGTTGTTGCGGCCATTCGGCGTGGATGCACTGGACAGCGGACAGCTGGCGGCGGTCCTGGTGGTGCTGGTTGGCGCGGCGCTGGGCGTGATGGCCTGGCTGCTGGCACGCGGCGAACGCGAGCGCGATCCCCTGCTGCGTGCGTGGCACCACCTGGGGCGCCGTTATGCGCGGCTGGGCCTGGGGCGTGAACCGTCCGAGCCGGCGCAGGCCTGGGCCGAACGCGTGCATGCGAAGCGGGCCGATCCGCAGCTGCTCGCGCTCAGCGCACGTTTCGTCGCCGCGAGGTACGCTGGCGCACGTGACGACCCCGCTTCATTACGGGGCGACCTGCGCAGGCATCGCCCGACTTCCGGAGCCCCATCATGAACATGAAACTTCTGCTTCCCCTGGCCGCGTCGCTGGCGCTGGCGGCCTGCGCCACGGCCCCCAAACCGCTGCAGGGCGAGTTCAGCACGGTCACCCCGCGTGATTCGGTCGCCAGCCAGCAGGTTGGCGCCCCGGTGCGCTGGGGAGGTCGCATCATTGAAACGATGCCCGGCCAGGGCCAGACCTGCTTCCAGCTGATCTCCCGTCCGCTCAACGCCAGTGGTCGCCCCACCACGGCCTCCACCGATGCCAGCGATGGCCGCTTCGTAGCCTGCCGCGCCGGCTTCTACGACCCGGCCGTGTTCGAGGAGGGCCGCGATGTGACCTTCATCGGCCGCGTGGACGGCTTCGAGAACGTCAAGATCGGTGACTATGATTACCGCCTGCCCAAGCTGGCGGCGGATGTCATCTACCTGTGGCCGGAACAGCGGCAGGTGGACGTGGTGCCGTACCCGTACGGTCCGTGGGGCCCGGGCCCTTGGGGTCCGTGGGGCTATGGCCGCTGGGGCTGGTGGTAAGCCTTCTGCGATGACACACAACGCCGCCTCCGGGCGGCGTTTTTTCTGCGCGGCGCGGACTCAGTGGGCGGCGCCGAAATGTCCCAGCGGTGCGCCGGCCAGCAGGTGCATGTGGATATGGAACACCGTCTGCCCGGCATGCTCACGGCAGTTCATCACGATCCGGTAGCCGTCCTCGGCCAGTCCTTGCCCGCGCGCATAGGTGGCGGCGGCGAGGGCCAGCTTGCCGATCAGATGCGCCTGCTGCGGCTGCAGATCGTCCAGCGTGGGGATGACCTCGTTCTTCGGGATGAACAGCACGTGCACCGGCGCCTGCGGGGCGATGTCCTTGAAGCCGAGCACCTCGTCATCTTCGTAGACGATGGTCGCGGGAATCTCGCGGCGGATGATCTTGCTGAAAAGGGTCTCGGTGCTCATGGGTCCTCTCGCTCGGGGCAGGCACTGGCCCGTGGCCGGCCTGACAGGTGATGGATCAATCCTTTACTTCGTTGCGCGTCCCGAAGGCATGGGACAAGGTGCCGCGGTCGACGAACTCCAGCTCGCCGCCCAGCGGCAGGCCCTGCGCCAGGCGGCTCGGCCGCACGCTCCGGGCACGCGCCAGCTGCGCCAGATAATGCGCGGTGGCTTCGCCTTCGACGGTGGCGCTGGTAGCGATGATCACTTCCTCCACCTCGCCGTCGGCCAGGCGCCTGTCCAGCGTTTCAAGGCCCAGTTCGCGCGGACCGATGCCATCCAGTGGCGACAGCCGGCCCTGCAGCACGAAGTACACACCGCGGAAGCCGGTCGCGTTCTCGATCGCCAGGCGGTCCGCCGGGGATTCCACCACGCACAGCTGGCTGCGCTCGCGGCTGCTGTTGAGGCAGGTCGGGCAGACCTCGGTTTCGCTGAAATCGCGGCACTGCGCGCAATGCCCGATGCGCTGCACCGCCTGCGACAGCAGGTCGGCCAGCTTCTGTCCGCCTTCGCGCTCGCGCTCGAGCACGTGATAGGCCATGCGCTGGGCGGTCTTCTGTCCCACGCCCGGCAGCACCCGCAACGCATCGATCAATTGTTCAAGCAGGGGGGCGGCCATGGTTCGCGCTTCGGGTTGTACCGGGGCCAGGCCCGGGGAGAACGGAAGGCGCGGGGACACGTCTCCCGCGCCTGGCGTGCGGCGGAGCGCGGCGGCTCCGCGGCACGGGATCAGAACGGCAGCTTCATGCCCGGCGGCAGCTGCATGCCGGCGGTCGCCGCGCCCATGCGCGACTTGGACTCGCCGTCGATCTTGTTGGCCGCATCGTTGAACGCGGCGGCGATGAGGTCTTCCAGCATTTCCTGGTCGCCCATCACCGAGGGGTCCAGGCGCACCTTGCGGCACTCCTTGGCACCGGTGAGGGTGACGCTCACCATGCCGCCGCCGGCGGTGCCGGTGGCTTCGAGCTTGGCGATTTCTTCCTGGGCCTTCTGCAGGTTTTCCTGCATCTTCTGGGCCTGCTGCATCATCTGGGCGATATTGCCGCGCATAGTGTGCTTACTCTTCGAATGGACGGATGGAATCAGTGACCAGGCGCGCGCCGTGCTGCTGGATCAGCAGCTGCACTTCCGGGTCGGCCATGAACGCGGCTTCCGCCGCCTGCTGGCGCTCGCCACGCTGACGATCGGCGCGCTGGTGCAGGGTCTCGGCCGAGGCCTCCGCGGTTTCCACCACGATCTTCGGCGTCTGGCCCAGGGCCCTGCCCAGCACGTCCGCCAGCGCAGACAGCGCGCGTTCGGAACTCAGGTACTCAAATCCGGGCGACAGCGCCAGTTTCAAGACCCCACCGCGGCAACTGATGAACGAGGCGTTGGCAGCCAGCTGGCGCGAGGGGCCGGACAGGCCGCTGCGTGCCACCAGCTCCAGCCAGTCGTCCACGGTGGCCAGCTCGGTGGCATCGGCCAGGCCTGAGGCCACCGCGGCGTCGCGCGGTGCGATGGCGATGCCCTCGGTGGCGAACGCTGGCGCGCGTTTCGGCGCCGGCTCCGCAGCGGCGTGCGCTGCCGGTGCAGGGGCGGCGTGCCATGGCGCCACCATCGCGGCATCCGGACCGGCCAGCTCGGCGGCGAGCGCATCGTCACGTTCGCGCGCGTCATTGTCGGCCGCGTCGGTGGCCCACGGCGGCAGGTCCTGGTCCGCCGCGTCCCTGGCCGTGGTCAGCGCGCCAGCCTGCACCGGCGGCGGCGTAGGTTCGGGGTCTTCGACCGGTTCCTGCACGGGTTCCGGCGGCGGGTCGCGTACCGGCTCCGGTGCAGGCCCGGGGACCGGCGCCGGTTCGTTGTCGGGCGTTTCGACCGGTGCTTCGTCCGGTGCACGCACCGGCTCGGGCGGAGGCGGATTGATCGGTGCTGCGGTAACAGCCGCCGTGTCTGCCGGCGCAGTGCGCGCTGCTGCACGCGATGCACCTGCTGCAGCCACCCCGGCCGCGCCGGCGCCACTGCCCTGCGCACCCGCGCCGGGCAGCGCGCCCTGGCCACCTTCGACCGCACCCGGTACGGCGGGCACGCCGGCGGCCGGACGGAACGCGAGCATGCGCAGCACCGCCATTTCAAAGCCTGCGCGCGGGCTCGGCGCCAGCGGCAGGTCACGGCGTCCGTTGAGCGCCATCTGGTACCAGAGCTGCACGACTTCAGGGCGCAGGCGCGCGGCGAAGCCGACCACATCCATGCCCTCGGTCGTACCGGTGCCGGGCACCAGCTGCTGGATCTGGATGCGATGCAGGCCTTCGGCGACCGCCTCCAGCACGCCACTCCAGTCCGGCGAGAACTCGGCCAGCGCGGCCACCACCTGCAGCAACCGAGGACCGTCGCCTTCGGCCAGCGCATCGAGCATGGCGGCCACCTGGGTACGGTCGACCGTGCCGAGCATGGTGCGCACCACGTCCTCGCGCAGCGCACCGCCGGCATAGGCAATGGCCTGGTCGAGCAGCGACAGCCCGTCGCGCAGGCTGCCGTCGGCCGCCTTGGACAGCTGCACGATCGCGCTGTCGTCGGCTTCGATTTCCTCGGCCGCCAGGATGCGTGTCATCTGGCCCTGGATCTGGTCTTCGTCCAATCGCTTGAGATTGAACTGCAGGCAGCGGCTGAGCACGGTGACCGGCAGCTTCTGCGGATCCGTGGTGGCCAGCAGGAACTTCACATGCTCCGGCGGCTCTTCCAGCGTCTTGAGCAGCGCATTGAACGCCGCCTTGGAGAGCATGTGCACTTCGTCGATCAGGTAGACCTTGTACTTACCGCGCGAGGGCATGTACTGCGCGTTCTCGATCACTTCGCGCACATCATCGACGCCGGTGTTGGAGGCGGCGTCGATTTCCAGCAGGTCGATGTAGCGCCCGGAATCGATGTCCAGGCAGGCCGGGCACTGGCCGCACGGATCGGCGCTGGTGCCCTGCTCGCAGTTGAGTGACTTGGCGAAGATGCGCGCGATCGTGGTCTTGCCCACGCCGCGGGTACCGGTAAAGAGGAACGCGTGATGCACGCGGCCGCTGTCCAGGGCGTTGCTGAGCGCGCGGACCACGTGTTCCTGGCCTACCAGCTCGGCAAAACGCTTCGGACGCCACTTGCGGGCAAGGACGAGATAGGACATCAGGCCACCGTCTTCATCAGGACGTCCATTGTGCCATGCCTGTCCAGCCCCTCCCCCGTGACGAGAGTGCTTGTGTCGCGGCGCTGGGCCGGATAGACTCTGCGGCCCCTGCAACGACAGCGTCGTGGCGGGGAAATCCGGAGAGGTGTCCGAGTGGTTGAAGGAGCACGCCTGGAAAGTGTGTAAGCGTCTAAACCGCGCTTCGGGGGTTCGAATCCCCCTCTCTCCGCCAGACAAATGAAGAAGCCGCCCTGTGGGCGGCTTTTTTATTGGTCGGACGTAGGAGCGGCAAAGCCGGAACAGCCCGGATCTTCGATGCCCCCCACGGCACGCAGCCGCTCCGTCAATCCCCCGAGCCATACAGCAGCGCGATATCGCGGTGGTGCGACTCGCACGCGTCCCCCTCCTGCTTAACCACCGCGCGCTTGGAGTCCAGCACCACCCGGCACCCATTGGCAAACGCGTATTCCCGGTCACCATTGGACAGCGTGGCCTGTACCGGCACCTCGTCCATCGGGCGCTCAGGCGCAGTGCCCTGCGGCGGAACCGCCGCCGCCTCAGCCGGTTTCGCTTCAGGGCTGGTGACCGCTTCCGGCTGACCACCGCAGGCGCTCAACAGCAGCGCAGGCACCACGCCATACAGGACTCGCTTCATTGCATCACCGTTGTCTGGAAGATGATCAAGACTCTGCCGGGCAGCGTGATAAACCGGAGTCAACAGCGCGTCAGTGGCTGGCAACTTTCATCAGCACCAGACCGCACACGATCAGCATCGCCGCAGCGATGCGCATGGCACTGACCTGCTCGCCCAGGAACACGATCCCCACCACGAACGCACCGACGGCACCGATGCCGGTCCAGATCGTATAGGCGGTACCGAGGGGCAGCGTACGCATGGCCAGCGCCAGCAGCCAGAAGCTGGCGATCATGCCGGTCACGGTGATGATCGAAGGCATGAGCCGGGTAAAGCCGGCGGACTGCTTCATGGACACAGCCCAGACGATTTCCAGCAGGCCAGCAAACAACAGACAGATCCAGGCCATCAGGGCCCTCCTTTGACGGGGGCCGGGTCGTCCCGGGCGGGAGGTCCCGCAGCGCGGGGAAGGTCGTCCTTCTGGCTTGCAGTCTAACAACCCCAGAGCGCGCTCGTCGCTTGCGCAACCTACCTTACGTAGGTTACTAATAGTAACTTCACTTGACGGATGACTGCCATGCGCACCCTGATCGTTGTTTCCCACCCTGAACCAGCCTCCCTCACCCACGCCATCGCGGACCAGATCGCCGATGGCATCCTGCAGGCCAGTCCTGCGCATACTGTCGAAATGGCGGATCTGGCGGCCGAAGGCTTCGATCCACGCTTCAACACAGCGGATATCGCCCGGTTCGAAAACCGCGCTGCCGCGCCGACCGATGTACTCGCTGAACAGGCACGCCTGGATCGCGCCGACGCGCTGGTGATCGTATATCCCATCTACTGGTGGTCCTTCCCTGCCCTGCTCAAGGGCTGGATCGACCGCGTGTTCACACAGGGCTGGGCCTACGAGGACAACCCGGAGGGCAAAGTCATCAAGAAACTCCAGAACCTCCGGGTTCACCTGGTCGCCAACGGCGGCGCCGATCAGGCGATGATCGATCGCCACGGCTACGGCTTGGCGATGACCACGCAGATCGACCATGGCATCTTCGATTATTGTGGCGCACGCGTCCTCAGCTCCCGCCTGCTGCTCGCCTCAGACCCGGGATATCCCGCCGCCCACCTGGAGACTGCACGCCGCATCGGACACGACATCGCATTGAACGAGGATTGACCGCGTGCCCACCCCCACCGCCCCGTCCGATCCCCGCCGCCGCATGCCGCGCGAAGCACGCACGCGGCAGCTGCTCGATGTTGCGTGGCAGCTGATCGGCAGTGAAGGCACCGATCAGCTTACGCTGGCGCGGCTCGCTGAAGCCGCCGGTGTCACCAAGCCGGTCGCCTATGATCATTTCGGCACACGCAATGGACTGCTGGCGGCACTGTACGAGGACTACGATGTCCGGCAGACACGCCTGTTCGACGCCGCCGTGGACGCCGCGCGTGCCACCCTGCAGGAGAAGGCGCAGGTGGTGGCGTCCAGCTATGTGGAGTGTGTGCTGACGCAGGGACAGGAGATCTCCGCCGTGGTTGCCGCGCTGGGGGGGTCGGCGGAACTGCTGGAAGTGAAGCGTACGTATCAGCACGCGTTCATCCAGAAATGCCGTGACATTTTCGCACCGTTCGCAGGACCGCGTGGCCTTGCCACGGCCAGCCTGTGGGCAATGCTGGGCGCAGCCGATACGCTTTCCCAGGCGGCCCTCGACGGCGACATCGGCCGTGTCGAGGCCAGCGATGAACTGCTGCAGATCATCCTTGGCCTGGTCGCCCGCACCCACTGAATCGCACGTCATCCCGCACACACCCCATTACGGCGCGGCGCTATCGCTCCTTCCCTGCATGCGCTAGAATGCGCGCCTGCCGTCGCTCAGTCGATGCGCAGCCCGGCCAGGGTTTCCGGCGCATCGTGCGCTGCTTCCGTTGACCGTCGATGGGTCGCCTTGCAGCCACCCACGTCTCTATGGCGGCCCCGTCGGCCCCTCGCGACGCTAGATCGAAAATCCCGCCAGGGCCGGAAGGCAGCAACGGTATCGATCGACGCGGGCGCCGAGGTCAGCCGGCGGGGCCGCCACCCTTCTGATGATGCCTTCCAGCGGTCACATCGCCCGGCGCGCCGTCGCGCGCTCGTCAGCTGACCTGCGCGGCGGTGGGGCTGGCCAGCGCCACGCATTCGCCCGGCATCGCCACGCGGTGGCCGCGGGCGCGCAGCGCCTCGCCATCGGCCGCGCTGGCGTAGTGGTAAAGCATCATCCGCGCCTGGAGTTCCACGCTGTATTCGCGCTCCAGGTCGTCCACACCGGTATGCGACGGATTGCCGTGCAGTCCGCAGTCGTGAGCGATCAACTCGTTGTCACCGGCAAAGCGCGCCAGCATTTCAGGGATCGGGCGGGTATCGCCACTCCAGGTCAGCGCCCCCTGCAGCCGCAGGCCATAGGCGGTTTCCGGCCAGTGGTGGCGGACGGGAAACGCTTCAAGCCGCACACCCTCGTGCCAGAAGCCCTCTCCGACCACGATCAGCTGGAACGCATCCCAGAAGTTCGCACCGCCCTCGGCCAGCACGTTCGGGTAATCGCCCACGCGCCGGTGCAGCAGCGGCACCAGCGGCGCCGGCACGTACAGCCGCACCTTGCCCAGCGGCGAGGGGTTGAAGTACGCATCCACGAACAGCCGTTCAAAGCCCGCCACGTGGTCCAGGTGCACATGGGTGACGAACAGCGCGCGCGGGCGCTGGCCATACTGCGCAAGGAAGGCGGTGAGCCCCTCAGCGCCGCAGTCGATGGTCAGCCACGGCTGGCCTGCGCGCTCGATCACCGCCATCGGCGAACCGAGTTCCACCGCCGACGCATTGCCGACGCCCAGGAAGCGCAACGACCAGTCCATCACGTGCCGCGGTCCCACGCCATGTCGTAGGCACGCCGCAGCCGGGCGAAATCCTTCTCTACATCATCCACGCTGCGTTCGCCACGCAGCTTCAGCAGCGAGCGCAGCAGGCGCTTGAGATTGCGCTCGCGCCACGCAGTCGCAGGAATCCGCTGCACGCCCCGGTCGAAATCGATCAGCCAGCCACGGCCGTTGCCATCAAAGAGAATGTTGTGCGCGTTGAGATCGGCGTGGTCCAGTCCGGCGCGGTGGAAACGGGCGATCAGCCGGCCGGTTTCCTCCCACGGAGCGCCGCGCCCCGCCACCTGGGCGCGGTCGGCCAGCGAACGCACCTGCTCGATGCGCTCCATCAGGATCGCGCAGCGGTAGGTCAGCCCTTCACGCATGTAGAACGCGGCGATCGGACGCGGCACCGGCAGCTGCAGCGCGCGCAGCGTGCGCATGAGCCGGAACTCGGCAAAACTGCGGGTATGTTGTGAGCCACGCCAGATATACTGGTCATTCACCAGGCGGGCCACCAGGCCACCACGCCGGTAATGGCGCAGCACGCTGGCACCGAACGGCGCATCGACGAACCAGGCACTGCCGCGCCCGCCCTCGGCCACCGGGCGTGCCCGGTCCCCCCAGTGCTGGGCGGAGAACAGCGAGGCATCGGCTTGCCGCAGCCGTTCGCGGTCGAACAGAATGGCACCCATGCCACGTCCATCGCGGCAAGGCGTCAGCGCTTCATTGGCGTCGAATGCGACCATTCCTTCGAGTCTAACAACACATGGCACCAACGTCCTCTTCGCTGTGCTTCCTGCGCCTGTCAGCGCTGGGGGACGTCACCCATGTCATGCCGCTGCTGCGCACCGTGCAGGCCGCGCGCCCCGGTGCATCGATCCACTGGATCATCGACAAGGCGGGCCTGAAACTGCTCGATGGCCTGCCGGGCGTGACCTTCCATGCCTACGACAAGAAGACCGGCCTGGCAGGCATGAAGGCGCTGCGCGGCACGCTGCCGCCGGGGCGCTTCGAGGCGCTGCTGCAGATGCAGGTCGCCTTCAGGGCCAACGTGCTTTCGGCGTTCATCCCGGCCGAGCGGCGCATCGGGTATGACCGCAGCCGCTCGAAGGACCTGCATGGGTTGTTCATCAACGAGCGCATCCCGGACCGTCCCGGCATCCACGTGCTGGATGCCATCGGCAGTTTCTGCGAACCGCTGGGCATGCGGCAGACGCAGGTGCGCTGGGACCTGCCCGTGCCGGAGGATGCGCACGCGTGGGCGCGCGCGCAGTGGGAGGACGATGGCCGTCCCGTGCTCATGATCTCCCCCTGCTCCAGCCATGTGCGCCGCAACTGGTACGCCGACCGCTACGCCGCCGTGGCCAACCATGCCACCGCACGCGGCTGGCGGGTGGTGTTGTGCGGTGGCCGCAGCGACCTCGAACGCGGCATGGCCGACGCCATCCAGGCCCAGCTGGCGCAGCCCGCACTGGACCTGGTGGGCAAGGACACGCTCAAGCAGCTGCCGGCCCTGCTCGCGCGTGCGGCCCTGGTGATGACGCCGGATTCCGGGCCGATGCACATCGCCAATGCGATGGGCAGCAAGGTGCTGGGCCTGCATGCGGCCAGCAACCCGCACCGCAGCGGGCCGTACTCGGACCGGCGCTACTGCGTGGACCGCTACGACGACGCGGCGCGCCGCTTCCTCGGCAAGCCGGCAACCGAACTGAAATGGGGCGCGAAGGTGGAATTCGACGGCGTGATGCAGCTGATCACCGTGGACGATGGCATCGCTGCGTTCGAGCGCTACGTGGCCGACCACGGCTGAGCGCAGGCAATTGCCTCAGCCGCCGGTGTAATCCTTGTACGATTTTTCTTCCACATAGGCCGATCCAAGGGCGATGTTGATCGCCTTCTTGATCCGCGCCCGCTCGTCGTTGCGCAGATAGACCGTGCGCGCCAGATCGATGAAACCGGCATCGAACTCGCCTGCCTTGTCCTTCAGGCGGATGGCATCTTCGGTATCCCACAAGGTCTCGTTGACCGCCTTCAACTCGGCCCGCAGCGCCGCGATGTCACCGCCGGCGGCTGCGTGGCCCATCCACGTCTGCTCCAGTGCGGACAGCTCGGCACGCACGTTGGCCAGCTTGGCCGGATCGCTGATGCGCTCGGACTTGATCTGCAGGATGGAAATCTTGTCGAGCAGCTCGCCGTAGGCGACGGGAACGAGGATTTCAGCGGTCATGGGCGGACTCCGTGGAAGCAGGTAGCGATGATAGACCACCCTCTAACTTTCTTGCCCGCGCTGCCCTGTCAGTTATCCGGGTTCGAGGGCGAATCCGTTGAGGTCGGCCGGACGACCCGCGCATGCCCGGAGGTGCGCGGGCTGCCGACAGCGCGCCGGAGCCCCGGCACAAGGCACGCCATGCTGTGCACAGGCAGCCAGGTCACACGGGCTCTGGGTGTCCTGCACGCAAACGCGTAGACAATGCTGCGAGAAAAATAGGAGTGGCGCTGGCTGACGGCTGGCATGCTGCAAGCTGTTGATTCACGCAGATGGAGTTTCCCTCCGTACCCATCAGATCCTTCTGGTCAAATCAGGCCACATGCCTTTCTAGCCCTAATCTATTTCCAGCTAGATTTGCGCGGCCTGTCACAACCAACTTGAACAAAATGGAATGAGGATGAAGCACAAGTCTACCTTGCTTCTCATGCTTGGAGTAATGGCTCCCACCTGCTTCATGGCGTATTTTGGCCAAGAACATAGCAGCGCCCGCGCAACCGGCCAGAGACTGGAACATTCCAACGCTGAAGCTTTTTCATCCACGGGCAAACAACACCGCGCCCTCTTAGTGGAAGGCTCGATTGAAGCGCCCGAACATCAGATTGATCCCACGGTTTTTCGACCACTTGGCCCAAAGGCGTACCAGATCTCGAGACTGGATGATGCCCGCCCTCCTGGCGATGCCATTGCCTACGTCCAGAACCTCATACCCCGGTCGGAAGCTGGCGATTCGTTGGCAACATTCAACATTTACCTCGCCCTGACTGATTGCCAGAATTACCTGACGAAGGATCCTTATCGCATGGCCGCGGTGGAGGTGCCAGGAGATGCAATGCTTGCAAACCTCGAGAAAATCGAACGGAAAATCTCAGAGTGTGCGCCACTTTCGCTTGAGCACGAGATCACCCAGAAAAAATGGCTTGAGATTGCGGCCCGGCAGGGATCGATTGAAGCGAAGATATATTACTCGATCAACCCCAATTCCATCATTGGTGATGGCGCGGAAAGGTTGGCGAATCCGATCAAGGTGGACGAATGGAAGGAAAGATCGCTTCTCTATCTGAGAGAATCCGCCGGCACTGGAAATCTGGATGCAATCGCCCGCCTCTCCAGCGCCCATGAGAATGGAATCATCGCCGAACACAGTCCGGTACTGGCCTATGCCTATGCACTCACAGCGAACAGGATCAAACCCGATTCAGTCGGACGCGCGTGGATACAGAACATGGAAGACACTCTCTCAAATAGAGAGCGTGAAACTGCAGCATCGCTCGCTCGCAGCATCTATCGATCCTGCTGCACCCTTTGAAATGAAACAATGATAACGATTGCCATGAAAACGTTTTTCAAAATTTCAGGAGTCGCAGCAGCCGTCGTCCGTGCGGGCTTGGACGCCGCCAGGAGGCGGCAGTGGCGGTGGCGGTGGCGGTGAAAGCGGCAACACCGGCAGTGGCGGCCGAGGCACGAACCTTGGCGGGTCGGGGGGCTGCGTCAGGAACTGCACCGGCACAGTCACGGTGAAGCCATTCCGTGAGAATCCCCGATAGCTCACCTCAAGGTTCGGTGCTGGCTGCGCAGTAACGGCCAACCCGCCGATCCAGCCAGAAGAAAAGGTGAGCTGAGGGGGCCGTGCACGACCTCTTGCCAAGCAGCTGGGCGAGCGCACAAACAGAAACGCCCGCAAGTCATTGACTGGCGGGCGCTTCGTTCAATCTGGCGGAGAGGGGGGGATTCGAACCCCCGAGGCGCTATAAACGCCTGCCTGATTTCGAGTCAGGTACATTCAACCGCTCTGCCACCTCTCCGTGTTCCCCGGCGAACCGGGGACGCGCATGATACGGCGCCACGCGAACTTTCACAAGCCATCGGCAGCAGGAAGATGACACTGCGCTGACCGTGGTGCTTGCCCGATGTCCGGTGCGCGCCGATGATGCCCTCCTCCCCTGTAGTGACCCCCACGCGCGCACCCATGATCGAGTTCGGACACCTGACCCATCCCGGCCTGCGCCGCTCGCTCAACGAGGACACTTACTACGGTGACGGCGAGATGGCGCTGTGGCTCGTGGCCGATGGCATGGGGGGTCACGCCAGCGGGGAAGTGGCCAGCGCACTGGCGCGCGAGACGATCGTGCGCGAAGTCCGCCGTGGCGTCACGCTGGTACAGGCCATCCGCACGGCCGATGAAGAGATCATCCGCGCCTCCCGCCGGCGCAACGCGGGCCTGCCGATGGGCACCACGGTGGTCGCCCTGCGCGTTCAGGGCAACCGCTACGAAGTGGCATGGGTCGGCGACAGCCGGGCATATCTCTGGCGCGACGGCCAGCTCGCGCAGCTCAGCCAGGACCACAGCGTGGCCCAGGAAATGGTCGCCCAGGGCGACCTGACCGCCGAGCAGGCGCGGGCGCATCCGCACCGCAACGTGGTCACCCAGGCGTTGGGAGTGACCGACCCGGTGCACCTCAATGTGGCCACGACCACCGGAGAACTGCGTCCGGGCGTACAGCTGCTGCTCTGCACCGATGGCCTGACCGAAGAAGTGGACGACCGCGCGATCGGCCGCACGCTCGCCTTCGATGACGCCAGCGCGCAGGAGTGCGTGGACATGCTGGTGGCCGCCGCACTGGACGGCGGCGGCTCGGACAACATCACCGCCGTGCTCGTGCGCTGTCACTGAAGACCCGCACCGGCGCTACCCGTCCAGCCGGGCCAAACGGCTCAGGCGACGGCCGATTCCTCCACCCGCTCGCCGTCCCACAGCGCATGGCCCGCCTTCTTGCGCAGCCGTTCCAGCCGCGCTGCATGCGCTTCCAGTTCCGAAGGCGTGGCCTGCACGCGGGGACGGGGCAGCAGTCGCGCCGGATCGAAGGCCATGCCCGCCCCTGCCCCGCCCTCGCCTGCATCGGCCGGCGCAAAGCCGATCTCGTCCTGGCCCGACGTCAGCGCGATGTACACATCGCCGAGGATCTGCGCATCCAGCAAGGCGCCGTGCAGCGTGCGGTGGGAATTGTCCACGCCCAGCCGCTTGCACAGCGCATCCAGGGAGTTGCGCTGGCCGGGGAAGCGCTCACGCGCCAGCGCAAGTGTATCGATGACCGTGCAGCGGTCGGTCAGCTTTCCGTACTGCGGCCCCAGCAGGGCCAGCTCGTTGTCGAGGAAGCCGACGTCGAAGGCCGCGTTGTGGATGATCAGCTCGGCGCCGTCGATGTACTCCAGGAACGCGTCGGCGACCTGGGCGAACTGCGGTTTGTCGGCCAGGAACTCCAGGGTCAGCCCGGTGACTTCCTGCGCACCGGGTTCGAACTCGCAGTCCGGCTTGAGGTAATGATGGAAGTTGTTGCCGCTGGGCCGGCGCTTGAACAGCTCCACGCAGCCGATTTCGACCACGCGGTTGCCCTTCTGCCAGGCCAGGCCGGTGGTTTCGGTATCAAGGATGATCTGACGCATGGGCTCAGTTTACCGCCGCGCCCGTGCTGCGCACACGCACCGCGGCATCGCGCGCGAGCTGGTCCACGCGCTCGTTGTCCGGATCACCGGAATGTCCCTTCACCCAGCGCCAGTCGATCTGGTGGCGCAGCGTGGCCGCATGCAGGCGTTCCCAGAGCTCACGGTTCTTCACCGGCGACCCGCCGGCGGTTTTCCAGTTCTTGCGGATCCAGCCGGGGAGCCATTCGGTCAGGCCCTGCCGCACGTACTGGGAATCGGTGTAGAGCACGATCTGGCAGGGTTCGGACAGCGCCTCCAGGCCGGAAATGGCCGCCATCAGCTCCATGCGGTTGTTGGTGGTGTTCGGTTCGCCGCCGCTCAGCTCCCGCTCGTGCGCCTTGTAGCGCAGCAGGGCCGCCCAGCCGCCGGGGCCAGGGTTGCCGAGGCAGGAGCCGTCGGTGTGTACTTCAATGGTTTTCATTCGGGTCCAGAAGGGATCTTGTCATCCCCGGCGCGGCCAGCGGCGCACGCCAGCGGACCTGCAGGGGGGTGGGGCCGGGCAGCGCCAGGGTCCGTTTCTCCACGGCGAACAGACACGCTGCACGCAGCGGGGCCAGCCTGGCGTGGCGGGCGGGCGCGGCGTGCCATACCGGGCCGATGTAGCGCGATACATCGCACTCCAGCCCGAGCCGCTCCATCAGCTGGCGCAGCCGCTGCGGCGTGCGCACCACCATGCCGTGGCGCCGCCAGTGGACGCGGAACGGACTGAAGGGGTTGAGCGTGGTCAGGAACAGGCGTCCGCCGGGCATGAGCACACGCTCGCACTCGGCCAGCAGGTCGGCCGCGTCGGCGGCAGTGACATGCTGCAGCACGATGGCATTGACGCTCTCATCGGGCAGCGGCAGGGGCAGCGTGCAACGCGCGTCGCCGGCGTACCCCGCGGCGGCGCGGTGCAGGCGCAGACCGCGCCCGGTGAGCTGTGCGCCTTCCAGCCAGCGTGCGGTCGGTGCCATCCACAGCCACGGCTGGGTCGGCAGCGCCGAAAGCCGGGGCAGCAGGAGCTGCTGCTCCAGCCGGTACAGCCCTTGCGCCGGGTCGCTGTCGAACCACGGATCGAGGGTTGCTTGACGGGGGCTGTGCAGCGCGGGCATGTTCCCAATTCTATGCGACTCATCGCCCTGCCCGCATTCGCCGACAATTACATCTGGTGCCTCATCGATGACGAGGGTGCGGCGGTGGTGGTCGATCCCGGCCAGGCCGCGCCCGTGCTGGCGGCGATGGACGACGGGCTGCGTCCCCAGGCGATCCTGCTCACCCACCACCACGATGACCACATCGGCGGCGTGGCCGAGCTGCAGGCCCGCCTGCCCGGGGTGCGCGTGGTCGCACCGCACGAAGAACGCATCCCCATGGCCACTGAACGGGTCGGTGAAGGTGAACGCGTTCAGGCACTGGGGCGGGTGTTCCACGTAGTATCCGTGCCCGGGCACACCCGCAGCCATGTCGCGTTCCACACTGATGCACATCTTTTCAGTGGAGATTCGTTGTTCAGCCTGGGCTGTGGACGCCTGTTCGAAGGTACGCCCTCCCAGCTGGTCGCGACAATGCGGCGGCTGGCCGCTCTGCCTGCGCATCTGCTCCTGTGTTGCGCACACGAGTACACCGTGTCAAATGCCGTCTTCGCGCGGCATGTCGACCCCACCAACGCTGCCCTCCGGCAGCGCCATGAGGAGGCCCTGGCCATGCGCCGCGATGACCGTTCCACCCTGCCGACCACGCTGGCAGCCGAGCTTGACTGCAATCCGTTCCTGCGGACCCACACCCCTTCGATCCGTTCCGCGGTCGCCGCCCATCTGGGCCGTGCGCCAGTAGACGAGGTCGATGTCATGGCCGGATTGAGGCAC
Organism: Xanthomonas sp. 60; assembly: GCF_011761925.1. Taxonomy (NCBI): domain Bacteria; kingdom Pseudomonadati; phylum Pseudomonadota; class Gammaproteobacteria; order Lysobacterales; family Lysobacteraceae; genus Xanthomonas; species Xanthomonas sp. 60. Next base: position 501,555 of record NZ_JAASQW010000001.1, on the reverse strand, counting down.
TGGAAAGACGGCTTCCGCGCATGAGGCGCCGAAGTCTGCCGCTGGCCCTGGGCATCCTGCTGGGGCTCGCCGGGACCGCCGGGGCGCAATCGCTGGGTGCGGGGCTGGGCCAGAACCTGGCCGGTGCCTCCGCGCTGCCGCTGGATCCGGGCGCGCTTCCTCCCGCGACATTGCGCAATGGCCAGGACATCTTCGCCAGCTTCCGCGACGGCCTGGCCGAACCGAGCTGCGATGCCGAAGCCACCAGCCCACGCTGGCAGAAGCAGTTCGCTCACGCCCCTGCGCGCCTGGCGAACCAGAACGATGACGCGCTGGTGCTGTTCGGGTACGTGGTCGAGGAGCTGCGCAAGGCCAGCCTGCCGACCGAGTTCGCACTCATCCCCTTCGTGGAGAGTGGTTACCGCCCCAACGCACGCAGCGCGGCCGGCCCGACCGGGCTGTGGCAGTTCATCGCCACCACGGCCCGCAACCATCGCGTGCCGATGAGCGAAGGCTACGATGGCCGCCTCTCCGCAGTGGATTCCACCCAGGCGGCGGTGCGTTACCTGAAGACCCTGCATGGCATGTTTGGCGGCGACTGGCGCCTGGCGACCATGGCCTACAACTCGGGCGAGTACCGCGTGCTGCAGGCCCTGCGCAAGGGCGGCATGAACGCGACCAATGCCCGCCCTGCCGAGCTGCCGGGACTTTCGCCGGTTACCCACGCTTATGTGGAAAAGCTGCATGCCCTGGCCTGCGTGCTGGAGAGGGCTGAAGAGCAGCCGGCGGTCATGGCCTCGCTGGACCGGACCGTGCCCGTGCTGAAGACCCACACCCTGCCCGCAGGCACGAGCGTGGAGCAGTGGGCGGCACAGCGTGCGCTGGACCCGGCCCGCATTGCACGGCTGAACCCGGCCGCTGCCGTCGGCAGCCGGCGATCGCAGTCCAGCGCGGTGAACCTGCTGGCGCCGGCCAGTGCGGCCCTGGTGGGCCCTACGGAAGCCTCTGCCAGTGCCCTGGTGGCCCAGCAAGCACCTTCGCCGGATGAGGCGCCTGCGACCGCTCGTGCGCCGGCCGCACCGGCGCCGGTGGCCAGCCGCGCGGTGGCCTCGGCGGACCGCCCGCGCAACCGTCGCCATACCGTCCGCGATGGCGAGTCGGCGTGGACCATCGCACGCCGCTACGGCATGCCGGTCACGGCGCTGCTGAACCTCAACGGCCTCAACGGCAAGAGCATCATCAAGCCAGGCGCCATCCTGCGCATCGAAGACTGACAGCGCCGCCCGGGCAGCGGGACGGTCCAGCACCCCGGGGTGGTCGCAGGCGCCTGGCGCGCATTTGACCCGATCTGCGCCTGGCAAGCGCCTTCCCGCATCGTCTCCCGTACAGAAAAGGCCCGGCATCGCTGCCGGGCCTTTTCTTGTGCAGACCGCCTGCGCGGTCGTGTGCCGTCAGAGGTTCGCTTCGGTGGTCTGCACCAGGTAGCGCTTGCGGGTGCTCTTGATGAAGGCATCGGCCGCGGCCATGCCATCGAGCTGGCTCAGCTGGTCGCGCAACTGCTTGCGCTGCTCCGGCGTAACCTCTTCCAGCTTGCCCGGGGTGACCTTGTTGACCGCGAACAGGACCACGCGTCCCTGCACGTCGATCTTGCCGTAGCTCGGCTTGCCTTCGGCAGGCACCGCGGCGCTGAAGACCGCCGCATTGATCTCCGGCGTCGGCACCGGCTGGGTGCGCGGCAGGCCCGGCAGCGGGCTGACCTGCAGATTGTCACTGGCGGCAAGACTCTGCAACGTCGCCCCGCCCTTGAGCTTGGCCAGCAGGGCGTCGGCCGTCTTGTCGGCCGCCTGGCGCTGGCGATCGGCACGGATCGCGGCAATCACCGCATCACGCGCCTTGTCCAGCGGCATGGCCTGCTCGGGCGTGTGCTCGGCCACGCGGATGACCACGCTGTGGTTGCCGGCAGCATCCAGCTCGATCGGATCGCTGGCGGTACCGTCCTGCACGAGGATGTCGGAGAACGCGGCGCGCTGCACGGCGGGATTGGCAGCAATGCCGGTGGCGTTCTGGCGCGTGAACGGCCCCACGGTCTGCAGCGGCAGCTTCACCGCCGCGGCGGCCGCGGCAAGGTCGGTCGGGCTCTTGTTGACCGCATCGACCACGCGTCCGGCCAGCTCGGTGTAACCCCGCTCACTGTCGGCCTTGACCTGCTCGGCAAGCAACTGGTCCCGCACTTCCTCAAACGGCTTGCCTTCCCCGCCGCGCACTTCGCGCACCTGGATCACATGGAAGCCGAAATCGGTCTTGACCGGCCCGATGATGTCACCGGCCTTGGCACTGAAGACGGCGTCCTCGAACGGCTTCACCATCGCCCCGCGCTCCACCCAGCCAAGGTCACCGCCCTGGGCCTTGGAGCCGGTGTCGTCGGAGTTGGCGCGGGCCAGCGCGGCGAAGTCGGCGCCTGGCGCCTTCGCTTCAGCGGCCAGCTTGGCCGCCTTGGCTTCGGCACCTTCACCGGTATTGATCAGGATGTGCGAGGTCAGGCGCTGGTCCGGCGTGGCAAAGCGCGCCTTCTCATCGGCATAGCGCTTGCGCAGGGTGGCTTCGTCCGGCGCCGCCGGCGCCGGCAGTGCCCGGCCATCGATCTCCACGTATTCCAGCGTGACCGCCTCCGGCTGGCGGAAGTCGCGGGCGTGGCTGTCGTACCACTGCTTGATCTGCGCATCGGTGACCGCTGCGGTGTCGGCAGCCGGCTCGGGCAGGGTCGCCAGTTCCACATCACGGGTTTCGCCCAGCAGCTTCAGCAGGCGATCGGTCTCGGCGTTGGTGACGAAACCGGAACTCTGCAGCGCGCTCGGAATCACCGACTGCTGCAGGCTGGTGCGGACCAGATCTTCGAACATCGCCGGCGTGCGCGGCGGATTGCCACTGGCCAGCGCGATGCGATAGGTATCGCCATTGAACTTGCCATCCGGGCCGAGGAACGACGGGATGGTGGCGATGTAGTCGCGCACTGCGGCGTCACCGATCACCACGCCCGCCTGCTCACCGGCGAGGCGGACGACCTGCTCGTCCACCAGCTGGTCCAGCACCGTCAACTTGTTGTCCACACTCTCGAAGGCCCGTGGGTCGAAATCGTCACCCTGCTGCTGGCGCACGCGTGCACGCTCCTGCTCGAAGCGTTCGCGGAACTCCTGCGAGGTGATTTCGTGGTGCGTCCACAACAGGCGGACCGGCCACCAGGACGGAGCGGAGGACCACCATTTCGGTGGTGCGGACACCTTGGCCACGTTCTGCGCACCGACGCCACCGAGGTAGCTGTTGTCGATGACGAACAGGAACGGAATCATCAGCAACCCGAGGATCACGGTGACGATCCAGCCCGAGGTCTTGTCGCGAAGTTTCTGCAGCATGGGAAGGATTCAAGGCCTGGTGGCGAGCCCGGCAGTGTAACCCGCTTCACCGTGCGCTCCAAAAGGTGAGCGCGGCACGCCCAGCTCTCTGTCCCCCTGCACTGGACCGGATGCGGCCATCCCCGGTCAGCAGGCCATGAAAAAAGCCCCTGGTTTTCACCAGGGGCTTTCACTTTCATGGCGGAGCGGACGGGACTCGAACCCGCGACCTCCGGCGTGACAGGCCAGCATTCTAACCAGCTGAACTACCGCTCCGCGTCGAAACTTTGCAGGCGCCCAGTATATCCGAAGATCTCCAGGAAACCCAGCCTCGTGAACACTTTTTTCAAAGTTTTTTCACGGAGACTTAAGAAGATGCAATGGCGGAGCGGACGGGACTCGAACCCGCGACCTCCGGCGTGACAGGCCAGCATTCTAACCAGCTGAACTACCGCTCCATAGTGCAAACTTCCCTGTTTTCTACCCACCGGAGCGGGTAGAAAACAAAGCCTCCAGGTAACCCCGGAGGCCTCGTTGAAACTGGCGGAGCGGACGGGACTCGAACCCGCGACCTCCGGCGTGACAGGCCAGCATTCTAACCAGCTGAACTACCGCTCCATATTTCAAACGTTTACTGCGGTGCTGTGGTGGGTGCTGAGGGTTTCGAACCCCCGACCCTCTCCGTGTAAAGGAGACGCTCTACCACTGAGCTAAGCACCCCAGCGAGCCGCTTAGTTTACAGCATCCTTCAGGGCCTTGCCAGCCTTGAACGACGGATTCTTCGAAGCAGCGATCTTGATCGTGTCGCCGGTCTTCGGGTTGCGGCCGGTACGGGCAGCGCGGTCGCGCACCTGGAAGGTACCGAAGCCGACCAGCGTCACTGCGTCGCCGCCCTTCAGGGCCTTGGTGACGGCAGCAACGACCGCATCGACGGCGCGGGCGGACTCGGCCTTGGTCAGGTCAGCGGTCTCGGCGACGGCGTCGATCAATTCAGTCTTGTTCATTCTTTGAAGCTCCTTAAGCGGACGTTCCGCGGATTAGCCAGTGAAGCGATCGCCCGATCGTGCTCGGACGTTCGCAGTGAGGACCGGTTCGTCGAATTCGGTGCAAGCTGATTCGCGAGTGCTGCTTTTATACCAGCGGCCCTACACCCGCGCAAGGTGAAAACCCAATAACCACGCGGGTTTTCAGCCTTTCACGGATGATCGCTCAGTGCTTGACGCGGGTATTGGAGGTCGGTTTCGCCTTGCTGCGGACGGCCACACGGGGTGCGGCACGTTTCACTTTCTTCGGTGCGAGCGGACGTTCCAGCGCGATGTCCAGCACCTGCTCGATGTACTTGACGGGGACGATCTCCAGGTCGCGTGTGACGTTGGCCGGAATGTCGGCCAGGTCCTTGCGGTTCTCCTCCGGGATCAGCACCGTGCGCACGCCGCCACGCAGTGCCGCCAACAGTTTCTCCTTCAGACCGCCGATGGCCGTGACGCGGCCACGCAGCGTGATCTCGCCGGTCATCGCCACATCGGCGCGTACCGGCACCTTGGTGAGGATGGACACCAGCGAAGTGACCATCGCCGCGCCGGCACTGGGGCCGTCCTTCGGCGTGGCCCCGTCGGGCACATGCACGTGGACATCCTGCTTCTGCAGGAAGGCCGCATCGATGCCGAACTGCACCGCACGCGAGCGTACGACCGACAGCGCTGCCGACGCCGATTCCTTCATCACATTGCCGAGCTGGCCGGTCAGGATCAGCTGGCCCTTGCCCGGCACCAGCGTGGACTCGATCTGCAGCAGATCACCGCCCACTTCGGTCCACGCCAGGCCCGTCACCAGACCGATCTCGTTTTCTTCCTCGGCACGCCCGAAATCGAAGCGGCGCACGCCCAGGTAGTTGTCCACGTTGCTGCCGTCAACCACGACCAGCGCGCTCTTCTTGAGCTTGCGGCCCTTGGCCGCCTTGGGCTTGGACAGGCCTTCCGGACCGGCCAGGGCGATCTCCTTGACCACCTTGCGGCAGATCTTGGCGATCTCGCGCTCGAGGCTGCGCACGCCGGACTCGCGCGTGTAGTAGCGCACGATGTCCTGGATGGCCGCCTCCTCGATCGCAAGCTCCTCCGGCTTCAGGCCGGCCGCCTTGATCTGCTTGGGCACCAGGTAGCGCATGGCGATGTTGAGCTTCTCGTCCTCGGTGTACCCGGGGATGCGGATCACTTCCATGCGGTCCAGCAGCGGGCCGGGGATGTTGAGCGAATTGGAGGTCGCCACGAACATCACTTCGGACAGGTCCAGGTCCACTTCAAGGTAGTGGTCGTTGAACGCGTTGTTCTGCTCCGGATCCAGCACCTCCAGCAGCGCCGAGGACGGATCGCCGCGGAAGTCCATCGACATCTTGTCGATCTCGTCCAGCAGGAACAGCGCGTTCTTGCTGCCGACCTTGTTGAGGTTCTGCACGATGCGACCGGGCATGGAACCCACGTACGTCCGCCGATGACCGCGGATCTCGGCCTCATCGCGCACGCCGCCCAGGCTCATGCGCACGAACTTGCGGTTGGTGGCCTTGGCGATGGACTGGCCGAGGGAGGTCTTGCCCACGCCCGGCGGTCCCACCAGGCACAGGATCGGACCCTTCATCTGCTTCACCCGCGACTGCACCGCCAGGTACTCGAGGATGCGGTCCTTGACCTTCTCCAGGCCGTAATGGTCGGCGTCCAGCGTGTCCTGGGCGACTTTCAGGTCCTTGCGCACCTTGGTGCGCTTCTTCCACGGCACGCCCAGGATCCAGTCGAGGTAATTGCGTACCACGGCGGCTTCGGCCGACATCGGCGACATCTGCTTGAGCTTGCCCAGCTCGGCCTTCGCCTTGGTCTCCACCGGCTTGGGCATGCCGGCCTCGGCGATCTTGCGCGCCAGCTCCTCCAGCTCGCCCGGCGCGTCATCCAGGTCACCCAGTTCCTTCTGGATCGCCTTCATCTGTTCGTTGAGGTAGTACTCGCGCTGGCTCTTCTCCATCTGCGATTTGACGCGGCCACGGATGCGCTTTTCCATCTGCTGCACGTCGATCTCGCCGTCGACCAGACCGACCAGCATCTCCAGGCGCTCGCCGACCGGCAGGATCTCGAGCAGGCGCTGCTTGTCCGCCAGGCGCACGCTGATGTGCGCGGCGATGGTGTCGGCCAGCCGTGCCGGTTCGTCGATGCCGGCCAGTGTCTGCAGCAGCTCCGGCGGCAGCTTGCGGTTGGTCTTCACGTACTGCTCGAACAGCGACATCAGCGACCGGGCGATCGCTTCGATCTCACGCGCTTCGCGGCCGTCGGCGGCCTCGATCTCCACGGCGTGGCCGTACAGCGCGCCGTCACGCTCGTCGACCTGGCTGACCTGCACGCGCGACAGCCCCTCGACCAGCACCTTGATGGTGCCGTCAGGCAGCTTCAGCAACTGCAGGACCTGGGCCAGCGTGCCGACCTGGTACAGATCGGCCTCCTGCGGATCGTCGGTCTCGGCGGACTTCTGTGCCAGCAGCAGGATGCGCTTGTCCGCGTCCATCGCCTGCTCCAGCGCATGCATGGACTTGTCGCGGCCCACGAACAGCGGAATGACCATGTGCGGGAACACCACCACATCGCGCAGTGGCAGCACCGGCAGGTCAAGGGTCTCACTAGGGGAACTGGCCATGGGGGCTCCAGGAATAGAGGGATACATCGCCGGCGCATGCTTGGGCCGGCTACAAAAAAGCCGATGGCCCCGTTATGGGGCCATCGGCGTTCGGATGCAAGATGCAGGCTGGGTAACGTTCCGATCAGTCGATCGAACCGTTCACTCGGCGCCGGCTGCCTTCTGTTCAGGTGCCGCTGGCGTCTGGTAGATCAGGTACGGATCGGACTTGTGCTCGATCACCGACTCATCCACCACGACCTTGGTCACGTTCTCCTGCGACGGCAGGTCGTACATCGTATCCAGCAGCACCGATTCGACGATCGTGCGCAGGCCACGTGCACCCGTCTTGCGCTTCAGTGCCTTCTTGGCAATGGCCGAAAGCGCATCGGGACGGAACTCCAGCTCGACGTTTTCCATCTCGAACAGCTTCTTGAACTGCTTGGTGATGGCGTTCTTCGGCTCGGTGAGGATGGTGATCAGGGCGGCTTCATCCAGCTCTTCCAGCGTCGCCACCACCGGCAGGCGACCGACGAACTCCGGGATCAACCCGAACTTGATCAGGTCCTCGGGCTCCACTTCGGCCAGCAGCTTGCCGATTTCCTCCTTGCGCTCGGTGCTCTTCACCTTGGCACCGAAGCCGATGCCACCGGCGTCGTTGGAGCGCTGCTGGATCACCTTGTCGAGTCCGGCGAACGCGCCGCCGCAGATGAACAGGATGTTCTTGGTGTCGACCTGCAGGAATTCCTGCTGCGGATGCTTGCGACCGCCTTGCGGCGGCACGCTGGCCACGGTGCCTTCGATGAGCTTGAGCAACGCCTGCTGCACGCCTTCGCCGGACACATCACGTGTGATCGACGGGTTCTCGCTCTTGCGCGAGATCTTGTCGATCTCGTCGATGTACACGATGCCCTGCTGCGCCTTCTCGACGTCGTAATCACACTTCTGCAGCAGCTTCTGGATGATGTTCTCCACGTCCTCGCCCACGTAACCGGCTTCGGTCAGCGTGGTGGCGTCGGCCATGGTGAACGGCACGTTGAGCAGGCGCGCCAGCGTTTCGGCCAGCAACGTCTTGCCCGACCCCGTGGGTCCGACCATCAGGATGTTCGACTTGGCCAGTTCGACCTCGTCGTTCTTCTGACGGCTCTCGATGCGCTTGTAATGGTTGTACACAGCCACGGCCAGCGTCCGCTTGGCGCGGTTCTGCCCGATCACGTACTGATCCAGGACCTCGAGGATCTCACGCGGCTTCGGCAGCGAACTGCGCGCCGACTGGGCCTTCTCCTCGAGCTCCTCACGGATGATGTCGTTGCACAGCTCCACGCACTCATCACAGATGAATACGCTCGGCCCGGCAATGAGCTTGCGCACCTCGTGCTGGCTCTTGCCGCAGAAGGAGCAGTACAGAATCTTGCCGCTGTCCGTGGAACGACCCTGGCGGTCTTCGCTCATGCTTCGCTTACCTGGTTACCCCACCCGTGAGACGGGGGTTCAATTCGAGAATAGCACAGGGCCGGGAGGGTACCAGACCCGCCCGACCCTGCCTGTACAGTCGGAGATCGACTGGCGTACGGTCATCAACCTGCCTGGATCGAATCATCCGGACGACGCTCAAGCACCTGGTCCACCAGGCCATACGCCTGCGCGTCGACAGCGCTCTTGAAGTTGTCACGCTCGGTATCGCGCGCGATCGTCTCCAGCGACTGGCCCGTGTGCTTGGCCAGGATCTCATTCAGGCGCGAGCGCAGGGTCAGGATTTCACGGGCATGGATATCGATGTCCGTGGCCTGGCCCTGGAACCCGCCCAGCGGCTGGTGGATCATCACCCGCGAGTTCGGCAGCGCATAGCGCTTGCCTGCCGCACCGGAGGCAAGCAGCAGCGCGCCCATCGAGGCGGCCTGGCCGATGCAGATCGTGGACACATCCGGCTTGATGTACTGCATCGTGTCGTAGATCGCCATGCCGGCCGTCACGACGCCACCGGGCGAGTTGATGTAGATGCTGATGTCCTTTTCCGGGTTTTCCGCTTCAAGGAACAGCAGCTGCGCCACCACCACGTTGGCCATGTGATCGTCGATCGGCCCCACGAGGAAGATCAGGCGCTCTTTCAACAGCCGCGAGTAGATGTCATAGGCGCGCTCACCACGGGCGGTCTGTTCGACCACCATGGGAACCATGTTCAAGGCTTTGGCTCGATTATCCATCACGTGAGGCACCTGTCTTGGGGGTGTAACGCCCCCGCACCGGATGGCACGGGGGACAACATCGCTGCAGCGATCAGCCGCGGATCGCGTCCTGGAAGGACAGCTTCTCCTCGGTGTGCTGGGCGCGCTCGGCGATCCAGTCGATCACCTGCTCTTCCATCACGCGGTTCTGCAGACCCGACATGAGCTGGGGATCATTGCGGTACATCTCAATGACCTGCTCCGGCTCTTCGTAGGTCGACGCGATCAGACGCATCGTTTCATTCAGGCGCGACGGCTCCAGCTTGAGGTCGTGGCTGCGGGCGACTTCGCCCACCACCAGGCCCACCAGCACGCGCTTGGCCGCTGCCTCCTTGAAGCCTTCATGGGCATCGGCCGGCACCTGGCCCGGATCGCGGCCGCTGCGGCGGATCTGCTCGACCTGCTGGGCCAGCATCGCACGGGCTTCGTTTTCGACCAGGCGCGGCGGCATCTCCACCGAGCCATAGGCAGCGATCAGCTGCTCGCCCACTTCGCGGCGCAGACGGTTCATCAGGGCGCCCTTGAGCTCGCGCTCCAGATTGGCGCGGATGTCCTTGCGGAACTGTTCGGTGTCGCCCGCCTTCACGCCGAAGCTCTTGATGAACGCGTCATCGACGTCCGGCAGCGCCTCTTCCGAAACGCCGGCGACCTTGACCGTCACCTGCACGTTCTTGCCCGCCAGCGCAGGCACGCGCCAATCGGCCGGGAACTCGACGTCAAGCGTCTTTTCTTCGCCGGTGGCCAGGCCGGCCAGGCCCTTCTCGATGGTTTCGAACATCATGCCCTGGCCCAGGATGATGCTGCCCTTTTCCACGCCTTCGGCCGGCAGGCGCTCATCACCAACCTGCGACCAGGTCTCGACCGCGACCAGGTCGCCGTCCTTGGCACCACGGGTGACCGGCACCCAGGTGCGGCGCTGCTGACGCAGGTTTTCGATCATCTGGTCGATGTCGGCGTCTTCGATCTCAGCGGTGTGGCGCACGACGGTCAGCTTGGACACATCGATGTCGCCGAAGTCCGGCACCAGCTCCACGGTGGCCACGAACGACAGGTCACCCTGCTCGCCCTGGTCGATGCGCGGGCTGCCCACGATGCGCAGCTCATGCTCACGCACGGCGGCATCGAAAGTCTCGCGCAGCAGGCCACCGGTGATCTCCTCGCGGACCTGCTTGCCGAAGCGCTGCTCGATCACCTTGGCCGGCACCTTGCCCGGACGGAAGCCCTTGATGCGCGACGTGCGCGAAATCTCGCCCAGCCGGCCGTTCACCAGCGTCTGCAGACGGTCCTCCGGCAGCGAGAAGCTCAGGCGGCGTTCCAGGTTGCCGGTGGATTCGATCGAAGCTTGCATGTTGACTCCTGCCACCGGTGACCCCTGGCCGCCGGCACGATGTGATGGATGAATCGGTTGTTGGGACACGGCGTCAGAGGCCCGCAGGCCCGCCGCAGCCCTTTAGTTTGGCCGATAACGGGCAGCGCTGCCAGCGCGCCGCGGGTGGGCCGGGCTGGTGCGAAAGGGGGGACTCGAACCCCCACGCCTTGCGGCACTGGAACCTAAATCCAGGGCGTCTACCAATTCCGCCACTTTCGCGCACTACAGCGCCTATTGTCGCAGGCCCAGCGACCGCTTGGTAGAGCGTGCGTCGACCGCACCGGGTTCGCGCGCCGCCGCAACTCATGCCCGCCAGCCTGACAAGAAAAAAGCCACCCGGCGAACCGGGTGGCTTTCGTCTGGTGGGCCGTCAAGGATTCGAACCTTGGACCTATTGATTAAGAGTCAACTGCTCTACCAACTGAGCTAACGGCCCGAAATCGGGGGGCAAATTATCACCCGGCACCGCCATTGCACGCAAGGACTTTTTTTGCAGCACTGCCCCGCGGGAAAGAAAAAAGCCACCAGGCGGGACCTGGTGGCTTCTGTCTGGTGGGCCGTCAAGGATTCGAACCTTGGACCTATTGATTAAGAGTCAACTGCTCTACCAACTGAGCTAACGGCCCCGAAAACTAGACGACAAGTTTAAAACGCTTTTCGCCTTCCTGCAACATCAATGCATGCTTCGATGCATTGCTTGAATCAGTGGGGTGGCTGAGGGGATTCGAACCCCCGACCACCGGAATCACAATCCGGTACTCTAACCAACTGAGCTACAGCCACCACTGAAATCTGCACACGCCACCACTCGGGTGCCGGTGCCTGAAACCATGCTCTGCGGCCCGTCCTGAAGGATGTGCCCGCTGAAGCGAGTCCGGCATTCTCTAGGAGTCGCGGAGCGATTGCAAGCTTTTCATCGCACCGGGTCGGCTGTCCCGGCGATGCAACGGTTGTCCGGAAGGACTGCACTGTCGCCTATCGCACGTGTAGCCCGTAGCGGCCGGCACGCATTTCGCGCGTCTCCCTGCGCATCCCCGCGGCCTCCTGCGTCGAGCTGTGCCAAGCGCTGAAGCGTCGGACTTCTCCGTACGGAAGCGTAGGAAATGCACGTTGTTAATAGTTGCAGCGAATCGACCTGGCAGATCGGGAAGGCGTCACCAATCACCGTTTGAAGCGGTGACCTGCGCCGTGGCAGCGTGGAAGAACCCCACTCCCACTGAGCCAACCATGAACCGACACCTCCCTTCACATCTGCGGCGACAATTGAGACGGTCAGCACAGCGCCATGGCCGGACCCTGGCCCAGGAAATCGTGCTGCGGCTGGAGCACACGCTGCGCAGCGAAACGCTGGACGCCAGCCATGTGCTCGTCCGGATGATCGTTCAATCCCGGGAACTCGACTCGCTCATCAGATCGCTGCTGCGGGAACGGCATGAACTCTCTCCGGCCCGGGTGTCGTCGGAGGCGCAGGCACCTGGCTGGCTGGACGGCGGCAGCACGATGCATCCGCGGCTGGTCCGAGGTGAATACGACGCGCTCATCGCCACGCTGGATGCACGCCGCGCCAATCTCAGCCGTACGTACTTTCCGTTGATGAAGGCCGCCAACAGAGGCCTGCCAGCGCCTCCCGCCGTCGTCGCACTGGTAGGTCTCTGACAGACGCTTTCTTGTTTTCCGATGGCGATCGAGGCAACTCCCTGCATCGGAGCAGGCCGTGGGGTGCAGCGGGATCAGGGCATCCGGCGATAGCTGCGCCCAAGCGGCTACGAGATGCTTGTGGCGGGCCAAGTGCAGGGCACGCCGGTGCCCCGGCAACCCGCCCGGGCGGATCATCGGGCCACGGCGCCCGTTATCGGCACGACGCTGTCATCGCCCGATCATATGCCCCAAGAAATAGGGGCAGCAATACATCAACGAGCTATGCCGAAACGGCGCCGCTGGAAACAATCCATCTATGAACAAGCTGGTCGCCAACCTCCGCCACCTGATGCGGGTGCACATCATCAGCGAGAACCAGCTGTCGCGTAACACCGGCGTGCCCCAGCCCACCATCCACCGTATCCTGGCAGGACGTGTCGCGGATCCGCGCGATGGCACCCTGCGTCCGCTGGCAACCTGGTTCGGGGTCACCGTCGAACAACTTCGCACCGACCTGCCCGACCCCGCCGATGCAGCCGAAGGCGACAGCCCCTATCGGATCGACCCGTCAACCGGCATGGCAATCCGTGAACGGCCGCGCGACATCGCCATCGCCGAAGTTGCGATCTCGGCGATCGTCTCGGCATCCGGACCCGAGGTCGCCGTCGTCGACACCGGGCGCTGCCTGCCCTTCCCGGTGACATGGTTCGAGCACCATCCCGTCGCCGCTGCAGATGTCCGTGTCATCACCGTTGAAGGCGACAGTATGGAGCGCACGCTGTTCCATGGTGATCGCATCGCCATCAATCTACGCGATACCCGGATCACCGATGGGCGGGTCCACGTCATGGTGACGGGGGGCCCCGCACCGGCGGTCAAGGTCAAACGTCTTTTCACGCTGTCCAATGGCAATGTCCGCATCGTCAGCGACAACCCTGACAAGGAACGCTACCCCGATGAACTTCTGGGCCCGGCCGAGCTGACCAATGTGCTGGTGGTTGCGCGCGTGCTTGACCGCAGCGGGCCGGCAGACCTCTGAGCCCGGATGCCCCGGTGCGGGGTTGCAGGATGCATTCGACGGCGCGAAGATCGGTGAGGGCGGACCGCGCCAGCGAACGACAGGATGTCCCACGATGGACCCGATGACCCACGCACCTGAAGCCGCACGGCCCCGTTTCTCCGCGGTGGCGCCGTACCTCTACCTGGCCGCCGTCGTGGCCTCCACCGTGAGCGTGATGCTCTACCAGTCAGCCTCGCGGCCTGTCGCTTGGGCTGTCGCGGCCGCGCTGGCACTTGGCGCGGTGCTCGCCTGCCCGGCAGTCCGCCGGGTGCGCTGGTATTTCCTCAGCGGCATCACTGCCGTTGTGTGGTCCGGATTGCTGCTGTTCGCTGTCAACTGAGCCCTCGTCGAAGCCTCAGCGGGTCGCTGCGGCGTCCACGCGCGGCAGCGCCAGCTCGAAGCATGCGCCCTGCCCCACGCCCGAGGTCACGGTCACGAAGCCGCCTGCCTGCGTAACCGCACTGTGCACCTGGGGCAGCCCCAGGCCGGAGCCTTCGCCCAAGGGCTTTGTAGTGAAGTAGACATCGAACACGTGCGCCAGCACGTCCTCGCCCATGCCCATGCCCGTGTCAGCAACCGTGAGCGTAAGGTAGTCCCCAACGACGCGGGAGAGGGTTGCGTCTTCACGGGAGACAGAACGGTGACCGGTTGTGACCATGACGCTGTCGTCCGGTCCGCAGGCATCGCGTGCGTTGATCACAAGGTTCAGCAGCGCACGCTCGATCGTGTTGCGATCAACCCTGGCACAACAGGCCGAGTCGTCTGCTTCCACGACCAGGCGCGCCTTGGCACCCACCGCCTGTGCCAGCAACGGCGTCATCCCGTTCACCAGCTCACTGAGATCAACCGCCTCCGGCCTGTACGGGTATTCCCTGGCAAAGCCGAGCAGGCGCTGACACATGTCCGTGCCTTGCTGAAGGGACTTCTCGGCAATCCGCATATAGCCAAGTCCTTTCGCGCCAGGCTCCTTGCCAGCGAGTACAAGATCGAGGGCGGACACGGCCGCCTGCAGTGAGTTGTTGAGGTCATGGACCACGCCCGCCAGCGCTGTCCTACCGCTTCACCCTTCTGCGCCTGCGTGGCGATCAACTCGGCCGCCTGCTGCGCGGCAAGCGCAAAGCGGTGCCCCACGGCGGCTTCTTCATGCATGGCTTCCAGCTGGCGATAGGCCGCGGTCGAAGCCAGCAACTGGGACTCGGTCGACGCCTGCGTCGGCTCCCGTCCGGCATCGCCGCCGGGTGCGATGGCGCTCGCCGGCCCGGTCATCCCCGCGCGCAGCGGCGAAGAAGCTTGCAGGACCTCCGCTGCCCGTACTGCCCGGTTGCGCGCCGTTACATCGGTGCTGACCGCCAGAACGCCCACCATCCGATCCTGCTCGAACAGTGGGCAGACGCGGACACGCCATTGGCGCGGTTCACCGGCGAAGTCCGGACAGGCGGCCTCGAAATTGGTACGTTCGCCACGGAGCGCACGTGCGATCGCATTTTCTACAACGACTTGGGCAGACCCGGGCCACAGCGCGGTCCACGCACGACCGATGACATCCGAGGGATCGCGCGCCTGCCAGAGCACCAGGCCATTGGCGTTTACCGCCGTGACCGATCCGTTGAGGTCGAGTTCCTTGACGCACTCACCCGAAAGGGCAAGAAGCTGCTGATAACGGTCCATCGACACTCAACGTGAACGTGTCAGGCCATTGTCTCACGTGACCCTGATGCCAACGGTCCATCATCCGAACCGCGGTCGATTGGCGATGAATGGTTCATTGCGCCGGACGTCCTGGTCCGAAAACCCCGTCATGTCGCACGTCCCTACCGGCCATTCACGCGCCATGACGGAAGGTGAGCTACCCCCGCTTCGCCGCCGCAGCTTCCATGGTCGACACTGGACAATTCAAGATCCTCTCCTGCAAAGGCGAACTACAGCCCGATGGGCGGTTGATGACCGTGTACGCGTTGACCGTCCTGTGCAACAGCTGCACGCAGATCACCGATGTCGCGCGCGGCGAGCTCGAAACCGTGTCACTGGGCACGGTCATTACCTGTGAGCACTGCGGCAAACGTCAGGCGGTCAGCAACGCGAGCATCATCCGCAGCCCCTCGGACCTGCCCGGCGCGCAGCATGCGGCGGACAAGCGGGACGCGCGCGCGCGAGTCCCCGGTGCCCAGATGCGCTGACAGCGCCTGGCGGACACTCATGCGGGGTGAGAAGGCAGGGTGATCCACTGGCGCGCCCGACAGGAATCGAACCTGTAACCGCCGGCTTAGAAGGCCGGTGCTCTATCCAGTTGAGCTACGGGCGCTTGGGCGGTGGGCCGTCCATCCGGCGATGGCCGGAATGGTCGGGGTAGAGGGATTCGAACCCCCGACATCCTGCTCCCAAAGCAGGCGCGCTACCAGACTGCGCTATACCCCGAACGGCCCGCTCGTCGCGTGCAGCAACGAGGGTCGGCAATTGTGGGCGCCGGCACCGCAGACTGTCAACGCGTACGCCGCTTGAGCAGGTACACGGCAGCCCCCCGACCCGTGCGTTATGCTGGCTGCCTATCATTTTCCCGCACGGAGATCTGCATGCGCAGCGGCAACCCGGCTCTTTCCGAGTCCACTTTCCTTGATCTCGCCAGCGGCACCGTTTCGGCGCGCAGCGGCGAGGCAATGACCCTCAATGGCACGGTCAACAAGACCGGGCTGCTGCTGCTGCTGGCCGTGCTGACGGCAGCGTTCGCGTGGAGCCAGTCGATCAATGCCGCCGGCGAGTTCACCCCGGCCGGTTCGCTGTATGCCATCGGCGGCGCGGTCGGCGGCCTGGTGCTGGCGCTGGTCACGGTGTTCAAGAAGGAATGGGCCCCGGTGTCCGCTCCCGCCTATGCGCTGGTCGAAGGCCTGTTCCTGGGTGCCATTTCCGCCATGTTTGAAATGAAGTTCCCGGGCATCGTGTTCCAGGCCGTGATGGCCACCTTTGGTACCCTGGTAACGATGCTGGTCGCCTACCGCACCGGCATGATCAAGGCGACCGAGAACTTCAAGCTCGGCGTCGTGGCGGCCACCGGCGGCATTGCGGTGGTGTACCTGGTGTCGATCGTGCTGAGCCTGTTCGGCATCAACATGCCGATGATCCACGACTCGGGCTGGATGGGCATCGCCTTCAGCGTGTTCGTGGTGGTGGTCGCCGCGCTGAACCTGGTCCTTGACTTCGATTTCATCGAGAACGGCGTGGAACACGGCGCGCCGAAGTACATGGAGTGGTATGGCGCCTTCGGCCTGATGGTGACGCTGGTGTGGCTGTACGTGGAGTTCCTGCGCCTGCTGTCAAAGCTGCAGCAGCGCTGAGTTTCTCCTTGCATGCCGGATGGAAGGGCGCCGATCGGCGCCTTTCCTTTTCCGGGGTCCGGACGCCATCGCTGTCCCGCCCCCTGAACGCATCAGGGCGCCCGGAGGCGCCCTGATGGCCGAACAGGTAGCGCAGTGACCCCTTACAGACGGCTGGCGATCGCCTTGGCGAAGCCCATCGTGTTGCCAGTACCACCAAGATCGCCGGTCAGCGAGTCCTTGGCTTCCAGCGTGGCGACGATGGCCTTGCGCAGACGCTCGGCATTGTCGGTCTGGCCGAGATGGTCAAGCATCTGGGCGGCGGCCAGCAGCAGCGCGCACGGGTTCGCCTTGCCCTGGCCGGCAATGTCCGGCGCCGTACCGTGCACGGCTTCGAAGATCGCCGCGTCCTTGCCGATGTTGGCGCCCGGGGCCAGTCCCAGGCCACCGACCAGACCGGCGCACAGGTCGGAAATGATGTCACCGAACAGGTTCGTGGTGACGATCACATCGAACTGTTCCGGGCGCATCACCAACTGCATGCAGCAGTTGTCGACGATCATTTCCTGGAACTCGATGTCCGGATACTCCGCGGCCACTTCACGAGCGACATTCAGGAACAGGCCCGAGGTCGACTTGATGATGTTGGCCTTGTGCACCGCGGTGACCTTCTTGCGGCCGGTGCTGCGGGCCAGTTCGAAGGCGTAGCGCACGATGCGGTCCGAGCCCTTGCGGGTGATGCGCGTGCCGGAGAAGGCGGTCTCGCCATCGGCAGACACTTCCTGACCCTCGGCCAGGTAGGCACCCTCGGTGTTCTCGCGGACGGTGACGAGGTTGACACCCGTGAAGCGCGACTTGGTGTTCGGGAACGTGTGCGCCGGGCGGACATTGGCGTACAGGTCGAAATGACGGCGCAGGCTGACGTTGATCGACGTGAAACCGCCGCCGACCGGCGTGGTCAGGGGGCTCTTCAGCGCGATCTTGTTGCGCGCGATGGATTCCAGGGTAGCGGCCGGCATCAGGTCGCCATGCTTTTCCAGCGCCACCAGGCCCGCGTCGGCCTCTTCGTACTCCAGACCGGTGTTGAGCTGGTCAAGCACGAACAGGGTGGCGTCCATGATCTCCGGGCCGATGCCATCGCCGCGGATGACCGTGATTTTCTGCGTCATTGATCGATATTCCGAACAGAAGGGGGGAAACGCCGTCCGGAGGGGCCCGGAACGCCGGCGAGATGAAGTTTCACCCGCAATTATGCCCGAAGCGGCCAGATCCCCCCAAATTAGACGATAGTCCCGGAAAGGCCGGGCCTATCGTCGTGCCGGGCTCAGTGCGCGTGAGCGTCCGGAGCGGCGGCGCCGTCTTCGAGTTGGTCGAGGAAATCAACGGCTCGGCGCAGATGCGGGATCACGATCGAGCCACCGACCACCAGGCCGACCGAAAAGGTTTCGAAGAACTCGTCCCGGCTGACGCCTGCAGCCTTGCACTGGGCCACGTGATAGCTGATGCAGTCATCGCAGCGCAGCACCATGGACGCTACCAGGCCCAGCAGTTCCTTCGTCTTCACATCCAGCGCGCCCGCCTGGTAGGTCTGGGTATCCAGCGCGAAAAACCGGCGCACGACCTGGTTCGGCTCGGCCAGGATCCGCTCGTTCATCTTCTTGCGGTAGGCATTGAACTCGGCCAGGCGGTCGCCGCTGTCGTCCACCCCGCTCATGCCTGTCCCTGCCCGGCCAGCA
Organism: Xanthomonas sp. 60; assembly: GCF_011761925.1. NCBI lineage: Bacteria > Pseudomonadati > Pseudomonadota > Gammaproteobacteria > Lysobacterales > Lysobacteraceae > Xanthomonas > Xanthomonas sp. 60. Next base: position 483,200 of record NZ_JAASQW010000001.1, on the reverse strand, counting down.
ACGGCTCCAGCCTGCCCTCGCGGTGCAGCGCCATCATGTCGTCGTACCCACCGACGTGGACATCACCGACAAAGATCTGCGGCACGCTGGTCCGACGGGTGCGGGCCATCATCTTCTCGCGCTCGGCGGCGTCCAGGTCGATGCGGACTTCGGTCCACTGCTGGCCTTTGCTCTTGAGGAAGTTCTTGGCCGCCACGCAGTACGGGCACACGGCAGTGGAATAGATGGTGATGGCAGGAGCGCCGGCAGCAGGGGTGTCAACTTGGCTCATGGGAAACTCCACGACGATTTGATTGTCCGACTATGGTAGCGGTGTGCACGTATTTCCATTGCATGGCTGCAACACTGTGGTTTAACAATTGATTTCCGCCCGACCTGCCACGCTGGGCGGTACCGCCCGAGGATTCCCGCTTGCGCCTGCTGCTGCTCTCCGCCGCCCTCACCCTGGCCCTGGCCGCGCCCTTGGCGCAGGCGCAGGATTCGCTGCCGGACATCGGTTCGTCGGCCGGCGAGCTGCTTACGCCGGCGCGCCAGGCCGAGTATGGCGGCATGATGCTGCGCGAGCTGCGCAACTATGGCTATCTGCTGGATGATCCGCTGGTCAACGACTGGCTGCAGACGCTGGGGACCCGGCTCGGGGCCAACAGCGCCCAGCCGCGGCAGCCCTACACCTTCTTCATGATGCGCGACCGGCAGATCAACGCCTTCGCCACGCTGGGCGGCTACATCGGCATGAATGCCGGACTGGTGCTCACCGCCGAGCGCGAGGATGAGGTCGCCGCCGTGCTGTCCCATGAGATCGCGCACGTGACCCAGCAGCACGTACTGCGTGGCGTGGAGCGTGCGCAGCGCGACCAGATCCCGATCCTGCTGGGCATGCTGGCCGCGATCGTGGCGGCCCAGCAGGCCGGCGGCAACTCTTCGGGCAATGCCACCATGGCCGCGATCACCTCCGGGATGGGGCTGATGCAGCAGCGGCAGATCGACTACACGCGTGCCAATGAGTCCGAAGCCGACCGTCTGGGCATCCGCACGCTGGCGCGCAGCGGGTATGACGTGGATGCGATGGCCGGCTTTTTCGAGCGCATGAGTGCATCCATGCGCGGCAATTCGGGCGGCTACAACGTGCCGGATTTCCTGCGCACCCACCCGGTCAACACCACCCGCATCAGCGAGGCCAAGGCACGCGCGGAGCAGATGAAGAAAGACACCGTGGTGCTGACCACGGAGGTGCCGGGTGGCGTACGCACCGAGCGGGTGGATCCACAGGATCCGAGCCTGGCCGAAACCACCGCACGGCGTTACAACCCGTTGCTGCCGCCGGGCATGCAGATCGACGCCGGGCGCCCCGACCGCGGTGCCACCGGCCAGTTCGACTGGGCGCGCGAGCGCCTGCGGGTGCTCAGCGCGCCCACACCGGCCGAGCTGACCCGCGAGTACCAGAGCCTGGCGCGTGCGCGGGCGCAGGGCCTGACCCCGGCACAGCGCTACGGCAAGGCACTGGCCGACCTGGCGACCGGCACCACCGGGGCCGCCACCGCGGCACGTGAACTGGCGCTGCTGCACGACGCCGACCCGGGCAATCTCTGGGTGGCGCTGGCACTGAGTGAGGCGCAGTCGCGCTCAGGCCAGCGCGAGGCCGCCAACGCACGCTTCGAGGCCCTGCTGGCGGCGCAGCCCAACAGCCTTCCGATCGCGCTCACCTACGCCCAGGTCCTCAACGAGCAGGGAGGCCGTGCGGCCGGGCAGCGCGCGCAGGCCATGCTGCGGCCGCTGTTGTCACAAAGCAGCAACGATCCGGTCCTGCAGCAGCGTTTCGCGCGTGCCAGCGAACTGGCCGGCGACACCCTCCGCGCCAGCGAGGCCTATGCCGAAGCCGCCTACCTGAGCGGCCGCCCCGAGCAGGCTCTGATGCAGCTGCAGGCGCTCAAGCAGGCGCAGGGCCTGGACTACGTGACCCGCGCCCGCGTGGAGGCGCGGATCGAGCGCATCACCCCGACCGTGCTGGAGATGCGCCGCCAGGGTGTCAACGATCCGGAGTTCGAACGACGCTGATCGCGGCCCATCCACGTGCTTGCCGACAGGAACTGTCATCTTCACGGCCACCAGGTCACAAACCTGTCATCAAATCGTAGTCTACTGAGCTCATTCCCGAGCTGATGAGCATGACGGTAGCCACGTGCAGAAACGCATCCTGATCGTCGACGACGAACCCGCGATCCGCGAAATGGTGGCCTTTGCCCTGCGCAAGGGTGACTACGAGCCGATCCATGCCGGCGACGCCCGCGAGGCCCAGACGGCCATCGCCGACCGTGTTCCCGACCTGATCCTTCTGGACTGGATGCTGCCCGGCACCAGCGGCCTGGACCTGGCCCGACGCTGGCGCAAGGAGGCCCTGACCCGTGACGTGCCGATCATCATGCTCACCGCGCGCGGCGAAGAGAACGACCGGGTGGGCGGGCTTGAGGCCGGCGTGGACGATTACGTGGTCAAGCCGTTCTCCGCCCGCGAGCTGCTGGCGCGCATCCGCGCGGTGATGCGGCGCGCCCGCGACGACGACGAGGACGGCAGCGTGGCCGTGGGCGTGGTGCGCATCGACGGCGCCGCGCACCGGGTCTTCGCCAACGAACAGCCGGTGCCGATCGGCCCGACCGAGTACCGCCTGCTGCACTTCTTCATGACCCACCCCGAGCGCGTCTACACCCGCGCCCAGCTGCTGGACCATGTATGGGGCGGCAGCGTGTACGTGGAAGAGCGCACGATCGACGTGCACATCCGGCGCCTGCGCAAGACGCTCGAACCGTTCAATGCAGAGAACATGGTGCAGACCGTGCGCGGTGCGGGTTACCGCTTCTCCACCGCCACCTGAGCCCGCCTGGGCGCCGGCCCCGGCGCCGCGGCCCGGGTGCTGACGTTGATGCTATAACCGGGATCACCCTGCCGGGTCGTCCGCTTCACTGAAGAGAGTGCAATGCCGCGTCATATCCGATCTGCCTGGTTGAAGACCCTGGCCTCCCTGGCGGCGGTGCTGCTGTTGGCGGGCGTGGTGGGGGGGGTGACCGGACATCTGTGGATGGCGATCGCGTTGACGGCGATCGGCTCGCTGGCTTGGCACTACTGGCGGCTGCGGCGCGTGCTGGGCCGGCTGACCGCACGCCAGCGCTGGGAGATCGGCGACAGCACCGGGGTATGGAACGAGCTGGACCGCGTGGTCCATCGCAACCAGCTGGAGATGCGCGCGCGCAAGCGACGCCTGCTCGACATGCTGCGCAGCTACCGCGCCGCTGCTGCCGCGCTGCCCGACGCGGTGGTGGTGCTGGACCGCAACAGCCAGCGCGTGCAGTGGTTCAACGAGGCGGCCACCACGCTGCTCGGCCTGCATCATCCCGGCGACCTCGGCCAGGCGCTCGTGCAGCGCCTGCAGCCGATGCCGCTGGCACACTGGCTGGCCGGCGGACGCAACGCCGAACCGATCCTCGATGTGCCCTCGCCCATGGATCCGGCGATCCGCCTGAACCTGCGGCTGATCCCCTACTCCGCCGACCACTGGCTGCTGATCGCCCGCGATGTGACCAAGCTGCTGCGGCTGGAACAGGTGCGTCGGGACTTCGTGGCCAACGTCTCCCATGAACTGCGCACGCCCTTGACGGTCGTGCACGGCTACCTGGACATGATGGACCCGGAGGATTTTCCCGGCACCGGGCCGATGCTGGAAGAAATGCGCCGGCAGAGCGGGCGCATGGCCCAACTGGTGGAAGACCTGCTCACGCTCTCGCGGCTGGAATCACAGGACGCGGGCGAATCGGAGACCGTGGCCATGCAGCCGATGCTGGCAACGCTCCGGCGCGAGGCCGAGGCCCACAGCCAGGGGCGCCACCAGATCAGCGTCACCGACCTGGCCGGCATCGACCTGCTGGGGACGACCAAGGAACTGCACAGCGCCTTTTCCAACCTGGTCACCAATGCGGTGCGCTACACGCCGGTCGGCGGCCAGGTGACGGTGGAATTCGCCCGCGAAGGCGACGGTGCGGTGCTTTCGGTGCGCGACACCGGCTACGGCATTCCGGCCAACCACCTGCCGCGACTCACCGAGCGCTTCTACCGGGTCTCCAGCAGCCGCTCGCGCGAAAGCGGTGGCACCGGGCTGGGCCTGTCCATCGTCAAACACATTCTCGGCCTGCACCATGCCCGCTTGGACATCCAGAGCGAGGTCGGCAAGGGCTCCACCTTCTCCTGTCATTTCGATGCCGACCACGTGCGTGCGCGTGAGCCGGCCGCCCATCCCGACGCGGACGACCGACCCTCATGAGCACCCCTGGATCCTTGCCCGTTGCCGCCCGGCCCGACGTCGATCCCCTGCGCGATCCGTCGCTGTACCTCAACCGCGAACTGTCCCAGCTCGATTTCAATTTCCGCGTGCTGGCGCAGGCGCTGGATCCGCAGGTACCGCTGCTGGAGCGGTTGAAGTTCATGTGCATCTCCTGCACCAACCTGGACGAGTTCTTCGAGATCCGCGCCGCCGCGGTCCGCCATGCCCAGGAGTACGGCCTGCCACCGGCGCCCGATGGCATGAGTCCCCAGGTCATCCTCAATGCCATCCATGACCGCGCCGCACAGCTTGTGGACCAGCAGTACCGCTGCTGGAACGAGGTGCTGCGCCCGGCCCTGGGCCAGGCCGGCGTGGCCGTGCTTGGCCGCCATTCCTGGGATCACCGCCAGCGGCGCTGGCTGCGGGCGTACTTCCGCAACGAGATCATGCCGGTGCTCTCGCCGCTGGGGCTGGACCCGGCGCATCCGTTCCCGAAGATCCTCAACAAATCGCTGAACATCGTGGTGGTGCTCAAAGGCACCGATGCCTTCGGCCGCGCCGGCCACATGGCCATCGTGCGTGCGCCGCGCTCCCTGCCCCGTGTCATCCAGCTGCCGGAAAAGCTGGGCGGCGCGCAGACCTTCGTGTTCCTGTCCTCGGTGCTGTCCACGTTCGTCGGTGAGCTGTTCCCGGGCATGGAGGTGCTGGGCGCCTACCAGTTCCGCGTGACCCGCAATTCCGAACTGGTGGTGGACGAGGAAGAGGTGGAGAACCTCGCGCTGGCCCTGCGGGACGAGCTGGTGGACCGCGGCTACCGGCCGGCGGTGCGCCTGGAGATCGCCCACGATGCGCCGCGCGAGATCGTGCGCACGCTGCTGCAGAACTTCGGCCTGCCGGAGAACGCGGTGTACCGCATCGACGGTCCGGTCAACCTCAACCGCATCAGCCAGCTGTACGACCTGCTCGCGCGGCCGGACCTGAAATATCCCCCGATGACCCCGCGCACGCTGCGCGACAGCGATGGCATCTTCGAGATCGTCGCGCGCCAGGACGTGCTGCTGCACCACCCCTTCGATGCGTTCACCGCCGTGCTGGACCTGATCAAGCAGGCGGCGGTGGATCCGAACGTGCTGGCGATCAAGCAGACGCTGTACCGCACCGGCAAGGATTCGCTGATCGTCGAAGCGCTGATCCTCGCCGCCCGCAATGGCAAGGATGTCACCGTGGTGGTGGAGCTGCGCGCACGCTTCGATGAAGAGGCCAACCTCGGCCTGGCCGATCGCCTGCAGGAAGCGGGCGTGCAGGTGGTCTACGGCGTGGTGGGGTTCAAGACCCACGCCAAGATGCTGCTCATCGTGCGCCGCGAGGGCCGCAAGCTGCGCCGCTACGTGCACCTGGGGACCGGCAATTACCATAGCGGCACGGCCCGCGCGTACACCGACATCAGCCTGATCACCGCCGATGCGGATATCGGCAACGATGTGCACCTGTTGTTCCAGCAGCTCTCCGGGCTGGCGTCCAAGGCACGTCTCAAGCGCTTGCTGCAGTCCCCGTTCACCCTGCACAGCGGGGTACTGGAACGCATCGAACGGGAGACACAGATCGCGCTGGCGGGGCGCCCGGCGCGCATCATCGCCAAGATGAACGCCCTGAACGAACCGCAGGTGATCCGCGCCCTGTATGCCGCATCGCAGGCGGGGGTGAAGATCGACCTGATCGTGCGCGGCACCTGTACCCTGCGGCCGGGCGTGCCCGGTGTCTCGGACAACATCCGCGTGCGCTCGATCGTCGGCCGTTTCCTGGAGCACAGCCGCGTGTACTGGTTCGGCAATGACGGGGCGCCGGAACTGTTCTGCGCCAGCGCCGACTGGCTGGAGCGCAACCTGCTGCGCCGGGTGGAGACAGGCTTCCCGATCCTGGACCCGGCGCTGGCCCGACGCGTCTACCGGGAGGTTCTGCAGAACTACCTCGATGACAACCTCGGGGCGTGGGAACTGCAGGCCGATGGCAGTTACCGCAAGCTGGAGCCACCGCACGGCGTGCCGCCCCATTCGGCGCAGATGGCGCTGTTGCAGGGGCTGTAACGCGCGCCTGCCCCGCCTTCGGCTACCATGCCGTCCATGCCCCATACCACGACATTTCCGACGCTCCAGGACGGCGAACTGCTGGCCGCCATCGACCTGGGTTCCAACAGTTTCCACATGGTGATTGCCCGCTACACGCTGGGGCAGCTGCGTGTGGTCGATCGCCTGCGTGAGACGGTACGCATGGCCGATGGCCTGGACGGCAAGGGGGGTCTGGCGGCTGACGCCCGGCAGCGCGCGCTGGAGTGCCTGGCACGTTTCGGCCAGCGCATCCGTGACCTGCCCCCGCACCGCGTGCGGGCCCTGGCCACCAACACCGTGCGCCAGCTGCGTTCGCCGCAGGCGTTCCTGATGCCGGCCGAAACCGCGCTCGGCCATGCGATCGAAGTGGTCAGCGGTCGCGAGGAAGCGCGCCTGATCTATCTCGGCGTGGCGCACGCACAGCCCCCCAAGGCCGGCCAGCGTCGGCTGGTGATCGATATCGGCGGCGGGTCCACCGAGTTCATCATCGGCTCGGGCATGCAGACACTGGAACGCGAGAGCCTGCAGGCCGGCTGCATCGCCAGTACGCGGCGATTCTTTCCGGGCGGCAAGCTCAGCCGCAAGCGCTGGAAGGATGCGCTGGCCGAGATCGGCCGCGAGTTCCAGCCCTTCGCCAGCAAGTACCGCGCGCTGGGCTGGGACGAAGCCCTGGGCTCGTCAGGCACGCACAAGGCGATCAGCGAGATCTGCGCCACGATGAAGCTCAGCAAGGGGGCCATCACCGCCGAAGCCCTGCCGCAGCTGCGCGACGAACTGCTGAAGGCCAAGCGGATCGAGGATATCGTGCTGCCCGGGCTGGGCAATGACCGCCGCCCGATCATCGCCGGCGGGGTGCTGGTGCTGGAGGCTGCGTTCCAGGCCCTCGGCCTGCAGAAACTGCTGGTGAGCAAGGCGGCCATGCGCGAAGGCATCCTGCATGACATTGTCGGGCGCGCCGGCGAGAACGATCCGCGCGACGAATCCGTCGCTGCGCTGACGCAGCGCTACGGCATCGAAATCGCACAGGCCGACCGCGTGGAACAGACCGCGATGGCCCTGTTCGACCAGGTGCAGGCCGCCTGGCGGCTGGAAGCCGATGACGCGCGCATGCTCGGCTGGGCCGCGCGACTGCACGAGCTGGGCCTGATGATCGCGCACAGCGGTTACCACGTGCATGGCAGCTACGTGCTCGAGCATTCGGACATCGCCGGGTTCTCGCGGCAGGAACAGCACATGCTGGCCGCGCTGGTCCGCACGCACCGCCGCAACGTGCCGAAATCGGCCTTTGACGCGCTGCCCGAGCGACTGGCGCTGCCCGCGCGCCGCCTGGCCGCGCTGCTGCGGCTGGCGGTACTGATCAACCGCGCCCACGAATCCACCCCGCTGCCTGCGCTGGAACTTTCCGCGGAGGAGGAGCGCCTGTCGCTGATCGTGCCACAGGCCTATATCGATGCCCGCCCCCTGCTGCGGGCGGACCTGATCGGCGAGACCGAAAGCATGGCCGGCCTGGGCATGCAGTTCCGACCGTTCGTGGCCTGAGCGCGGCACCGGTCCCGGCACCCGCAGGGGCTGCCGGGGGGCCGGTCATCTGGCGGACGCAACGCCGTCATGCAGGGGACACGGGCGGGGGCGAGCATGGCGCAAACGGGAGACCTGCCATGCGCTATGCGATCGTCACCGAGACCTACCCGCCGGAAGTCAACGGCGTGGCCCTGACCGTCCACAGCCTCGAGATGGGCCTGCGCCAAGCCGGGCATGAGGTCGACCTGATCCGTCCACGGCAACCGGCCGAGCCTGCGGCCCTGGACGGCAGCCTGCGCACGGCCGGTGCCGCTCTGCCGCGCTATCCGGGCCTGCGCTTCGGCCTGCCCTCGCCGTTCCGGCTGGCACGCCACTGGCGCCAGAACCGCCCTGATGCACTCTACATCGCCACCGAAGGTCCGCTGGGCTGGTCCGCACTGCGCTGCGCGCGGCGGCTGGGCATTCCGGTGGCGACCGGCTTCCATACCCGTTTTGATGCCTACCTGCCTGATTATGGGGCGGCCTGGCTGCAGGACACGGCGCTGCGCTGGATGCGCCGCTTCCACAACCAGGCCGATGCCACCCTGGTCCCTACCCGCGAACTGCAGGCCACCCTGACCCATGAAGGGTTCGAGCGCGTGCGCCTGCTCGCCCGCGCGGTGGACAGCCAGCAGTTCGATCCTGGCCGCCGCGACAATGCCCTGCGCACCGCCTGGGGGGTGGCGCCGGACAGCCTGGCGGTGATCCACGTCGGTCGCATTGCCGCGGAGAAGAATCTCGGACTGGCGGTGCGCGCGTTCCGGACGCTGCAGCGGCAGCATCCCTCGGCGCGTTTCGTGCTGGTCGGCGATGGTCCGGCGCGCGAAAAACTCGAAGCCGAGCACCCTGACTTCGTCTTCTGCGGCGTGCAGCGCGGCGATGCACTCGCACGGCATTTCGCCAGTGGCGATCTGTTCCTCTTTCCCAGCCTCAGTGAAACCTTCGGCAACGTGACACTGGAAGCAATGGCCAGTGGCGTGGCCACCGTCGCCTTTGATTACGGCGCGGCACGTGAGTACCTGCGTACGGAAGAAAACGGGATCGCCGTGAACGATGATGATCGGTTCGTGGGCGCGGCACAGCGGCTGGCCGATGACGCGGCACTGCGGCGGCGCCTGGGCGGGCAGGCTGCGCGTGACATGAAGCGCCTCCACCCGCAGCAGGTGGTGGCCGAGTTCGATGCCCTGCTGGAAGAACTGGCCCTGGCCCGGAGGCCGCATGCGCAGCACGCCGCTTGACCTGATCGGCCGCGAGACGCGTTGGTGCCGACGCGCGAACCATTTCTGCCGCCGCCGTTCGGTGCGCGCGCTGTTTGCGGCCATCAGCCGACTCGGTGATGGCGTGTTCTGGTATGTGCTGATGGGCGCGCTGGTGCTGCTTGACGGCCTGCAGGGCCTGGCGGCGAGTGCGCACATGGCCGCTACCGGCGTGGTCGCCCTGTTGATGTACAAGGGCCTGAAACGTTGGACGCGACGGCCCAGACCCTACAAGGCCGACCTGCGCATCCGCGCCTGGGTGGCGCCGCTGGACGAGTTCAGTTTCCCCTCCGGCCACACCCTGCACGCGGTCTCGTTCACCCTCGTTGCCCTGGCCCATTACCCTTGGCTGGCCCCCTTGCTGGTGCCTTTCACGCTGTGCGTGGCCGCCTCGCGCGTGGTGCTCGGCCTGCACTACCCCAGTGACGTGCTTGCCGCCACTGCGATCGCCTGCGGCCTGGCCGCCGCGAGCCTGGCGTGGTGGCCCCTGTGACAACGCTGCGTCCCCCGGCGGCTGCCTGCGTAGCCGCCCCTGCCCTGGAAGCGAGGGCGGCTGCGCCTGTACGCATCAACGCGTCGCGGCGACGCGGTCTTTGTTCTCCTTCAGGGTACGGGTGTTGTCCGCCCTCCAGTCGCCCATCGGTGCTCCGTTGTAATACCGGTTGGGGCTGGAATAGTAGTTCAGCCGGCGGCACCCGCCGGCACATTCATAGGCCAGGATCGTGCGCCAGCGATCTCCCTGAGAAGGTTGATGGCGATAGCCATGGTTGTAGCCGTTTCCCGGGGCCACCTCGATATCGTGCGTGGCGCCCATGACATGCGCGATCTCATGGGCGAACGTGTAGTAGCCCACCATGCAGCCATGATTCACTGCCACGAATCCCTGCGAAGCCAGGCCGCACGATGAGCCATCGGCCGTCACCAGCACCGGAACGTCCCCGCCCACCTGGTCGCGGAAGGCGTGGATCAGGTCGAACCGCCCATCGCCCTGGCGGATGAAACTCGAAAGATCGTTGACGATCGTGGTTTCTCCCTGCGCACCGTAGGCCAGGCCACCGAGCTGCACACGCAGGTCGATGCCGCTGTTGATGTAGCCCTGGTTGGATTCTGCGACCGCCAGATGAACCTTGTTGCGGACGTTTTCATCTCCTCCCAGCACGTCCCTGACCGTTCGGGTCGCCATGACCGCCACGCGGATGACGGTCGGCCCTGCACGGTTGGCTGTGCCGGATTCCATGGACGGAGTGAGCGGTCCGGCCGCAGCGCCGGCGCCAGCACCAGCGGGGTGATCCGGCGGCAGCTGCGCCTCGTCGATCTGCACAAGCGCATGCCCATCGGCTGTGGGGCTGAGGGTGTAGAGCTGGCCGCCGTGGCGGACGGATGCCGTCAGTGAGCGGCCGGAGCGCACGACGATGACCGTGTTGGCGGGGTCCAGCGCGTGCGGGCCTGACTCCTTCGCGTCCAGTGCGCCGCTGCCGATCTGGCCGTACCAGATCTGGGTGCCATCATCGAGTGATTCGAGGCGGTCTCTTGCAGCCTGGACCGGGGTTCCGAAGATCTCCATCTCCAGGGTGTCCTGCTCGATGGCGGCGGGATGGGCATCGACACGCAGGACTGCGGCGGTCGACGGCGAGGCTGTGAGGGTGGCGAGGATGGGTGAGGCGGCAGCCTCCGCACGGGTGAACAACTGCGACGGGCTGAACAGCGGCGCGGCAGAGACCGCAGGGGCGGCCGAGATGCCGAGCAGGGCGAGGGTCACGGCAGACGGCAGGCGTATTTTCATTTTGGACCTCCATTGGAGTTTGATCTGGACGTCGTCCAGAAGATCCCCTGCCCCTTGGACTCGGCCTGGGCAGGAGCGGGCTAGAATGGTCAGATGACCACGCTATTCATTTCCGATCTGCATCTGGACGCCAGCCGTCCTGCCATCACCGGGCTGTTCCTCGCGTTCCTGCGCGAAGAGGCAATGCATGCCGATGCGCTGTACATCCTCGGTGACCTGTTCGAGGCATGGATCGGCGATGACACGCCTTCGACGGCCGCCGATGAGGTGGCGCTGGCGCTGCACGCCGTGCATGCGGCCGGCGTGCCTGTGTACTTCATCCGCGGCAACCGTGATTTCCTGGTGGGTGAGCACTACGCACACCGGGCCGGCATGCATATCCTTCCCGATCCGTCGGTGATCGATCTGTACGGCACGCCTGTCCTGTTGCAGCATGGCGACCTGCTGTGCACCGACGACCTGCCTTATCAGCAGTTCCGGGCGCAGACGCGTGATCCGGCCTTCCAGGCCCAGTTCCTCGCACAACCCCTGGCGGCTCGCATCGCCTTCGCCCAGAAAGCGCGCGAGGCCAGTCAGAGCCGGCAGGTCGCGATGAAGGGGGACGACGCCGCACAGTTCGAGACGGTGACGGATGTCGCCCCTGCCGAGGTTGCGGCGACGTTCGCACGTTACGGCGTGCGCACGATGATCCACGGTCATACCCATCGTCCGGCCCTCCACACGCTCGAGGTGGAAGGCCGGCCTTGCCGCCGCGTGGTGCTGGGCGACTGGTATACGCAGGGGTCGGTACTGCGTGTGACCCCCGACGGCATGCAGTTGCAGTCCCTGTAGGCACATCTCAGCGGAACCCGGCCAGCGTGCCGCGTGTGATGTCCAGCACGCGGCGGTTGTCCGCTTCCGCAGCATTGCCGACCGGCACCCCCTCGTACTGCAGCGACGGGCTGGACCAGTACGGAATGCGGTGACACCCGGTCGGGCAGTCGTATGACATCACCGTGCGCCAGCCCAGTGCTCGCGGGGGCTGGTACCAATAACCGTGTCCGAACGGATAAGGGGCCGTGGCGGGATCGCGGCGGACATCATGGCGCGCACCGCCCAGGTGGCCGATTTCGTGCGCGAACGTGAACTGACCCGTGGCGCAATCGGTAAGCACAGCGGCAAAGGCGGTGGCCGCCGTTGCACCGATCTCCGCGGCTTCACCACATGACCCTGCTCGATCCAGCAGGAGAAGGCCGACGTCTGCCGCTATCTGGTCACGTAGCCCATGGAGGTCATCCAGGTAACCGTCAGCAGGGTCCACCAGGCGGCGCACGTCCAGCGACATGTTGCGGGTTTCGGCGTAGCTGCTCTGCTGGAATGCGGCCAACTCCAGGTGCATTGCCAGGCCGCTGTTGCGGTAAGTAAGGTTCGACTCGGCGATGGAGAGCTCGGCCAGGGCGTGCAGATCCCCGGGATAGCCGGCGGCGGCCTCGGTGCTTGCGGCCACCAGCACGCGGATCACGCTCGGAGCCGATGCGGATCTCCCTGCCCGATGGGGCTGCGCCGCCACCGCGGCCCCCACCTGCCCATGGGCCGGTGGCAAAAGGCGCTCGTCCACGAGGATCAGCAGATGCTGTCCACCGTGCAGGGGTACCAGCCGGTACAGCCGGGCGTCCAACCGGAACGCGGCGGTCAGCCCCCGCGCGCTGAGGATGGCCGGAGCGGTCGCGTGGCCGTCAGCCGTACGTGCGCGCAGCAGCAGATTGCCGGTAGGCAGCACGGCGCGGGCATCGTGCTCGAAAGAGACCGCCTGCCCGTCGACCCGCAGCGACACACCGGGCTGCTCCGCGCGCAGCTGCTCTGCGTCCAGACTCACCTGCCACGCGGCCGCCACGAAGGGACGTGCAACGAATTCCGCTACCTTCGGCGTCTCCAGCATAGTGGTGAGAGGCTGCGGCAGAGAGGCCTCATCACCGCCTGCCGCCAGCGCCACCGGCACCCCGGCCATGGCTGCAAGGACGACGGTGCGCAACGCGGCGGCCCATGCGCGCGCCTGCCACTCAGCCGCCATGGTGCTCTCCGTTCTTGCACGCCGTTCGTGCAGGTACATGACACTGCTGCGAGCCCGCAGACGCCATCGGGCGGATACCGGAGGCGCCGTGAGGTTTCGGTAGGGCTCCCGCCGGCATTACGCCCCCATGCGAAGGGCACGCATCCCGCGCTATCTTTCAGGCAACGGCCGGAGACCGCCATGCCCCCTCGCACCGCTGACCCGGACACGCCGGCGTCGGACTCGATCCTGCACATCGGCCTGTTCTTCGATGGCACCCGCAACAATGTGCACAACCTCGCCGCGCGGGCTGACGGCGCGGGGGGCGTGCTGCCGCCGGTGCCGCTGCCGGTCGCCGGGGCCGCCGCCGCGGCCGACGCATCGCCCTTCCAGTCGCCCGTCACCAGCAGCCGTGACCACGCGCCGACCCACGTCGCCCGCCTGCACGGATGCTATCCGGACAGGCGGCGTTCGCAGACGGCGGGACCCTCCATTGCGATCTACACCGAAGGCACGGGCACGCGCGACGGCCGTCCCGACGACCTGATCGGGCTGGCGTTCGGTACCGGCCCCACGGGGGTCCTGGCCAAGACCGATCGCGCGCTGGGGGTACAACTGCCCGCCGCGCTCGCGGCGCTTGCGGCGCAGTGGCGGCACCCGCTGCGGGCGGTGGAGGTAGACCTGTTCGGCTATTCACGCGGTGCGGCATCGGCCCGGGACGCCGCGAACCGGTTGTCCGACTGGTCTTCGGCGCAGTGGCTGGGGCTGCTGCGGGAGGCCGGACTGTCGATTTCCGCGGACTTTGCCTTACCTACGCCGGTGATCCGCTTCATCGGACTGTTCGACACGGTGCTTGCCGTGCGCGGGGGTGCCGGCAGCCGCCCGCCGCGCATGCGCCTGGCGCCGGGCGTGGCGCGCAAGGTGCTGCATCTGGTGGCACGCGATGAACACCGCCTGCACTTTCCCCTGACCACGGTGGCACCCGAGCACGAGGAGCGCGCATTGCCCGGCTCACACGCGGATATCGGCGGTGGCCAGGAGGCACCGCAGGAGGGACCCAAGCTGCTGACCCGGCCACGCAGCGAGCCGATCCTGAGGCATGGACTTGCTGAATTCGCCACGCCGCCGCTCGCCCTGCTGCAGGCTGCGCCGGCCTTCCGCCAGGCGCAACAGGATGCACGCGACTGGCGGCAGCGGCTGGGGCTGGATGCCACGCGGATCAGCGTGGCCGTCTGGCATCAGTGGGTGCGTCTGCGCCGCGCCGGCAGCACCAGTGCCCTGCCGACGCCGACGCTGCATGTGTATGCCGGCGTGGTGCTGGCGCGCCCGATCGACCGCCACTATCCCCTCATTCCACTGCGACTGATGCATGCCGCTGCGGCCAGTGCCGGCGTGGGCTGGGATCGCGCGCCGGGTACCGTTGCAGGGTGGGCCGTGCCCTCCGGCCTGCAGTCCATCGCGGACGCCCTGATGGCGGGCCGGACGCTGGACGCCGCCTCCGAACGGCAGCTGCGCCAGCACCATCTGCTGCAGTCGGCCCACTGGAACTTCGATGTGCTGGGAGACACGGCCCTGGCCTATGCGTCCGGGAACGGACTGCGTGAGCTGCCCTATCGCCCGGGCCCCGGCCTGTTCTACATCAACCAGCCCACGCACGATGGGCAGCGCGAGGTGCTGGCCAACGTGTGACAGGCCCCGGCCCGGTCAGCGGAAACCGGTGCCCGTCACCCCGCCTGTTCGACCAGGTCCGCCAGTTCGTCGGCATCGAAGCCGGCCAACAGCCGCGCCTCGAGGTTGAACGGCCCATGCAGGTAGCCACCGGCGTATTCCACCAGCAGCTCCTTGAAGCGCTGGCGCGGCTCGACACCGGCACGCTCGCAGTACCAGCGGTACCAGCGCGAACCGGCTGCCACGTGGGCGACTTCCTCGCGCAGGATCACCTCCAGCACATCGGCGGTCTCGTCATCGCCGTGCGCGCGCAGCTTGTCGATCATCAGCGGCGTGACATCCAGGCCACGCGCTTCCAGCACGCGCGGTACCAGCGCCATGCGCGCCAAACCGTCGTGCGCGGTCTTGCTGCACATCTCCCACAGGCCGTTGTGTGCCGGAAAGTCCGCGTAGGCATGGCCGTGAGCGCGCAGGCGCTCATGCAGCATCAGGAAGTGCCGTGATTCGTCGTCCGCACAGCTGACCCAGTCGGCCAGGAAGGCGGCCGGCAGCCCCCGGAAACGGTAGACCGCATCCCAGGCCAGGTCGATGGCATTGAGCTCGATATGCGCGATGGCATGGATGAACGCCGCACGGCCGCCTGCGCTGCCGAGGCGTCGGCGCGGCACCTCGCGCGGCAGCACCAGGTGCAGGTGCGCCGGACGACCCGGCATGCGGATCGGCTCGGGCGGCGGCGCGTCGGCGGCCACCTTCAGCTGGCCACGCCGGAAGGCAGCAGCATGGGCCTGGGTCAGCGCGACCTTGCGCAGGGGATCGGCTTCGGCCATGCACTGCTGCGCGGCACGCAGCAGGTCACCGTCCACATCGGGCACCTGCACAGCGCTCACGCTCAGGCGCGGCGCTTGTGCTTGGCATCGTCCGAACGCAGCTGCTGGATGCGCTCGAAATAGCCCGGTTCGATTCCGGTCGGATAATGGCCATTGAAGCAGGAGGAATCGAAGTTCTGCAGCGCGGGATTGCCATCGCGCACGGCCGCTTCCATGTCCTCGATATCCTGGTAGATCAACCAGTCACAGCCCAGGTGCGCTTCGATCTCTTCCACGCTCCGGTTGTGCGCCACCAGCTCCTCGGCCGCCGGCATGTCGATGCCATAGATGTTGGGATAGCGTACCGGGGGCGCGGCGCTGGCGAGGTAGACCTTGCGCGCACCGGCATCGCGTGCCATCTGCACGATCTGCTGGCTGGTGGTGCCGCGCACGATGGAATCGTCGACCAGCAGCACCACGCGGTTGCGGAATTCCAGGTGGATCGGATTGAGCTTGCGGCGTACCGATTTAACCCGTTCGCCCTGCCCCGGCATGATGAACGTGCGGCCGATGTAGCGGTTCTTGATGAAGCCTTCGCGGTACTTCACGCCAAGCGTGTTGGAAATCTCCAGCGCCGCATCGCGCGAGGTGTCCGGGATCGGGATGACCGTATCGATGTCGTGGTCCGGGCGAAGGCGCAGGATCTTCTCGCCGAGCTTGATGCCCATGCGCATGCGCGCCTTGTGCACCGAGACGTTGTCGATCATCGAATCCGGCCGCGCGAAATACACGTACTCGAAGATGCACGGGGTGTGTTCGGCCGGCTCGGAGCAGATCTCCGAGAACAGCTCGCCGCGCGCGGTGATCACCAGCGCCTCGCCCGGCTGCACGTCACGCACGCGCTGGAAGCCCAGCACGTCCAGCGCGGACGACTCGGAGGCCACGATGTACTCATCGCCCTCGGCGTGGCTGCGCTTGCCCAGCACCAGGGGACGGATGCCATGTGGATCACGGAAGGCCACCAGGCCCAGGCCCAGCACCACGCTGACCACCGCATAGCCGCCCTTGCAGCGCCGGTGCACGTGCGAGACCGCACGGATGGCCGCTTCCGGGGACAACTGGCGCTGCGCGTCCAGTTCGTAGGCGAAGACGTTGAGCAGCACTTCGCTGTCCGAATCGGTGTTGACGTTGCGGCGGTCGGCCTCGAACACCTGGCGGCGCAGGTCTTCGGTGTTGATGAGGTTGCCGTTGTGCGCCAGCGCGATGCCGTACGGGGAGTTCACGTAGAACGGCTGCGCCTCGTCCATGCCTTCGGAACCGGCCGTTGGATAGCGCACATGAGCGATGCCCACCCGCCCTTCCAGGGTGGACATGGCACGTGCGTCGAACACATCGCGCACCAGGCCGTTGGCCTTCTGCACACGCAACCGCGTGCCATCGGCCGTGGCGATGCCCGCCGCGTCCTGTCCGCGATGCTGGAGGACGGTCAAGCCGTCATAGAGCTGCCCGGCCACGTTCTGGTTGCCGACGATTCCGACGATGCCACACATGTTGCGTAATCTCCGCTGGGCTGCGCCCATCTACAGGGATGTTGGCCGTGCCTGGCCGGGGGAGCCGCCTCAGGGGACAGCGGCAGGATCTGGGCGCTCCGGCGCCGACTCGATGTTCGCGGGCAGTGCCGGGGCTGTTGCGTGCTCGTCCGCCGCGCCCCTGGCCGGGTCCACGTTACGCGGCCATCCGCGTCCCGCCACCACCTCGCCGAGGATGCCATTATCGCCTGTCGCGCCCGGCTTGCCCAACAATGCTTCGATCGGCAGCGCCGTGCCTGCCGCAGGCGCGGACCCCGCGCCGGGCAGCACGCCTTCCAGGCCGTTGGGCAGGCCGTTGGGCACCATCTGCTGCAGGGTGCCCATGGGGCGGGATACGTCCGGCAGCTGGGCCCCCATCCACCCCACCACCGGCTGCAGCGCAGGCCGCAGGTGGGACTGCTGCCACTCCGGCTTGCTGCGCAGTGGCGTCATGTCACCGATCAGCAGCAGGACAGCGGCGATCAGAGCGCCACGCAGCACGCCCAGCCCGCCGCCGAGCATGCGGTCGACGCCGCCGAGCATGGTCATTCTGAGCCCGCCGCGCAGCAGCATGCCGATCAGGCTGACGGCCACCAGTGAAACCACGAAGACGGTGACGTAGCCGCCGAACAGGTGCAGCGTTCCCGGTGCCTGCGGCGCGGCGAACCAGCGCCCGGCGGCCGGCCCGAACTGGAATGCCGCCCAGCCGCCCAGCACCCAGGACAGCGTGCCGACCACGATGCCCACAAAGCCACGGAAGAACCCCAACAGCGTGGACAGCGCGATGAACCCCAGCAGGACGACGTCGATCATCGACGTGGTCCTTGCAGTCCTGCCAGCGGGGTCGTGGCCATCAGGGGTGCGGACGGACCATGCCGGCGACGCCGACACGCGACGCCACCTGGGCCTTGAGTTGATCCGCCTCGGCACGACTGGCCACCGGTCCCACACGGACCCGGTGCAGCACGCCCTTGTCCGTACGGACCTGCTCGACGAACGCGCTGAAACCGGCGCCGCGCACCTTGTCACGCAGGGCGTTGGCGTCATCGGCCTTGCCGAACGCTCCAAGCTGCACTGCAAAGCCCACGCCACTGGCGGCAGGTGCGGCCGGCGTCTTCGGTTCGGCCTTGGCCTCCACCTTCGGCTCGACCGGCTTGGCGACAGGCTTGGGCTCAGGCTTGGGCTCAGGCTTGGGCTCAGGCTTGGGCTCAGGTTTCGGTTCGGGCTTGGGCGCGGGGGCGGGGGCCGGCGTGGCCGGCAGCGGGTGGGTCTGCACGACCGGAGCCGGTGCGGCGGGCGTGGTCGGCGGGGCGGTTGTCGACGCCGACGGCGGTGCCGCCACGGCCGGGGCTGCAGCCGCATCCAGGGTGATCACTTCGGCCTTGACATCGTTGCGGACTTTCACCGCCTGCAGGCGTGCGGACTCGGCCTGCGCGCGGTCAGCGAATGGACCGACGCGGACCCGCCAGGCCGGCGTACCGTTGATCACCGTCTGCTCGCTGAAACCGGGCAGCTGCGCGCCCTTCAGATGCGCGATCACCGCATCGGCGTGCGCCTGGCTGGCATAGGCACCGAAGGTGACCGCGTAGTTGCCTGCGGCTGCGCCGGGACCGGCACCGTCGGCCGGCACGCCGCCGGCCGGAGTCTCGCGCACGGGCGCGGCCGTGGTCTGCAGGCCGGTGCTGCCACCGGCCGGCGCCGCGAGCGGCAGCTCACGGGTCTCGAACTGGGCATTGGCCGGCTGCCCGGGGACCTCGATGGCCACATCCTGCACGGCGCTCTCGCGCGGCGGACCGGTCACCAGCATCGGCAGGAACAGCACAGCCAGGGCCACCAGGACGATGGCACCGATCAAACGATGTTTCAGGGACGTATCCACGGAAGGCAGGCAGCAGGTGGGGATTGTCCGGGATTATACGGGCGTCCCGGCGGCAGGCGTCGCTGCGGGATGAACCTGCAGGTAAACGCAGGCCGCAGCGCCGTCAGTGCGCCTGCAGCCAGGCCAGTGCCTGGCCAGCGGTGTGGAACGAGCCGAACACCAGCACGCGGTCGCCGCGCGCAGCGCCCTGCAGCACCTGCTCAAGGGCGGTAGGGACGTCGACCACCTGCGCGGCGCCCGCCAGGTCCGGCCCCAGTCGCGCCGACAGCGCCGCCGCCGTTTGCCCGCGGGCCCCGGCAAGGCCTGCCAGCGTCCACGTATCGATGGTGTCGGCCAGCGCGGCGGCGACCCCGGCGGCATCCTTGTCCTGCAGCGCGGCATAGATGGCATGGGTGCGCCCCGGGACCCCCTCGGCGCGCAGCGCGCGGCACAGGGCCGCCGCCGCCTGCGGGTTGTGGCCCACGTCCACCAGCACCTGCACGCCATCGCGTTCGAAACGCTGCAGGCGGCCTTCGACGTGTGCAGCGGCGATGCCCTGCGCCCACGCCGCGCGCGGAACCGGACGGTCCAGCGCGCGCAGCGCGGCGATGGCGGCACCGGCATTGGCCAGCTGCACCGGCCCGGACAGCCGCGGCATGGGCAGCTCCAGGCGCAGGCCCACGTCGCGCCACCGCCAGCGCGCGGCATCAATGGGTTCGCACAGGTAATCACTGCCCCCGCGGATGGCATTGGCTCCAAGACGGTAGGCACGCGCCAGGACGCTGGACGGTGGATCGGTCTCGCCGAGGATCACCGGCTTCCAGCCGCGGATGATGCCGGCCTTCTCCGCGCCGATCGTTTCGCGGTCGCTGCCCAGCCAGTCGGCATGGTCGATGTCCACGGTGGTGATCACCGCTACGTCCGGTTCGACGATGTTGACGGCATCCAGGCGTCCGCCCAGCCCGACTTCCAGCACCGCCAGGTCCAGGCCGGCCTGCGCGAACAGCAACAGGGCCGCCAGCGTGCCGTACTCAAAATAGGTCAGCGTGGTGTCTCCACGCACGGCCTCGATGGCAGCGAAGGCGGCCACCAGCGCCGCATCGGACGCCTCCTCGCCGTTGATGCGCACGCGTTCGTTGTAGCGCAGCAGATGCGGCGAGGTGTAGGTGCCCACCTTCCAGCCGGCGGCCCGCGCGATCGACTCGATGAAGGCGACGGTGGAGCCTTTGCCGTTGGTGCCGCCCACAGTGATCACCCGCCCCGCCGGCGCCGCCAGGCCCAGCGCGGTGGCCACGCTGCGCACGCGCTCCAGGCCCATGTCGATGGAGGCCGGATGCTGCTGTTCGATATGGGTCAGCCAGTCGGCCAGGGTCGCGGGCAGTGCGGTCACGGTGGGACGTCCAGTCATTGCAGTGTTCGGTAGGGTGAACGGGAGAAGCGGCTCAGAGCGCGCGGTGCTTGGCTTCGCCGAAGAACGGCGTGTGATGGGCGCAGTCGTTCAGACGCACCACCTCCAGCTGCTCCACGTCCGGGCCTTCGAGCAGATTCAGGGTGGTGGGCGCCTGGCGGAACGACCACAGCCGGCTGATGGGCAGGCCGAGGATGCGGCACAGGATCACCCGGTTGACCGCATCGTGCGCGACCACCAGCAGCGTGTCGTGCTCGCCGAGGCCTTCGGCCGCGCGTGCCAGGCCGCGCCAGCTGCGGTCCAGCACCAGGCGCAGCGATTCGCCACCGGGCATCAGCACCGTATCGGGCTCCTCGCGCCAGGCACGCAGCCGCGAAGGATCCTTCTCGTGGATTTCGCTGGCCAGCAGGCCCTCCCACTCGCCATGCGCGATCTCCTGCAGTTCCGGCTCGGTCAGCAGCTGCGCGGCACGTTCGGGGCCCAGTGCGAGCTGCGCGGTGCGCTGCGCGCGGGACAGTGGGGAAGCCACTGCACGGGTGATCTCGACCGAGCGCAGCCGCTCGCCCAGGGCCTGTGCCTGCGATTCGCCGACAGACGACAGCGGAATATCAATCTGGCCCTGGTAACGGCCTTCGGCATTCCATGGCGTTTCGCCATGACGGGCAAGCAGGATGCGCATGCGGATACAGGTCCTTGGGGGGAGGAGACCGCCGTTCCACGGGGCGTGGAAACACGGGTCGCCCATGATACCCCGCGACCGGATTGCGCCGATGGGACATGAAAAAACCCCGCAAGTCACCTCGCGGGGTTCTGGCGTTGCTGCACCCTGTGCGCCGCCGGGAACGCGGCGCGCGGGCCGCCTGGCTCAGTTGGCCAGGCCGAGCTCCTTCAGCAGCTGCGGCGCCGGGGCCACTTCCTGCATGATCCACTGCATGTAGCGGCTGTCGACGGCGATCATGCGGGTCATGACCGGATCGAACACCCAGTTCGAGCTCACCGATTCCCAGTTGCCATCGAACGCCAGGCCGACCAGCTTGCCGTGCGCATCCAGCACCGGCGAGCCCGAATTGCCGCCGGTGATGTCCAGGTTGGAGAGGAAGTTCACCGGCACCGAGCCGATCCGCTTGTCCTCCAGCCCGCCATAGCGCTTGGCCTTGACCGCATCAAGCAGGGCCTTCGGCGAGTCGAACGGGTCTTCGCCGGTTTCCTTGGCAACGACCCCTTCCAGCGTGGTGAACGGGGTGTAGTTCACGCCGTCCTTGCCATAGCCCATGACGTTGCCGAAGGTGATGCGCAGCGACAGGTTGGCGTCAGGGTAGACGAACTCGCCCTGGCTCTTCTTGTAATCGGCCACGGCCTGCAGGTAGGTCGGACGCGCCGTCAGCGATTCGCCCTCGCGGATCTTCTTCTGCT
This sequence comes from Xanthomonas sp. 60, assembly GCF_011761925.1. Taxonomy (NCBI): domain Bacteria; kingdom Pseudomonadati; phylum Pseudomonadota; class Gammaproteobacteria; order Lysobacterales; family Lysobacteraceae; genus Xanthomonas; species Xanthomonas sp. 60. The sequence goes on along the minus strand of NZ_JAASQW010000001.1, from coordinate 461,437 downwards.
CTTCCTGCTTCAGCAGCGCGGGCATGGCGGCCACGGCGTACTGGATGGCCGGATCGGTGCTGGCTTCGAAGGCGGCGCGATCGGCGTTGAACCACGTCAGGCGGGCGTCGAGGCTGCCCAGGCCGGTGCCACCGAGCTTGCTCACCAGCGACTTGACCGCCGCAGCATCGCTGCCGCCGAGCCAGCTGTTGAGCACGGCGTTGTCACGCTGCGCGGCCGGCAACGCCACGTACTGGTCCAGCCAGTAGGTCTGCAGCTGCTGGTCCATCGCCGCCACGTAGCGCCGATCCATCTGCTTCAGGCCACCTTCGATGGTGGTCAGGTCGCGCTGCTGGTAACCGGCTTCGCGTTCTGCATCCGGCTTGGCCTTCTCGATCGCCAGGCGGTACAGCGTGATCGCCGTGCCGACGGCGGCGGTGGTGTTGAACTGCCCCACGAACAGGTCACGCTCGCGCGTGGCCTTGCTGGTTTCCAGGTGCTTGACCAGCTGCGCATGCGCGGCCAGCGCCGGGCGGCCCGCCGCGCCCTGCTTTTTCAGCCACGCCAGCACGGCCGCTTCCTCGGCCTGCTTCTGGCCGGCCGCATCGATGCGCTTGAAGCCCTCCAGCTGGCCGGCGTAGTTCTTGGCCACATTGTTCATGCTGGCCGCCGTGGCGGCGTATTTCACCTTGATGTCCGGGTCGGCCTTGCCGGCGTCGGCGATCATCTTCAGCACCGCGTTGTAGTGACGGGCCACGGTCGGGTAGGTGAAGCTGGCGGTTTCGTTGAACTCGCTGGCCAGCGCGTAGCGGTTGGTGCGGCCCGGGTAGCCGGCCACCATGACGAAGTCGTCGGCGCCCAGCGGCTGGTCGGCGAACGTCAGGAAGTGCTTGGGCTGGTAGGGCACGTTGTCGGCGGAGAACGCGGCCGGCTTGCCGTCCTTGCCGACATAGGCGCGGTAGAAGGAGAAGTCACCGGTGTGGCGCGGCCACATCCAGTTGTCGATATCGCCACCGAACTTGCCGACGCTGCCCGGGGGCGCGTAGACCAGCCGCACATCGCGGATTTCCAGGTTGCGGAACAGGCGGTAGGTGTTGCCGCCGGAGAAGCTGTACAGACGGCAGCGGAAGCCGGCGTCAGCCTCGCACGCGGCGACCTGCGCCTTGTCGAAGGCCTCCAGCGCGCGGCTGCGGGCCAGCGCGTCCTTGCCGGCCGCCGCGATGGCGGCCTTGGCCTGGTCGGTGACGTCGGTGATCTGATCCAGCACGTAGACACGGGCGTTGGGGCCGGCGCTCAGTTCATCCTTCAGGGCAGGTGCGTTGAAGCCGTCCTTGATCAGGTTGTTCTGCGCGGTGGAATTGAGCTGGATCGCGCCGTACGCACAGTGGTGGTTGGTGACCACCAGGCCATTGGGGGAAACGAAGCTGGCGGTGCAGCCACCGAGCGCCACCACGGCACCCATCGGATCGCCGGTGAGGTCGGCCAGCTGTTCCGGAGAGAGCTTCAGGCCGGCCTTCTGCAGCGGACCGGCGATCTCCGGCAGCTGCTGCGGCACCCACATGCCTTCGGCGGCCTGGGCGACCTGGACCAGACCGAGACTGGCGACGATGGAAAAAGCGAGCAGGTTCGAGCGCATGCAGCGGCCCTTGGAGAATGGAGCGTTGATTCTAGCCCGTGCAGAAAGCGCCGCCGACACCTCCCTTATCAGGCCGCCTCGCCCGCCCGCGTGTCCTGTCGTTGAAAGCCGCGCCGTACCGGGCGACCTACCCTGCTCTCCCTCACGATCCCGGCGATTCCTACATGTTTGTTGCAGGTCCTGGCACACCCGCCGTCCCGGCCCCTTCCCCGGGCGCTTCCCCCCCACGCCTGGCGCGAACCGCGCCACCGCCCGCAGGCGCCGCCAGTTCACGGCCTCCCTCGCGCGTGTCCAATGCCGCGCCCGGCACCTGCCTGGGCAGGGTCCAGGCCCAAGCCCGCGCGTTCGAGAATCTGAACAGGCAACCGCAGGCACAGCGGATGCTGACCACGCGGCCGGCGCAGATCATCTCGAAACGGGACGGCGCGCACCTTATTCCAAGTCGCTCGCCGCTTCGGCCCGGGTCGCGCCCCGCCATGCAATCCGCGGCCGCGGAGGCCTTCAACACCGAGGCGTGCTGTCTCAGGTTCCAGCCCGAGCATGAAAGGAAAGCCGTCTTTCTCACGCTGCTGTGCGAACTGCAAGCGCTGGACGCAGAACACCGCGTCAACGGCTTCGACACCCTGCTGTGCGTTCTCTCCATGGTTCCCGAGGCGGACCGGTCGGGCTTGATGCCGCGGCTCCAGCAGTTTGCAGAGAAGCTGCCCTTGCCTCGTTCGCGGGCGGCGCTTTCTTCCCTCGCCGAATCCGCTTCTCTTCATCCGGCGATGTCGGTGTTCACGACGCGTGTGCGTGCATATCACTTCCTTTTATCCACGCAGTGGCTCGAAGCGGCGCCGCCCGAGGATCGCCCTGCCCGTCTGGGGAGGCTGGTCGATCTGTTGGCCCAGCAGCCGGAGCCGGCACGCGCGGCGGCATTGACTTCGCTTCTGGAGGCATCAGAGCGGGGACCGACGCCGGAGAGCGACTTGCCGGTCCTGCTCGACGCTCTTTACTACGTCCCGGAGTCTGATCGGACGCCTCTGGTCGACGCGCTCCGGCAGAGAGCCGATGAACAGGGCACTGCCATTGGGAAAAACTGGTCGTCCTTCGCGTCCTGGCTGAACGCGCTGCCCAGCGACGACCGCGCAGCGCGCTTCACGGCCCGCCTGGACCGCGCCGTCCAACTGGCGGGGGCTGAGCGCGCACGCTGCCTCAGCGATCTGTCGGACAGCGTGGTCTGGCTGCCGGAGCGTGAAAGACCGTCCGTCTTCTTCAGGCTGACCCAGGCGGCGTCTTCCTTGGCCGACACCGACCGTGTCAGCTGCATGACCCTGCTTGCCGATCAGATCGTCGGCCTGCCTCCGGCCACATGGGCCCCCGCCCTGCTGGCCCTGGTCAACATGGCGCGCGACGTGCCGACCGGACCACGGCAGCGGCTGCTCCAGACCTGGTCGCCTCTGCCCGGGGAGTCCATGGCGCGCTTCGAGGCGTGCATGAGGGAAGACGCGAGCCCGGCTGCATCCGCAGACGCCGCCAGGGCGTTGGCCGCGGCCCGCGACGCACTGGCCCGTCTGACGGAGCAGACGGCGACGGAAGTCGCGCGGATCGATCGGACACAGACGCGGGCCTAGCGCCTCCGCCGGGCGCGTGCCGCTGATGGATGGCGCAGCCCCTGCCCGCCAGAAAATCAAAGCGTGCCTGGGCTGGGGACCGGACCCTGAGGCCTTCAGGGGCAATCCGCACTGCAACATGGTCCCTGCCCCGACGCCTTTATACTTCGCTCCCTCTTTCCCCCTGCGAGTCCCGCCGCGATGGCACAAACAATGAAAGCCCTGGTCAAGCGTGAAGCCGGCAAGGGCATCTGGATGGAAGACGTGCCGGTGCCGAGCCCGGGCCCGAACGAGGTGTTGATCAAGCTGGAAAAGACCGCGATCTGCGGAACCGACCTGCACATCTACCTGTGGGACGAATGGAGCCAGCGCACCATCACCCCCGGTCTGACCATCGGCCACGAATTCGTCGGCCGCGTCGCGGCGCTCGGCAGTGCCGTCACCGGCTATGAGATCGGCCAGCGCGTCTCGGCCGAGGGCCACATCGTCTGCGGTCACTGCCGCAACTGCCGCGGCGGTCGCCCGCACCTGTGCCCCAACACAGTCGGCATCGGCGTGAACGTCAATGGGGCCTTCGCCGAATACATGGTGATGCCGGCCAGCAACCTGTGGCCGATCCCCGACCAGATCCCCTCGGAACTGGCTGCATTCTTCGACCCCTACGGCAATGCGGCGCACTGCGCGCTGGAGTTCAACGTGATCGGCGAGGACGTGCTGATCACCGGGGCAGGCCCGATCGGCATCATCGCCGCAGGCATCTGCAAGCACATCGGCGCACGCAACGTGGTGGTCACCGACGTCAACGATTTCCGCCTGAAACTGGCGGCCGACATGGGGGCCACCCGCGTGGTCAACGTGGCCAACCAGTCCCTGAAGGAGGTCATGAAGGACCTGCACATGGAGGGTTTCGATGTCGGCCTGGAGATGAGCGGCAACCCGCGCGCCTTCAATGACATGCTCGACTGCATGTACCACGGCGGCAAGATCGCGATGCTGGGCATCATGCCGAAGGGTGCCGGCTGCGACTGGGACAAGATCATCTTCAAGGGCCTGACGGTCCAGGGCATCTACGGCCGCAAGATGTACGAGACCTGGTACAAGATGACCCAGCTGGTCCTGTCCGGCTTCCCGCTCGGCAAAGTGCTCACGCACCAGCTGCCGATCGACGACTTCCAGAAGGGTTTCGACCTGATGGAAGAAGGCAAGGCCGGCAAGGTCGTGCTCAGCTGGAACTGATCCGCTTCCGGATCGGTGTTGCGAGCAACGAAAAAGGCGCCCGTGGGCGCCTTTTTCATGCCTGTTCCAGTCGCTGGGGCAGCGCACCCGGCCACACCCCAGGCTCTGCTTACTGCCCGATGGCGACGGTGAACACCACGCGGTTGTCCGCCAGCTTGCCGGAGTTGTCGCGGCCGTTGCCGTCGGTGCCGTGGTAACCCAGGCCAAGGTTGAACAGGCCGAACTGGCGACTGACGCCAATGTTGAAATCGGTGTAGTCCTTGGCGATGCCCTGCTCGAACGTGCTGCGCCCCACATTGGCGGCCAGGGTGAATTCCTGCGGCAGCGCCCACTCACCACCCACGCCGTAATACCAGCCGTCGGTGCCGCTGTTCCACACGTCATTGGAATAGGCGACGGTGAGCTTGTACTGATCGGCAAAGGTGGTGGTGGTGATGAGCTCGTTGTAGTTGAGCTCGCTGGCACCGAGGTAGGTGTAGCGGTTGAGCAGCACGTCGATGTTGACGCTGTCGGTGACATCCACGCCGTAGCCGATCAGGTAATCCAGTTCGGTGCTCGGGTCGCCCGGACCGAAGTCCACGCCCGAACCCCATACGCCGGCATACAGGCCGACCGGGCTGGTGTAGGTGAAGCCTGCCTGCAAGGTCGGATCTTCGTCAGTCTGCGAGACGCCGCGGAAGACGTAATCCGAAACGGCCGTGACGTTCCAGCTGTAAGGCGAGTCGGCCTGCTGGGCGCTGGCAGCGAATGACGCCAACGAAAGGAGCGCAGCGGTGGCAAGAGGACGGATGGCGTGCTTCATGGGCGTCTCCGGGGAAGGGCAAGGTCTGGCGCGTTGCGTCGACCGGCGCGCCAGAAGCGACCGGTTCACGGTTTTTTAACCTGTTTGATATTGCAACGCAACACATGGATGCCCGGCAGGCGCCGCCGCGTGTCGTGGCGGGGAGGGTAAAATCGGGGTTTCCGTATCGATGTGCCGCCTGCCATGACCGACGCCTCCCCTGCCCTGACCCGCCATTACGCCGACGAACTCGAGGCGATCCGCGCCCAGGGTCTGTTCAAGTCCGAGCGGATCATCACCAGCCCGCAGTCGGCCGAGATCACCCTGGAAGACGGGCGCACCGTGCTGAACTTCTGCGCCAACAACTACCTCGGGTTGGCCGACCATCCGGACCTGATCCAGGCCGCCAAGGATGCGCTGGACAGCCACGGCTTCGGCATGGCATCGGTCCGCTTCATCTGCGGCACCCAGGACCTGCACAAGCAGCTCGAAGCACGGATCTCCGAATTCTTCGGCAAGCAGGACACCATCCTGTACGCGGCCTGCTTCGACGCCAACGGCGGGCTCTTCGAACCGCTGCTCGGTGAGCAGGATGCGATCATCTCCGACAGCCTCAACCATGCCTCGATCATCGACGGCGTGCGCCTGTGCAAGGCCAAGCGCTTCCGCTATGCCAACTGCGACATGGCCGATCTGGAAGCGCAGTTGCAGGCCGCCGATGCCGCCGGATGCCGGACCAAGCTGATCACCACCGACGGCGTGTTTTCGATGGATGGCTTCATCGCGCCGCTGGATGAGATCACGGCGCTGGCGAAGAAGTACGGCGCGCTGGTGCACATCGACGAGTGCCACGCGACCGGTTTCCTTGGCGCGACCGGCCGCGGCTCGGCCGAAGTGAAGGGGGTCCTGGACCGGATCGACATCATCACCGGCACGCTGGGCAAGGCAATGGGCGGCGCGCTGGGCGGCTTCACCACCGCCAGCGCCGAGGTGATCGAACTGCTGCGCCAGCGTTCGCGCCCCTACCTGTTCTCCAACTCGCTGCCGCCGCACGTGGTGGCTGCAGGCATCAAGGCCTTCGAGATGCTCGCCGCCGCCGATGACCTGCGCCAGACCCTGGTGGGCAACACCACCTACTTCCGCGAAAAAATGGTCGCGGCCGGTTTCGACGTGAAGCCGGGCGTGCATCCGATCAGCCCGGTGATGCTCTACGACGCCCCGCTGGCGCAGAGGTTCGCAGAGCGGCTGCTCGAAGAAGGCATCTACGCGATCGGCTTCTTCTTCCCCGTGGTGCCCAAGGGCCAGGCGCGGATCCGCACGCAGATCAGCGCCGCGCATACCCGCGAACACCTGGATAGGGCGATTGATGCCTTCACCCGCATCGGTCGCGAGCTCGGCGTGATCGCCTGATCCCCTCCGGGGACCAGGCACGGTCCTGGTCCCCGCTGCAGGCAGACCTCAGCGCCGGCCCATCTTGTCCTTGCCGGTGGAAATACGGATGCCGTTGGCCTTCATCCAGGCATCGAATTCGTCGGCCGTCAGGCGCCGGTCGCCGTCACTCATCTCGAAGCGGTAACTGCCGCGGGCATCCAGGTCCGGCACGATGATCTGCACGATCTCTTCCGGCGGCGGCGGCGCGGCCTTGGCGACGTCCTTGCGGCCGCCACAGGCAGCAAGCAGCGCCACGGTCAGCAGCAGGATCACGGTGCGCAGCGCGCGGTGGGTGGTGGTCATCATGGTTCCTCTTGCAGGGGTGCAAAGCCGGACGCCCCCCACGCCCGGAACGGGACCGGCGCACAGGCCGGCCACGGGACTCAGCCCGGGGTTGGGACGGCCTCCAGTTGCCGCCTGTCCTGGTCCTCGAGCAGCCGCCACTGACCCTTGCCCAGCTCGCCGAGCGCGAGCCCGCCGATGGCCACGCGGATCAGCCGCCGCACGTCGAGGTCGAACGCCGCCAGCAGGCGACGGATATGCCGGTTGCGTCCTTCATCCAGCACGATCTCCAGCCACGCGGTACGTTCGCCATGGCGCAGCACGCGCACGGCGTGCGCGGACAGGAACTCGCCTTCATCGGTGATGCCGGCGCGCACCGCGTCGAGCACGGCGGCTTCGGGGACCCGATCAACCTGCACGTGGTAGGTCTTGCGCGGACCGGTGCGTGGATCGGTCAGCCCGGCGGCCCACTGCGGATCGTTTGAAAACAGCAGCAGGCCTTCACTGGCCTTGTCCAGCCGCCCGACAGGCGCCAGCCAGGGCAGACCGCCCGCATCGAGGCAGCGATAGACCGTGTCGCGCCCGCGCTCGTCCTGCGCCGTCGTCACCAGGCCGCGCGGCTTGTTGAGCATGAGATAGACACGTGGTGCCGCATCGAGCGCGTGACCATCGACCTTGACGTGATGGCGCCCGGCGAGGATGGGAAACTCCGGATCGCGCACGGTGCGGCCATCGACCGTGACACGGCCGGCGTCGATCCAGCGCGCAGCCTCCGTACGCGAACACACGCCGGCCTTGGAGAGCACGCGCGCCAGGCCGTGGCGCACGCCTGCAGGTGCGGGACTGACGCTGCCCGCGCGGGGCGCGCGGACGGGCCGGGATGCCGACGGGCGAGGTGGCCGCATGCCGCGCATCCCGCCTTGATTACTTCTTGTCGGCCGGGACGGTCTCGGCGGACGCTTCCACCGGTGCCGCCGGCACGGCGGCCGGTGCCGGGCGCGCCTTGACCACGCGCACGCCGCGCGACTTCATCCACGCATCGAACTCTTCGGCGGTCATGCGCTTGCCGTTCTGGCTCATGTCGAAACGCCACGGCGTGTTGTCGAACGCGGTCTGCGGCTTGTAAGCGGCCGGATCATTGGGCTGCACGGCCGGTGCGCCGGGGATGACCTTGGCGATGTTCTGGCAGCCCTCGATGCGCAGGCGCTGCAGGACGCTGTCAACCGACTGGCCCTGCTCGATGTTGCTGGTCAGCACGCCCGCCGGCATGCCGAGCTGCACGCTGCGGATGGCCAGTTCGCTGGCCACGGGCGCGATGGCGGTGGCCGGCAGCGGCAACGGAGCCGAGACGGGGTTGGCCGAGCAGTCCACGGCAGCATGGGCGGCGGGGACCAGGGCGAGCGCCAGGACGGCGGCCGATGCAATGCGCAGCATGAGGGGGCTTCCAGAGTGAGGTGGTTTGGCGGGAGTTTAACAGCGACACAACGGCTTACAAGATCCTACTTTCAATGAATACGGCAACTTATTGGTTTTTTTGCGAATTTTCTGTTGCAACCGATCGTGCTGGCGCGGGCCGCCGCAAAGCAGGCGGCAGGCCGCAACCACTGGGATGACGCGCATAAAAAAGGACCCGGCGTGAGCCGGGTCCTTTTTGTCTTACCTGTGAAGCGTCAGAACTCAGTTCTGGACGTTCAGCTCGGTACGACGGTTCTTGGCGCGACCTTCCGGGTTGTCCGAACCATCCGAATTGGTGTTCGGAGCAATCGGACGGCTCTCGCCGTAGCCGATCGGACCCTGCAGACGCGAAGCAGCCACGCCGTTCTGGGTCAGGTAGTTGTACACCGCGGTGGCGCGACGCTCGGACAGCTTCTGGTTGTACGCGTCGGTACCCTTCGAGTCGGTGTGGCCAGCCACTTCGACGCGCAGGTCCGGGTAACGCTTCAGGATCTCGGCGGCTTCGCCCAGGATCGCAACCGCGTCAGGACGCAGGTTGGCCTTGTCGAAGTCGAAGTTAACACCCTTCAGGTCGATCGAGACCGGCACCGGGCAACCGTCCGGACCGATGGTCTGGCCAGGCTGCGAATCCGGGCACTTGTCGTCGCAGTTGTTGACGCCGTCACCGTCGTCATCCAGGTCGGCGCAGCTCGGGGCAACCGGAGCCGGAGCCGGAGCAGCCGCCATCGGGGCCGGTCCCAGCGGGATCACGACGCCGACCGAGGCCAGCACGTCGCCGAACCAGTCTTCCGACGGAGCAGCAACGCTCTTGTCGTCGAAGTCACCGCGGTAGGCCACTTCGGCACGCACGGCAACGCGCTTGTCGAAGGTGGTCTGCAGGCCGACGCCCAGCTTGGCGGCGAAGTTGCCGTCCTTGCGCTCACGCGGACCATTGGCATCAATGGCGGCGAACTCTTCTTCCGACTTCTGGTAGCCCAGACCCATCAGCACGTACGGGTTCCAGCCACGGCCTTCGGAGATGAAGTGGCGACGCAGGTCGATCGAGGCGCCGTACTGCGACCAGTTCAGATCCTGGTTCGCGTCGAAGTTCGGGTTCTGGTAGTTCAGCTCACCGTCCAGCGACCAGTTCGGGCTGATGAACTTGCCCAGGCCCAGGGTGACGAACGGAGCATCATTGGTGGTGCGGTCGCTGTCCTGGAAGTTGAAACCGGCCGAACCGGTCAGGTACCAGCGGTCATCGAACTCCTGCGCGGAAGCCGCCTGGGCAAAAGCCAGACCACCCAGCAGCGCGGCAGTAAGGATCTTCTTGTTCATTGAGTACAGCTCCTATTTCGGGGGTATGAAACCGGTAGAGGCATGGGCCAGCATGAGGTCGATGTTCCGATAGCCGATTCAGCACGCCACCGCCGCGAACATTATGCTCAGTAGGGTGAAGGCCATGTTAACGGTCACGTAACATGTGAAACCGGCCGCCGGACCTCTACCGTTCCGGCCGTTGCACCCTATACAGGATCATGAAAAACCGCAAGATGTCGCAATGGCAAGGGTTTCACCCGGCTTCATCGCGGGATGCCCCGAATCTGAAACGCGTCGCGCACACGTCTTCAGGTGCCCCACAGCGACATGAGGAACTTCATGATGACGCTGGAATTGAACGCAGATGACAGTTGCTGCCAACGATCCGTTCGCGTCAATCTGTCCTGGCATCGCTGCGCCGCAGGTCCCCTTGGCGTGTACTTCATGACGCCACGCTTCGGTCTCATCCCGAACAGCGCTAGGGTGTGCGCTCCCCTTCGTTGATAAGCCGCCATGCATCGCTCCTTCGCTGTCCGCGCCACACAGCTCGTCGTGGGGTTGTTCCTCTACGGCCTTGGCATCGCGCTGATGGTGCGGGCGTCGATCGGCGTGGCACCGTGGGATGTGCTGTCGCAGGGAATCGCCGCCCACAGCCCGCTCTCCTTCGGACTGGCCACCAATGTGGTCGGCGCGGTCGTGCTCCTGCTGTGGTGGCCGCTGCGGCAGAAGCCTGGTCTGGGCACGCTCATGAATGTCGCGCTGATCGGCCCTTCCGCGCAGTTCGGGCTGTGGCTGCTGCCTGCGGTGGAGCCGCTGGGCCTGCGCATCGCACTGTTCGCTGTCGGCCTGGTGCTGGTCGCGCTGGCCACCGGCTTCTACATCGGCGCGCGCCTCGGGCCCGGGCCCCGTGATGGGCTGATGACCGGCCTGCATGCCCGCACGGGCTGGCCGATCTGGCAGGTGCGCAGCCTGATCGAGGGCAGCGCGCTGCTGGTGGGGTGGTTGCTGGGCGGCGACGTGGGCATCGGCACGCTGGCCTTCGCACTGCTGATCGGGCCGCTGTGCGGGCTCACCCTGCCCTGGTTCGGCATCGCACCCCGGCGCGATGCGCCCCCCCTCCAGACACCGCCGGCCTGATCGAGCCCCTACGTTATCGGCGCCCTCGGCAGGAGGCCGCAGGATGCGGCGACGCATCTTGCTCCGGCGGCCGATTCGCGGCACCCTGCCCGCTTCCGTACGCAAGCGTATCGACCCTGATGCCCGCCAACGACACCGCTTATCCGCACCTGTTCACCCCGCTCGACCTGGGCTTCACGCAGCTGCGCAACCGCGTGCTGATGGGGTCCATGCATACGGGGCTGGAAGATCGCACGCGCGACTTCCCGCGCCTGGCCGCTTACTTCGCCGAGCGTGCCGAAGGCGGCGTTGGCCTGATCGTCACCGGCGGCTTCGCGCCGAACGTGGTCGGCTGGCTCAAGCCCTTCGGCGGCAAGCTGTCCTGGCCCTGGGAAGTCCGGCCGCACCGTCAGCTCACGGCCGCAGCACACCAGCATGGCGCGAAGATCTGCCTGCAGCTGCTGCACGCCGGCCGCTATGCCTACCATCCGCTGTCTGTTGCTCCGTCAAAACTGAAGGCACCGATCAATCCGTTCACCCCGCGCGCGCTCTCTGCCCGGGGCGTGGAACGGCATATCGATGATTACGCCCGCAGCGCGCGCCTGGCCCGGGACGCCGGCTATGACGGCGTGGAGGTGATGGGTTCGGAAGGCTATCTGATCAACGAATTCATCGCACCGCGCAGCAACCAGCGCACCGACCGCTGGGGCGGCGACGCCGCCCGGCGCATGCAGTTCGCCGTGGAGATCGTGCGCCGCATCCGGGCCGCCTGCGGTCCGGATTTCATCATCATCTACCGTTTGTCGCTGGTGGACCTGGTGGAGGACGGCAGCAACTGGGAAGAGATCCTCGCCCAGGCCAAGGCGATCGAAGCGGCCGGCGCCACGATCATCAACTCCGGGATCGGCTGGCACGAAGCCCGCATCCCGACCATCGCCACCTCGGTGCCGCGCGCCGCGTTCGCCGGGGTGACCGCCAAGCTCAAGCCGCACGTGCGCGTGCCGCTGGTGGCGACCAACCGCATCAACATGCCCGATGTGGCCGAACGCATCCTGGCCTCGGGGGGTGCGGACATGGTTTCGCTGGCGCGTCCGCTGCTGGCCGATCCGCAGTGGGCGAACAAGGCACGTGCAGGGCGCGCGGTGGCGATCAATACCTGCATCGCGTGCAACCAGGCGTGCCTGGACCACGTCTTCGAAAACAAACTCGCCAGCTGCCTGGTCAATCCGCGCGCCGCGCATGAGACCGAACTGGTCTATCGCCCCACGACCGCCCCCAGGCGCGTGGCCGTGGTCGGTGCCGGCCCGGCGGGGCTGGCCTGCGCGACCGTGGCTGCGCAGCGCGGTCACCGCGTGACGCTGTTCGAGGCGAGCGCCGAGATCGGCGGCCAGTTCAACGTGGCCAAGCGTATTCCGGGGAAGGAAGAGTTCCATGAAACCCTGCGCTACTTCGGCCATCAGCTGCGGGAACACGGCGTGGACGTGCGCCTGGGCACGCCTGCCGATGCAGCCACCTTGGCCGGCTTTGACGATGTCATCCTCGCCACCGGCATCCTGCCCCGTGCGGTGACCTTCGCCGGTGCCGAGCACCCGAAGGTGGTCAGCTATCTGGACGTGCTGCAGGGTCGAGTGCACGTCGGCGAGCGTGCGGCGATCATCGGCGCCGGGGGCATCGGCTTCGATGTCGGCGAATTCCTCAGCCATACAGGGCCATCACCCTCCCTGGACCCGCAGCAGTGGATGGCCGAGTGGGGTGTGGATCCCACCTTCGAAGGCCGCGGTGCCTTGGCGCGGCCAGCGGTCGTCCCCTCGCCACGGCAGCTGTGGCTGCTGCAGCGCAGCCCGGGCAAGCCCGGCGCCCGGCTGGGCAAGACCACCGGCTGGATCCACCGCGCCACGCTGAAGGCCAAAGGCGTGCGCATGCTTGGCGGGGTGGAGTACGTGCGCGTGGACGATGCGGGCCTGCACATCCGCGTGGAAGGTGCCGAGCAGGTGTTGCCGGTGGATCATGTGGTGGTCTGCGCCGGCCAGGAATCCAACCGCAGCCTGCTTGCCGGGCTGCAGGCGGCAGGCATCACGCCCCAGGTGATCGGCGGCGCCGATGTCGCCGCTGAACTCGATGCCAAGCGGGCCATTGACCAGGGCAGTCGCGTCGCGGCAGCGCTGTGATTCAAACTGAATGGGGCGTGCCGGCCCTATTCAGGCTGTTCCTCCCAAGCTGAATGTCAACCCTGAGGGTTCAGGGGGCATTGGGAAAGGCGGGCTTACCTTGCGCCAACTTTCCGCTCACCAGCCAGTCCCGGTGAGCAGGCGCGGCCCTTCCCCCTTCTTCACCGGGCCGCCCGCGGGGCGGCCCCGATGGCCGCCTCCCCATGACGCCAAGTCGTTTCCTGTGCCTCCGCCGGCCTTCCACGGCCGGTGGCAGCAGCAGGTACGGCCCATACGGAGCAAGGAGTTCTATGAAACTGGCCTGGATTCTCTGGCTGTCCCAGCTGTTGCCGCAACCGGCCGCAGATTCGTTGTGCCTGAGCACCACCGTGTACCTGGAAGCCCGCGACCAGACGGTGCGCGGCCAGCAGGCCGTCGCCGAGGTCGCCCTGCGCCGTCGCGACAGCGGGCTGTGGGGTGACTCGATGTGCCAGGTCGTCACCGCGCGCAAGCAGTTCGCCCCGACCATCGTCGCTCCCGGCACGCAGCTGGCCAACGACGCGGCCTGGCGCGATGCGATGAAGGTGGCCTTCGATGCCGAACGCAACTGGTCGCTGCCGGCCGGCGAGCGTCGCGAGATCGTTCCCGGCGCCAGCCACTTCGCCGCCATGGCCATCGCCAGCCCGAGCTGGCGCAATGCCTACCAGGTGGCGACGATCGGCGACCACACCTTCTATAAAGTCCAGAGCCTCAAGCCCCGGCAATCGTGACGGACTGTTGCCGGGGCGCCATTGCCGCGCCCGGTCGCGCTCTGGGATAGTGATGACTTCCCGTCACCGCTATCCGTTCGGAGTCCGCATGAAGCTGTACAGCAAGCCCGGAGCCTGCTCCACCGCCGACCATATCGCCCTGCGCTGGGCCGGCGAGCCGTTCGAAGTGGAACTGCTGACCCGCGAGACACTCAAGGCCCCGGCATTCCTGGCGATCAACCCCGCCGGCTCGGTCCCCGCACTGGTGGATGGCGATTTCGTGCTGACCCAGAACGCAGCCATTCTCGGTTACATCGCCGATACCTATCCGCAGGCCGGTCTGGCCGGTGACGGCAGCCCGCGCCAGCGCGCCGAAGCCGCCCGCTGGCTCGCCTTCGTCAACTCGGACCTGCACCCCGCGTTCAAGCCCCTGTTCGCACCCGGCCGCTACATCGCCGATGAGAGCCAGAAGGACGCACTGGCCGCTGCCGCGCACGCCAACCTGCGTGCGCTGTTCGAAACCGCGGACCGGCAGTTGGCCGACAAGCCCTGGCTGGCGGGCTTCCGCAGCTTCGCCGATCCTTACCTCTACATCACCCTGCGCTGGGCGGCGGGTCTGAAGGTCGACCTGTCCGGACTGGATAATCTGGCGGCCTTCAAGAAGCGCATGGAGGCCGACGACGGCGTGCGCGCCGCGCTGAGCGCCGAAGGCCTGGACTGACCGCAGGGGCGGTGCCGGCGCGCGGCTGGCACCGCCGAAGGCGCCTGGCCGGCGCCGGTCCCGACCGCGATCGCCGGGCCTAGTGATTGAGAACGCGACGGATCTCGTCCAGTGCCGCCGGGTCATCGAGGGTGGACAGGTCACCGGGATCACGCGACTCCGCAAGCGCCTGGAGCGAGCGGCGCAGCAGTTTGCCCGAACGCGTCTTGGGCAGGGCATTGACCACATGGATATGCGCGGGACGCGCAACGGCGCCGAGCGAGCTGGTGACCCGCTGCATCATGTCCGCCACGACCGGTGCGGGGTCCTCACCGTCCAGGCCCTGCTTCAGGGTGACGAAGACCAGCGGCACCTGGCCCTTGAGTTCGTCCTTCATGCCGACCACCGCCGCCTCCGCCACGCGGGGGTGTCCGGCGATCACCTCCTCGATCTCACGCGTGCCCAGCCGATGCCCGGCCACGTTGATCACATCGTCGGTGCGGCCGAGGATGAACGTGTACCCGTCCTCATCGCGGATGGCCCAGTCCAGGGAGCTGTACAGCAGCTCCTTGAAATGGCTGAAATAGCTCTGCAGGAAGCGCGCGTCATCGTTCCATACCGTGCTCATGCACCCCGGCGGCAGCGGCGGGGTCATCACCAGCACGCCCTTCTGCCCGGGTGCCACTTCGGCACCGGTGTTTTCGTCGATGATCTTCATCCGGTAGCCGAGGTTCGGAAGGCCGGGCGAGCCGAACCGCACCGGCTTCATCTCCAGCCCCGGCAGCAGGGTCAGCGCCGGCCAGCCGGTTTCGGTCTGCCAGTAGTTGTCGATGATCGGCTTGCCGAGGGCCTCGCTGGCCCAGTGCGCGGTCGGCTCATCAAGCGGCTCGCCGGCCAGGAAGACGTACTTCAGCGCGCGCAGGTCGTGGCGGCGGATGAAATCGACATCGTGCTTTTTCAGCACCCGGATCGCGGTCGGCGAAGAGAACAGTGTACGCACGTTGTACTGCTCGCACAGCGCCCACCAGATGCCGGGATCGGGGCGGGTCGGCAGCCCCTCGTACAGCAGCGACGTGCACCCGCCGATCAGCGGTCCGTAGACATTGTAGGAATGCCCCACCGCCCAACCGACATCGGAGGTGGAGAACATCACCTGGCCGGGCCTGCAGTCGAAGACTGTCTCCATTGACTGGGCCATGGCGACGGCGTAACCGCCGACATCGCGTTGCACGCCCTTGGGCTTGCCGGTGGTGCCGGAGGTATAGAGCAGGTAGCTGGGTTCGCTGGATTCCAGCCACTGCACCGGCACCTGCGCATCGCCCACCTCGGCGCGCAGGGTGGCGTAGTCCACGTCGCGCCCGGACACGCGTGGCTCGGCGGGATCGAGCCCGCGCGACACGATCAGCACGTGCGGCGGCGGGCTCGCCGCCTCGGCGCAGGCGGCATCGACCATGGCCTTGTACGGAATCAGCTTGCCACCGCGCATGCCGGCGTCGGCGGCGATCAGCAGCTTCGGTTGGGCGTCATCAATGCGCAGCGCCAGGTTGTGCGCGGCGAACCCCCCGAACACCACCGAGTGCACCGCGCCGATACGGGCACAGGCGAGCATGGCGAACACCGCCTCGGCCATGTTCGGCATGTAGATCACCACGCGGTCGCCGCGGCCGACGTCAAGGCGCTGCAGCACCGCAGCGAAGGCGTTCACTTCGCCGTACAGCTCGCGGTAGGTGATCTCGCGCGTCTGCTGGGTTTCCGTGGACACCACGACGAGTGCGAGCTGGTCGGGGCGTTCGGCGAGATGGCGGTCGACGGCGTTGTAGCAGAGGTTGGTCTGGCCGCCCACGTACCAGCGGCGGAACGGCGGATTGCTGTAGTCCAGCACCTGCTGCGGCTTCACGTGCCAGTGGATGCGGTCGGCCTGTTCGCCCCAGAACGCTTCGGGCTCGTCGATCGAGCGCCGGTAGGTTTCCTCGTAGTCCATGACGCTGCCCTCCCAGACGATGTCATGGGTCCGAGCATAGTGTGGCCACACCTGCGCCCGCCGCTCGACCTTGGTCGTAGAGCAAAAAAAACGCCGGGCGTCAGCCCGGCGTTCTTCTGTACTGCACCAGGCGCCGGATCAGCCCAGCAGGTGCGCCACGGCCGAGCGCTCGTCTTCCAGCTCGGCCAGGGTCTTGTCGATGTACTTCTGGCTGAAGTCGTCGATCGGCAGGTCCTTGACCAGCGTGTACTCGCCGTTCTCGGTGGTCACCGGGAAGCCGAAGATCACCCCTTCCGGAATACCGTAGGAGCCATCGGACGGCACGCCCATGGTCAGCCACTTGCCGTTGCTCCCCAGCACCCAGTCACGCATGTGGTCGATGGCGGCGTTGGCGGCCGAAGCGGCCGAGGACGAGCCACGGGCTTCGATGATGGCCGCGCCGCGCTTGCCCACGGTCGGGATGAAGGTACCGGCGTTCCAGTCCTGGTCGTTGATGGCCTCTGCGATGGAGGCGCCATCGGCGGTGGCGAAGCGGTAGTCCGGGTACATGGTCGGGCTGTGGTTGCCCCACACCACCAGCTTCTCCATGCCGCCGACCGGCTTGCCCAGCTTGGTCGACAGCTGGCTCAGCGCGCGGTTGTGGTCCAGGCGCAGCATGGCGGTGAAGTTGCGCGGATTCAGGTCCGGGGCCGACTTCATGGCGATGTAGGCGTTGGTGTTGGCCGGGTTGCCGACCACCAGCACCTTGACGTCACGCTTGGCAACCTTGTTCAGCGCGGCGCCCTGCGCGGTGAAGATCTCCGCGTTCGCCTGCAGCAGGTCGGCGCGCTCCATGCCCGGGCCGCGCGGACGGGCGCCGACCAGCAGGGCCACGTCCACGTCCTTGAAGGCCACTTCCGCATCGTCGGTGCCGACGATGCCGGCCAGCAGCGGGAACGCGCAGTCTTCCAGCTCCATGATCACGCCCTTCAGCGCGGCCTGGGCCTTCTCCACCGGCAGCTCGAGCAGCTGCAGGATGACCGGCTGGTCCTTGCCCAGCATTTCGCCGGACGCGATGCGGAACAGCAGGGCATAACCGATCTGGCCGGCGGCGCCGGTCACGGCAACACGAACAGGTGCTTTCATGGGGTTTCCTTTTGCTTGCAAGCGGGGAATTGAGCCGCACGCGTGGCCGGACGGCCTGGCAGGCGGCGGGGATCATGAGAACGGCCACCGCAGAGGTGGCCGTTGGACAGGGGATCAGGCGCGCGAGGGAATCGACTTGTTCCACTCGGCGACGCGATCGGCCTTGGCGGCCAGCACGGCGTCGGCGTCGCCTTCCAGGGTGATCGAATGGATCACGTCGCCCTGCTTGACCGAATCCACGATGGCCTGGCCGTCAACGACCTGGCCGAACACGGTGTGCTTGCCGTCCAGCCAGTCGGTCTTGATGTGGGTGATGAAGAACTGGCTGCCGTTGGTGTTCGGACCGGCATTGGCCATCGACAGCGAGCCGACCTGGTGCTTCACGCCATTCTTCTCGTCTTCGAACTTGTAGCCGGCGTCGCCGGTGCCCTGGCCGCGCGGGCAGCCGCCCTGGATCATGAAATCGGCGATGACGCGGTGGAACACCAGGCCATCGTAGAAGCCGTGCTTGACCAGGTTCACGAAGTTGGCCACGGTCAGCGGCGCCTTGTCGGCAAACAGCTCGACCTTGATCGGGCCCTGGGTGGTGTCGAAAGTGGCGAACAGGGACATGCGGATCCTTGGAATTCGGGTTGTGGAAATGCGAGTTCCCTAGTTTACACCCGTCCTGTTTGGGTCGCGGATACGACCAACGGTGCAGGGCCCGGGGCGGTTCGGCTGCGGGTCAGCAGGCTGCGCGCCTGCGACCTGAATGGGGATCGATCGACCCGGCATCACGGGATTTTCGCGAAACGGCAACTTCGCGGTATGATGATGGACTTCTTTTTCCAAATCCGGCGCCGACTGGCCCCCTTTCGCATGTCCATCGAAAATCTTCGCAACATCGCCATCGTCGCGCACGTCGACCATGGCAAGACCACCCTGGTCGATCAGCTGCTGAAGCAGTCCGGCACCCTGTCCGAGCGTACCGTCCTCGCCGAGCGCGTGATGGACAGCAACGACCAGGAAAAGGAACGCGGCATCACCATCCTGGCCAAGAACACGGCCATCACCTGGGAAGACAAGAAGACCGGTATCAAGAACCGGATCAACATCGTCGATACCCCCGGACACGCCGACTTCGGCGGCGAAGTGGAGCGCGTGCTGTCGATGGTCGACACCGTGCTGATCCTCGTCGATGCGATGGACGGCCCGATGCCGCAGACCCGCTTCGTGACCCAGAAGGCCTTTGCGATGGGCTTCAAGCCGATCGTGGTGGTCAACAAGGTGGACCGCCCGGGCTCGCGTCCGGAGTGGGTGATCGACCAGGTCTTCGACCTGTTCGACAAGCTCGGCGCCACCAATGAGCAGCTGGACTTCCCGATCGTCTACGCCTCGGCCCTCAACGGCTATGCCGGCCTGGAAGACACCGTCCGCGAAGGCGACATGACCCCGCTGTACGAAGCGATCATGCAGCACGCACCCAAGCCCGACGTCGATCCGGAAGGCCCGTTCCAGATGCGCATCAGCCAGCTGGACTACAACAACTTCGTCGGCGTGATCGGCATCGGCCGCGTCCAGCGCGGCACCCTGAAGAAGGGCATGCAGGTCGCCGTGATCGACCGCGAAGGCAAGAAGCGCAACGGCAAGATCGGCCAGGTGCTGGGCTTCCTGGGCCTGGAACGCATCGAGCAGGACAGCGCCGAAGCCGGTGACATCGTGGCCATCTCGGGCATCCCGGAGCTGACCATCTCCGATACCCTGTGCCATCCGGACACCCCCGAAGCCCTGCCGGCGCTGACCGTCGACGAACCGACGATCTCGATGACCTTCCAGGTCAACAATTCGCCCTTCGCCGGCAACAAGGACCTGTCCGGCGGCAAGTTCCTGACCAGCCGCCAGATCAAGGACCGCCTGGACCGCGAGCAGGTCCACAACGTGGCCCTGAAGGTGGAACAGCTGGAAGACGCCGACAAGTTCCTGGTTTCCGGCCGTGGCGAACTGCACCTGTCGGTGCTGATCGAGAACATGCGTCGCGAAGGCTACGAACTGGCCGTGTCGCGCCCGGAAGTGATCATCAAGCAGATCGACGGCCAGGCCATGGAGCCGATCGAGCAGCTGGTGGTGGACATCGAAGAGCAGCACCAGGGCGGCGTGATGGAAAAGCTGGGCACCCGCAAGGGCCAGCTGAAGAACATGGAGCCGGACGGCAAGGGCCGTGTGCGCCTGGAATACCAGATCCCGGCACGTGGCCTGATCGGTTTCCAGAACGAGTTCAAGACCCTCACCCAGGGCTCGGGCCTGCTGTTCCACGTCTTCGACCATTACGGCCCGAAGGAACAGGGCGCCATCGCCAAGCGCCAGAACGGTGTGATGATCGCCAATGCCGCCGGCGTCACTCCCGCCTACTCGCTGGGGCCGCTGCAGGAGCGTGGCAAGCTGTTCGCTGCCGAAGGCGACAACGTGTATGAAGGCCAGCTGGTCGGCATCCACTCCAAGGACAACGACCTCACCGTCAATGCCATCAAGACCAAGCCGCTGACCAACATGCGCGCCTCTGGCAAGGACGATGCGATCCAGCTGACCCCGGCGATCAAGTACTCGCTGGAGCAGGCCCTGGACTTCATCGAAGACGATGAGCTGGTCGAGATCACGCCGAAGGAGATCCGCCTGCGCAAGAAGGGTCTGACCGAAAGCGATCGCAAGAAGGCCTCGCGCGGCGGCTGAGCCGGCACGTGACCCTTACGGCCTACAACCCGGATCCGAAACGGCATCCGGGCCTGCATGTCATCGCCCTGCTCGAAGCGGGCAAGGCGATGCTTGCACTGGCGGCGGCGACCGGGCTGGAAGTGCTCGGTCCGCAACCGCTGCGCGATGGAATCACTGCCCTGATCCGGCGTTTCAGCCTGGACCCGGATCACGGCACCCTGCCCTCGCTGCTGAACATGATCAATCCCGATGTCGTGCACCTGGCCGCCGTGGCCATGCTGGCCTACGGCCTGCTGCACCTCGTCGAGGCGTGGGGCCTGTGGCGTGCCAAGGCCTGGGCCTCCTGGCTGGGCTGCCTTTCGGCCAGCCTGTACCTGCCCTTCGATATCTATGCCATCGTCCATCACCCCGGCTGGGCCTCGTGGGCCGTGCTGCTGGTGAACCTGTTGGTGGTCTACGTATTGGGCCGCGACCTCTTCAAACGCAAACGCTGACGCTGCGCGCTACACTGCCGCCGTGTCCGTCACGACGCCCGTACTGCCGTTCCAGTCTCCGCCTGCCCGCCGCATCTTCAACGCGCGGTTGCTGGGTGGCCTGCTGTGCGCCTGCGCCAGCGTACTGGCACCCGCCGCAAGTGCGCAGCCTGCAACGCATACCAAGCCATCCCGCGCACCGGCGCAGGCCACCGCGCCGTTCATGCTCGCCGAGGCGGATATTCCCGGCCTGCAGGCCCGCATCGCGGCCGGCGAGCTCGACAGCGTCGCGCTGACCCGGGCCTACCTGCAGCGCATCGCGGCGATCGACCGCAGCGGGCCGCAGCTGCGTTCGGTCATCGCCCTCAATCCGCAGGCCCTGAGGGAGGCCGCCGCGCGCGACGCCGAGCGCCGTGCGGGGCACCTGCGCGGTCCGCTGCACGGCATGCCGGTGCTTCTCAAGGACAACATCAACGCACGCCCCATGCCGACCACGGCAGGCTCGTTGGCGCTGCAGGACTTCCGCCCCGCCGACGCCTTCCTGGTGACCCGGCTGCGTGCGGCCGGCGCAGTGATCCTGGGCAAGACCAATCTCAGCGAGTGGGCCAACTACCGCGGCAAGGCCTCTGTGAGCGGCTGGAGCGCGCGCGGCGGGCAGACCCGCAACCCCTACCGCCCCACCCACAGTCCGTGCGGCTCCAGCAGCGGCAGCGCGGTCGCGGTGGCGGCCAACCTGGCGGTGGTGAGTGTTGGCACGGAAACCGACGGCAGCATCGCCTGCCCGGCCGCCATGAACGGCGTGGTCGGGCTGAAGCCCACGGTGGGGCTGGTGAGCCGCGACGGTATCGTGCCGATCTCCTCCAGCCAGGACAGCGCCGGCCCCCTCGCCCGCAGCGTCACCGACGCGGCGATCCTGCTCACCGCGATGGCCGGCCGTGACGAGGCCGACCCGGCCACGGCCACCCGGCCCGGCCGGGCCGTGTACGACTACGCAGCCCGGCTGCGGCCTGAAGGCCTGCAGGGTGCGCGGATCGGCGTGCTCGACAGCTCCCTGACGGACCAGCCGGGCCTGCGCGCCCTGATGGACGATGCCGAAGCCCGCCTGCGCGAGGCCGGGGCCACGGTGATCCGCGTGCCGGCGCTGGACGAGCGCGCCTGGCAGGCGGATGAACAGATCGTGCTGCAATACGAATTCAAGGCCGGGCTGGAGCGTTACCTGCGGCGCTGGGAAGCCCCGGTGCGGACGCTGCCAGCGATCCTGGCCTTCAATCGTCAGCACGCGGCGCAGGAACTGGCCCTGTTCGGACAGGAATTGATGGAGGACGCGGCCCGCTCCGGTTCCCTCGGCGACCTGCGTTATATCGACGCCCGCGCCCGCGCGCGCCGCGCCGCCGGCGAGCAGGGCATCGATGCACGGCTCAGAGAGCACGCGCTGGATGCGCTCGTAGCCCCCACCACCGGCGTCGCCTGGGCGATCGCGGCCGAAGGCGGCGACGCATTTCCCGGCGGCAGTTACGGGGCTGCCGCCGTGGCCGGCTACCCGAGCCTGAGCGTGCCGATGGGGCACGTGGATGGCCTGCCCGCCGGCCTGCTGTTCATGGGCACGGCGTGGAGCGAGCCGAGGCTCATCGAGCTGGCCTACGCCTTCGAGCAGCGCACCATGGCGCGCCGCGCACCGCCGCTGTAACCACGCAATGCCTGCGGCGGCACGCGGCCTGGGACAATGGCTACGACGCCTGCACGGCCGGCTCGCCATCCTCGGCACCGGGCGAGCGCACGTCCTCTGCCGGTGTCGGGCGTGCGATGCGGCGCGGTGAGCCTTCAGTCTCCGGACGCTCGACCTGCGCCCGCACCTTGGGCAGCGCAGCAGGGTGCTCGCGGGTCAGGAAATCGAGCATCCGCTCCCGCACCAGGCAGCGCAGGTCGAAGGCATCGCCGGAATTGCGTGCACTGACCAGGAGGCGGACCTGCAGGGTGTGCTCGGTGGTCTCGGTGACCTGGGTCACGCAGACACGGCCGTCCCACAGGGGTTGGTCCTTGCAGATACGCTCCAGCTCGGCGCGGATGGCGGGGATCGGCGCCCGGTAGTCCAGCCACAGGAAGGCGGTGCCGAGCAGGTCGGCATTGCGGCGGGTCCAGTTCTGGAACGGATTTTCGATGAACCAGGTCAGCGGTACGACCATGCGGCGCTCATCCCAGATGCGCACCACCACGTAGCTGCTGGTGATCTCCTCGATGCGGCCCCACTCCCCTTCGACGATCACCACATCGTCCAGGCGGATCGGCTGGGTCAGCGCGATCTGGAGGCCGGCGATCAGATTGCCGAACACCGGCTTGGCGGCGATACCGGCGACCAGGCCGATCAAACCGGCCGACGCCAGCAGGGCCGAGCCGATCTTCGCCACCATCTCGAACTGCAGCAGTATCAGCGAGACGCCCAGCAGGATGATGCCGCCCATCACCACGCGGCTCAGCACCCGCGTCTGCGTCTGGATGCGGCGCGCCTCCAGGTTGTCCGCGACCTCGATGGGATGGTTGCGCAGGATCATCGTCTCGATGGCGGCCACGCCCCGTACCAGCAGCCATACGAAGCATCCGGTCAGGCCGATGTGCAGCAGGCGCTGGATCTGATGCAGCCACGGCTCCTGCAGGGGCGTGGCTTCCAGTGCCGGCACCAGCAGGAACAGTGGCAGCGCCAGGGCCAGGGGTGGGCCGAGCACGCGCCCGATCCGTGCGCGGCGGCGATCACGCCCCTCGAGGCGGCGATACAGCGCGAGGATCGCCCACGCGCCCAGTGCACCTACCGCGAGCGCGATCGCCAGCGGCACCACGAATGCTTGAGCCTGTTGCCAATGGGGCACCGCGCCACCTCCTGCCGGGTCGTCAAAGGCCCGAGCCTGACGCAGGCCGCATGACCATCGCGTCAGGCGTTCGTAAGCATCCTGTCCATGGACTCAGCCAACCGCCTCGTGCTTGCGCACGATGGCCATGGCGATCTCCAGCGACTGCTCGTAGTTCAGGCGCGGATCCACCGAGGAGCGGTAGGCGCGCTCCAGGTCACGTTCGGTCAGCTCGCGCGCGCCGCCGGTGCACTCGGTGACGTCCTCACCCGTCAGTTCCAGGTGCACGCCCCCCAGCCGCGTGCCGGCCGCGGCGTGCAGTTCGAAGGACATCTCCACTTCACCGCGGACGTTGTCGAAGCGGCGCGTTTTGTACCCGTTGTCCGTACTCTCGGTGTTGCCGTGCATGGCATCGCATACCCAGAGCACGCGACGGCCATCGCGCCTGACCGCCTCCAGCAGCGGCGGCAACGTGTCGGCGATCTTCGCCGCCCCCATGCGATGGATGAAGGTCAGGCGACCGGGCTCGTCATCAGGATTGAGCACGTCCATCAGGCGCAGCAGCTGATCGGGCTGCACCGACGGGCCGACCTTGATCGCGATCGGATTGCGCACACCGCGCAGGTATTCCACATGCGCGCCGTCCAGCGCGGCGGTGCGCATGCCGATCCACGGATAATGCGTGGAAAGGTTCAGCCAGCCCTGCTGCCGCGGCACCTGGCGCGTCAGCGCCTGCTCGTATGGCAGCAGCAGCGCCTCGTGCGAGGTGTAGAAGTCCACGCGCTTGAGATTGTGGATGCGCGCACCGGAAATGGTTTCCATGAAGCGCACGGAATCTTCTATCGAGGTCACCATCTTCTGGTACTCGACGGCGAGCGGCGAGTGCCGCACCCAATCCAGGTTCCAGTACTCCGGGTGATGCAGGTCGGCGAAGCCTCCGTCGATCAGCGCCCGCACGAAATTCATGGTCATCGCCGAATGCGCGTGGGCCTGCAGCATCCGCCGCGGATCAGGCAGTCGCGCTGCTTCGGTGAAGGCCGGCGCGTTGATGACATCACCGCGGTAGCTTGGCAGGGTGACGCCGTCGCGCGTCTCCGTGTCGGCCGAGCGCGGCTTGGCATACTGTCCGGCGAAGCGGCCCACGCGGATCACCGGCTTGCGCAGGCCGTGCACGAGCACCAGGCTCATCTGCAGCAGCACCTTGAGCCGGTTGGAGATCATCGTCGATTCGCAATCGCTGAAATTCTCCGCACAGTCCCCGCCCTGCAGCAGGAACCGCTTGCCTTCCTGCGCCTCGGCCAGCTGCTGCTTGAGCGCCAGGATCTCCCACGACGTCACCAGGGGCGGCAGTCGCTTGAGCTCGTGCAGCGCCGCCTCCAGCGCGATCGGATCCGGGTAGGTGGGCATCTGCAGCGCCGGACGCGCACGCCAGCTGTCGGGCGTCCACCCGGAAGACGACGACAGCGGGAGCGAAGAAGGATCAACGGCGGACATGGCGATTCCAGGTGACTCGAAGGCAGCGCCGGAACCTGTCCAGCGCCACGGGAAACCGCGTGCTCAGCGCACGCGGCGCAATGAAACGATCAATGCCCAAGCGGCCAGCGCGATGAAGAACACCAGCGACCACATGGGCATGGTCAGGCCCAGGAACGTCCAATCGATGTTGCCGCAGTTGCCGGTGCCGGTCAGCACCGTACGGAACACCTCGAACGGCCCCATGGTCTCGCTCAGGAAGCTCAGCGGCGGACCACAGGTGGAGCCCATCTCCGGCGGCAGCAGCTGCACATAGACGTGCCGGCCCGCGATGCCCATGCCCACAGCGGCCGCAACGAAGGCAAGCACGCCGTAGGTCACCCGGCCAGGCCGGTTGCCCGGCCCATGCAGCGCGCCGATCAGGAACACGATCCCGAGCGCAGCGAACGCCAGGCGCTGGAAAATGCACAGCGGACACGGCTCCAGGCCCATCTTCAACTGCAGGAAAACCGCATAGGCCAGCAACCCGACGCAGATCAGGAAGCCGAGGAAGAACTGGGCACGGAACGGCCAACGCAACGGGTTCATCGGAAGATTCCAGAAGGCAGCTGCCAAGGGTACCCGAGCCAGCCCGGGACGTGCACGCCACCCGCGTACCGCTGCGGCTTCCCCAGCTTCGGCAGCAGCCACGACGGGCTCCGCCGTTCGCCGCGCTGTCCCGACAATGCAAAAGCCCGGCACGGGGCCGGGCTTCTGACAGACAACCGGAAAGACCGATTACTCGGCCACTTCCTCGGCAACAGCGGCCGGACGATCCACCAGCTCCACGTAGGCCATCGGCGCATTGTCGCCGGCGCGGAAACCGCACTTCAGCAGGCGCAGGTAGCCGCCCGGACGGTTCGCGTAGCGCGGGCCCAGGATGGTGAACAGGTTGCCCACGGCTTCGTTGTCACGCAGGCGCGCAAACGCCAGACGACGGTTCGCCACGGAATCGACCTTGGCCAGGGTGATCAGCGGCTCGGCAACGCGGCGCAGTTCCTTGGCCTTCGGCAGGGTGGTCTTGATCAGCTCGTGCTTGAACAGCGAGGCCGCCATGTTCTTGAACATCGCTTCGCGGTGGGCGCTGGTGCGGCTGAACTTGCGGCCGGATTTCTGGTGACGCATGGTGAGGATTCCTTTGGAATGATGTGACTTTGAGGATCGTTGTCGCCGTCCTGGCGTTCAATTCGGACTGCGGATGGTCCTGGCCGCCCCTCCTGGTCGGCCTGCCTGCGGACTGTGTGTCCGTCGAGGGTCGTACGCCGGCAGGTGCCGGTTGACGCAGACGGAGGCTCCACCGTTTCCAGTGAAGCCTCCGGGGGTCCTGCAGAAGGCTATGATCAGCCCAGCATGCCGTGGCTGGCGACGCCGGCCGGCGGCCAGTTCTCCAGCTTCATGCCGAGGGACAGGCCACGCTGGGCCAGCACTTCCTTGATCTCGGTGAGCGACTTCTTGCCCAGGTTCGGGGTCTTCAGCAGCTCCACTTCGGTCTTCTGGATCAGATCGCCGATGTAATAGATGCTTTCCGCCTTGAGGCAGTTGGCCGAACGCACGGTCAGTTCCAGGTCGTCGATCGGGCGCAGCAGCACCGGATCCACGCCGTTGTTGGCCGGCTTCGCCGCACCGCGATCGCGATGGGTGAAGTCACCGAACACCGACAGCTGGTCGCTGAGGATGTCGGCCGCGGTACGCACCGCTTCCTCGGCGTCGATGGTGCCGTTGGTCTCGATATCGATGACCAGCTTGTCCAGATCGGTACGCTGTTCGACACGCGCCGCTTCCACGGCATAGGCGACACGGCGGACCGGCGAGAACGAGGCATCCAGGACCAGACGGCCGATGGCACGGGTTTCTTCGTCCGGACGACGACGCGCGGCAGCCGGCTGATAGCCGAAACCACGCTCGATCTTCAGACGCATGTTGATCGCCGTATCCTTGGTCAGGTTGCAGATCACATGGTCGCCGTTGAGGACTTCCACGTTGTGATCGACCTTGATATCGGCTGCTGTGACAACGCCCGGACCCTGCTTGGACAGCGACAGGGTGGCGGTGTCACCGGAATGCATACGGATGGCCACGTCCTTGAGGTTCAGCAGGACTTCGAGCACGTCCTCCTGGAGCCCTTCGACCGTGGTGTACTCGTGCAACACGCCGTCGATCTCGACTTCCGTGATGGCGTAGCCCGGAATGGACGACAGCAGCACGCGACGCAGGGCGTTGCCCAGCGTATGCCCATAACCACGCTCCAAGGGCTCGATCACGACCTTGGCGCGGGTGTCGGTAAGGCGTTCGATCTGCGGACCGCGAGGACGCAGAACCTGGTTGGCGGTAACCGTCATGTTGCGGGTTCTCCTAGTGAACCCCCGGCCGTCGCCGGGGGCTCTCCAATGTGAATTACTTCGAATACAGCTCGACGATCAGCGCTTCGTTGATATCCGCAGGCAGGTCCGCACGATCCGGCACAGCCTTGAAGATGCCGGCGAACTTGCCGGAATCCACTTCAACCCACGACGGACGCAGGTCGTGCGTAGCAGAAACCGTCAAGGCTTCCTGCACGCGAAGCTGCTTGGCAGCCTTCTCGGACAGAGCCACGGCATCGCCCGCCTTGACCTGGTACGAAGCCAGGTTGACGGACTTGCCGTTGACGGTCACGCCACGGTGCGAAACCAGCTGACGGGCGGCCGGACGGGTGACGGCGAAGCCCATGCGGTAGACGACGTTGTCCAGGCGGGTTTCCAGCAGCTGCAGCAGGTTCTCGCCGGTGTTGCCCTTCTTGGTCGAGGCCTTCTTGTAGTAGTTGCGGAACTGACGCTCCAGCAGGCCGTAGATACGCTTGACCTTCTGCTTTTCACGCAGCTGGGTGGCGTAGTCGGACAGCTTGCCCTTGCGGGCGGTAGCGCCGTGCTGGCCGGGCTTCTGCTCCAGCTTGCACTTGGAGTCCAGCGAACGCGCCGGGCTCTTCAGGGACAGGTCGGCGCCTTCGCGACGGGCGAGCTTACAGGTAGGACCGATATAACGAGCCATTTCTTTATCGCTCCCTTAGACGCGACGCTTCTTCGGCGGACGGCACCCGTTGTGCGGGATAGGCGTCACGTCGATGATGTTGGTGATCTTGTAACCGACGTTGTTCAGCGAACGAACGGCGGACTCACGACCCGGACCCGGGCCCTTGATGCGGACTTCCAGCGACTTCACGCCGTAGTCGAGCGCAGCGCGGCCTGCCTTTTCGGCGGCAACCTGGGCAGCGAACGGGGTCGACTTGCGCGAACCGCGGAAGCCGGCGCCACCGGAGGTCGCCCAGGACAGGGCATTGCCCTGGCGGTCGGTGATGGTGACGATGGTGTTGTTGAAAGAAGCGTGGACGTGGGCAACGCCATCAGTGATGACGCGCTTGATCTTCTTCTTGGTCTTAGCAGCGGGCTTAGCCATTTATAGGTCCCTTACTTCCTGATCGCCTTGCGCGGACCCTTGCGGGTGCGGGCGTTGGTACGGGTACGCTGGCCACGCAGCGGAAGACCGCGACGGTGACGCAGACCGCGGTAGCAGCCCAGATCCATCAGGCGCTTGATCGCGATACCGATTTCACGGCGCAGATCGCCTTCCACGATGTACTTGCCGACTTCGGCGCGCAGGCGCTCGATTTCCGGCTCCGACAGATCGCGGATCTTGGTGGTCGAAGTGACGCCCGCGGAGTCGCAGACCTTCTTCGAACGGGTACGGCCGATGCCGTAAATGCTTTGCAACCCGACCCAGACATGCTTCTGGGCTGGCAGGTTGACGCCTGCAATACGCGCCATGACGCGGTTCTCCAGCTGAGTGATGGCCGACCGCGCACCCCGAAGGCGCGCAAATCCGGCAGGATAGATCAATGTGAGCAAACGAATCGAACACGGTTCCGGTGTACGTGAAGCCCTGAACCCGAAGGTTCGAAGGCCCGGCCTGGGGAGTGTGCCCAGGCTCCGGCGCCGGATGAGGTTGGAATCAGGAACAGGTTCCTTCGACCGCCCGCGCTACTCCTGCGCAGGACCACCCCATCTCACCCCCACCCGGAACCGCTGCGGGGGCCGCCCTTCTTTGGATGGCCGGGTCCGCGAAGCGGAGGACCATCACAGCAGGAAGACGATAGTGTAGCAGGCTGATCAGCCGCGAGCAAAACCGCCGCGATTGCCGCCCTTCAGGTTGGACTTCTTCAACAGGCTTTCATACTGGTGCGACATCAGGTGGGCCTGCACCTGGGCGATGAAGTCCATCACCACCACCACCACGATCAGCAGCGAGGTACCGCCGAAGTAGAACGACGCATTGAGCTGCGTGCGCATCAGTTCCGGCAGCAGGCAGACGATCACCAGGTACGCCGAACCGGCCGCGGTCAGTCGGGTCAGCACGCCGTCGATATAGTCGGCGGTTGCCTTGCCCGGACGGATGCCCGGAATCAGCGCGCCCGACTTCTTCAGGTTGTCGGCGGTTTCCTGCGAGTTGAACACCAGCGCGGTGTAGAAGAACGCGAAGCCGGTGATCAGCGCGGCGAACACGATCATGTGCAGCGGCTCGCCCGGGCCGAGCGCGTTGGCGACGCGCTGCAGCCACATGCCCACCGCGCTCTGGTTGGCCGCCTGGCCGGACCACAGCGACAGCGTCGCCGGGAAGGCCAGCAGGCTGGAGGCGAAGATCGCGGGGATCACGCCGGCCATGTTGAGCTTCAGCGGCAGGAACGAGGTCTGGTTCATGTACGCATTGCGTCCGCCCTGGCGACGCGCGTAGTTCACCGTGATGCGGCGCTGGCCGCGCTCGACGAACACCACGAAGAAGGTGAAGGCCAGCACCACCAGCGCGATCAGCAGCAGCTGGATGAACTGGATGTTGCCATCCTGGTAGGCGCTGAAGGTGTGGATGACCGCACCCGGCAGCCCGGCCACGATGCCGGCGAAGATGATCAGCGACACGCCGTTGCCGATGCCCCGCTCGGTCACCTGCTCACCGACCCACATCAGGAAGATGGTGCCGGCGGTCAGGGCGATCACGGCGGTCAACACGAAGCCCATGCCCGGGGCATAGACCACCGGCGCGCCACCCGGCGACACCTGGTTCTGCAGCGCCAGCGCGATCGAACTGCTCTGCACGATGGCCAGCAGCACCGCGCCGATGCGCGAATACTGGGTGATCTTGCGGCGGCCGGACTCGCCTTCCTTCTGCATCGCCTTGAGCGAGGGGAAGATGTGCACCGCCAGCTGCATCACGATGGAAGCCGAGATGTACGGCAGCACGTTCAGCGCGAAGATCGAGAAACGGTGCAGGGCGCCGCCCGAGAACATGTTGAACATGTCCACGATACCGCCGCCCTGCTGCTGCATCATGGCAAGCATGGCATCGGGATTCACGCCCGGCACCGGCACATAGCAGCCGATGCGGTAGACGATCAAAGCCCCGACGACAAACAGCAGACGCTGACGAAGTTCAGTGAACTTGGCCATCCCGCCCGCGAGGTTTCCGATGCCAGCTTGCGCCATGATTTTCTTACTCCGTCACGCTGCCGCCGGCAGCTTCAATCGCAGCCTTGGCACCCGCCGTGGCCGTGATGCCCTTCAGGGTGTACGCCTTGGTCAGCTCGCCCTTGAGGACGATCTTGGCCTTCTTGGCGACACTCGGGACCAGCTTGGCCGCACGCAGGGCAGCGAAATCGATTTCGCCGGCCGGCAGCTTGTCCAGCTGGTAAAGCAGCACTTCAGCGGTGTCCTTGGCGATCGGCGAGTTGAAGCCGATCTTCGGCAGACGACGCTGCATCGGGGTCTGGCCGCCTTCGAAACCGGCCTTGATCTTGCCGCCACCCTTGCGGGCGAACGAACCCTTGTGGCCGCGGCCGCAGGTCTTGCCCAGGCCGGAACCGATGCCACGGCCGACGCGCTTGCGTACGGTGCGGGCGCCCGGCGCCGGGCTCAGTTCATTCAGATTCATGGTCATTGGATTATTCCTCAACCTTGACGAGGTAGTGGACCTTGTTGATCAGGCCGCGAACCTGCGGGCTGTCCTTCAGTTCACGCACATCGTTGAGCTTGTTCAGGCCCAGCGCACGCACCGACAGACGGTGACGGGCCTGGGAACCACGCAGGCCACGCACCAGGCGCACCTTGACGGTCTTGTTGGTGTCATTAGCCATGGTTCAGATCCTCCACCTTCTTGCCACGCTTGGCCGCGATGCGGGCCGGCGACTGCACGGCAGCCAGACCCTTCACGGTCGCACGGACCAGGTTGATCGGGTTGCGCGAGCCGGTGGCCTTGGCCAGCACGTTCTTCACGCCGACCGCTTCCAGCACGGCGCGCATGGCGCCACCGGCGATGACACCAGTACCTTCCGAAGCGGGCTGCATGAACACGCGGGCGGCGCCGTGGCCGTCCTTGATGGTGTGCCACAGGGTACCGTTGTTCAGGTCAACGCTGACCTGGTTGCGGCGGGCCTGCTCCATCGACTTCTGGATGGCGACCGGCACTTCACGCGCCTTGCCGTAGCCGAAACCGACCTTGCCTTCGCCATCGCCGACCACGGTCAGGGCGGTGAAGGTGAACTGACGACCACCCTTGACGGTCTTGCTGACGCGGTTGACCGCGACCAGCTTCTCGATCATGCCATCGTCGACTTTCTCTTCGCGGTTACGGTCGCGGTCGCGACCCCGCTGCTGACGTTCTTCTGCCATGTTTATTCCTTGGTTGTTGGGTTATGTACGGCTCGAGGCCGCTTATGGTTGTGGAGTGGTGCGTTGTTGCGGTGGGCCGCTGCAGAAGAGCGGCGCCGCCCAGCCTCACTCAGGCTGGCGAGCAGGCGGACATGGGGGCCGAAGCCCCCTGCCCTGATCCCTTAGAACTGCAGGCCGGCTTCGCGGGCAGCGTCAGCCAGGGCCTTGATGCGGCCGTGGTAACGGTAACCGGAGCGGTCGAACGCAACCTTCTCGATGCCGGCGGCCTTGGCGCGCTCTGCAACGATACGGCCCACCTTGGCGGCGGCTTCGGCGTTCTTGCCGTTCTTCAGGCCTTCCATGACGTCGGCCTGGGTGGTGTTGGCGGCAGCCAGCACCTTGGAGCCGTCGGCGGTGAAGACCTGTGCGTACAGGTGCTGGCCAGTGCGCAGCACCGACAGGCGAGCAACACCGAGCACACGGATGTGGGCACGGGTCGACTTGGCGCGGCGCAGGCGGGCGATGTTCTTGTTCATGATTATTTGTCCTGGAAAGCTGAAGGTTGGGCTGCTCCCCCGGGAAACCGCACACGGGTGTGCGCGCTCCTGCAGGGGACTCGCACTTAGGCCTTCTTGGCTTCCTTGCGAATGATGACTTCGTCGGAGTACTTCACGCCCTTGCCCTTGTACGGCTCCGGCTTGCGGAACGCACGGATCTTGGCGGCGACTTCACCGACCACCTGCTTGTCAGCACCCTGCACCAGCACTTCGGTCTGGGTCGGGGTGGTGATGGTGATGCCTTCCGGCGCCACGAACAGGATCGGGTGCGAGTAACCGAGCGCCAGGCTCAGGTCCTTGCCCTGCATGGAAGCACGGTAACCCACGCCCACCAGCTCCAGCTTGCGCTCGAAACCTTCCGAAACGCCCTTGACCATGTTGGCCAGGATCGCGCGGACGGTGCCGGCCAGCGGAATCAGGCTCTCGTCTTCGGTGCTCAGGGTGGCAACGCCGTTGTCGACGTTGATGGAGATGCCAGCGGGCTTGGCCAGCGACAGCGAGCCCTTCGGGCCCTTGGCGATGACGTTGTCATTCTGGACGTTCAGTTCGACCTTGCCCAGGTCGATCGGCTTCTTGGCTACACGGGACATGTCTTACTCCTTTCGCCTTAGGCCACGAAGCACAGGACTTCGCCGCCGACGCCCAGCTGGCGCGCCTGCGCATCAGTCATGATGCCCTTGGAGGTGGAAATGATGGAGATACCGAGGCCGTTCATGACCTTCGGCAGTTCGCTCTTGCCACGGTACTGGCGCAGGCCCGACCGCGAGAAACGCTTCAGGGTCGCGATGACCGGCTTGCCTTCGAAATACTTCAGCACGATCTCGAGCTCGGACTTGTTGTTCTCGAGCGCGGTCACGCGCAGGTCGGTGATGTAACCCTCGTCCTTCAGGACCTGGGCGATCGCAACCTTGATCTTGGACGACGGGGCCTTCACCGTCTGCTTGCCAACCGCTGCCGCATTCTTGATGCGGACCAGCAGGTCGGCGATGGGATCAGTCATGCTCATGTGAGTACCTTTGAGTGCACCGATATCCGCTTTCGCGAATTCTGTTGTCTCCTGGAAACGGGCCAGGCCCCTTGGAACACGAATCGGCGGGTCTTCGACGCGCCGCACGCCCCACCCTTCGGCGGGCAAGACGCGGGAGTATACGGCAAAAGAGCCCGACCTGCGCCGGGCTCTTCGCTTTTTTTCACAGGAAGCTGAACGCCTCCCGCCAGGATCCGCCCTCCCCTTGCAGGGAGGGCGCTCGCCCGGCCCGCTGGATTACCAGCTGGCCTTGCGCAGGCCCGGGACGTCACCACGCATGGTGGCTTCGCGGAGCTTGTTGCGACCCAGGCCGAACTTGCTGTACACGCCACGCGGGCGGCCAGACAGTTCGCAACGGTTGCGGTGGCGGCTCGGCGACGAATCGCGCGGCAGCTTCGACAACTTGGTGGCGGCCTCGATCTTCTCTTCGTAAGACGCGGTCGGCGAGGACACGATCTTCTTCAGAGCAGCGCGCTTGTCAGCGAACTTCTCGGCCAGCTTCTTCCGCTTGATATCGCGGTTGACCATGGAGGTCTTTGCCATTTCGGATATTCCTCGACGTATCAGTTACGGAACGGGAACTTGAACGCTGCCAGCAGCGCACGGGCTTCCGCATCGGTCTTCGCCGTGGTGGTGATGGCGATATCCATGCCGCGGATCGCGTCGACAGCGTCGAAGTCGATTTCCGGGAAGATGATCTGTTCCTTCACACCCATGTTGAAGTTGCCGCGACCGTCGAAGGAACGACCGGAAACACCACGGAAGTCGCGCACGCGCGGCAGCGAGATGTTGATCAGGCGGTCCATGAACTCGTACATCTTTTCACGGCGCAGCGTGGTCTTGCAGCCGATCGGCCAACCGTCACGGATCTTGAACGACGCCACCGACACACGCGACTTGGTGACGACCGGCTTCTGGCCGGAAATCTTGGTCATGTCGTTGACGGCGTTTTCCAGGATCTTCTTGTTGGTCGCTGCTTCGCCGACACCCATGTTCAGGGTGACCTTGACCAGCTTCGGCACTTCCATCGGATTCTTGTAGCCGAACTGCTTCATCAGCGCCGGGACTACTTCTTCCTTGTAAAACTTTTCGAGACGGGTATTCATCAGCGCATCCTCAGGCGTCGAGCGCCTCACCGCTGGAGCGGAACACACGCAGTTTGCGTCCATCCTCCAGCACCTTGAAGCCAACGCGCTCACCCTTGCCCGTTGCCGGGTTGACGATCTGCACGTTGGAGATATGGATCGACGCTTCACGCTCGACCACGCCGCCGGCAACACCTGCCTGCGGGTTCGGCTTGGTGTGGCGCTTGACGATGTTCACGTTGGCGACGACCACGCGGTCGCCGTCGACGCGGACGATTTCGCCCTGCTTGCCCTTGTCCTTGCCAGCGGTGACGACAACCTGGTCGCCCTTCTTGATACGGTTAGCCATGATTATCTCCTGTCGCTCACAGCACTTCGGGAGCGAGCGAGACGATCTTCATGAACTTCTCCGAACGAAGTTCACGCGTCACCGGTCCGAAGATACGGGTACCGATCGGCTCCTGCTTGTTGTTCAGCAGCACGGCAGCGTTGCCGTCGAAGCGGATCAGCGAACCGTCCGGACGACGAACACCTTTGCGGGTCCGGACAACAACGGCGTCGTAGACTTCGCCCTTCTTGACCTTGCCACGCGGGATCGCGTCCTTGACGGTGACCTTGATGATGTCGCCGATGTGGGCATAACGGCGCTTGGAACCACCAAGCACCTTGATGCACATCAGTTCCTTGGCACCGGAGTTGTCCGCGGCGTCAAGGTAGCTCTGCATCTGGATCATGAGTCAGATCTCCTTATTCAGCCGCACGCGTGATGACTTCCACCACGCGCCAGTTCTTGGTCTTCGACATCGGAGCAATTTCGGTCACGCGCACGACATCGCCTTCGTTGCAGGCATTGTCGGCATCATGGGCGTGCAGCTTGGTCGAGCGCTTGATGTACTTGCCGTACAGCGGGTGCTTGACCTGGCGTTCGACCAGGATGGTGACCGTCTTGTCCATCTTGTTGCTGACGACACGGCCTTCGACCGTGCGCAGCGTCTTGTTTTCAGTATTGTCGCTCATAGCGGCCATCCTTACTTGATGCTGCCGAGCAGGGTCTTGGTGCGAGCAATCTCGCGACGGACCCGGCGGATATCGTGAGTCTTCGGCAGCTGGCCGGTGACCTGCTGCATGCGGACAGAGAACTGTTCCTTACGCAGATCGATCAGGTGGGCCTTGAGTTCGTCAGCCGACTTTTCACGGAGTTGTTTGAGGTCCATCAGCGCACCGTCCGGGTTACGAAAGTGGTGGTGACCGAGAGCTTGGCGGCGGCCAGGCGGAACGCCTCGCGTGCCACGTCTTCGGTAACACCCTCGATTTCATAGATCATGCGGCCGGGCTGGATCTGGGCCACCCAGTATTCCACGTTGCCCTTACCCGAACCCATTCGCACTTCGATGGGCTTCTTGGTGATGGGCTTGTCGGGGAACACGCGGATCCACATCTTGCCGCCGCGCTTGACGTAGCGGCTGATCGAGCGGCGGGCCGCTTCGATCTGGCGCGCGGTCAGCTGGCCGTGGGCGGTTGCCTTGAGGCCGTACTCGCCGAAGCTGACAGCGTTGGCGCTCCAGCTCAGGCCATCGTTACGGCCCTTGTGCACCTTGCGGTACTTGGTTCGCTTGGGTTGCAACATTGTCGTTACCTCGCTTCACGAGCCGGGCGCTGACGGTCACCGCGGTCGCCGCGATCGTTACGATCGTTGCGCGGGGAATCGTCCTGCTTTTCCTGGCCAACCTGGGAGAAATCAAACACTTCGCCCTTGTAGATCCAGACCTTGATGCCGATGATGCCGTAGGTCGTCTTGGCTTCAGCGAAGCCATAGTCGATGTCGGCACGCAGCGTGTGCAGCGGCACGCGGCCTTCGCGGTACCACTCCGAACGGGCGATTTCAGCACCGTTGAGGCGGCCACCGACGTTGACCTTGATGCCCAGGGCACCGAGGCGCATCGCGTTGCCGACCGAGCGCTTCATCGCACGGCGGAACATGATGCGACGCTCCAGCTGCTGCGCGATGGACTCGGCAACCAGCTGGGCGTCCAGCTCGGGCTTGCGCACTTCGGTGACGTTGATGTGCGCCGGGACGCCCATCATCTCGCTCACTTCCTTGCGCAGCTTCTCGATGTCCTCGCCACGCTTGCCGATCACCACGCCCGGACGGGCGGTGTGGATCGTCACGCGGGCGGTCTTCGCCGGACGCTCGATGAGGATCTTGCTGATGCCGGCCTGCGCGAGCTTCTTGCGCAGCATGTCCCGCACCTTCAGGTCGGCTGCCAGATAACCAGCGAACTCGGCCTTGTTGGCGTACCACTTGGAGTTCCAATCCTTGGAAATACCGAGGCGGATACCAATCGGATGAACTTTATGACCCATGGTGTTTTCCTTTCCGCCTTACTTGCCGGCGCCCACAACCACAGTGATGTGGCTGGTGCGCTTGAGGATGCGGGTACCGCGGCCTTTCGCCCGCGCCATGAAACGCTTCAGGGTCGGACCTTCATCAACCATGATGGTCTGGACCTTCAGCTCGTCGACGTCGGCGCCCTGGTTGTTCTCGGCATTGGCAATCGCCGACTCCACCACCTTCTTGATCAGGTGTGCAGCCTTCTTGTCCGAGAACTTCAGCAGGTTGACCGCACGCTCGGCCGGCAGACCGCGCACCTGGTCAGCGACCAGACGTGCCTTCTGCGGGGAGATGCGCGCAGTGCGCAGGATGGCTTTCGCTTCCATTGTCATCTCTCCTTACTTGCCCGACTTCTTGTCACCACCGTGACCCTTGAAGGTCCGGGTGATGGCAAATTCGCCGAGCTTGTGGCCGACCATGTTCTCGTTGATGAGAACCGGGATGTGGTTTTTGCCGTTATGAATGGCAATGGTGATGCCTACCATGTCAGGCAGGATCATCGAACGACGCGACCAGGTCTTCACCGGACGCTTGCTACCCGCAGCGGCTGCCACCTTTGCAACAAGGTGGTGATCGACAAACGGGCCTTTCTTGAGTGAACGTGCCATGGTCGATTAGCCCCTACGATCGCGGACGATGAACTGCTGAGTGCGCTTGTTATGGCGCGTCTTGTAACCCTTGGTCGGGACACCCCACGGGGTGACCGGATGCGGATTACCCTGGCCGGCCTTCGCCTCACCACCACCGTGCGGGTGGTCGACCGGGTTCATGGCAGCACCACGAACGGTCGGGCGGACACCGCGCCAGCGCTTGGCGCCAGCCTTGCCCAGCTTTTCCAGGTTGTGCTCGTCGTTGCCGACTTCACCGATGGTGGCGCGGCATTCGACCGGCACCTTGCGCATTTCACCCGAGCGCAGGCGCAGGGTGGCGTAGATGCCTTCACGGGCGACGAGCTGCACGGCGGCGCCGGCGGCACGCGCGATCTGTGCACCCTTGCCCGGCTTTAGTTCGATGCCGTGGATCGTGGTGCCGACCGGGATGTTGCGCAGCGGCAGCGTGTTGCCTGCCTTGATCGGCGCATCGGAGCCCGCGATCACCTGGTCACCGGCCTTCAGGCCCTTCGGTGCGATGATGTAGCGGCGCTCACCGTCGACGTAGCACAGCAGGGCGATATGGGCGGTGCGGTTCGGATCGTATTCGATGCGTTCCACGCGCGCCGGAATGCCTTCCTTGTTGCGCTTGAAGTCGATGACGCGGTAATGCTGCTTGTGACCACCACCCACGTGACGCGTGGTGATGCGACCGTGGTGGTTACGACCACCGGACTTGCTCTGCGGCTCCAGCAACGCTGCGTGCGGTGCGCCCTTGTGCAGATCGGGCGTAACCACGCGCACGGCCGAACGGCGGCCGGGGGAAGTGGGCTTGAATTTCATCAATGGCATGGGATGTACCTCAGGCCTTGGCCGTTACATCGATGGACTGGCCATCGGCCAGGCGCACGTACGCCTTGCGCCAATCGCCGCGGCTGCCAGCACGGTTACGGAAGGACTTGTTCTTGCCCTTCACGTTCAGCACGTTGACGGCCTCGACCTTGACATCGAACAGCTGCTCGACCGCGGCCTTCACATCGGCCTTGGTGGCTTCGTTCGAAATCTCGAAGACATACTGGTTGGAGAGTTCCTGCAGGCGCGCGGTCTTTTCGGAGACTCGCGGAGCACGCAGCACGCTGAAGACTTTTTCCTTGCTGTTCATGCCAGCCACTCCTCGACCTTCTTGACCGCGTCAGCGGTGATGACGACCGTGTCGGCACCGACCAGCGACACCGGGTCCAGGCCCTGGACGTCACGCACTTCCACGTAGGGAATGTTGCGCGCCGACAGGTACAGGTGCTCGGAGGCTTCCTCAGTGACGATCAGCGGGCGCTTGCCCACGTCCAGGCCGGCCAGCTTGGCGATCAACGACTTGGTGTTGGTCGCTTCGACATCGAAGGACTCCACGATCGTCAAACGGCCTTGGCGGTTCAGCTCGGACAGGATCGCGCACATGGCGGCACGGTACTGCTTGCGGTTGACCTTCTGTTCGAAGCTGCGCGGCTTGGCCGCGAAGGTCACACCACCGCCGATGAAGATCGGAGCCGTCAGCGCGCCATGACGCGCACCGCCGCCCTTCTGCTTCTTCGACTTCTTGGTGGTACCCGCCACTTCAGAACGCGTCTTCTGCGCCTTGGTGCCCGCGCGACCGGCATTGCGATAGGCGACGACGACCTGGTGAACCAGATCTTCGCTGAAATCGCGGCCGAACACGGCATCGGAGACCGAGACCTTGTTGTTGCTACCCGTGATAACGAGTTCCATCGTCATCTCTCCTTATGCCTTGCTCGCCGGACGGACGATCACGTCGCCACCCGCCGCGCCCGGAACGGCGCCGCGAACCGCGATCAGACCGCGCTCCACGTCGACCTTGACAACTTCCAGGTTCTGGGTGCTCTGCTGCACCGAGCCCATGTGACCGGACATCTTCTTGCCCGGGAACACGCGACCGGGCGTCTGGCGCTGACCCAGCGAACCCGGCGCGCGATGCGACAGCGAGTTGCCGTGGGTAGCGTCACCCATGCGGAAGTTGTAGCGCTTGATGGTGCCCTGGAAGCCCTTGCCCTTGGTGACACCCTGGACATCGACCATCTGGCCGACTTCGAAGATGTCCGCCTTGACTTCGCCGCCGACGGCGTAATCGCCGAGCTGCGTGTCTTCGACGCGGAATTCCCACAAACCACGGCCTGCGTCGACCTTCGCCTTGGCGAAGTGACCGGCTTCCGGCTTGTTGACCAGGGCAGCGCGACGCGCGCCGACAGTCACCTGCACGGCGCTGTAGCCGTCAGCTTCGACGGTCTTGATCTGCGCGATGCGGTTCGGGGTGGCTTCAATCAGGGTCACCGGGATGGCCTGGCCATCTTCAGTGAAAACGCGGCTCATGCCAGCCTTGCGGCCCACGAAGCCCAACGAATATTTCTTCGTCATGGTCGTAGTCCTCAGGTCAGTTTGATCTGCACGTCGACGCCGGCAGCCAGTTCGAGCTTCATCAGCGCGTCCACGGTCTTGTCGTTGGGGTCGACGATGTCAAGCACGCGCTTGTGCGTGCGGGTCTCGTACTGGTCACGCGCGTCCTTGTCGACGTGCGGGGAGACGAGGATGGTGACGCGTTCGATCTTGGTCGGCAGCGGGATCGGGCCACGCACTTGCGCGCCGGTCCGCTTTGCCGTTTCTACGATCTCGCTGGCCGAACGGTCGATCAGACGATGATCGAACGCCTTCAGCCGGATACGGATCTTCTGGTCCGCCATGACGGGGATTCCTTGGTTGAAAGAGCGACGGATGGGCCTCTGGGTTGCCCTATCCCATGAATATCCTGAATACAGACGGCCCGCACTCCTGCAGGCCGACAAGGTCAATCCATTAACCTCAAAAACGTAGGCAGGTCGGTTTCCCGGCCTGCCCAGACGTAGAAGCATAGCGCACATGCAAATAGCCCGTCAACACAGCGTGTTGACAAAGCCTGAATGGCGCGACCGATCCTGGTCCGGGGAACACGAGACACATCCTGTGTCTATTTTCCCTTGTAGAACACCCCGATGCCCTACCCAGGCAACATCGGGGTGCGCAGTCTAACAGATTACTTGATGATCTTCGACACCACGCCGGCGCCGACGGTACGGCCGCCTTCGCGGATCGCGAAGCGCAGGCCTTCGTCCATCGCGACCGGGTTGATCAGGGTGACAACCATCTTCACGTTGTCGCCCGGCATCACCATCTCGACGCCTTCCGGCAGCTTGGCAGCACCGGTGATGTCGGTGGTGCGGAAGTAGAACTGCGGACGGTAGCCGTTGAAGAACGGGGTGTGGCGGCCGCCTTCGTCCTTCGACAGCACGTACACTTCGCCTTCGAACTCGGTGTGCGGCTTGATGGAACCCGGCTTGCACAGCACCTGGCCGCGCTGCACGTCGTCACGCTTGGTGCCGCGCAGCAGCAGACCGGCGTTGTCGCCTGCCTGGCCCTGGTCCAGCAGCTTGCGGAACATTTCCACACCGGTGACGGTGGTCTTGACGGTGTCACGGATACCGACGATCTCGATTTCTTCGCCGACCTTGATCACGCCGCGCTCGATACGACCGGTCACCACGGTGCCGCGGCCGGAGATCGAGAACACGTCTTCCACCGGCATCAGGAACGGCTTGTCGACGTCACGCTCCGGCTCCGGAATCCAGGTGTCCAGCGCTTCGACCAGCTTGATCACGGCCGGCACGCCGATGTCGCTCTGGTCGCCTTCCAGCGCCAGACGGGCCGAGCCCGCGATGATCGGGGTGTCGTCGCCCGGGAAATCGTACTTGCTCAGCAGCTCGCGCACTTCCATTTCGACCAGCTCGAGCAGCTCGGCGTCGTCGACCATGTCGGCCTTGTTCAGGAACACGACGATGTACGGCACGCCGACCTGGCGCGACAGCAGGATGTGCTCGCGGGTCTGCGGCATCGGGCCGTCAGCGGCCGAGCACACCAGGATCGCGCCGTCCATCTGCGCCGCACCGGTGATCATGTTCTTGACGTAGTCAGCATGGCCCGGGCAATCCACGTGCGCGTAATGGCGGATGGTGGATTCGTATTCGACGTGTGCGGTCGAGATCGTGATGCCACGTGCCTTTTCTTCCGGCGCGGCGTCGATCGCGGAGTAATCCTTGAACTCGCCACCGAAGCGCTCGGCACCGATCTTGGTCAGTGCGGCGGTCAGCGTGGTCTTGCCGTGATCGACGTGACCGATGGTGCCGACGTTGACGTGCGGCTTGGTGCGTTCGAACTTACCCTTTGCCATTGTAGTTACCTTCTAGTTCGTAAGTGGTTGGAAAACCTGAGCGTTACGCTCAGGCCTTCTTCATGACTTCATCGGCGATGTTGCTCGGCGCCGGCTCGTAATGGTCGAATTCCATCGTGAACGTGGCGCGCCCCTGGGTCTGCGAACGCAGCGAGGTGGCGTAACCGAACATCTCACCCAGCGGGATCATCGCGTTGATGATTTCCGCCGAACCGTCACCGGTCATGCTCGAACCCTGCAGCATGCCGCGACGACGGCTGACGTCGCCCATCACGTCACCCTGGTAGTCGCTCGGGGTCACGATCTCGACCTTCATGATCGGCTCCAGCAGGACCGGCTTGGCCTTCGAGAAGCCCTGCTTGAAGGCCATCGAGGACGCGAGCTTGAACGCCATTTCCGAGGAGTCGACGTCGTGGTACGAGCCGAACACCAGCTTGACCTTGACATCCACGACCGGGAAGCCAGCCAGCGGACCGCTGGTGATCGTTTCGCGCAGGCCCTTCTCGATCGACGGGATGAACTCCTTCGGAATCACGCCGCCGGTGATGTCATTGATGAACAGGAAATCATCCTTGATCATCGGAGCGATCTTCGGATCGGCACGGTCTTCAGCGGTGATCGGGGACAGCTCGATCACGACGTGGCCGTACTGACCCTTACCACCGGACTGCTTGGCGTGCTTGTAGTCCGACTTGACGTCAGGCAGCTGGATGGTTTCGCGGTAAGCCACCTGCGGCTTGCCGACGTTGGCCTCCACGTTGAACTCGCGCTTCATGCGGTCAACGATGATGTCCAGGTGCAGCTCACCCATGCCCGAGATGATGGTCTGGCCGGATTCCTGATCGGTCTTGACGCGGAAGGACGGATCTTCCTGGGCCAGACGGCCGAGGGCGAGACCCATCTTTTCCTGGTCGGACTTGGTCTTCGGCTCGACGGCCATCGAGATCACCGGCTCCGGGAACACCATGCGCTCCAGGATGATCGGGTGCTCCTGCGAGCACAGCGTGTCACCGGTGGTCGTGTCCTTCAGGCCCACGGCCGCGGCGATGTCGCCCGCCAGCACTTCCTTGATCTCTTCGCGATCGTTGGAGTGCATCTGCAGGATGCGGCCGATGCGCTCCTTCTTGCCCTTGACCGAGTTCAGCAGCTGGTCGCCGGCGCTCAGCGTGCCCGAATAGACACGGAAGAAGGTCAGCGCGCCCACGAACGGGTCGGTGATGATCTTGAACGCCAGCGCCGAGAACGGGGCCTTGTCGTCGGACTTGCGGCTCAGGGCCACGGTCTCGTCGTCCACGTCGGTACCGGTCACGTCCGGCACGTCGATCGGCGACGGCAGCAGCTGCACCACGCCGTCCAGCATGGCCTGCACGCCCTTGTTCTTGAACGCCGAACCGCAGTACATCGGCACGATGTCGGTGGCCAGAGTGCGCACGCGCAGGGCCTCGACGATCTCGGCCTCGGTCAGCTCTTCGCCGCCCAGGTACTTTTCCATCAGCTCTTCGCTGGCTTCAGCCGCGGCTTCGATCATGTAGGTGCGGGCCTCTTCGGCCTCCGCCTGCATGTCGGCCGGGATGTCCAGGTAATCGAACTTCATGCCCTGCGAAGCGTCATCCCAATGGATGGCCTTCATCTTGATGAGGTCGACGACGCCCTTGAAATTTTCCTCGGCGCCGATCGGCAGCTGCATCGGCACGGCAACCGCGCCCAGCTTGGCCTTCAGCTGACCGACAACCTTCTTGAAGTTGGCGCCGGTGCGGTCCATCTTGTTGACGAAGGCGATGCGCGGCACCTTGTAGCGGTTGGCCTGGCGCCACACGGTTTCCGACTGCGGCTGCACGCCACCGACGGCGCACAGCACGAAGACGGCACCGTCGAGCACGCGCAGGGAGCGCTCGACTTCGATGGTGAAGTCAACGTGTCCGGGGGTGTCGATGATGTTGAAGCGGTGCTCCGGCAGGGACTTGTCCATGCCCTTCCAGAACGCGGTGGTGGCAGCGGACTGGATCGTGATGCCACGCTCCTGCTCCTGCTCCATCCAGTCCATGGTGGCAGCACCATCGTGCACTTCACCGATCTTGT
Source organism: Xanthomonas sp. 60 (assembly GCF_011761925.1). Classification (NCBI taxonomy): domain Bacteria; kingdom Pseudomonadati; phylum Pseudomonadota; class Gammaproteobacteria; order Lysobacterales; family Lysobacteraceae; genus Xanthomonas; species Xanthomonas sp. 60. Next base: position 417,750 of record NZ_JAASQW010000001.1, on the reverse strand, counting down.
GGCTCTTGCCGGTGTAGAACAGGATGCGCTCGGACGTGGTGGTCTTGCCGGCATCGATGTGAGCCATGATGCCGAAATTGCGGTAACGCTCGATGGGAGTGGTGCGGGCCACGGGAGCCTCTCGATTTCTTGGATTTCGGATGGCCGAACGCCGCCTTGCGGCGGCCTTCGGATTGGCGTGACCCTTCCGGGGCCACGGGGCAGCACTCAGATGGTGCTGCCCTGCCTGTTTTGCAAGGCCGTAAAACTTACCAGCGGTAGTGCGCGAACGCCTTGTTGGCTTCGGCCATACGGTGGGTTTCTTCGCGCTTCTTGATGGCGCCACCACGGTTTTCCGCGGCGTCGATCAGCTCGGCAGCGAGCTTCTTCGGCATGGTGTTCTCGCCACGCTTGCGCGCGGAGTCGATCAGCCAGCGCATGGCCAGCGCCATCTTGCGCGAGGAACGCACTTCGACCGGCACCTGGTAGGTGGCACCACCGACGCGGCGGGACTTCACCTCGACCGACGGAGCGACATTGTCCAGCGCCTTCTGCACCAGCTCGATCGAGTTGGGGTTCTTTTCGCTGATGACGTCCATCGCGCCGTAGACGATCTTCTCGGCCACGGACTTCTTGCCGCTCAGCATCACCATGTTGATGAAGCGGGCGATCGTTTCACTTCCGTGCTTCGGATCGGGCAGGACGGAACGCTGGGGAGTATTACCTTTACGCGACATGTGCTCTCTCCTTATGCCTTCGGACGCTTGGCGCCGTACTTCGAACGGGCCTGGCGACGCTTGGCGACACCGGAGGCATCGAGCGAACCGCGAACGGTGTGGTAACGCACACCCGGCAGATCCTTGACGCGACCGCCACGGATCAGGACCACGGAGTGCTCCTGCAGGTTGTGGCCTTCACCACCGATGTAGGAAATCACTTCTTCCTGGTTGGTCAGGCGGACCTTGGCAACCTTGCGAAGCGCCGAGTTCGGCTTCTTCGGAGTGGTGGTGTAAACGCGCGTGCAGACGCCACGGCGCTGCGGGCACTTGTCGAGCGCCGGCGAGGCACTCTTGTAGGTGGTCGCTTGCCGCGGCTTGCGGACCAGCTGGTTGATCGTCGCCATCAGTAGGTTCTTCTGATTGGGGCCAGAAATCTGGCCAGAGATGCGGAAATGTTAAAGCAGGCCAAAATTCTGGCCTGCTGAGACAGACGATTGTAGCAACCTGTCGGAAACGCAGTCAAACGCGCTCCTGTCAAGCCCCTCCCTGATCCTGGGAAGTTACCGGGGGGCCTCCATGTACCCCGTTCAGACCGGTCGGCGGGCGTTCCGGCCCACGTTCCGTTGTTGCCGGCGCGTCCGGCCCTGCGGCCGGACGCCCTGTTTCTTACTCGTCGGCGCCCTGCTCGGCTTCGACAGCCGGCGTGGCGGCCGGTGCCGCGGCAACCGGTTCAGCGGCAGCCACGACCGGGGAGCCGGCCAGCGTCTGCATTTCCGAATCGGTCAGACCGCTGGCGTTGCGGCGACGGTTGGCGTGATACGACAGACCGGTGCCGGCCGGGATCAGACGACCGACGATGACGTTTTCCTTCAGGCCGCGCAGGTTGTCCTTGGTGCCGCGAACGGCCGCCTCGGTCAACACGCGGGTGGTTTCCTGGAAGGACGCGGCCGAGATGAACGATTCGGTGGCCAGCGACGCCTTGGTGATGCCCAGCAGGACCGGATCGTACTGCGCCGGCAGCTCGCTGCGGGCACCGAGGCGGACATTCTCCTCGATAACGCGCTGACGTTCCACCTGTTCGCCATTCAGGAACTTGCTGTTGCCCTGGTCGGTGATCTCGACCTTGCGCAGCATCTGGCGGGTGATCACCTCGATGTGCTTGTCGTTGATCTTCACACCCTGCAGGCGGTACACGTCCTGGATTTCCTTCACCAGGTAGGCCGCAAGCGGCTCCACGCCCAGCAGGCGCAGGATGTCCTGCGGACTCGGCTCGCCGTCCACGATGGTCTCGCCCTTGGTGACGTGTTCGCCTTCGAACACGATGACCTGGCGGTACTTCGGGATCAGCTCTTCGTGCTCCGACCCGTCGGTGTCCTTGATGATCAGGCGCTGCTTGCCCTTGGTGTCCTTGCCGAAGCTGATGATGCCCGAACGCTCGGCCAGCACCGCCGGATCCTTCGGCTTGCGGGCTTCGAACAGATCGGCCACGCGCGGCAGACCACCGGTGATGTCGCGGGTCTTGGACGCTTCCTGCGGGATCTTGGCGACCACGTCACCCACGCCGACGGCCGCGCCGTCCTGCAGGTTGACGATGGAACGCGGCGGCAGCAGGTACTGGGCCGGCATGTCGGTGCCCGGGATCAGCAGGTCGTTGCCCTTGGCATCGACGATGCGGATCAGCGGACGCAGGTCCTTGCCCATCGAGCCGCGACGCTTCGGATCGGTGATCTCGCGCGAAGCGAGGCCGGTCAGCTCATCGGTCTTCTCGATGACGGTGACGCCATCGACGAAGTCGATGAAGCGCAGGAAACCTGCCACTTCCGAGACGATCGGGTGGTTGTGCGGATCCCAGTTGGCCACGGTCTGGCCAGCCTTCACCGAGTCGCCATCCTTGGACGCGATCATCGAGCCGTACGGCAGCTTGTAGCGCTCACGCTCGCGGCCGTGCGGATCCAGGACCGAGATCTCGCCCGAGCGCGACACCGCCACCAGCGAACCGTTGGCATGCTCGACCGACTTGAGGTTGTTGAACTTCACCGAACCGGTGGTCTTCACCGTGATGTTGTCCACCGCCGCCGCACGCGACGCCGCACCACCGATGTGGAACGTACGCATGGTCAGCTGGGTGCCCGGCTCACCGATCGACTGCGCCGCGATGACACCGACGGCCTCACCGATATTGACGATGTGGCCACGCGCCAGGTCACGACCGTAGCAGCGGCTGCAGACACCGAAGGCGGACTCGCAGGAGATCGTCGAACGGACCTTAATGGTCTGCACGCCGGCGTCTTCCAGCTTGGCCACCCAGGCTTCGTCGAGCAGGGTGTTGCGGGTGACGATCGGGTCTTCGTCGTTGCCCGGCAGGAACACGTCCTCGGCCACGACACGGCCCAGCACGCGGTCCTTCAAGGGCTCCACGACGTCGCCGCCTTCCACGATCGGGGTCATGGTCAGGCCTTCGGTGGTACCGCAGTCCACTTCGGTGATGACCACGTCCTGCGCCACGTCCACCAGACGACGGGTCAGGTAACCCGAGTTGGCGGTCTTCAGCGCGGTATCGGCCAGACCCTTACGGGCACCGTGGGTGGAGTTGAAGTACTCCTGCACGTTCAGGCCTTCACGGAAGTTCGCCTTGATGGGCGTTTCGATGATCGAGCCATCCGGTCGCGCCATCAGGCCACGCATGCCGGCCAGCTGGCGGATCTGCGCCTGCGAACCACGGGCACCGGAGTCGGCCATGATGTACAGCGAGTTCATCGACTTCTGGTCGATGGTCTCGCCCTTGGCATTGACCACCTTCTCGGTACCGATGGTGTCCATCATCGCCTTGGCGATGCGCTCATTGGTACGCGACCAGATGTCGACCACCTTGTTGTAGCGCTCGCCGGCGGTGACCAGGCCCGACTGGTACTGCTCCTGGATTTCCAGCACTTCGGCTTCGGCCTCGGTGAGGATGCCCTTCTTCTCGTCCGGGATCAGCATGTCGTCGATGCCGATGGAGACGCCGGCGCGGGTCGCGTAGGCGAAGCCGGTGTACATCAGCTTGTCGGCGAACACGACCGTGTCCTTCAGGCCCAGCTGGCGGTAGCTGGAGTTGATCAGGCGGCTGATGTTCTTCTTGGTCAGCTCGGTGTTGGCCAGCGCGAACGGCAGGCCTTCCGGCAGGATTTCAGCCAGCAGGGCGCGACCGATCGTGGTGTCCACGATCGAGTTCCTGTTCTGCTTGTTGCCGTCCTCGTCGGTCACCACTTCGGTGATGCGGACCTTGACGCGCGCGTGCAGTTCCACCACGCGGTTGTCGTAGGCGCGCTTGACTTCGGCGATGTTGGCGAAGGCCATGCCCTCGCCCTTCTTGTTTTCCAGCGAGCGGGTCATGTAGTACAGACCCAGCACCACGTCCTGCGACGGCACGATGATCGGCTCACCGTTGGCCGGCGACAGGATGTTGTTGGTGGACATCATCAGCGCACGCGCTTCCAGCTGGGCTTCCAGCGAGAGCGGCACGTGGACGGCCATCTGGTCACCGTCGAAGTCGGCGTTGAACGCGGTGCAGACCAGCGGGTGCAGCTGGATGGCCTTGCCTTCGATCAGGACCGGCTCGAAGGCCTGGATGCCCAGACGGTGCAGGGTCGGCGCACGGTTCAGCATCACCGGATGCTCGCGGATGACCTCTTCCAGGATGTCCCAGACTTCGGCTTCTTCGCGCTCGACCAGCTTCTTGGCGGCCTTGATGGTGGTGGCCAGGCCGCGACGCTGCAGCTTGGCGAACACGAACGGCTTGAACAGCTCCAGCGCCATCTTCTTCGGCAGGCCGCACTGGTGCAGGCGCAGGTACGGACCGACCACGATGACCGAACGGCCCGAGTAGTCCACGCGCTTGCCGAGCAGGTTCTGGCGGAAGCGACCCTGCTTGCCCTTGATCATGTCGGCCAGCGACTTCAGCGGGCGCTTGTTGGTGCCGGTGATGGCACGGCCGCGACGGCCGTTGTCAAGCAGCGCATCGACCGATTCCTGCAGCATGCGCTTTTCATTGCGCACGATGATGTCCGGCGCGCTCAGTTCGAGCAGGCGGCGCAGGCGGTTGTTGCGGTTGATGACGCGACGGTACAGGTCGTTCAGGTCGGAGGTCGCGAAGCGGCCACCGTCCAGCGGCACCAGCGGACGCAGGTCCGGCGGCAGCACCGGCAGCACGGTCATGACCATCCACTCCGGGCGGTTGCCCGATTCCAGGAAGGCTTCGATCAGCTTGATGCGCTTGGTGAGGCGCTTGAGCTTGGTCTCCGAACCGGTGGCGGCGATCTCCTCGCGCAGGCGGGTCATCTCCGACTGCAGGTCGATGGTGCGCAGCAGCTCGTAGACGGCCTCGGCGCCCATGGCGGCGTCGAAGTCATCGCCGTGCTCCTGGCGGGCCTGCAGGAACTGCTCTTCGGTCAGCAGCTGGCGGCGCTCCAGGGCGGTCAGGCCCGGCTCGGTCACCACGTAGGCTTCGAAGTACAGCACGCGCTCGATGTCGCGCAGGGTCATGTCCAGCATCAGGCCGATGCGCGACGGCAGCGACTTGAGGAACCAGATGTGCGCGACCGGCGAGGCCAGGTCGATGTGGCCCATGCGCTCGCGGCGCACCTTGGCCAGGGTCACTTCGGTGCCGCACTTCTCGCAGACCACGCCGCGGTGCTTCATGCGCTTGTACTTGCCGCACAGGCACTCGTAGTCCTTGACCGGTCCGAAGATCGCGGCGCAGAACAGGCCGTCACGCTCCGGCTTGAAGGTGCGGTAGTTGATGGTTTCCGGCTTCTTCACTTCGCCGAAGGACCACGAACGGATCAGGTCCGGCGAGGCCAGCGCGATCTTGATCGCGTCGAAGTCCAGCGTCTGGCGCTGCTGGTTGAAGAGGTTGAGCAGGTCTTTCATGGTGTTCTCCGAAAGGAGGAATGCTGTGTCGATGGGCTGTCAGGGCACTGCCGGTGGCGCTGCTGCACAGGGCAGCAGCGCCTGCGCGATCAGTTGTCTTCCAGTTCCATGTTGATGGCCAGCGAGCGGATTTCCTTCACCAGCACGTTGAAGGATTCCGGCATGCCGGCAACCATCTCGTGTTCGCCATCGACGATGTTCTTGTACATCTGGTTGCGGCCCTGCACGTCATCGGACTTCACCGTCAGCATTTCCTGCAGGGTGTAGGCCGCGCCGTAGGCTTCCAGCGCCCAGACTTCCATTTCGCCGAAGCGCTGGCCGCCGAACTGCGCCTTGCCGCCCAGCGGCTGCTGGGTGACGAGCGAGTACGGACCGGTCGAACGGGCATGCATCTTGTCGTCGACCAGGTGGTTCAGCTTCAGGTAGTGCATGTAACCGACCGTGGTGTGGCGGTCGAAGGCTTCACCGGTGCGGCCGTCGTACAGCTGGGTCTGGCCACTGCTCGGCAGGTCGGCCAGTTCCAGCATGCGCTTGATTTCCGCTTCGGTGGCACCGTCGAACACCGGCGTTGCCATCGGCACGCCGTCGGTCAGGTTGCCGGCCAGGCGCAGCAGCTCCTCGTCGCTGAACTGGGTCAGGTCGACGTGGGTGGCCACATTGGCGCTGTCGTGGTTGTACACCTCGTCCAGGAACGAACGCAGTTCGGCAAGCGCGGTCTGCGCCTCGAGCATGCGCTGGATCTTGCGACCCAGGCCCTTGGCGGCCCAGCCCAGGTGGACTTCCAGGATCTGGCCGATGTTCATGCGCGACGGCACGCCCAGCGGATTCAGCACGATGTCCACGGTTTCGCCCGAGGCCATGTACGGCATGTCCTCGACCGGCACCACGTTGGAGACCACACCCTTGTTGCCGTGGCGGCCTGCCATCTTGTCGCCCGGCTGGATGCGGCGCTTGACCGCCATGAACACCTTCACCATCTTCAGCACGCCCGGGGCGAGGTCATCGCCGGCGGTGATCTTGCCGCGCTTGTCGGCGAAGCGGCGCTCGAACTCCTTCTCGTGCACCTGGATCTGCTTCTGCGCACGCTCGATGGCTTCGGCAGCGTCCTCGTCCTTCATCCGCAGCATGAACCAGTCGGACTTCTTCAGGCCGTCCAGATAGGCGTCGGTGACGGTGTCGCCCTTCTTCAGGTTGGCGCCGCCATTGACGACCTTGCCGACGATCTGCGTCCGCAGACGGGCGTAGATCGCACCTTCCAGGATGCGGTACTGGTCGTCGAAGTCCTTCTTGACGCGCTTGATCTCCGATTCCTCGATCTGGCGCGCACGCTTGTCCTTCTCGATGCCGTCGCGGGTGAAGACCTGCACGTCGATGACGGTGCCGTCCATGCCCGGCGGCACGCGCAGCGAGCTGTCCTTCACGTCCGACGCCTTCTCGCCGAAGATCGCGCGCAGCAGCTTCTCTTCCGGGGTCAGCTGGCTTTCGCCCTTCGGCGTCACCTTGCCGACCAGGATGTCACCGGCACGCACCTCGGCGCCGATGTACACCACGCCGCTCTCGTCCAGGCGGTTCAGGGCCTGCTCGGAGACGTTCGGGATGTCGGCGGAGATTTCCTCCGGCCCCAGCTTGGTGTCACGCGCCACGCAGGTCAGCTCTTCGATGTGGATCGTGGTGTAACGATCCTCTTCCACCACGCGCTCGGAGAGCAGGATGGAGTCTTCGAAGTTGTAGCCGTTCCACGGCATGAACGCGATCAGCATGTTCTGGCCCAGGGCCAGCTCGCCGATGTCGGTGGACGGGCCGTCGGCCAGCACGTCGCCACGCGCCACCACGTCACCCACGTTCACCAGCGGGCGCTGGTTGATGCAAGTGTTCTGGTTGGAGCGGGTGTACTTGACCAGGTTGTAGATGTCCACGCCGGCGTCGGTGGCGCCGATGATTTCCTCCTCGACGATCTTGACCACGATGCGCGCGGCGTCGACCTGCACCACCTCACCGCCACGACGGGCGTTGACGGTGACGCCGGAGTCGCGGGCCACGGCGCGTTCGATGCCGGTACCCACCAGCGGCTTCTGCGCACGCAGGGTCGGCACGGCCTGGCGCTGCATGTTGGCGCCCATCAGTGCACGGTTGGCGTCATCGTGCTCCAGGAACGGCACCAGCGCCGCAGCGACCGACACGGTCTGCATCGGCGAGACGTCCATGAAGTGCACTTCCGCCGGCGGCTTCAGCAGCGACTCGCCCTGGAAGCGGCACGGCACGAACTGCTCGGTCAGCACGCTGTCGGCATTGGTCAGGGCGTTGGCCTGCGCAATGACGTACTCGTTTTCCTCGATGGCCGACAGGAACTCGACCTCGTCATAGACCTTGCCGTCCACGACCTTCCGGTACGGGGTCTCGAGGAACCCGTATTCGTTGGTGCGGGCGTACACGGCCAGCGAGTTGATCAGGCCGATGTTCGGGCCTTCCGGCGTTTCGATGGTGCAGACGCGGCCGTAATGGGTCGGGTGCACGTCGCGGACTTCGAAGCCGGCGCGCTCACGGGTCAGGCCGCCCGGGCCCAGCGCGGAGACACGACGCTTGTGCGTGACTTCCGACAGTGGATTGTTCTGATCCATGAACTGGGACAGCTGCGAGGAGCCGAAGAACTCCTTGATCGCGGCAGCGACCGGCTTAGCGTTGATCAGCTCCTGCGGGGTCAGGCCTTCGGACTCGGCCATCGACAGGCGCTCCTTGACCGCGCGCTCGACGCGGACCAGGCCCACGCGGAACACGTTCTCGGCCATTTCACCGACCGAACGCACGCGACGGTTGCCCAGGTGGTCGATGTCGTCGACGACGCCGCGGCCGTTGCGGATCTCGGTCAGGACCTTGATCACATCCAGGATGTCCGACGATTCGCCATGGGTGGCGACCAGGCGCTTGGATTCCTCGTCGTTGCGCTCGCCGTAGTACTTGCGGTCGTAGAGCACGGCTTCGCCGGTGGTTTCCTTGCGGCCCACGCGGCGGTTGAACTTCATCCGGCCGACCGTGGACAGGTCATAGCGCTCGAAGGTGAAGAACAGGTTGTGGAACAGGTTCTGCGCGGCGTCCTTGGTCGGCGGCTCGCCCGGGCGCATCATGCGGTAGATCTCGACCAGCGCTTCGAGCTGCGTCTTGGTCGGATCGATGCGCAGGGTGTTGCTCAGGTACGGGCCACGATCCAGATCGTTCACCCACAGGGTGCCCACGGCATCCACGCCGGCCTTGCGGAAGGCCTGCAGCTGCTCGTCGGTGATCTCGTCGTTGGCCTGGGCCAGCAGTTCGCCGGTGGAACCGTCGACCACGTCGTGCGACAGGATGCGGCCGACGATGTACTCGTCCGGCACGGCCAGGGCGGCGATGCCCGAGGCTTCCAGCTGCTTGACGTGGCGCGCGGTGATGCGCTTGCCGGCTTCCACGATGACCTTGTCACCATCAGCCAGGTCGAAGCCCAGGGTTTCACCGCGCAGGCGCTCAGGCACCAGCTCCAGCTGCACGCCTTCGTCCGGATTGATGTGGAACGTGTTGATCTCGAAGAACTCGGCCAGCATTTCTTCGTTGGTGTAGCCGAGCGCGCGCAGCAGGATCGAGACCGGCAGCTTGCGGCGGCGATCGATACGGGTGAACAGCGCGTCCTTCGGGTCGAACTCGAAGTCCAGCCAGGAACCGCGGTAGGGAATGATGCGGGCGCTGTACAGCAGCTTGCCCGAGCTGTGCGTCTTGCCACGGTCGTGGTCGAAGAACACGCCCGGCGAGCGGTGCAGCTGGGACACGATGACGCGCTCGGTGCCGTTGACGATGAAGGTGCCGTTCTCGGTCATCAGCGGGATCTCGCCGAGATAGACCTCCTGCTCCTTCACGTACTTGATGGCCTTGGTCGACGACTCGCGGTCGTAGATCACCAGGCGGACGGTCACGCGCAGCGGTGCGCCGTAGCTCATGCCACGCTGGCGGCACTCGCGCTCGTCGAACACGGGCTCGCCGAGCTTGTAGCCGACGTATTCCAGCGCGGCGTTGCCGCTGTAGCTGGCGATCGGGAAGACGGACTTGAGGGCAGCGTGCAGGCCGTGGTCCGTGCGCTTGGCCGGATCAACGTTTTCCTGCAGGAACTCGCGGTACGAATCGACCTGGATGGCGAGCAGGAACGGCACTTCCAGGATGGCGCGCGACTTGCCGAAATCCTTGCGGATGCGCTTCTTTTCGGTGAACGAATAGGACGTCATGAGGTCTTCCACCTTGTTGTGCGGGCGCGCGCGTGGGCGGCTCCCGAAGGAAACTCGAAATTGTCAGTTGGAAGTCGCTGGTATTGCCGGCACCAGCACGCCTTCTCCCGCTACTTCCAACTGCCAACTTGACTGCATATCGACTTGCTGCCGCCGCGCGAAGCGCGTGCCGGCGAAGGACTGACCGCAGCCCGTGTTGGGCTTTTTCTTCTCACCGCCACCGGGCAGGGCCCGGTACCGCAGCGGTCGTGCAACAACGACCAAAGGCCGGGAGCTTACGCTCCCAGCCTTGGCTGCACCGCCGTGACTCGATGGCGATGCAAGGATCTGCTTACTTGACTTCGACAGTCGCGCCAGCAGCTTCCAGGTCCTTCTTCATCTTCTCGGCTTCTTCCTTGGTCGCGCTTTCCTTCACGACGCCACCGGCTTCGGTCAGGTCCTTCGCTTCCTTCAGGCCCAGGCCGGTGATGGCGCGGACAGCCTTGATGACTTCAACCTTCTTGTCGCCGGCGCTCTTCAGCGTGACGGTGAATTCGGTCTGCTCTTCAACGGCAGCAGCCGGGCCAGCAGCGGCAGCCGCGGCAACCGGAGCAGCGGCGGAGACGCCGAACTTCTCTTCGATGGCCTTGACCAGCTCCATCACTTCCATCAGGGACTTCTCGGCGATTGCTTCGACGATCTGGTCGTTGGTAAGGGACATGATTGATACCTTTGAATTGTTTTCTGGAATTAGGTTCCGTCAGGAACCACGGTAGGTCGAAACTCAGGCGGTCTCGGCGGCCGGCTCGGCAGCGTCGGCGGCGGCTTCGCCACCGTCGTTCTGCTTGTCGCCGATGGCCTTGATGGCACGGGCGAACATCGTGACCGGCTCGGCCAGGACGCGGGCCAGCATGGCCAGGGCCTGGTCGCGGGTCGGCAGCGAAGCCAACACGTCGACGTGGCTCGCCGGGAACACTTCACCACCAATGGCGACGACCTTGGGCTGCAGCTTGTCGTTGCCCTTGGCGAATTCCTTGATCAGGCGACCGGCTGCGCCGGGCTCCTCGAGCGAGAACGCATACAGCAGCGGACCAACCAGCTTGTCCTGCGCGCATGCAAACTCGGTGCCTTCAACAGCACGCGAGGCCAGGGTGTTCTTGACAACTTTCAAGAACACGCCGGTTTCGCGCGCCTGCTTGCGCATCGCGGTCATCTGGGAGACCGTGGTGCCAGCGTATTCGGCTGCGATCAAGGAGTGGGCCTTGGCGGCGACGTCTGCCAGCTCCGCGACTACTTCTTGCTTCTGGGACAGATTGAGAGCCATTGCACTCCTCCAATTGAACTCCGCTTACGGCTCCTGCCGTTTGCGGTCCTGGGCGGCATCCGTCCTGGACACCGGGAACATCGGATTGATGTTCCGGGGGGTGGGCCATTCCAGACCTGGATCCAACCTGGGAAACCCCAGACTTGCATGACCAGAAAAAACTCCAGAAGGGCACCATCTACGCAGGGTGATCGGTGAGGATCGATTAAGCCTTCGTGGACTGCTTCGGCGGCGACTCCCTGCCAATTCGAGCGTCCCTGCCCGTCGCCGACATGCCACGACCGCACCTGCGGTCTTTGACGGCTGCCTCCGGCGGTGGGTTGCCGGGGGTTGCCTTCAAATGAGACGGACACGGGACCCGAGGGTACCGTGCCCGTTTGAAACAATTACTTCAGCGACAGCGACGACTGGTCGACGGTGACGCCCGGGCCCATCGTCGAGCTGACCGACACCTTCTGCAGGTACAGGCCCTTCGAGGTGGCCGGCTTGGCCTTGACCAGATCCATCAGCAGCGCCTGCAGGTTCGACTTCAGCGCTTCGTTGTCGAAGCTGGCCTTGCCGATGGTGCAGTGGATGATGCCGGCCTTGTCGGTGCGGTAGCGCACCTGGCCCGACTTGGCGTTCTTGACCGCTTCACCCGGGTTGGCCGAGACGGTGCCGACCTTCGGGTTCGGCATCAGGCCACGCGGGCCCAGCACGGTGCCCAGCTTACCCACGACGCGCATGGCGTCCGGGGTGGCGATGACGACGTCGTAGTTCAGATCGCCGGCCTGCATCTTCTCGGCCAGATCGTCCATGCCCACGGCTTCGGCGCCAGCAGCCAGCGCTTCATCGGCCTTGGCACCGGCCGGAGCGAACACGGCCACGCGCACGGACTTGCCGGTGCCGGCGGGCAGCACGGTGGAACCGCGCACCTGCTGGTCGGACTTCTTCGCGTCCACGCCCAGACGGACGGCGACATCGATCGACTCGACGAACTTGGCCTTGGCCGTGTTCTTCAGGATCGAGATCGCTTCGTCGAAGCCGTAGGACTTGCCCGGAACGACTGCGGCCTTCAGGGCCTTCTCACGCTTGTTCAGTGCCATCTTCTTAACCCTCCACCACAAGGCCCATGGAACGGGCAGAGCCAGCGATCGTACGCACGGCGGCGTCCAGATCGGCGGCAGTCAGATCCGGTTCCTTCGCCTTGGCGATCTCTTCCAGCTGCTGACGGGTGACCTTGCCCACCTTGTCGGTGTTCGGGCGCTTGGAGCCCGAGGAGATGCCCGCCGCCTTCTTCAGCAGCGTGGTCGCCGGGGTGCTCTTGGTGATGAAGGTGAACGTACGGTCCGAGTAGGCCGTGATGATCACCGGAACCGGCAGACCCGGCTCGAGCTTCTGCGTGGCGGCGTTGAAGGCCTTGCAGAATTCCATGATGTTCAGGCCGCGCTGACCCAGCGCAGGACCGACCGGCGGCGAGGGGTTGGCCTGACCGGCCTTCACCTGCAGCTTGATGTAACCGACAACTTTCTTTGCCATGAGTATGCTCTCCGGGTGCTAGCGCCTTACGACAACAGGCTCCCCATCGGACCGGGAATCACGCGTCCCGGCATCGCGTTTTTGATTACATGCCGAAGGCCACCTTTCGGCGGCCTTCTCTCTGCCAGCTTCCTGACAGGAAGCCGCGCACTATAACAGGGGTTTCCAGCACAGTCCAGCGGGCGACGACGGGCGCCACCCTCCGCGACCACTGCGGATCAGGTCGTCGCCTTCTCGACCTGGCCGAACTCGAGCTCGACCGGCGTGGCGCGACCGAAGATCAGCACCGAAACGCGCAGGCGGCTCTTTTCGTAATTGACTTCTTCGACGACGCCATTGAAGTCGTTGAAGGGGCCATCGGTGACGCGGACCATCTGGCCCGGCTCGAACAGCACCTTCGGACGCGGCTTCTCGATACCATCCTGGACGCGGTTAAGGATCGCCTCGGCCTCGGAATCAGCGATCGGCAGCGGACGGTCCGCAGTGCCGCCGATGAAGCCCAGCACGCGCGAGGTGTCCTTCACCAGATGCCAGCTCTCGCTTTCGATGCGCGGAATGCCGCCCTCGTCATGCGTCTCGATCTGCACCAGCACATAGCCGGGGAAGAACTTGCGCTCGGAGCGGCGCTTCTGTCCGGCGCGCATCTCGACCACTTCTTCAGTGGGAACCAGCACATCGCCGAAAAGGTCCTGCTTTTCCTCGCGGGCAATACGGTCGCGCAGCGCTTGCGCCACGGATTTTTCGAAGCCCGAATAGGCGTGAACAACGTACCAACGCTTCATGGGTTTCTCCTTAGCGGGTCAGGAACCACTCGGTGAGTTTCTGGATGACGAAGTCGAAACCACCCAGCAGCAGGCTGAGGATGATCACAACAACGATCACGACCCAGGTCATCCGGATGGCTTCCTGGCGCGTCGGCCAGACCACCTTGCGCAGCTCGAAGCGCGATTCCGAGAGGAACTCGCGACCCTCACGACCCTTTGCGGTCGTCATGAACACAGCAACGCCACCCGCGAGACCGAGGATGACGGCAAGTGCCCGAATCTGTCCGCCCCACGCGCCCAACTGGGCGGCACGGCCGGAATCGGCGGAGAACCAGAACCAGACGAACAATCCCGCCAGCACCAGCAGGGATGCGATGACGTACTTGAAGATATCCCCACCTGCGGTGGAGGTGTCCTTGGATTGCTCGATCTTGCTGTTCATCCGGCTCGATTTGCTTGTAGCGGCGTCACCGCTGGTGAGGAAGGCAGATGGCACGCCAGGAGGGACTCGAACCCCCAACCTGCGGTTTTGGAGACCGCTGCTCTGCCAATTGAGCTACTGGCGTACGTTGACAAACCTTGCCTTGCCTTAGACGGCGAAGGCGGACCGAGGTTCCCGGCCCGCCATTCGCGCGGCCGGCAGTCCCTGTTGGAGCTGCCGGAAGTGCAGGATTACTTGATGATCTTCGACACCACGCCGGCGCCGACGGTACGGCCACCTTCGCGGATCGCGAAGCGCAGACCTTCGTCCATCGCGACCGGGTTGATCAGGGTGACAACCATCTTCACGTTGTCGCCCGGCATCACCATCTCGACGCCTTCCGGCAGCTTGGCAGCACCGGTGATGTCGGTCGTGCGGAAGTAGAACTGCGGACGGTAGCCGTTGAAGAACGGGGTGTGGCGGCCGCCTTCGTCCTTGGACAGCACGTACACTTCGCCTTCGAACTCGGTGTGCGGCTTGATGGAACCCGGCTTGCACAGCACCTGGCCGCGCTGCACGTCGTCACGCTTGGTGCCGCGCAGCAGCAGACCGGCGTTGTCGCCTGCCTGGCCCTGGTCCAGCAGCTTGCGGAACATTTCCACACCGGTAACGGTGGTCTTGACGGTGTCACGGATACCGACGATCTCGATTTCTTCGCCGACCTTGATCACGCCGCGCTCGATACGACCGGTCACCACGGTGCCGCGGCCGGAGATCGAGAACACGTCTTCCACCGGCATCAGGAACGGCTTGTCGACGTCACGCTCCGGCTCCGGAATCCAGGTGTCCAGCGCTTCGACCAGCTTGATCACGGCCGGCACGCCGATGTCGCTCTGGTCGCCTTCCAGCGCCAGACGGGCCGAGCCCGCGATGATCGGGGTGTCGTCGCCCGGGAAATCGTACTTGCTCAGCAGCTCGCGCACTTCCATCTCGACCAGCTCGAGCAGCTCGGCGTCGTCGACCATGTCGGCCTTGTTCAGGAACACGACGATGTACGGCACGCCGACCTGGCGCGACAGCAGGATGTGCTCGCGGGTCTGCGGCATCGGGCCATCAGCGGCCGAGCACACCAGGATCGCGCCGTCCATCTGCGCCGCACCGGTGATCATGTTCTTGACGTAGTCAGCATGGCCCGGGCAATCCACGTGCGCGTAATGGCGGATGGTGGATTCGTATTCGACGTGTGCGGTCGAGATCGTGATGCCACGTGCCTTTTCTTCCGGCGCGGCGTCGATCGCGGAGTAATCCTTGAACTCGCCACCGAAGCGCTCGGCACCGATCTTGGTCAGTGCGGCGGTCAGCGTGGTCTTGCCGTGGTCGACGTGACCGATGGTGCCGACGTTGACGTGCGGCTTGGTGCGCTCGAACTTACCCTTGGCCATGGCTACTTATCTCGAATTCGTCTGGGGTGGTGCTGGAGATGGTGCTCACGAAAGGAATCGAACCTTCGACCTCTTCCTTACCAAGGAAGTGCTCTACCGACTGAGCTACGTGAGCGAGTTCTGCATTATGGCATGAACTGTCCGACCTTCACAGTTCTACGACGTTCAATGGAGCGGGAGACGGGAATCGAACCCGCACAGTCAGCTTGGAAGGCTGAAGTTCTACCATTGAACTACTCCCGCAACGGGAATTGCCATAACGTCAAACTACGTGAAACTGGTGGAGGGAGGTGGATTCGAACCACCGAAGGCGTAAGCCAGCAGATTTACAGTCTGCCCCCGTTGGCCGCTTGGGTATCCCTCCTTACCGCCCCATCCCGTGCCGCCGAAGCGGTGCGGTGTGTGGTGGTGAGCCCGCAATTCTGCTGATCAGGCGGGGGGCTGTCAACACGTTTTTTCTTTTTTTTCACGCACTGTCGCAAACCCGTTGATACGCAAGGCTATTGCCCCGGCGGTGCAAACGTCTCGTCGTCGAAGATCGCGACATGCGGCACGCCGTCCGCGCCGATCCAGCCCCGGTACATGCCCTGGGTGTTGAACGGGGCCGCCATCGCGCCGTCGGCCGACAGCACGATGGCCCCACCGTCGCCCCCCATTTTGGGAATGAGATCGTTGATCACCGCGCGCCCGGCCTGCTCCGGGCTTTGCCGCTCGAAACGGATCCGCGCGCAGATTTCGTGGGCGGCCGCCGTGCGGATGTAGTACTCGCCCCAACCGGTGCCGGAAACCGCGCACCCGGCATCGGCCCATGTGCCGGCGCCGATGATCGGCGCATCGCCGACGCGCCCATAGCGCTTGTTGGTCATGCCGCCTGTCGAGGTGCCGGCGGCGAGGCGGCCCTGAGCATCCAGCGCCACCGCTCCGACGGTGCCGAAATGCCGCGCGGTTTCCAGATCGGCGTGCGGCCGCCCGGCGACCTCCTCGCGCAAGGCGCGTTGCAGCTGCTGCCAGCGGCGCTCGGTACGGAAATAGGCGGGCTCGACCAGCGTGATGCCCTGCTCGGCGGCGAAGCGTTCCGCGCCCTGCCCGACCATCATCACGTGCCTGGAGTGTTGCATGACGGCTTGGGCGAGCAGGATCGGGTTGCGTACGCGCTGCACGCCGGCCACCGCACCGGCGGCCTGCGTGTGGCCGTCCATCAGCGCCGCGTCCAGTTCGTTGCGTCCGTCATGGGTGAACACCGCGCCCTTGCCCGCATTGAAGGTGGGATCGTCCTCGAGCACGGTGATGGCGGCGGTCACCGCCTGCAGTGCCGGGCGGCCGGCCTGCAGCACCTCATGACCGCGCCGCAGTGCGTCCTCCAGCGCGCGGCGGGCGGCCTGCTCCTCCACGGCGGACAGGTCGCCACGCTGCACGCCGGCACCGCCATGGATGACCAGCAGCGGCGAGGCGGCGTCCGTTGCCGCGGACGATGCGGGCGCTGCCAGCAGCGGCCCGCTCAGAAGGGACAGGACGACAGCCAGGCAGTGGCGCGGGACCATGGCGGGGCACTCCAGCAAAGGGGCCTCCACGCTGCGCGAGACAGCCCGATGACGCAAGTCCCGTCCGGCACGTCACGCTTGCCCACACGCGCCGTGGGCAGGCGCGCGTACAACGTGTGGATAACCCGCCCGCAGCGGTACGGCGCAAGGGTCACCCTGTCGTGGTCATTTTTTCACCACGCCGGACGCGCATGGAGCATGGCGAAAATTTCGCCACCCCACGCCCCCCGTTGCTGCGCGATGCTCACGCCGGCTTATCCACACCTGTTCCGCGCAGTGCTCCACACCGGGTGTGGGTAGCGCCGGAAACGAAAACGCCCCGCACGGGGCGGGGCGTTGGGCCTGCACCGGCAAGCGCCGGTGGCGGCGGTCAGACGTTGAAGCGGAAATGCAGGATGTCGCCTTCCTGCACGCGGTATTCCTTGCCTTCCAGGCGCAGGCGCCCGGCTTCCTTGGCCCCCGCCTCACCCTTGTACTTGATGAAGTCGTCATAGGCGATGGTTTCGGCGCGGATGAAACCCTTCTCGAAATCGGTGTGGATCACCGCAGCGGCCTGCGGTGCGGTAGCGCCCTTGCGTACCGTCCATGCGCGCACCTCTTTCACGCCTGCGGTGAAATAGGTCTGCAGGCCCAGCAGCTGGTACGCCGCATTGATCACGCGGTTCAGGCCGGGCTCGCTCAGGCCGAGGTCGGCCAGGAACGTGTCGCGGTCCTCATCGTCCATCTGCGACAGCTCTTCCTCGATCGCCGCCGACACCGGCACCACGGTGGCGCCTTCCTGCGCCGCACGCGCACGCACGGCGTCCAGGTGCGGGTTGTTCTCGAAGCCATCCTCGAGCACGTTGGCGATGTACATCACCGGCTTGAGGGTCAGCAGGAACAGGTCGCGCACCAGCGCCTTTTCTTCCTCGTCCAGGCCCGCCGTGCGCCCTGCCCGCCCATCGGACAGCGCTGCCTGCAGCTTGGCCAGCACCGGCTTGCGCGCGGCAGCCTCCTTGTCGCCGCCCTTGGCCGAACGCTCGGCGCGGTTGAGCGCCTTCTCCACGCTGTCCAGGTCGGCCAGCGCCAGCTCGGTGTCGATGGTGTCGATGTCCGAGAGCGGATCGACCTTGTTGTTCACGTGGATGACGTCGTCATTCTCGAAGCAGCGCACCACGTGGGTAATCGCATCGACCTCGCGGATGTGCGCCAGGAACTTGTTGCCCAGGCCTTCGCCGCTGGCCGCACCGGCGACCAGGCCGGCGATGTCCACGAACTCCACTGCGGTCGGGATGACCTTCTGCGGATTGATGATCGCCGCAAGCTCGTTGAGGCGCGGATCAGGCACCGGAACGATGCCCACGTTCGGCTCGATGGTGCAGAAGGGGAAGTTGGCCGCCGCGATACCCGCCTTGGTCAGTGCATTGAACAGCGTCGACTTGCCCACGTTGGGCAGGCCGACGATTCCGCATTTGATACCCATGATTGACAACCTTTGGGGTGAAAGTGATTGGCGAAACAGCGCGCACGCCGTTTGGCAAATCAATCTCGACGCTCACCGGACAGACCCGGCGCGACGTCCCCGCGCTTCATTTCGGGGTGTGCAGCCGCTTCATGGCCTCGCTGAAATCGCCCTGCACTGCCAGCGGCAGCACGTCGATCGCATCATCGATGGCGCGCGCCATGAGCACCTCGTCATCCTTCGAGGCACGCCCCAGCACCCACGGCACCACCCGGTCCTTGTGCCCCGGGTGCCCGATGCCCACACGCAGGCGATGGAACTTCCCATGCCCCAGCAGACGGATGGTGTCGCGCAGGCCATTCTGGCCGCCGTGGCCGCCATCGAACTTCAACCGCGCGGTTCCCGGGGGGAGATCCAGCTCGTCGTGCGCCAACAGCGACTCTTCCGGCTCGATCTTCCAGAAACGCTGTGCCGCGGTGACCGACTTGCCACTGAGATTCATGAACGTGGCCGGCTTGAGCAGCCAGACCGGCTGGCCCGCGATATCCACGCGGGCGGTTTCGCCGAACAGCTTGCTGTCCACACTCCAGCGCGCGCCGGCTTTTTCCGCCAGGGCCTCGACAAAATGAAACCCAGCATTGTGCCGGGTCCGGAAATGTTCCGATCCGGGGTTGCCCAGACCGACAATCAGTCGCAGTCCTGCCATTGCCTGTTCCATAGCGCGGTCCGCACGGACCGCCAAACGCAGAACGGCGCCCACCCCGGAGGGCGGGCGCCGCAGAGGCCTTACTCGGCCGCCGGTGCTTCTTCGGCGTCGTCGGCAGCATCTTCCTTGCCGTGCTTGGCGGTGACCACGGCGTCGTCGTGGTCCTTGCCCTGCGCCAGCGCCGGAATTTCCACGCCCTTCGGCAGCTTGATGTCCGACAGGTGGATGATGTGGCCGGCTTCCAGGTTGGCCAGGTCGACTTCGATCGACTCCGGCAGGTCCTTCGGCAGGCAGCTGATGGTCACTTCCTTCACTTCGTGGGTGATCACGATGTCCGACGCCTTGCCAGCCGGCGAGGTGTCTTCGTTGATGAAGTGCAGCGGCACCGAAGCCGTCAGCGTCTCATTCTCGTTCACACGCAGGAAGTCCAGGTGCATGATCAGCTGCTTGAAGGGGTGGCGCTGCATGTCACGCAGCAGCACGCGCTCCACCTTGCCGTCGAGGTTCAGGTCCAGGATGGACGCGTAGAACCACTCGTTCTGCTGCGCCAGCCAGATCTCGTTGTGGTCGAGGCTGATCGCGACCGGCTCGGCGTTGCCGCCGTAGACGATCGCCGGGATCACACCGGCGTGACGCAGGCGGCGGCTCGCACCCTTGCGCTGCAGTTCACGCTTGGTGACCTTGATTTCATGGGTCTTGGACATTTTCTACTACCTGTTGGATGCCGCACCCGGTGGGGTTTGGCGAATGAAGGCACTTCCGCGACCAGAAGTGCCCTTGGGCGTTCCCTGCGATGATGCCGGGAACGAATGCGAAAGCGATCAGTCGACGTAAAGGGAGCTGACCGACTCGCCGAAGGCGATGCGGCGCATCGTTTCGGCCAGCATCTCCGCCACGCTGAGCTGGCGGATCTTGCTGCAGACCCGGGCGGCGTCCTTGAGCGGGATGGTGTCGGTCACCACCAGTTCGTCGAGCTGGGAATTGGTGATGTTGTCCACCGCCGGACCGGACAGCACCGCGTGGGTGCAGTACGCGGCGACCTTGAGCGCGCCGCGCGCCTTCAGGGCAGCGGCAGCGGCGCACAGGGTGCCGGCAGTATCCACGATGTCATCGACCATCACGCAGGTCTTGCCTTCCACGTCACCGATGATGTTCATCACGGTGGACACGTTGGCACGCGGACGGCGCTTGTCGATGATCGCCAGATCAGCATCGTCCAGGCGCTTGGCCACGGCCCGGGCGCGCACCACACCACCGACGTCCGGGGACACCACGATCAGGTTCTCGGTGCCGTAGGCACGCCAGATGTCCGCGAGCAGCAGCGGCGAGGCATACACGTTGTCGACCGGAATATCGAAGAAGCCCTGGATCTGGTCGGCATGCAGGTCCACGGTCAGCACGCGGTCGGCACCGGCGGTGCTGAACATCTTGGCGGCCAGCTTGGCGGTGATCGGCACGCGCGAGGAGCGCATGCGACGGTCCTGGCGCGAGTAGCCGAAATACGGCACCACCGCGGTCACGCTGGCCACCGAAGCGCGCTTGAGCGCGTCGATCAGGACCAGCAGCTCCATCAGGTTCTCGGCGCTCGGCGCGCTGGTCGGCTGGATCACGAAGACGTCCTGCTTGCGGACATTCTCCTCGATCTCGACCTGCACCTCACCATCGGAGAAGTGGGAGACCAGCGCCTTGCCCGGGCGCACGCCCAGTTCCTTGCAGATGTTCTGCGCCAGACGTTTGTTGGCGTTGCCGGAAAAAACCAGCAGGTTGGGCGAGTCTTGCATCATGGGTGTCTCGGGCGGGATCGAGTGGCAGAGAACGGGTGACCGCAGGCGCCCCGGGGGCCCCTGCAGCTGATTTCACCGCGGCGATTTCCACGTCCCGCGCAGACAGCTGCGCTGGTTGGCGCGGACCAAGCCGCAAGTGGCAGGGGCGGGAGGATTCGAACCTCCGAATGCCAGGATCAAAACCTGGTGCCTTGGGCCTCTTGGCGACGCCCCTGCATCGTTGAATCAGTTACGCTCGAGTGCATCCAGCAGCGGCGAACGGGCAACACCCGCAACCACCCACGCCCGCAACTCCTTCGGCAGTTCCGCCAGCCCGTGCATTGCGGCAGCGTGCGTGGCGAACTCGACGAAGCAACCGCTCCCCGACCCTGTCAGTCGCGCCCGACCGATCGCGCTCAGGGCCGCGAGCGCTGCCTCGACGGCAGGTTCGCGGTGGCGCAGCACCGGTTCGAACGCATTACCGAGCAGCGACCCGGAAGCGAAGTCCTCTATTTTCGCCACTGGACTGTCGCGCGTCAAATCGGGGCTGGCGAACAAGGCTGGCGTGGGTACGTGCACGCCCGGATCGGCCAGCACATACCAGGCAGGGGGCAGCGCGATCGGCTGCAGCTCTTCGCCGACCCCTTCAGCCCAGGCATTGTGGCCCCGGACGAACACCGGGACGTCCGCACCCAGACGCAGGCCAAGTGCAGCAAGGGCCTCGGTATCCAGCCCGGCGCCCCAGAGATGATTCAACGCCACCAGCACGGTCGCGGCGTCGGAAGAACCGCCACCGAAGCCACCGCCTGCAGGAATCTTCTTTTCAACGAGGATGTCGACACCTTGCCGGACGTTGGCAGCCTCCTGAAGCATCAGGGCTGCGCGCACCGTGAGATCGGCAGACTCGGCCACCCCGGCAAGGCCGCGGGCGCGGCAGATGCGTCCATCCTCCCGCGTGCGCAGGGAGATGACGTCACCCCAGTCCAGGAGGCGGAATACGGTCTGCAGCGCGTGATAACCGTCCGGACGGCGCCCGGTGATGTGCAGGAACAGGTTCAGCTTGGCCGGTGCCGGCCAATGGGACCAGCCGGCGGCGCTCCCGACGACCGCGCTCATGGCGCCGTCGTGCCCCACTGGTCAACCACCAGCCGCACCTTGGCATCGCCGCGTCCGGCCTCGATGCGTCGCGGCAGGGCCGGACGGCCGTCTTCGGCGGGCCACCAGTCCAGGTACTGCACGTCCCAGCCGGCCTGTTGCAGGCGCCGCGGGCGGCCTTCGGCATCGCGCTGCACGCCCCGCTCGCCTTCACGTGCCAGCACCAGGCCACGGGTCCAGTCCGGCAACTCGTTGACCGGGATGTCCCAGCCGGTGGCGTCGCGCAGCAGCAGGCCGGCATCGGCCCCCTCGCGCGTGCCGCCCTGCAGTCCTTCCAGACGCACGGTTCCACCGGCGGTATCGCCGACCAGGCGCCAGCTCTGGCGGGTCACCGGGGCGCTCAGCTGCACCTGGTAGCGGCTGCCCTGCTGTGCCCAGTCGATGCGTCCACTCCCGCCGTCGCGCCCCCGGCTTACCGCCACGCGCCCCTGGAAACTCCACTCAGGCTGGGCCCGCAGGGCCTGTACGCGGGCCGCTTCGGCGCGCTCGGCGGCCGGCGACACGGTGTAGGCCACATCAGGCGCCGGCGTCTTCTGAGGGCCCACCGAGGTGCAAGCCGACACCGACAGGAGGATGCCCACTGCCAGCAGCAGGGGACGCAGGGACAGGTGCATCATGGCGTGAACTGCTCGCGGGCGCGCTTCAGCGCGCGGTTGTCAGGGTCCAGCTTTTCCGATTCAGCGAAGAACTGCCGGGCTTCGTCCTTTCGCCCCATCACCCACAGCACTTCGCCCAGGTGGGCACCGATCTCCGCATCGCGGGTCAGCGCCCAGGCCCGGCGCAGTTCGGCCAGCGCCTCGTCGTTGCGACCCAGGCGGTAGAGCACCCAGCCATGGCTGTCGATGATGGCCGGGTTGTCCGGCTGCGCCACGCGGGCGCGCTCGATAAGTTCGAGGGCCTCCTGGTGCCGTGGCGTGCGGTCGGCCAGCGTGAAGCCCAGCGCATTGAGCGCGGCAACGTTCTCCGGTTCGGTGACCAGGATCTTGCGCAGGTCGGCTTCGGCACGTGCGATGTCGTCACGACGCTCCCACGCCAGTGCGCGTGCGTACAGCAGCGGGTTCTCGTCCGGGTACGCGGCCAGGCCACGTGCGAGCGCATCCAGTTCGCCGGCGTCGTCGCCCGCGCGCTGGCGCAGCTCGGCCTCGAGCAGCCAGGCGTCACGCCGGGTTTCGTCGTCCACGCTGGCATTGGCCTGCAGTGCCCGCACTTCGTCCAGTGCCTTGTCCTGCTGGCCCAGCAGCGCCTGCGCATTGGCGGCACGCAGGCGTGCTTCACCCAGTTCGTTGCCGCCGGGCACGCTGTGGTACCAGTTCACGGCCTCCTGGTAACGCTTGAGGTATTCGGCGATCTTGCCCAGCAGCAACCGCTGCGCCGGGTCGGGCTTGCTCGCTGCGCGGGAAAGCTCGTCATACAGAGCGGTCAGTGCCGTGGCATCGGACTGTTTGGCCAGCAGCGAAGCGCGCATGCCCCACGTCTGCACGTCCTGCGGGCCGACGGCGAGCATGCGTTCGGCGGCCACCGGTTCATTCATCGCGTCATAGGCGATGGCCACCGCGTTGCGCAGGTCCGGGCTCTGGCGCGCCTTCGGCTCCAGCGACCGCAGCTGCGCCAGGGCCTCATCACGCTTGCCCGACTGCTGCAGCTG
Source organism: Xanthomonas sp. 60 (assembly GCF_011761925.1). NCBI lineage: Bacteria > Pseudomonadati > Pseudomonadota > Gammaproteobacteria > Lysobacterales > Lysobacteraceae > Xanthomonas > Xanthomonas sp. 60. The sequence continues at coordinate 394,198 of NZ_JAASQW010000001.1, read as the reverse complement.
GCTGGCCTGCAGCAGGGCCACGCGCGGATCGTCCGGGAAGCGGCGCACTACTTCGCCGACCATCCGTTGGGCGAGGTCCGGGCGGTCCATGCGCATTGCCAGGCGACCGAACTCCTGCCACGCATCCAGGCTGTCAGGCAGCGCGCCGGCGCTGACCAGCGCATCCAGCACGGCGGCCGGGACGGCCGGGTCGCGCCCCCCGCCCACCAGCGCGGCGAGCGCGAACTTCCAGGCCTCCGGATCGGACTCGCCCAGCAGTGATTTCAGCTCGCGCACGGCCTCGTCCTGCCGCCCCTGGCGCATGGCCAGCGCGCTGGAAGCGCCGCGCATGGCCAGCGAGCGGGGCGCGCGCGCCTGCCACAGGGCAAGCGCCTGTGCCGCGCGGACGTCGTCGTTGGCCAGCATGGCGATGCGCGTGGCCCGCTCGGCCAGCGTGGCGTCGCCTTCTTCGGCCTGCGCCGCCAGCAGGTACTGCCGCGCCGCCTCCGGCAGCTTGCCGGCCTGCAGGGCGAATTCCCCGGCCAGCGCAGGCTGCAGCGCGACCTGCTGCTGCGCCTGTGCCTGCGCCAACGCCCGAGCAGGGCTCTGCGCGGGGGCTGCGGAAAGCGCCGGTACGGCACTGAGCCCCAGCAGCAGAACACTGGAGATACGAATCAATACGGGCATGGAAGCCATCGGGGCCTTAAAATACGTACCAATGGCCAGCAGCTTATCGCAAGCAACTGAACAATGACCCTGTGGGTGCTCGGTTTGAACCACCAGACCGCCCCGGTAGAGCTGCGCGAGCGCGCGGCTTTCGCCGGGGAGGCGCTGCCGCGCGCGCTCGCTTCGCTGCGCGATACGCCGCAGATCGCCGAGGCGGTGCTGCTGTCCACCTGCAACCGCACCGAACTGTATGCCGTGGCCGACTCCGCCGCGGCCCTGGACCAGTGGCTGCAGCGCCACGCCGGTGATCTGAGCGGCTATCTGTACCAGCATGCCGACGGCGAAGCGGTCCGCCACCTGTTCCGCGTGGCCACCGGCCTGGATTCGATGGTGCTGGGCGAGCCGCAGATCCTGGGACAGGTCAAGGACGCCTGGTCCACCTCGCGCGCCCACGGCCTGCTCGGCCAGCGCCTTGACCGGCTGTTCCAGCAGACCTTCTCGGTGGCCAAACGGGCCCGCACCGATACCCAGGTGGGGGCCAATCCGGTCTCGGTCGCTTCGGCCGCCGTACGCCTGGCACAGAATGCCTTCGCGCGGCTGGACGATTCCACCGTGCTGCTGGTCGGTGCGGGGGAAACCATCGAACTGGCCGCGCGCCACCTCAGCGAAGGCAAGGTGCGCCGCCTGCTGATCGCCAACCGCACCCTGGCCCATGCGCAGGAACTGGCCACCCGGCACGGCGGCGTGGCCCTGCCCCTGGAGGGCATGGAACGGCACCTCGCCGAGGCGGACGTCGTGTTCTCCGCCACCGCCGCGCGCGAGCCGGTGATCCATCGCCAGGCCGTGGCCGCGGCGCTGCGCGCGCGCCGGCACAAGCCGATGCTGCTGTTCGATCTGGCGGTCCCGCGGGATATCGAGGCGTCCGTCGCCGACCTCGACGATGCCTTCCTCTACACCGTTGACGATCTGGAACGGGCGGTGGAAGACAACCGCCGCGGGCGCCGCGAAGCAGCCGCCGAGGCCGAAGCGATCATCGACCTGCAGGTGGCACGTTTTCTTGAAACGCTGCAGGCCGATGCGTACCGGGCGCCGTTGAAGCAGCTGCGCGCCTTCGGCGAAGCCACCCGGCTGGAGCTGCTGGCGCGTGCCCGGCAGCAGCTGGCCCACGGCAAGCCGGCCGACGAGGTCCTGGAGCTGCTCGCGCACGGCCTGACCAACCGCCTGCTGCATCCTCCGACGGCCGCACTGCGCGCTGCGGCGCTGAGCGGCGACGCCGAGCTGACCCGCGCCGCCGGGCGCCTGTTCCCGGCGACACCCGGCTATGCGCACCGCGCCGGGGACGGACCGGATGCGGCCACCGTGCTGCGACCGGATCCCGCCTCTTCCTCCCCTGCCCCTGTGAGCCCCGATGACGCCGACCCTGCGCCGCAAGCTTGAAGCGCTGGCCGAGCGCCGCGAAGAACTGGAACGCCTGCTGTCCGAACCCTCCGTGGTGGCCGACAACACCCGTTTCCGCGATCTCTCCAGGGAGTTCTCCCAGCTCGAGCCGGTGGCCCGTGCACTGGCCGACGAAAGGCGTGCCAAGGCCGACCTGGCCGCCGCCGAAGCGCTGCGCGGCGATCCCGAGCTGCGCGACCTGGCCGAGGAGGAAATCGCGGCCGCGCAGGCCCGGCTGGCCGAGCTCGAGCAGCAGCTTTCGCTGCTGCTGGTTCCCCGTGATCCGCGCGATGAAGGCAACCTGTTCCTTGAGGTGCGTGCGGGCACCGGCGGCGACGAGGCCGCGATCTTCGCCGGTGACCTGTTCCGCATGTACGCCCGTTACGCCGAACGCCAGGGCTGGAAGGTGGAGATCGAATCGGACAGTCCCGGCGAGCACGGCGGCTACAAGGAAGTGGTGGCCCGCGTGGTCGGGCGCGGCGCCTATTCGCGGCTCAAGTTCGAATCCGGCACGCACCGCGTGCAGCGGGTACCGGCCACCGAATCGCAGGGGCGCATCCATACCTCCGCCGCGACGGTGGCGATCATTCCCGAAGCCGACGAGATCGATGACGTAGCGATCAATCCGGCCGACCTGCGCGTGGATACCTTCCGTTCCTCCGGTGCCGGCGGCCAGCACGTCAACAAGACCGAGTCGGCGATCCGCATCACCCACGTGCCTACCGGCGTGGTGGTGGAATGCCAGACCGAGCGCAGCCAGCACGCGAACCGGGACAAAGCGATGAAGCGGCTGAAGGCGCAGCTGCTCGATGCCGAGCGCTCGCGCCAGGACGCTGCGCAGGCCGAAACGCGCCGGCTGCAGGTCGGCAGCGGTGATCGCAGCCAGCGCATCCGCACGTACAACTTTCCGCAGGGCCGCATCACCGACCATCGGGTCGAGGGCCTGACCCTGTACGACCTGCCCCACGTGCTCGAGGGCGGCATGGATGCGCTCGTGCAGCGGCTGGTGCACGAGCACCAGGCCGACGTGCTGGCACAGCTCGCCGAAGGCGGCTGAGCGATGGACGCCTGGCAGCAACGGCAGCAGCTGCAGCAGGCGGTCCACCGCCAACCGGCGGATTTCATCGCCTGGGTGATGCTGGCCGACTGCGAACTGGAAGCCGGCGATCTGCGTGCCGGCGAGGCAGCGGCGCGACGTGCGCTGCAGCTGCGCCCCGGCCATCCCGAAGCCCTGGCGCGCCTGGGCCGCGTGGCCTGGATGGCCGGCGCGCATGCAGACGCCGCGCACCTGCTGGGCCAGGCCGCCGCGCAGGTGCCGGACCACCCCGGCATCACGCTGTGGCTGGGTCACGCGCTGGAAGACAGCGGCGATGCGGAAGGGGCGGCGGCGGCCTACCAGCGGGCCCACACCCTGCTTCCCGATGAGCCCTACATCGCCGCGCAGCGGCTGGCGTGGCAGCGCCGCCTGTGTGACTGGCGCGGCCTGGACGCGCTCGCCGGCCAGGTGCGCGCGGCGGTCGCGGCCGGCCACGGAGCGATCGAACCGTTCGCTTTCCTCAGCGAGGACGCCGGTCCGGAGGAGCAGCTGGCCTGCGCCAGAGTGCGCGCGGCTCAGATCAGCGCGCAGGTCCGGCCCATGCCTGCGGTCACCGTGCGCCGCCGGGGCGTGCTGCAGATCGGGTTCCTGTCCAATGGCTTCGGCGCCCATCCCACCGGGCTGCTGACCGTCGCACTGCTGGAGCAGCTGCGCGCCGAGCCCGCCGTGCAGGCCCACCTGTTCGCACTGACGCCGGACGATGGCAGCACGATCCGCCAGCGGCTCGATGCGGCCACGCGGCTGCATGCGGTCGCGGGCCTGCGCCATGCCGAGATCGCCGCGCGCATCCGCGCAGCGGGCATCGACGTGCTGTTCGACCTGCGCGGCTGGGGCGGTGGTGGCGTGCCCCAGGTGCTGGCCATGCGCCCTGCACCGTTGCAGATAAACTGGCTGGCGTATCCCGGCACCTCGGGTGCGCCATGGATCGATGCGGTCCTCGGCGATGCGTTCGCCTTGCCCCCCGCGCTGGAGCCGTACTACAGCGAGCGCGTACTGCGCCTGCCACGTGCGTTCCAGCCTTCGGACACCACCCGCGTGCTGCAGGAGATACCGACCCGTGCGGCCTGCGGACTGCCCGATGACGGCGTTGTGTTCTGCTGCTTCAACAACAGTTACAAGCTCAATCCGCGCAGCATGCAGCGCGCCTTCGCGGTGCTGCGCGAGGTACCCGGCAGCGTGCTGTGGCTGCTTGCGGGCCCCGGCCGGGCCGATGCCCGCCTGCGGGCCGCCGCACAGGCCGCCGGCGTGGATCCGGCGCGGCTGGTGTTCATGGGCAAGCTGCCGCATCCGCAGTACCTGGCCCGATACGCACTGGCCGATCTGTTCCTGGACACCCATCCCTACAACGCGCACACCACGGCGTCTGATGCGCTGTGGGCGGGCTGTCCGGTGCTGACCTGCCCGGGCGGGACCTTCGCCGCACGCGTGGCCGGCAGCCTCAACCACCACCTGGGCCTGCACACGCTGAACGTGGCCGACGATGCGGCGTTCATCGCCACAGCCGTCGCGCTGGGCAATGACGCGCAGCGCCGCGCCGCCGTGCGCGCGCAGCTGGCCGAGGCCCGCCAACGCGCCAGCCTGTTCGACATGCGTGGCTTCGCAGCCGACCTGTCCACCCTGTTGCAGGAGGTCTGCCGCGCGCACGGTTGGCAGGGCAGCGACACGGCCTGAACTTCGTGGCGGGCAGACTGCGCTCCTGTCTCCTGCACGGAACCTGCGATGCCCAAGTTGAAACGCAAGGCCTACGAGGCGCTGCTGGATCCCATGCAACTGGAACTGGCCGCCATGGCGCGCTGGGTGCAGCTCACCGGCCAGCGCGTGCTGGTGCTGTTCGAGGGGCGCGATACGGCCGGCAAGGGCGGTGCCATCCAGGCCATCAGCCAGCACCTCAACCCGCGCCAGTGCCGCGTGGTCGCCCTTCCCCGCCCCACCGACCGCGAAGCCACGCAGTGGTATTTCCAGCGCTATGTCACCCACCTGCCCGCGGCCGGCGAGATCGTGCTGATGGACCGCAGCTGGTACAACCGCGCTGGCGTGGAACGGGTGATGGGCTACTGCACGCAAGAGGAGTACCAGCGCTTCCTGCAGCAGGCGCCGGTGTTCGAGCAGCTGCTGGTCGATGACGGCATCGTGCTGTTCAAGTACTGGCTCACCGTGGACCAGCAGGAGCAGGAAGCGCGCTTCGCCGAGCGCCACCAGAATCCACTGAAAGGCTGGAAACTCTCGCCGGTGGACCTCAAGTCACGTGACCGTTACGAGGACTACACCGCCGCCCGCGAGGCCATGCTGGAGGCCACGCACCGCCCGCATGCACCGTGGACGCTGGTGGATTTCAACAACCAGCGCCGTGGCCGTCTGACGCTGGTGCGTGACCTGCTGGACCGGCTGCCCGATACCCACGTAGACGAGGCGCTCCCGCCGCTGCCGCCGCTGGAAGGCCCGCTGCACCAGGAGCACTTCGGGGTACTGAAGCCGATCAAGCGCTACCGGCTGGAGTAGCGCGAGCGGCCTCAGAGCGCGATCTTCTGCTCGATCTCAGCGGCGGTGACCGGCCCCAGGAAGGTGTGTGCGAGCTTGCCCTGGGGATCGATCAGGTACGTCAGCGGCAGTCCGCGTGGCGTAGCGAAATCGGCGGGCGGGTCGAATGGGTCCACGATCGCGATGGGATAGGTCACCGGCCGCTCCTTGAGGAAGGCCTGCATGGCCTGGGACTCGATTTCCTCATAGGCCAGTCCGACCACCTCGATCTGGCTGCGCATGGCATGCAGCGCGGACAGCTCCGGCATCTCCTTGCGGCACGGGGCGCACCACGTGGCCCAGAAGTTCACCACCACCCACTTGCCACGATGCGCAGCCAGGTCGTAGGCCTGCCCGTCCACCGTGGTGACCTTCAGGCTGGGCTGGGCGACGGTGACACGCTCACCGGGTACGGCGTCGTCGGCCGGGGCGGCGGTGTCGTCCACCGGTGCAGGCGGATGGCCGGGCACCGTGGCCGGGGTGGTGGCCGGCGCCGCCGGGCTGGGCGCTTGCGCGGGCTTGCAGCCGGCGGCCAGCAGGATCGCCAGGGCCGGAACGAGCAGCTTGCAGGTCATCAAGAATCTCCGGGAGGATAGATGTCGCTGACGCGGCGCTTGAGTTTCTCACGCATCGGCAGGCGCAGTTCGTCGAGTGCGGCCAGCGCCGCCTTGCCCAGGCTGTCATCACGGTAGGGGAGCAGGCGCTCGGCGACCGGGATGCGAAGCTGGGTGGACTCGTACAGATCGTTCAGGCTTACCTGCTGCAGATCGCGCGCCAGCATCCAGTCACCGATGTCGGTGCGGCGCACCAGGTTGATGCGCTCCAGATCGCACAGCAGGCTCTGCAGCAGCGAATCGGTAAGCATCGGCTCCTGGTGCAGGATGTCATCCTCGGCCAGGCTCCTGCCCTTCGTGCGCGCCTGCTGGAAGCGCCCGAGCAGGCGCAGCAGGCCGTAGAACTCGTAGCCCTGCGGCAACCGCAGTTCCACCGGCTGGTAGCGGAACGCGGCCATCGACGAGGAGAGCGAGGCGCCCAGCAGGACCGCCACCCAGCACAGGTAGATCCACAGCAGCAGGATCGGCACGAAGGCCACCGTGCCGTAGAGCTTCTGGTAGGACTGGAAGCTGCCCAGATAGGCACCGATGCCCCACTTCACCAGCTCCAGCAGCACCGCGGCCAGGATCGCCCCCGGGATGGCGTGCCGCCACTTCACCGAATGGTGCGGAACGACGCGGTAGACCAGCGTGATGCAGACGAACTCGATCAGCACGGGCGCCAGGCCCAGCGACAGGTCCGCCAGCCAGCGCCCTTCCTGGGTACCGAACAGGGGCAGCGCGAACACCCGCGCCGACACCGCCAACGAGGCCGCCGCCAGCATCGCGCCCAGCGTCAGCACGGTCCAGTACACGAGGAAGCGGGTGAACTTGGGGCGGCTGGAGCCCACCCGCCAGATCTGGTTGAAGGTCTCTTCCACGCTGTTGAGGGTGATCAGCAGCGAGATCACCAGCGCGATGAAGCCGGCGGCGGTGAGCTGGCCGGCGCTGGCGGAAAACTGCCGCAGGTAGCCTTCGGCCGCGCGCGCCGCGCTGGGCACGAAGTTGGAGAACACGTAGTCGCTGAGCTGGTCGCTCCAGCGGTCGAAGACCGGAAACGCGGAGAGCACGCCGAACACCACGATCGCCAGCGGCACCAGTGCGAACACCGTGGTGTAGGCCAGTGCGGCGGCGGCCTGGAACAACCGGTCATCCAGGAAGCGCCGCCACAGGAAACGGCCGAAGCTGGCGGCGCGCGGCCGGTCACGGACGCGCTCCATCCAGAGGTTGATGGTATTCAAAGGTTCCATCGGCCAAAGGGTACCCGATGCATGACGCGCGCAGGATAGCCATACTGGTGTCTTCCCGACGAGAGAACGTGGCCACGATGGGCGAGATTCTGGTGCTGTACTACAGCCGCGGTGGGTCCGTGGCACGGCTGGCGCGCCAGATCGCACGCGGCATCGGCGAGGTGCCGGGCATGGCGGCGCGGCTGCGCACCGTGCCGCCGGTGGCGGCGGTCACCCAGACGGCACAGCCGCCCGTGCCCGAAGAAGGCGCGCCCTATGTCAGCCTGGACGACCTTGCGGCCTGTGACGGCCTCCTGCTGGGCAGCCCCACCCGCTTCGGCAACATGGCCGCGCCGATGAAGCACTTCCTGGACGGCCTCGGTGGCGAATGGGTGAACGGCACCCTCGCCGGCAAGCCCGCCGGTGTGTTCACCTCCACCGCCTCCATGCACGGTGGCCAGGAAGCCACGCTGCTGTCCATGCAGTTGCCCCTGTTGCACCACGGCTGCCTGATCGTGGGCATTCCCTTCACCGAAACCGCCCTCAGCCACACCACTACCGGCGGCACGCCTTACGGCGCCAGCCACGTGGCCGGCAGCAGCGATGATCCGCAGCCCAGCGACGACGAGACCGTGCTGGCACGCGCGCTCGGCCGTCGCGTGGCCGACATCGCACAACGGCTGCGCCGGTGACACCGCGCGGTCCGGCCGGTATCACCCTGCTGCTGGCACTGGTGGCGCTGGCTGCCCTGTTCGCGGTCTGGTTCATCGATGACCGGCATTGGCTGGCCACGCAAGTGGTGTTCACCCTGCCGCCGATGCTGCTCGCCACCGCACTGCTGCTGGGCTGGCGCAAGGCCGCTTACTGGTCTTCGGTGCTCGCGCTGGCCTGGTTCAGCCACGGCGTGATGAGTGCCTGGAGCCATCCCGGAACGCGGCTGCTCGCGCTGCTGGAAGTGGTCCTGGCCCTGGGTGTCATCGGTGCCGCCAGCCTGCCCGGGATCCGTGCCCGCTTCCAGCGCGCCGACCGCTGACGGCCCTGCCGCGCGCACGTATCATCTGGGGCTGTCCTGCACCGCTTCGCCAGGTTTGAGAATGCACATGATGGAAGAGCTCCTGATCGTCACCACCGGTGGCACGATCGACAAGATCTACTTCGACGACAAGTCGGATTACCAGATCGGCGACCCGCAGATCGGCATGATCCTGCGCGAACTCGGAGTGACCTTCCGCTTCAACGTGATTCCGATCCTGCGCAAGGATTCGCTGCATATCAACGATGACGACCGTGAACTGATCCGCGCCACCATCGCCGCGCAGCCGACCCGCCATGTGCTGGTGACCCACGGCACGGACTCGATGGTCCAAACCGGAAAGGTGCTGGCGACCATCCCGGACAAGACGATCGTGATGACCGGTGCGCTGAGCCCGGCACGCTTCCGCGGGTCCGATGCCGAGTTCAACATCGGCTGCGCCATCGGTGCCGTGCAGTCGCTGCCCGGCGGCGTCTACATCGCCATGAACGGCCGTATCTGGAATCCGGAGAGCGTACGCAAGAACGTGGCCGCCAACCGCTTCGAAGCGCTCTGAACGGACGGACCGGGGTCGGCCGTCGCCGGCCCCGGCCGCAGCTCGCCGCTCGCGGCTCGCGTCACATCCCGCTCAGCGGGAACGCGCGGTCAGCATCACACCGCTGTAGTCGGACGTGGCCTTCACCCTGATATGCCATGGGCCGGCATCCGGAAACAGCCGCAGACACGTCTCGCTGTTGCTGGAGGACGCCGGCCTGCAGTTGAACAGCTCATCGGTGGGCGCCACGCCGTAGCGCGTGTAGAGGTCGGCATTGCCACTGCCGCCATTGATCGACACGGTCAGATTCTGCCGACCTTCCGGTACCTGGAACGTGTACAACCGATCCTCTCCGACCTTGGCGCTGATCTGCACGGGCACCCCATCGGCCAGCTTGATCGGGGCCGGATCCGGGCCGCCCGGGCTGCCGTCGCGCACATGCTTCACGGCTGCCAGCGCGTCGGCAAGACCCGCGCCACACCCTTGCGGACAGGCACCCGGCAGCGGTCGCGCCGTGCGGGTCAGGATTTTCGTCACTTCGTCCGGCGACAGGGGCTTGGCGGCAGCCGACTGCATCAGTGCCACGAGCCCGGCCACATGCGGGGCGGCCATCGACGTGCCGTCGTACCGTGCGTAGCTCGGCGTGCCGGGTCCCGTCTGCCCGGTGTTGAGCGTGGAGAGGATGCCCTGGCCGGGCGCTGCCAGGGTGATGCCGGCGCCATAGTTGGAAAACCACGCGCGGCCGCCCTGTTCGTTGATGGCCGCGACGGCCACGACGCCCGGACAGTTGGCGGGTGAGGACGTGCTGACGTCACGGCCATCGTTGCCGGCCGCAACCACGACCGTGGCACCGAGCTGGCGAGCCTTGACGATGGCCCGCAGACTGGCCGGGTTGCAACTGCCCCCACCGCCCAGTGACAGGTTGAGCACCTTCGCTGGCGTCGGATTCGCCGGCACGCCACTGACTGCTCCACCCGCCGCCCAGACCATGCCATCGGCGATGTCGGAGGTGTAGCCACCTCCTTTCCCGAGCACCCGCACAGGCTGCACCTTGGCCGCGAACGCCGTGCCGGCGACCCCCAGCGCGTTGTCGGTCACGGCGGCCACCGTGCCGGCCACATGCGTGCCGTGCCAGCTGGAGGCACGGCCGCCCTCGGCATCGCCGGGATCGGATGCATCCGCGTCGCGTCCGTCACCGTCGCCCGCGATGAAAGAATCGCTGATGAAGTCGTAGCCGGGAATCACATTCGCAGCCAGGTCGGGGTGCGCGGTGATGCCGGTATCGAGGACAGCGACGATCTGCCCCTTGCCGGTGGCGATGTCCCAGGCCGGACGTACGTTGAGCGACGCGGCGGAGGTGCCGAAGCCCCATTGTTCGACCAGCCTCGGATCGTTGGGGGTGCGCGTGGGCTGCATCAGTTCGTCGACCTGCACGTAGTCCACGTCAGGGTCGCTGGCCAGCGCATGCAGGAACTGCGCCGCTTCGGCGCTGTCCAGCGCGCGGTCGGTGCGCACGACGGTCGAGCCGATGGCCAGCGTGCGCAGCGCGGTGGCACGCGTGGGCCGCGACAGCGAACCTGCCGCCAGCAGGAGCCCGCTGGCCCGGGCGGCAGCGCCTGCCTGCGCCACGCGTCCCTCGCGATAGCCGACGATGAACTGTTGATGGCTGGGCGCCGAGGCAATGCCGTCAAGATGGACGGTGGCGGCTGACGCGGCAGGCAGGCCCGAGGCCAGTACAAGGGCGATGCCCAGCGCCAGCCCGGGGCGCCGACACATGCGTGTGGAAGGTTTCATGGAAGACTCTCATCAAGGTAAGTGGGAGCCGTACGTCCACGGAGGACGCAACCGGCAAGTCATCCTCGATGCTGGCCGGTTCCAGGAGCATCGGGCGTCCACCTTCGGTGAGAGAGACGCAGGTGCAAGGCAACGTCGGGAAATGCCAGGGCAATTCGGCATTGGCCTGCGAAAACGCCCCGACCGAGGCCGGGGCGTTGGGAACAACGATGCATCAGGCCTGCAGGATCAGTACTGCGCGCGCAGCGTCAGCCCGGAGAAGGTGCTGTACGCCTTCACCCGTACGTGCCAGGTCCCGGCGGCCGGATTGTTGAGGGTGCAGGTTTCCGCATTGCCACTGAGATAGGGACGGCAGGTGTAGACGGTGTCTGTCGGCGCGCTGCCCGAGCGCACGTACAGATCGGCATCGCCACTGCCACCACTGATCGCAACGCGCAGCTGCGAAACGCCCGCGGGCACGCTGAGGGTGTAGTTCAACGCAGTGCCCGAGGCCGCACCCAGGTTCGTCACCGCCACGTTGTTCTGCAGCACGGTACCCGACCCCGGCGGCGGCGTCCCGCCCCCCCCGTTGAGCGCCGCACTCACCGCTGCATCCGCGTTGACGATGCCCGCCCCGCACCCGCCCGAGCAGGCGCCCGGCAGGGCCCGCGCGGTGTTCTTGATGATCGTTTCGACCTGCGCAGGGGACAGGGGGGACGGGGCCACCGCCTGCATCAGCGCCACCACGCCGGCCACGTGGGGGGCTGCCATCGAGGTGCCGTTGTAGGACGCATAACTTGCGCTGGCGGGCACCGTGGTGCCGCTGTTGAGCGTGGACAGGATGGCCTGGCCCGGAGCGGAGATATCGATACCGGCACCGTAGTTGGAGAAGCTGGCGCGGGCGCCGGTGCTGGTGGTGGCCGCCACCGCGATCACGTTCGCGCAGTTGGCCGGGACCGACGAGGACACATTGGTGTTGCTGTTGCCGGCGGCCACGACCACGGTGGTGCCCCGCCCGACCGCGCCGTTGATCGCGTTCTGGTAGGTCGTCGAGCAGCTGCCACCGCCGCCGAGTGACATGTTGATGACCTCGGCCGGGTTGGCATTGGCCGGTACGCCTGAGACGGTGCCGCCGGAGGCCCAGACGATAGCGTCGGCGATATCGGAGGTATAGCCACCGCACTTGCCCAGCACGCGCACCGGGACCACCTTTGCATTGAACGCGGTGCCGGCCACGCCGGTGCTGTTGTTGGTCACGGCCGCCACGGTGCCTGCGACATGCGTGCCATGCCAGCTCGAGCTGGAAGCAGGAATGCCGCTGCCGCATTCGTTGGCGGCATACCAGTCGCCTTCATCGTTGGCGTTGTTGTCGCGGCCACCGCCATCGCGCGCCATCGCCGCGTCACTGATGAAATCGTAGCCGGGCAGGATGTTGGCGTTCAGATCAGGATGGTTGGTGATGCCGGTATCGATCACGGCCACCACCACGCCGGCACCGGTGGACTTGTCCCAGGCCGGGCGCACGTTGATGGAGGCATTGGAGGTACCAAAGCCCCACTGCTCGCCGAGGCGGGCATCGTTGGGCACCAGGGTCGGACGCATGATCTGGTCGACCTCGACGTATTCCACGTTCGGATCAGCGGCGAGCTTGCGCATCAACAGCTCGGCCTGTGCGACGTCCAGCGGCTGGTCGGTGCGGACCACGGTCGGGCCGATCGCCAGGCGCCGCACTTCCTGCAGCCCGATCGCCTGCCCCCGGCCAAGAGTGAGCCCCGCTGCGGCGGTTTTCAGGGACGTGGCCAGGGCGGTGGGCGCCGCCAGCGGCGCACTGCCGTCGCGGTACTTGACGATGAAGCGCTGATGGCTCGGTGCGGAGGCCAGGCCGCTGAGCTGTACATCGCCTGCGAAGGCGGGACCGGCGATGAGCAGGGAGGTGAGCAGTGAAGCCCCCACCACGACCAGAGCACGCTGACGTAGACGCGGTTGCGTATCCTTCGACATCGGAAATCCTCTGAAATGCGGCTGACGTTGCCGTTACCGGAAAACGGGAGGCCGGCCAGGATCCGCAGGCTGAGTGCGGTGGCGGGGATCGCAGGCCGGAGTGGACGGTCCGCATGCAGGTCCGCCCTGGCTCTGAAGCTAGTCGCTTCTGGCCTGTCCAGACAACGCTTCAGGACAAAGTCAGGGACATGAAATGTCAGATTTGTGACTTGCGGTGTGTAGGATTTGTAAAGGTGAAGAGAATTTCACCTCTTCATCACGCCTGATCCAGGGTCTGCAGCGGCTGCGACAAAGAAAAAGCCCGTCGCAGGGACGGGCTTCTCCGGCATCCTGGCGACCTTGGCGGTCAGTCCAGGCGCACCAGCCAGCCATGACGATCCGGCAGGCGGCCGTACTGGATATCCGTCAGTTCCTTGCGCAGCGACAGTGTGACTTCGCCTGCCGGTGCCGACAGGTCGCCCACTTCGAAGCCGTCGCCTTTCAGCTGGCCGATCGGGGTCACCACGGCGGCGGTACCGCAGGCGAACACCTCGGTGATCTCGCCGGAGGCCACGCCCTGCTTCCATTCGTCGATGCCGACCTTGCGCTCCACCACGTTCATGCCACGGTCGCGGGCCAGCTGCAGGATGCTCTCGCGGGTGATGCCCTCCAGGATGCTGCCGGACAGTTCCGGCGTGACCAGCGTGCCGTCCTTGTAGACCAGGAACACGTTCATGCCGCCCAGCTCTTCAAGGTACTTGCCCTCGACCGGGTCGAGGAACAGCACCTGCGAGCAGCCCTGCGCCTGCGCCTTCTGCTGCGGCAGCAGCGAGGCGGCGTAGTTGCCGCCACACTTGGCCGCACCGGTACCGCCCTTGGCCGCACGCGCGTACTCGGTGGAGAGCCAGATCGCCACCGGCGCGACGCCCTTGGCGAAGTAGGGACCGGCCGGGCTGGCAATCACGTAGTAACCGGCCTTCTGCGCGCCGCGCACGCCGAGGAAGGCTTCGTCGCCGATCATGAAGGGGCGGAAATACAGGCTCGATTCGTCCGCAGACGGCACCCAGTCCTTGTCCAGCGCGATCAGCTGCCTGAGCGACTCCACGAAGATCTCCACCGGCAGTTCCGGCAGTGCCAGGCGCTGCGCGGAGCGCTGCAGGCGACGACCGTTGGCCTCGGGACGGAAGGTCCAGATCGAGCCGTCCGCATGGCGGTAGGCCTTGATGCCCTCGAAGATCTCCTGGCCGTAATGCAGGACGGCGGCGGCCGGGTCCAGCTGCAGCGGGCCGTAAGGACGCACGTTGGCGTTGTGCCACCCGGTGTCCTTGTCCCAGCGCACCTCCACCATGTGATCGGTGAAGTGCAGGCCGAAGCCCGGTTTTTCCAGGATGGCGGCGCGCGCCTGCGCGCTGCGCGGAGTATCCGAACGGGTAACGGCAAAGCTGGGGATGGACTGGGACACCGGAGATTCCTGTTCTGGTTGCGGTTGGGGCCGGAAACCCACCCGCATGGGCAGTCTCCGGTCGAGGGCGGTCCCTCAGAGCATGCCGGTCTCGAGACGGGCGGACTCGGACATCATGTGGCGTCCCCACGGCGGGTCGAACACCAGTTCCACGTCGGCCTGGGCCACGGTGGGAATGATCTCCAGCTTGCTGCGCACGTCATCGACGAGGATGTCGCCCATGCCGCAGCCGGGCGCGGTCAGGGTCATGCGCACGTCCACCTCGCGGCGGCCGTCGTCGAGGTGGCGCAGGTCGACCTCATAGACCAGGCCGAGATCGACGATGTTGAACGGGATCTCGGGATCGAAACAGGTGCGCAGCTGCTGCCACACCAGCTGTTCGACCTGCTCGTCGGTGGCACCCTCGGGCAGTTCCAGCGGCGCGGGGGCCTCCTTGCCGATGGCATCGCCATCCCTGCCGGCGATGCGGAAGAGGTTGCCTTCGACGAAGACCGTGTAGCTGCCGCCGAGCGCCTGGGTGATGTAGCCATAGCTGCCGGCAGGCAGGGTGACCGTATCGCCCTGCGGGACCATGACGGCCTCGCAGTCGCGTTCGAAATGGACGGGTTCACTGCTGCGGGAATACATGGGCTCTATCTGGGGGCTGCGGACGCGCCGCGCAAGCCGGCATTTTAGCCCACCTGCCCGACGCCCGCCCGTGCACCGCGGCAAACCCAGTATCCTGTCGCCGACCAAAGGAAAAACCGCATGCCTCCCACTGCTGTACCGGGCCGGACCCATCCCTGGCTCTGGCTTCTGATGTTGCTGCTGGCCTCGGCCACCGCGCTGCTGGCGTGGGTGGTGCTGTCGTTGAAGACTGGCACCCAGCTCGGCTGGATGGCCGTTGCGGTCGCGCTGGAGCTGGTGTTCATGCTGCGGCTGGGCACGTTGCGCGGCGGCCTGCTGAGGATGGGCCTGGTCGTCGGCGGCACCCTGCTGATCACCGCGCTGTCGTGGTGGACCGTGGCCAGCGCCTGGATGGGCGGACCGATGGGCCTGCTGCCGTGGGAATCGGCGCTGCGCATGGGCCCCCGCCTGGCCTGGACCCTGATCGAGCTGGCCACCACCCTGCGCGACTGGCTGTGGGTCGGTGCCGCCGTGGTGCTGGGCGCCTGGCTGGGCGGACAGAAGCCGCGCTGACGCGCCGCAGTCGCATGCCCCGCGCAGCCGCGGCTCCGGCCAACGCGGGTGTCAGTGCCCGCCGTCGAGCCCCTTCAGTTCACTGACCAGGGCCCCGGCGGCCTGCGCACCGTCGCCATAGAGCATGCGTGCGTTGTCGGCGTAGAACAGCGCGTTCTCGATGCCCGCGAACCCGGTGCCCTTGCCGCGCTTGATCACCACCACGTTGCGCGCGTTGACCACGTCCAGGATCGGCATGCCGAAGATCGGGCTGGCCGGATCAGTGCGCGCGACTGGATTGACCACATCGTTGGCGCCGATCACCAGCACCACATCGACATTCGGGAACTCCGGGTTGATGTCATCCATGTCCACGATCAGGTCATAGGGCACGCCGGCCTCGGCCAGCAGCACGTTCATGTGCCCCGGCATTCGCCCGGCCACCGGGTGGATGGCGAAGCTGACCTTCACCCCGCGCGATCAACCGCTGCGCCAGCTCCCAGATCTTGTGCTGCGCCTGGGCCACCGCCATGCCGTAGCCGGGTACCACCACCACGCGTTCGGCGAAGGCCATCATCGCCGCCACGTCCGAGGCGTCGATCGGCTTCTGCGCGCCGCTGATCGCCTGCGCCGCGCCGCCGCCGGGGCCGCCGAAGTTGGAGAACAGCACGTTGCTGACCGGACGGTTCATCGCCCGGGCCATCAGCCGGGTCAGCAGGATGCCGGCTGCGCCGACCATCATGCCGGCGATGATCAGGGCCTCGTTCCCCAGCACGTAGCCTTCAAAGGACACCGCCAGGCCGGTGAACGCGTTGTACAGCGAAATCACCACCGGCATGTCCGCACCGCCGATGGGCAGGGTCATCAGCACGCCCAGGGCCAGCGCCAGCGCGAAGAAGAGCACGATCGCCCATGGCGAGAGCGTGCTGGCGGCCATGATGCCCACGATCACCACCGCAGCAGCGACGGCCAGGTTCAACGCCTGCTGCCCGGGCCACGTCACACGACGGTCGAGCCGACCGTCCAGCTTGGCCCAGGCCACGACCGAACCGGACAGGGAGACCGCACCGATCGCCGCGCCGGTCACGGCCAGCGCGAGCACCATCGCCGAAGGCTGGCGAGCCGCCAGATCGGCCAGCGCCTGCGCACTCCAGTGCCGCGTATCGCGGTCGGCCAGTGCGGACCAGCGCAGCAGTTCCACCGCACCAATCGCCGCGGCCGAACCACCTCCCATGCCGTTGTAGAGTGCGACCATCTGCGGCATGTCCGTGACTGCGACCTTGCCCGCCGACCACCACGCCACGCCCGCCCCCAGCACCAGCGCGGCGAGGATCAGCGGCACGTTGTGCAGCTCGGGCAGGAAGAAGGTCGCCAGCGTCGCCAGCAGCATGCCCACGCCCGCCCAGCGGATGCCACTGCGTGCGGTGAGCGGCGAAGCCATGCGCTGCAGGCCAAGCAGGAACAGCGTGGCGGCGGCGAGGTAGCTGGAACTCACCAGCCAATGGAGCAGATCCGGGGTGCTGATCGTCACGGTTTCGGCTCCTGTGGCGGATCCCTGCGGCTCGGCCGGAACATCTCCAGCATGCGCTCGGTGACCACATAACCGCCGGCGGCATTGGCCGCACCCAAGGCCACTGCGATGAATCCGAGCACCTTCTCCAGCGGTGTCTGCGCATGGCCCAGCACCACCATCGCGCCGATCAGCACCACCCCGTGGATGAAGTTGGAG
This sequence comes from Xanthomonas sp. 60, assembly GCF_011761925.1. NCBI lineage: Bacteria > Pseudomonadati > Pseudomonadota > Gammaproteobacteria > Lysobacterales > Lysobacteraceae > Xanthomonas > Xanthomonas sp. 60. Next base: position 377,011 of record NZ_JAASQW010000001.1, on the reverse strand, counting down.
CCGGACATCAGCGGGGTGTGCAGGATCACCGGCACCCGCGAGATGATCACGTGCCCGGCGATGGCCGCCAGCATGAAGATGTACAGCGCTACGAATCCGTCGCTCATCGGCCGTGCCTCCCTCCGTATCGTGGCTTCATCATAACCACGGGCTGAACCGTGCGCGCGTGCCGGTCAACGCCGTTGCTCCCCGCGCGTTATCGACGGTGTACCGATCAAGGAAACCGTACCCTGTGCTGGTGAGCAGCCCCCTGCCTGTTGCCCAAGCCTCCCCTGCCTCGCTGGATGCGTTCCTGGCCGGCCTTGGCACGCGTGCGTTCCGCTTCGCCGAAGCCGGGCTGCGCCATCGCGAGGACGCGCTCGACGCCGTGCAGGACAGCCTGCTGCGGATGCTGGACTACCGCGACAAGCCCGCTGCCGAGTGGCCGCCCCTGTTCTGGAGCATCCTGCGTCGGCGGGTGATCGACATGCAGCGGCGACGCCGGTTCCGGTTGCCGTTCTGGCGCGACGCAGCCGATGCCGACGGCCAGGCCGTGGACTGGGCGGACCAGGGCCCGGGGCCGGCCGCACTGCACGAGCAGCAGCAGCAGTACCAGGCGCTGGTGGAGGCGCTGCGCTGCCTGCCGGCCCGGCAGCGTGAAGCCTTCACCCTGCGCGTACTGCAGGACCTCGATGGCGCCACCACCGCGCAGGCCATGGGCTGCAGCGAGGGCGCCGTCAAAACCCACCTGGCGCGTGCACGACAGGCGCTGCAGAGTCTGATGGAGAACCCGACGTGAGCCCGATGCTTCCCCCCGACGAGCGCCTGCGCGCGCTGCAGCTGCAGGCCGAGCAGTCAGTCAGCCCGGTCACGTTGGCACGCCTGCGCAGCGCGCGGCAGGGTCCGGCCCCCTCGCGCCGCATGACCGGGCCGTCGCGCTGGCTGCCGATGGCGGTCGCCGCCGGCCTGGCGCTGCTGGCCGTCGGCGTGCATCTGCAGGCGCCGTCCCCGGCGCCGTCCACGCTCGCCCCAGGGGTCGCGGCGATGCAGAACGACGATGGGGTATTGGACGAGAGTCCCGACCTGTACCTGTGGCTGGGCGCGACCGACCTGGCAATGGAGTGAACCGATGATCCCTGACCGTTACCGTTTCCTGTTGATCACCCTGCTCATGGGCGCGGCGACCTCCGGCGCTTCGGCGCAGGCAGCGCCACCGGCCTGGGAGCAGCTCAGTCCCGCACAGCGCGAGGTGCTCATCGCCCCCCTGCGCGACCGCTACAACAGCGCGCCGGCGCCGCAGCGGCAGAAGATGCTGCGGCATGCAGAACGCTGGCAGGCCATGAGCCCGGAGCAGCGCGATCAGGCACGCAAGGGCATGCGCCGCTTCGAGCACATGAGCCCGGAACAGCGCGAGCAGGCGCGGGCCCTGTTTGGCGCGATGCGTGGCCTGCCACCGGCGCAGCGCGATGCACTGCGCGAACGCTGGCGCGCGATGACCCCCGAACAGCGCCGGCAATGGGTGCGCGAGAACCCGCCCTTGCCGGGCGGCCGCGATTGAGCGACCTGGCGCGCACGCGCCGCGAACGCGCGGTCAGCCCGCTGCCGGCCAGCGCGTTTTCGCCAGCAGTTCGTCGTCCCAATCGAAGACGAGCTGGCCATCGCGTGCGAACAGCGCGACGAAATTGAACAGGTTGCGCGCGTACATCTCGCTGGCCTGCGTTGCGCCGAGGCTGGCCAGGTCCACCGGCCCGTCGATCACCACGCCGCCGTGCTCGATGCAGTCACCCGGCACCGTCAGCGCGCAGTTGCCGCCGCTTTCCGCCGCGAGATCGACGATGACGCTGCCGGGCAGCATGCCGTCCACCATCGCCCCGGTCAGGATCACCGGCGCACGGCGTCCAGGCACCGCGGCGGTGCAGATCACCACGTCCACGCCGCGCAGGTGATCGCCCAGCCGCTGCTGCTGCAGCGCACGCTCGTCCTCATCCAGCACGCGGGCGTAGCCGCCCTCCCCTGCCGCCGAGACGCCCAGGTCAAGGAAGCGCGCACCCAGCGACTGGATCTGCTCGCGGGTTTCCGGGCGCACGTCGAAGCCTTCCACCTGCGCACCCAGTCGCCGCGCGGTGGCGATGGCCTGCAGCCCCGCCACGCCCGCGCCGACCACCAGCACCTTGGCCGGCCGTACGGTCCCGGCGGCCGTGGTCAGCATGGGAAAGAAGCGCGGTGCCCGCAACGCGGCGATCAGCGTGGCCTTGTAGCCAGCCATGCCGGCCTGTGAACTGAGCACGTCCATGGACTGCGCACGCGTGGTCCGTGGAAGCTGCTGCAACGGGAACAGCTGCAGCCCGGGCGTGCTGGCCAGCGCCGCCAGCGCCGCATCCGTGGCAGGCTGCAGCAGCCCTATCACGCTGGCGCCGGCCGGCAGCCGGGCCAGCCGGGCGGCCGCAGGCGCCTGCACGCAGAGCAGCACATCGACCTCAGCCCAGCGGCTGTCCTGCATGGGCGTGGCCCCGGCCGCCGCGTAGGCCGCATCGGCAAACCCGGCAGCCGCGCCTGCGCCGGCTTCAAACCACACCGTGACACCGTGCGCGGCCAGCTTCCTGGCCGTTTCCGGCGTGAGCGCGACGCGGCGCTCGCCCGGCGCGGTTTCCTTGACCCCCAGCAGCACTACGGACATGCCCATCCCCGCCGACCCGTGATGGCCGATGGTAACCCAGCCCCGGCCTCCCGGCCGTGCCGGCAGCCGCGCCGCAGGGGCTCAATGCACCGTCGTGTTGCCCTGCGGGTCCAGCCGGTCGATCACGCCCTGCATGGCGCTGTCGAAGGCACCGTCGTCGACGTGGGCACGCAGCCGGCCGAGCCGCACCATCACCGCCAGTTCTTCCGGCGAAGCCACGCAGAACCGCACGCCGCGCCGGTTGACGAACAGCAGACGCGAGGAGATCGGGCTGATCCAGGATAGCTTGCCGGCCTGTACCTTGCCGTCCTTGTCCACGAAATCCAGCCAGGTGCCGACCGTCATGCGGCGGAAGCGGTCGGCGTCGGCATTGTCGAAATCGTCGTCGTCCGTCGCCGCGGCGACCTCCATCGTCGGCGCATCGGACGCAGGCGGCGCGGGCAGCACGACGTGCGGCAGGTCGGGCAGCGCGCGCTCCAGGTCCGGGCGCGATTCGGCGATGGCCTGCAGCGTGTCGTGCAGGGCGTCGATGGCGCGGGTGGTGCCGTCACCGTGTACGCCCACGCTGGCGAACACGCGCGTGAGCGCGCCCTGCCACGCCTGCAGCCACGGCTTGCCGACGATCTTGCGGCGGGCCTCGGCCACTTCGTCCAGCAGCCCATCGCCCACGGCCAGCGCTTCGGCCACCAGCGGACCGTCCTCGCCTTCGCGCAGCAGCGCCAGGGTGAGGTGGTGCTGCCACGGCTGCCGCAGGAAACCGGCGATGGCCTGCGGTAGGGTCGCATCAGCGATACGGCGGTCCAGTTCGGCGCTGGCACGGGTGCGGGCCATTTCAAGCTTTTCCTGGCCGCGCTGCGTCTCGGCCGCGCGGCGCTCGGCGATCTCGATCCGGCGGCGGTGCTGGACCAGGAACTCGCGGAACTCCTCTTCCAGGGTGAGGAAGATCGCCAGGTTCTCGTTGAACTCGGCCACCAGCCGGTCCACGATCTCCTCCACCTTGCCCATCAGCACGCGCTCGGCCTGGCTTTCGCCCGTGTTGCCCTCGCACGCTTCGGCCAGCGAATTGAGCAGGCGCCGTGCGGGATGGGTCTTCTGCACGAACATGCGGCGGTCGAGCATGGCGACCTTGACGAAGGGCACCACCAGCCGACCGATGAGCTCGCGCGAACGGCCTTCCAGATCACGCTCGTCCAGCATGACATCGAAGAGCATGCCGACAAGGTCGATCGCGTCCTCGTCCTGCGGGTCGAGCCGGGCCTGGCTGGGGTCCACGCCCAGCTGGGTGGCGTTGGACAGCACTTCGCTCTTCAGGCGCTGGGCCAGCGACTCGCCATCTTCGCCGATCGCCGCGCGCAGGGTCGCGCTGGGCGTGGCCTGCAGCAACGACAGCACCGACATCATCTCGCGCTGGCTGAGGGGCCGCTGCTGGCCCACTGCGACCTGCGCGGCGGAGGTTGCATCTTCGCGGACGTGGCGGGTCTGCCGCAGCAGTTCATGCAGCGCGTCCAGCAGCATGCCCTGCTCGCCGCCGGGTGTGCCTGGCGCCGCCTGTCCGGCGTCGGCGTCGGCACTGCCGGCAGCGGCCGCGGGTCGGCCCTGCAGGTGGTCGCGGCGCTGTGCCCAGCGGTCGGTGAAGCGTTGTGCCCACACCGGGGGCGCCTGTTCGTCGCTCTCCGGCCCGGCGCCGGCCGCGTCGCGGGCCTGGACCTCCTCGTCCAGACCGCCCGGTGCGTGGGCCGGGCGCTGCGGCGAGGCGCGCCGGGGTGCGGCGATGTTGGGGAGGATGCCGGCACGCGCCAGGTGATCGTCCAGGGCGTCGTAGATCCGGCCGATCGGGTTGTGCAGGTCGCGCTCGCACAGCTTGACCAGCACCAGCCGCACTTCGGGGGCGAGCTCGCAGCTGGCGAACGCTTCGCGCACGGCCACGCCCACGTGCTCGGGACTGATCGGCGAGGTGTCCGCATCCAGCGCCAGGCCGCCGGCGATCCAGCCAAGGCGGCGGTCCAGGCGCGAGAGAACGGGCTTGAAATCGCGCAGCAGCACGGACGCGAACTGGCGCACGGCCAGACGCGATTCCAGCTCATGCTCGCTGACCAGGCTCAGGCCTTCGTCGACCTGCCCGGCCAGCGTGGTTTCCGCCGAGAGCGGGGAACCGGCCGCCATGGCCGCCCAGGCCTCCTGCAGGTGACTGGCGAAGCCTGCTCCGATCTCCTCGCGGCGCCGGCGCAGTTCACGCATGCCATCGAGGAACAGCAGCTGTGAGGACCCGGCCGTCGCCGCACGATCGAACAGCACATCATCGAAGCGCGCCAGGACGGCGCTGAACGCCTGTCCCAGCGCGGGCAGCACCACGTCACGGGCAAGCTGCAGCTGGGTCGCGTTGCGGCCCGGCGTTCCCATTGGAGTGGGCGCGGTCATCATGCGTGAAGGCTCCCCACCTTCGCCGATACTCGATACAACATGGATGCCACGACACATGAAGCCTCCCCAGCCTCATGCCGTCGATCGTAAGCCGTTCCGCACACCACGGACGATGGACCAGTCCTCACTTCCAAACCTCGGGACCGGGCACCCGGCAACCCACGTATCGTAAGCCGTGGCGGGGCTCCTGTGCGAGGGGCGACGACCGTCCTGGGCCTGGCAGCGACTCGATGGTCATCACAATTCTAGAAGGACACGATAACGGTCGTCGGTGACGGTGAGAGGTACGCGCGACTATAACGAATGTCGGGTGACAGCGGGCTTTCCCACGGCAACCGGCCTGCCTGCACTCAGCTGGGGGTACCCGGTCGCGCTTTATACTGGCCCTCCGATCCCCGCGAGCGCTGCCCATGCCCGATTCCGCCGCCCTCCTGGCCCTCGACGCCCGCCGCTCCGTGCCCTCCCGGCAGCTTGGCGCGCCGGGACCGGACCGCGCCACGCTGCTGCGCATGCTGGCCTCCGCCGTCCGCGTGCCCGACCACGGCAAGCTGGTGCCGTTTCGTTTCATCGAGATCAGCGGGCAGGCGCGGGGACGTCTGGGCGATTTCGTGGCCGAACGCGCGCTGCAGCGCACACCGGACCTGGCCTCCGCCCAGCTGGACAAGGACCGGCAACGGTTCAGCCACGCGCCGGTGGTGATCGTGGTGGTGGCCTGCGTGCGCGAGACCCCGAAGGTGCCGGCGCCGGAGCAGCTGATGACCGCCGGCAGCGTGTGCTTCGCGCTGCTCCAGGCCGCCCAGGCGCTGGGGTTCGGCGCACAGTGGCTGACCGCGTGGATGGCGTTCGATCCCGGCGTGCAGGCCCACCTGGGGCTGGTCGAGGGCGAGCAGATCGCCGGTTTCATCCACATCGGCACGCCGAAGATCGAGGTCCCCGAACGCGAGCGTCCTGATCCGGAGGCGCTGCTGCAGGTCTGGAGCGGCGCGTGAACGCCCACGCCGCTGCGCCGGTTGAGCCGGCCCGTTCGCGGGTGATCGCCCTGCCCACCGGTCCGGCGGGAACGCCCGGCCCGGTGCCGCCGCCGCTGTACCTGGTCGACGCCAGCGTCTACGTGTTCCGCGCCTGGCACTCCGTGCCGGACCAGTTCCAGGATGCGCAGGGCTGGCCCACCAATGCCGTGCATGGCTTCGCGCGTTTCCTGCTGGAGGTGCTTGAACGCGAGCGCCCCCGCCATATCGCGATCGCCTTCGACGAAGCCCTGGGCAGCTGCCATCGGCACCGCCTGTACCCGGCCTACAAGGCCAACCGCGAACCGGCGCCGGACGCGCTGCGGCGCCAGTTCGTTCATTGCAAGGCGCTGTGCGCCGCGCTGGGCCTGGCCGTGCTGGCCCATGCGGAGTACGAGGCCGACGACCTGATCGGCAGCGCGCTGCATGCACACCGCCACAGCCACCGGGGCGTGATCATCTCCGCCGACAAGGACCTGTCGCAGTTGCTGCTGGCCCATGACGAGCAATGGGATTTCGCGCGCAACCAGCGCTGGGGCATGAGCGGCGTCAAGGCGCGGCACGGCGTGCACGCGCACCAGATCGCCGACTACCTGGCGCTGTGCGGCGATGCCGTGGACAACATTCCCGGCGTGACCGGCGTGGGCGCCAAGTCCGCAGCGGTCCTGCTGGCGCATTTCGGCAGCCTGGACACGCTCTACGAACGGCTGGACGAAGTGCCGTTCCTGCGCCTGCGTGGCGCAGCGCAGATGGCCGTGCGCCTGCGCGAACAGCGCGACCACGCGCTGCTGTGGCGCCAGCTCACCACCCTGAGCCTTGACGCGCCGCTGGACGGCACCGAAACCGGCTTGCTGCGCGGCGAAGGCGATGGCGAACTGCTCGACGGTCTCTGCACGGCCCTGCGCCTGGGCCCCATGACCCGCCGCCGGCTGTTCGCCGCTGCCGGCCTGCCGGTACCGGGCGGCGAAATTTCTACTCTTCCTTCAAGCGAGTTTCCATGAACCAGCGAAAGACCGAAGCCCCGCGTGTCGTCTTCGAGGGCAAGTACCAGCGCATGGTCGTGCGCGGCACCTGGGAGTACAGCGAGCGCACCCATGCCGGTGGGCTGGCGGCGATCATCATCGCCGTCACTCCGGAGGACAACGTGCTGTTCGTCGAGCAGTTCCGGGTGCCGCTGCAGGCACGCACCATCGAGATGCCCGCGGGCCTGGTCGGCGACATCGACGCAGGCGAGTCGATCGAACTGTCTGCCGTACGCGAGCTGGAGGAAGAAACCGGCTGGACGGCCGAACATGCCGAAGTGCTGATGGTCGGCCCGACCTCCTCCGGCGCCAGCAGCGAGAAGATCGCCTTCGTGCGGGCCACCGGCCTGCGCCGTGTCGGGCAGGGCGGCGGTGATGACAGTGAAGACATCCTTGTCCACGAGGTGCCGCGTACGCGTGCCGCCGCATGGCTGGTGCAGAAGATCAGCGAGGGCTACGAGCTCGATGCCAAGCTGTGGGCCGGGCTGTGGATGATCGACCACCATCTGGACGGCACTGCGCGTGGCTGACGTGGCCCTGCCTGCCCTGCTTTCAGTCGATGATCCGGCGGTCTACCGGATCCATCGCCCGCAGGGCCGCTCACCCTTCGTGCTGCTGGCCGACCATGCCGGCCAGCAGGTTCCCCGCGCACTGGAAGCGCTTGGCCTGCCGCAGGCCGAGCTGGACCGCCACATCGGCTGGGACATCGGCATCGCCGGCACCACCCGCGCGCTGGCCGAGCGGCTGGATGCGTGGGCGATCGAACAGACGTACTCACGCCTGCTGATCGACTGCAACCGTCCGCTGCAGTCACCCACGCTGATTCCCGAGCGCAGCGACGGCACCTGCATTCCCGGCAACCAGTCCCTGGACCAGGCGCGGCGACAGCAGCGCATCGATACCATCCACGCGCCGTACCACGCCCGGATCGGCGCCGAACTTGATCAACGCCAGGCGCAGGGGCGGCCCACCCTGCTGGTGATGATGCACAGCTTCACCCCGGCCATGGCCGGCCACGCCCGGCCGTGGCATGCGGGCGTGCTGTACCACCAGGACACGCGGTTTGCCCATCGCCTGCTGCGCGCGCTGCGTGCCGAAGGGAATCTGGTGGTCGGCGACAACGAACCCTATTCGGTGAACCGCAACAGCGACTATGCCGTCCCCGTGCACGGCGAAGACCGGGGCCTGCTGCACGTGGAGCTGGAAATCCGCCAGGATCTGATCGCCGATGCCGCCGGGCAGCAGGCCTGGGCCGGGCGGCTTGAGCGGCTCCTGCGCGCGCTGGAGCCGCAGCTGCTGCATGCGCAGGCTACCGGCGGCTGAAGACCGCCGGTGCTGGCCCGGCCGATTCAGGCAAAGGCGTCGGTGGCGCGCACCAGCGCGTCGATGTTCTCCGCTTCGAACGCGGAATGGCCCGAGGCCGCGGTGATCTCCAGCGAGGCTTTGGGCCAGGCCTTGCTCAGGTCCCAGGCATTGACCAGCGGGCACACCACATCGTAACGGCCATGCACGATCACGCCGGGGATGTCGGCGATGCGGTGGGCATCGCGCAGCAGCTGGTCGTCCACCTCGAAGAAGCCACCGTTGACGAAGTAGTGGTTCTCGATGCGCGCGAAGGCCAACGCGAACTGCGGGTCTTCATGGCTGTTGATGAAGTCATCGTCCACGTGCAGGAAACTGGTGGCCCCTTCCCAGACACTCCAGGCACGGGCCGCTTCCAGCCGCGTGGCTTCGTCATCGCTGGTCAGCCGGCGGTGGAACGCGGAAATCAGGTCGTGGCGTTCGACGGCCGGGATCGGCTTGAGGTAGTGCTCCCAGGCATCCGGGAACAGGCGGTTGGCGCCTTCCTGGTAGAACCATTCCAGCTCGAAGCGGCGCAGCATGAAGATGCCGCGCAGCACCAGTTCGGTGACGCGCTGCGGGTGGCGCTGCGCGTAGGCCAGTGCAAGCGTGGAGCCCCAGCTGCCGCCGAACACCTGCCAGCGCTCCACCCCCAGGTGCGTGCGCAGCGCCTCGATATCGGCCACGAGGTCCCACGTGGTGTTGTCCACCAGATCGGCATGCGGCGTGGAGCGTCCGGCGCCGCGCTGGTCGAACAGGATGATCCGGTACCTGGCCGGATCATGGAACTGGCGCATCTTCGCGCTGCAGCCACCACCGGGGCCGCCGTGCAGCAGCACCACCGGCTTGCCCTCCGGGTTGCCGCACTGTTCGAAATACAGTGTGTGGCGGTCGTCGACCTTCAGCGTGCCCTGGTCATATGGGGCAATCTCGGGGTACAGCGTACGCATGTTGCAACTCCATGGTGGTGCCCTGCGCATGGCAGGAGAACCGCCATTCTAGGCGCCCCGGCAGCCGAGGGTGACCCGGTCGCGCTGCTCGAGATCCTGCACCGTGTGCACCTGCTCCAGGCCGGCCGCTTCGAGCAGCAGGCGGATCGCTTCGCCCTGCGCCCACCCGTGCTCCAGCAGCAGCCAACCGCCGGGGAGCAGGTGCGCCGGCGCCCCGGCCGCGAGCTGGCGGATGTCGTCCAGGCCATCGCGGCCGGAAGCGAGCGCAGTGGAGGGCTCGAAACGGAGATCACCCCGTGACAGATGCGGATCGTCGCTGGCGATGTAGGGCGGATTGCTGGCGATGAGATCGAACGCCTGCCCTTGCAGCGGTGCATACCAGTCTCCGGCGCCTGCCACGACGTGCACGTTGTCGAGGCCATGCTGCTCGGCGTTGCGCGCTGCCACGGCCAGCGCCCCTGCACTGGCATCGGTTGCGATGACCTGGGCGAGCGGGCGTTCACTGGCCAGCGCCAGCGCGATGGCACCGCTGCCGGTGCCCAGGTCCGCGATCCGCACCGCGTGCCCGGCCGGCAGGCGGGCCAGTGCAAGCTCGACCAGCAGCTCGGTTTCCGGGCGCGGGATCAGCGTGGAGGCATCCACCGCCAACTGCAGCGTCCAGAAGCTGCGGCATCCGGTGAGATATGCAATGGGTTCGCCTGCGATCCGCCGCTCCAGCAGGGCCTCGAATGCCGCTGCGTCTTGGGCGGAAACCGGGTCGGTGGCATGTGCGAACAACCAGCTGCGGGGCCGCTGGAGGACATGCAGGAGCAGCGCCTCCGCCTCGTGGCGGGCTTCATCGCCCGGCAGGCGCGCGGTGGCTGTCGTGACGACCTCGCGCAGGAGGCTGGGAGAGTGGGCGATCATGGTCAACGGTCAGTCACAGCAGCGGAGGGCGCAGCTTAGCTCACCGCAGATGGCGGTCCCGGTCGCCGTATTCATTCAGCTTGACGGCTATCCGAAATAAAACAGGTCTATTGATAGCTTTCAGCGATTAATATCAAATCGTTGATTTTATTGATACTTTTTTAAAGTAGACGAACTCCAACCCGCCTAAATGCTGATTTCAATAGACATTGCCTATTGAATAGATGCAATCAATGGATTGTCTTTATTGTCTAGAGCTCAGTAACCTAGGCTCATCGCTTCACCCTGTCCCCTTCACCAAGAGGAATATCGATGTCCGTCATCAACACTGAAATCCTGCCGTTCGAGGCCGATGCCTACCAGAATGGCGAGTTCATCAAGGTTTCCGACGCCAACCTGAAGGGCAAGTGGTCCGTGGTGGTGTTCTACCCGGCCGACTTCACCTTCGTCTGCCCGACGGAGCTGGAAGACCTGGCCGACAACTACGCCGAGTTCCAGAAGATGGGCGTGGAGGTGTTCTCGGTTTCCACCGACACGCACTTCTCGCACAAGGCGTGGCATGACACCTCCGATGCGATCGGCAAGATCAAGTACGCCATGATCGGTGACCCGACCCACCAGATCTCGCGCAACTTCGATGTGCTGCGCCCGGCGGGCCTGGCTGACCGCGGTACCTTCATCATCGATCCGTCCGGCGTGATCCAGTCCGTGGAAATCACGGCCGAAGGCATCGGTCGTGATGCCAAGGAACTGCTGCGCAAGGTCAAGGCCGCCCAGTACGTGGCCGCCCACCCGGGCGAAGTCTGCCCGGCCAAGTGGAAGGAAGGCGAGAAGACGCTCGCCCCGTCGCTCGACCTGGTCGGCAAGATCTAAGCGCCGCACCGTCATCCCCATGCCTGCCACGTGCAGGCGTGGGGGTGAACCCAAGGCGGCAGTGCCCGCCAGCGTCCGCGAGCCAGCCCCTTCCACAGGTCTGCCGCCTTGGGTTCACCCCTACCCCCACCCGGAGGCCCGCCTGTCCATGGCGCGGCACGGGGCCCGTTTGCCTGAAGCCAGGAGATGATCATGTTGGATGCCAACCTGCAGTCGCAGCTCAAGACCTACCTGGAGCGCGTGACCCGCCCGATCCAGATCACCGCCCATGCTGACGACAGTGCCAAGGCGCAGGAGATGCTCGAACTGCTGACCACGCTGGACAGCCTCTCCGAGCAGATCAGCCTGACCGTGCTGCGCGACGGCACCGGCCGCGTGCCCTCGTTCGACCTCGGCACGCCGGGCCAGGACATCCACCTCACCTTCGCCGGGCTGCCGATGGGCCACGAGTTCACCTCGCTGGTGCTGGCGCTGCTGCAGGTCGGCGGACACCCGTCCAAGGCGACCGCCGAACTGATCGAGCAGGTGCAGACCCTGGAGGGTGAGTTCCGCTTCGAGACGTACTTCTCGCTGTCGTGCCAGAACTGCCCGGATGTGGTGCAGGCCCTGAACCTGGCCGCCGTGCTGAACCCGCGCATCCAGCACGTGGCCATCGACGGGGCCCTGTTCCAGGACGAAGTGGAGCAGCGCCAGATCATGTCGGTGCCCACCGTGTACCTCAATGGCGAACTGTTCGATCAGGGTCGCATGACCCTGGAGCAGATCGTGGCGCGGCTCGACAGCGGCGCGGCCAAGCGCGAAGCGGCGAAGATCGCCGCCAAGGAGGCCTTCGATGTGCTGGTGGTCGGTGGCGGCCCTGCCGGTGCGGCAGCGGCCATCTATGCAGCCCGCAAGGGCATCCGCACGGGTGTGGCGGCCGAGCGTTTCGGTGGACAGGTGCTGGACACCATGGCGATCGAGAACTTCATTTCGGTCAAGGAGACCGAAGGTCCCAAGCTGGCCACCGCCCTTGAGCAGCACGTCCGCGAATACGACGTGGACATCATGGATCTGCAGCGTGCGACGGGCCTGCTGCCGGCCGGTGAAGATGGCCTGGTGCAGGTGCAGCTGGAGAATGGCGCCGTGCTCCGGTCGCGTTCGGTGATCCTGTCCACCGGCGCGCGCTGGCGCCAGATGAATGTTCCCGGCGAGGACCAGTACAAGAACAAAGGCGTGGCCTACTGCCCGCATTGCGATGGTCCGCTGTTCAAGGGCAAGCGCGTTGCCGTGGTCGGCGGCGGCAACTCCGGGGTCGAAGCGGCGATCGATCTGGCCGGTCTGGTGGCCCACGTGACCCTGCTCGAGTTCGATGCGACGCTGCGTGCCGACGAGGTGCTGCAGCGCAAGCTTCGCAGCCTGCCCAACGTGACGGTGCTGACCAGCGCACAGACCACTGAAGTGCTGGGCGATGGGCAGAAGGTGACAGGTCTGGTCTATAAAGACCGGATCGGCGGCGATGCGCACCGTGTGGATCTGGAAGGCGTGTTCGTGCAAATAGGACTGCTCCCAAATACGGAGTGGTTGGCTGACGCCATCGCCCTTTCACCGCGTGGGGAAATCGTCGTCGATGATCGCGGCCAGACCAATCTGCCCGGAGTATTTGCCGCCGGCGATTGCACGACCGTACCGTACAAGCAGATCATCATCGCCATGGGCGCTGGTTCGACGGCCGCACTGAGCGCTTTCGACCATCTGATCCGTTCGTCGGTGACCAAGAGCAGCGGCGCTGTCGCCGAAGCTGCCTGACGCCGTTCCCGATCACCGGGAACACCATGTGTCCACTGGGTAAACCACGCCGCCACCCGGTCCATTACCCAATGAGGTCTCAGGATGAACCTACGTGATCTGAAGTACCTGGTGGCCTTGGCCGAACACCGTCATTTCGGCAAGGCCGCCGCTGCCTGCTTCGTCAGCCAGCCCACGCTGTCCACGCAGATCCGCAAACTCGAGGAAGAACTCGGCTTGCCCCTGGTGGAGCGCGCCCCGCGCAAGGTCATGCTGACGCCCGCGGGCCAGGATGCCGCCGCCCGTGCCCGGGTCATCGTGGCGGAGGTGGAACAGATGAAGGAAGCGGCCCGCCGCAGCCGCGATCCGGAAGCCGGCACCGTGCGCCTGGGCATCTTCCCGACACTCGGGCCGTACTTGCTGCCTCACGTCATTCCGCGCATCCGCGAGCGCTTCCCGCAGCTGGAGCTGCTGCTGGTGGAAGAGAAGAGCGACGTCCTGCTGGGACGGCTGCGCGAGGGCAAGCTCGACGCCGCGCTGCTGGCGCTGCCGGTGGTGGATGACCAGCTGCATGCCGAATTCCTGTTCGAGGAACCGTTCCTGCTGGCGGTGTCCGGCCGGCATCCACTGGCGGCACGCACCCATCTGGACGTGCAGGAGCTGTCTGCCCAGCGCCTGCTGCTGCTGGAAGACGGCCATTGCCTGCGCGACCAGGCGCTGGAGGTCTGCCGCCTGTTTGGCGCGAACGAGAAATCCGAATTCCGCGCCACCAGCCTGGAAACGCTGCGCCAGATGGTGGCCGCCGATGTAGGCATCACCCTGCTGCCGACGCTGTCGGTGCAGCCCCCGGTGCCGCGCTCGGACAACATCCGCCTTCTCGATTTCACCGGCGAAGGCCGTCCCAGCCGCCGCGTCGCGATGGCCTGGCGCCGCAGCTCGGCGATGAGCACGTTCCTGCTGCAGCTGGCCGAACAGTTCAAGCACCTGCCGGACGCCCTGTTCACGGTGGACACCGCGCTGCGATCGGCTCCTCCCACGCCCGACCGGACCGCGCCTCGCCGCCTGGACTGAGTCGCAGCCCAACGCCGTGCCACCCTTGCCGTGTGCAGGTCGATTCTCCTGGGGGTTATCCCCCACAATAGACGAGGGCGGTGCCATCAGGTGCCGCCTTTTGCTTGTCCCAGACCCAGGAGTTCTGCCATGACCACCGCCAGCGGCCTGCCGCCGTCGATCACCGTTTCCTCCCTCGACCTCGCGCGCCTGGAGGCGCTGCTGGATACCCCCGCCGTCAGCGCGTTGCCCGGTGCGGCGGCGCTGTCGGACGAGCTCACGCGCGCGACCGTGCTTGCCCCTGAGCAGATGCCCGACGGCATCGTCATGATGCATTCGCGGGTTGAATGCGAAGATGCCAGCAAGGGCGAAAAGCACGTACTTACGCTGGTCTTCCCACGCGAAGCGAACGTCGACGAAGGCAAGGTTTCCGTGCTGGCGCCGGTAGGCAGCGCGCTGCTGGGCCTGTCAGTCGGCCAGAGCATCGACTGGGATGCCCCGGGCGGTCGCCGCCTTGAACTGCGTGTCACTGCGGTACACCCGGCCACCCACGCCTGATCGATTCCCTGCAATGGGCTGCGCCCCGCGCGCCCGCACCCTGAGGAGCTGCAATGAGTACGACGCCTTCCCTTCTGTCCCAGCTGCGCGAACTCTCCGTTGTCGTCGCCGACACGGGTGACTACGACGCGATCAAACGCCTGCAGCCTGTGGACTGCACCACCAATCCCACACTGGTGAAGAAGGCGCTCGACCTGCCCGTGTACGCCGACCTGATCGAGCGTGAGCTGGCCTGGGGCCGGCAGCAGGGCGGCGACCGCGAACAGGTGGTCAACGCGGTGGCCGACCGCCTGACCGTCGGTGTGGGCGCGCTGTTGAGCACGCTGGTACCCGGCCGCGTGTCTACCGAAGTGGACGCCGATAAATCGCATGACACGGCCGCCACGATCGCCAAGGCGCGCACCTTCGTGCAGATGTACGCCGACGCTGGCGTGCCACGCGAGAAGATCCTGATCAAGATCGCCGCGACGTGGGAAGGCATCGAGGCGGCGCGCGTCCTGCAGGCCGAGGGCATCGACTGCAACCTGACCCTGATCTTCAACCCGACCCAGGCGCTGGCGTGCAGCGAGGCCGGCGCGTTCCTCATCTCACCGTTCGTCGGCCGCATCCTGGACTGGTACGTGGCCAACGGCCAGGCGCCGGCAACCATCGACGAAGACCCCGGCGTGGTGTTCGTGCGCGGCGTCTATGCGGACTTCAAGCGCCGCGGCTCGCCGACGGTGGTCATGGGCGCCTCGTTCCGCTCCACCGCGCAGATCGAAGCGCTGGCCGGCTGTGACCGCCTGACCGTCTCGCCGGATCTGCTGGAGGCCCTGGACGCGCAGCACGGCGTGCTGGAGCGCAAGCTGGTGGCCGAGCAGGCCGGCTCAGTGTCCTCCGCACCGATCGACGCGGCGAAGTTCGCCACCGACCTGGCGGCCGACCCGATGGCCACCGAGAAGCTGGCGACGGGGATCGATGCGTTCGCCAAGGATCTGGAAAGCCTGCGGGCGCGTATCCGCTCGGAACTGTAAGGCTAGTAGCGGGCACGCTGGTGGCGGCCCGCCGGGCAGGTGGAAGCGCGGGGGGCCAGCCCCCGGCGCAGCCCCCTCAGCCTTCCAGGCCGATCGGGCAGCTCACGCCGGTACCGCCGATGCCGCAGTAGCCGTTGGGATTCTTCGCCAGATACTGCTGGTGTGCGTCCTCGGCGTAGTAGAACGCAGGCGCCGGGAACACGATTTCGGTGGTGATCTCACCGAAGCCGGCATCGCGCAGATGCACCTGGTAGCGCTCCCTGCTTGCCAGCGCGGCCAGATAACTGGCTTCGTCCAGGCAATGCACGGCCGAACGGTACTGTGTCCCGGTGTCATTGCCCTGGCGCATGCCCTGCGTCGGATCGTGGCCCTCCCAGAACACCTGCAGCAGCTGGTCCACGCTGACCAGCGCAGGGTCGTACACCACCTGCACCACTTCCGTGTGGCCGGTCAGCCCCGAACACACTTCCTCATAGGTGGGGTTGGGCGTCACGCCCCCGGCATACCCGACCGCCGTGCTGTACACGCCCGGCAGCGTCCAGAACGTGCGTTCGGCCCCCCAGAAACACCCCATCGCCACCCGGATCTGCGCAAATCCGGTGAACCGGTCCTTCAACGGATGGCTGTTGACGAAGTGCTGGTTGCTGCGCAGCGTGAGCGGCTGCTCGCGCCCCGGCAACGCCTCGTCCGCCCTCGGCAGGCGCTGCTTGAAGGCACCAATGCCCAGAGGGCCCGTTCCAAGTCCCAACATGCTGTGCTCCTAGGCCGGCTGTCCGGCAAGATCGTCGTCATCGAAGATGGGGTCGCCAGGTGCCGCGCCCAAGTCCAGGGTGGACACGATGTCCTCGGCCTGCGTCACCGCAGCGTCCGGCACGCTCACCCGCAGCACCCCGAACAGCGGCAGCTCCCCCATGCCCCCCAGCAGCGATTCGCCGAACACGAAGGCGGGGATCCCCGCGTCCTCCAGCGCATGCTTGACCAGGTGGGCATCGAACAGGTTGTCGGCCTTGTACACGGTCTGCATCGGGCGGCTCCTTGGCGACAGGACCCCAGAATACGCGCCGGCCCTGAATGGAACGGGTGAGGGGACCGCGCGGCGTGCGTACGGGGTCGGCCCGGGGACCGCAGGCGAAAGCTCCCGGCGCGCGCCCGCGCGGGCAGTGCAGGGCCGTACGCGCTAGACTGGCGGTCTTTCTGCCTTCCCCTCTGCCGACTCATGTCCGAGCCCATCCCCGCCAGCCCCGAGACCCCCGCCGACACCCCCGAGAAGCGCGATTTCATCCGCCAGATCGTGCGCGAGGACCTGGCCACCGGCAAGCACCAGGCCATCAAGACCCGCTTTCCGCCCGAACCCAACGGCTACCTGCACATCGGCCATGCCAAGTCGATCTGCCTGAACTTCGGCATCGCCGGCGAGTTCGGCGGTGTCTGCAACCTGCGCCTGGACGACACCAATCCGGCCAAGGAAGATCCCGAGTACGTGGTGGCGATCCAGGACGACGTGCGTTGGCTGGGCTTTGCGTGGAACGAGCTGCGCCATGCTTCGGATTACTTCGAGGCGTATTACCAGGCGGCGCGCAAGCTCATCGGCGAAGGCAAGGCCTATGTCTGCGACCTGTCCGCCGAGCAGGTGCGTGCCTACCGCGGCACCCTCACCGAGCCGGGCCGTCCGTCGCCGTGGCGCGACCGCAGTGTCGAGGAGAACCTGGACCTGTTCGGGCGCATGCGCGCCGGCGAGTTCCCCGACGGTGCACGCACGCTGCGCGCGAAGATCGACATGGCCAGCGGCAACATCAACCTGCGCGATCCGGCCCTGTACCGCATCAAGCACGTTGAACACCAGAACACCGGCAGCGCCTGGCCAATCTACCCGATGTACGATTTCGCGCACGCGCTGGGCGACTCGCTGGAAGGCATCACCCACTCGCTGTGCACACTGGAGTTCGAAGACCACCGTCCGCTGTACGACTGGTGCGTGGACCACGTGGATTTCGCCCATGACGCGGCACTGACGCAGTCGCTGGTCGACGCCGGGCTGCCGCGCGAAGCGGCCAAGCCGCGCCAGATCGAGTTCTCGCGCCTGAACATCAACTACACGGTGATGAGCAAGCGCAAGTTGATGGCGCTGGTGGTTGAACAGCTGGTTGATGGCTGGGACGACCCGCGCATGCCCACCCTGCAGGGCCTGCGTCGCCGCGGCTACACGCCGGCCGCCATGCGCCTGTTCGCCGAGCGCGTGGGGATCAGCAAGCAGAACTCGCTGATTGATTTCAGCGTGCTCGAGGGCGCGCTGCGCGAAGACCTGGACAGCGCCGCCGCGCGCCGCATGGCGGTGATCGATCCGGTGAAGCTGGTGCTGACCAACCTGGAAGAGGGCCACGGAGAGCAGCTGACCTTCAGCAACCATCCCAAGGATGAGACGTTCGGGACCCGCCAGGTGCCGTTCGCACGCGAGGTGTGGATCGACCGCGAGGATTTCGCCGAAGTGCCGCCGAAGGGCTGGAAACGCCTGGTTCCGGGAGGCGAAGTGCGCCTGCGCGGGGCCGGCATCATCCGCTGCGACGAGGTGGTCAAGGATGCCGATGGCACCATCACCGAGCTGCGCGGCTGGCTGGATCCGGAATCGCGCCCGGGCATGGACGGCGCAAACCGCAAGGTCAAGGGCACCATCCACTGGGTCAGCGCGGTGCACGGCGTGCCGGCCGAGATTCGGCTGTACGACCGCCTGTTCTCGGTGCCGAACCCGGACGATGAATCGGAAGGCAAGACCTACCGCGACTACCTCAATCCGGAATCGCGCCGCACCGTCACCGGCTATGTCGAGCCGGCTGCTGCCAGCGCTGCGCCGGAACAGTCGTTCCAGTTCGAGCGCACCGGGTACTTCGTGGCCGACCGCCGCGACCATACCGAAGCCAGGCCGGTGTTCAACCGCAGCGTGACCCTGCGCGACACCTGGTCGGCCTGAGGGCCGGCGCGGGCGCCGCAATGGCGCCCGCGCACCTGCAACCATGACCGTTGTCCCCTCCGCACTGCTCTGGTTCCTCTCCAACCACCCGCTGCTGAGCCTGCCGCTGCTGATGCTGCTGGCCGGGCTGCTGTGGTGGTGGCGGCGCAATCCGCTGTACCTGTTGCTCGGCCTGCCGCTGGCTCTGGCCAACGTCTTCCTCGGCCAGTTCGCCAACGCCGCATGGTTGAACGGGATCGGCGAGCGCGGCGAGGCGGTCATCGTCAAGGCCGAGCAGACCAGCTCGACGCTCAATGAACGCTACATCTGGCGCTACGAGGCGGTGGTGCATACCGCCGATGGCCGCGATGTGGAGGTGGTGTTCCATACCAACACCGCCGCGCTGTGGCCGCTGGAGAACGCGATCCGCATTCCCGCGCAGGACCAGCCCTTCGTGGTGAAGTATGCGCCCGGCTTTCCGCGCAGCTTCGTCATCCTCACCAACGAATCGCCGCATGGCATCGCCCAGAGCCGCGCACGTGCGCGCGAACGGGTGGACGTGGCCGCGCGCAAGTTCCGTTTCAGCCCGGACAACGCCGGCTTCCGGGCCGGCTATCGACGCGAACTTGAAGCCTGGCTCGGCGCGCATGGCGATGATCCGGCGCAGCATACCGACGCGCAACGCTACCGGGCCGAACTCGACGCCCTGTGACGCCTGCACGCCTGGAGCGCAGCGCCTCCCTGTCGCCAGCACGCCGATGCCACGCCGACACCCCCGGTGCACCCCGGTGCCGCTACACTGCGCGCCGGTTGCCACCACAACCCCATTCCTTCATCCATGAGGCACCCCGCGATGCTGTATGCGCAAGTCCACCTGACCCTTCCTGCCTGGATCCACGACCAGATCGACCTGGATCGTCGCTATCCGGGCGATGAGGCCAAGGTCGCGCTGGCCATCGAGCTGTCGCGGCTGAACGTGGATCACGCCAGTGGCGGTCCGTTCGGTGCGGTGGTGTTCGGTCCGGAAGACAAGGTGATCGCCGCCGCCGTCAACCGCGTGGTACCGCACAACACCTCCTTGGCGCACGCCGAGAACATGGCCTACATGCTGGCCCAGCAACGCCTGCAGACCCCGCGCCTGAACGCTGTGCTGGCGCCGATCACCCTGGCCACCTCATCGCAGCCGTGCTGCCAGTGCTACGGCGCCACGGTGTGGGCCGGCATTGATCGCCTGCTGATCGGCGCCAGCGCCGCCGACGTGGAAGAACTCACCCCGTTCGACGAAGGCCCGCTGCCGGCCGATTGGATCGGTGAACTCAACAAGCGCGGCATCGAGGTCGTGCAGGGCCTCGCCCGCGACGCCGCGCGCGCCGTCCTGCGTGCGTACGGAGAGCTCGATGGCCCACGCTACTGAGTCATCCGCCGGCGGTCCCGGCATCGGCCTGCTGTGCCTGTGCCGGCAGGGTTTCGAACCCGAGCTGGCCGCCGAGCTGACCGCCCGCGCCGGCGAATTCGGTTTCGCCGGCTACGCCCGTACGCAGCGCAACGATGGCTTCGTGCTGTTCATGTGCGATGAGGCGGCCGCGCTCTCGCGCATGCTCTCCTGGCGCGAACTGATCTTCGCGCGGCAGAAGCTGGTCGTGCTGGCCGAGCTGCCGCAGCTGGATCCGGCCGATCGCATCACCCCGATGCTGGAGGCCCTGGCGGGCGCGCCGCGCTTTGGTGACCTCTGGGTGGAACATCCGGATTCGGACGTGGGCAAGCCGCTTTCCGGGCTCGCGCGGGCCTTCGGCAATGCCCTGCGTCCCGCGCTGCGCAAAGCCGGTCGGATGACCGACAAACCGAACGGGAAACTGCCGCGCCTGCATGTGGTGTTCGTCGATGGCACGCATGCCTTCGTCTGTACAGCGGCACCGGCCGACAGCGCCCCGTGGGCACTGGGCATTCCGCGCCTGAAGCTGCTGCCGGACGCGCCTTCGCGTTCGGCATTGAAGCTGGAAGAAGCCCTGCTGACCCTGCTCACCAGCGAAGAACGCGAGGCCCTGATGAAGCCCGGCATGCGCGCGGCCGACCTGGGCGCGGCACCGGGCGGCTGGACCTGGGTGCTTACCCGCCAGCATCTGAACGTGCTGAGCATCGACAACGGCCCGCTGCGCCAGCATGTGCTGGACACCGGCCTGGTCGAACACCTGCGCGCCGACGGCTTCCACTGGCAGCCGGAGCAGTCGCTGGACTGGATGGTGTGCGACATGGTGGAGCAGCCCCGGCGCGTGGCCGAACGCATGGCCACCTGGTTCCGCGAGGGCTGGTGCAGGCACGCGATCTTCAACCTGAAACTGCCGATGAAAAAGCGCTGGGACGAAACCCGGCTCTGCCTGGACCTGTTCGAGCAGCAGGCTGGGAAATCCCTCACGGTGCGCGCCAAGCAGCTGTACCACGACCGTGAAGAGATCACGGTGCTGGCCTCCCCGCTGCGCTGAGCCACGGCGGGTCCCACGCTGCGCCGTGTCAGCGCAGCGTGGGGTCGGCGCGCTGCAGTTCGGTCAGCGCGCTCCGGGCGGCCACGGCGGCCCTGACCACCTCGCAGGCTGCGGCGCGGCGAAGGTCGGGATGCATCTGGTCGCCCGGGGCCCAGTTCTCCACGCCCCGCAGCCACGCGCCGCCGAGCGACCGCGCGCAGGCAGCGTACCCCTCCTCGATCGTGGAAAGATGCGTGGCGAGCCGGTCCACGCTCAGGGCTGACGCCAGCGGTGCGTCGGCCCAGTCGATCAGTACATCGCAGGCAGGACGCTCGAGTCCGGCGGGACGGACGCCGTGATGGACCAGCGCGATGTCCATCTGCCGTTGCAGGTGGCGGACACATCCCTGCAGCACGGGGGCGCAGGCGACGGGCCGTGGCGTGCGGCGGTGCCCCATGACGGCCGCATTGAGCACCTTGCGCAGCACGCGACCGAGGGACATCGACGGCCGGGCGTTCAGGTGCTTGCGCAGCACGGCACAGGCTGGGGTCTGCAGGGCGGCGCTGTGGGAGACGGCTTGCATCGATCTCAGAACTTCAGTTCGACCGCACCGCGGTGGTCAGGCCCGACGGGCTGTTCCACGAGGCTTACCCTCCATTGGCCGTCCTTGCGCTGCACGGACTGCACCTTGAAGTGGCTGCAGGGCCCATAGAGTCGTTCCTGATTCTCGCCCTGGACGTGCCACCTGCTGTGAGTCGCCATGCTGCTGAAGCCTTTGATTTCAAAGTTCACCACGTCGCCGGAGGACGGTCTCTTCACCGGAAACGCGGCGGTACCTGCTTCGGTGGCTGCCGTGGACAGAAACCGCATGGGCCTGAGCAGTTTCTCCCCGCCCGCCATTTCCTGCAGCCGCTGGACCATGGCGCCGCTGTGAATCGCGCGGCGGTATGTCACCGCCTGGACGGAACCTGAAGCGTACCGCGCAAGACCCAGCGTATAGCGGCTCTGATCGATGGCGCGCAGGTCCGACTGACTCAGGCTTTTTGCAGCGAGCTGCAATGCACGCTTGTCGGCACGTGCGCCTCGGGTGAAGGTGTCATCGCCATGAGCCTTCTCGATTTCTGCGATGACTTTTCCGTGGGGCACGCTGCCGCCGGACTGGAACATCCGCTGTATCGCCTCGCACCCGGCGTTGGTGTGATAGATGTCATTGAACTTGGTCTGATCGTAAAGACGTGAGAGTTTCTGCTGCAACGCCTCGACGTTCTCCTCAGGAAGAACGACGCCGTTGCGCGCCAACAATGCGCGCCGAGCTTCCACAATTTTACTGTGCTGGGCCTTGGCCTGCTCTGCCTGCAGGCGCTCGATCTGCGCCTGGAGATTGTCGATCTCGGTCTTCAAGGCACGCACGGCAGGCTGGTAGTGCTTGTCGACCTTTTCCGCATAGGCCTTCATCAGCCGCACGCTCACATCATTGAAGGCATCTTGGAGAACCAGGCGATCGGTCGTCGCACCGATGAAAATGTTCGCGGCGGATGTTCCTTCGATACCGGCCTTTTCCGCTGCGGATGCGAACGCCGCGGTGATCTCCGGCAATGCCTGCCGCACTCCGGCTTCCACCGCTCGCGTCACCGCCTGCTCGGCCCGGGTCACGGCCGCCTTCATCTGCGTGCGCGTGATGGCCTGCCCGGGAAGACCCAGGGTGTTTGCAAGGTCGGCCGCCTGCTTCTCACGCTTGGCCTGGCCTATGCCGAGCAGATGCTTGAGAAGGGTGCGACTCTCCATCTTCACGATGCGACCCCCGCCCTCGCCCGACTTCATCCGCAAGCGCTGGTCTTCTGGAAATGCCCGTGCTTTATCGAGGAGCGTTCTGCGCTCAGCCAGGACATTCAGGGCCGCCTGGCTCTCGCAGGACGATGCATTGCGGACGTCGACGTCCCTGCACCGGTTGGCGATGCCTCGAAGTGCACTGGAAAGACTCGATATCTTCGAGTTCTTTTCTTCGTTGAGCTGCGCACGCGATGCCTTGAGACTTGATTGGCGGCACTGGAGTGCCTGCAGCTGCGACTGGGTGGACTGGATTGTGCTCACGGGAAAGTGCTCGTCAACAGGTGTTCCACCGACGCAGGCAAGCGCGCGGGCGGACCGGGGAAAGGTGGCGCATCATCCGTACAGTCCCGCACAGGTGCTTTCATGACGCGCTCATGCCAGCCAGGCACTCAGCCACGATTCGGAAAAGCCGCCAGCAGAGCCGCGATACTGACGTTTCCGGACCCCACCGGACCGTCCCCGTTACGCTTTCCAGGTTCATCAGATGCCACGCAGACGCCGCTTGCTCCTCCTTCTTCCGTGCGCCTTCGCGATGGCCGCCGCCACCGCCCAGCCCCGTCAGCCCAGGCCGGCCCAGAGCGAAGCGCTGCGCGATGACAGTGGCGTCATCCGCGAGCAGCCGCTGTCGTCCGGACGGGTGACCGGTCGGGTGGAGGTCCCCGTGCGCCCGGGTGAGACGCCGGTAACAATCCGCTCCATCGCACCCACCGGCGGTGGCCAGTACCGCATCGTGTTCACGGCCCTGGACCTCGATGGTGACGGGTTCATCAGCCGCAGCGAGGCAGCGGCCAATCCATCACTGGCGGACGAATTCGACGCCCTCGACGTCCGCCGGCGAGGCCAGCTGGACCGGGCTGACCTGGCCGGATGGCTGGTGGATTGACCACCCAGCGCCGCCGGCTACAGCCCCGCGGCGCGCTTCCAGAACGCCTGCAGCAGCAGCGGCCATTTGCCGGTACACCCCAGCGCCCGTCCACGGGCCAGCGTGAGATGCATCTCGTCGTTGGAAAACAGGCGGTTGATGCCCTCGAAGCCGTAGGCGGCCACGGTGTTCTCGCTGCGCCGCTCGCGTGCCCAGCGCTGCAGGCGCTGTGTCGAGAGCCGCGGCTCGGCGCGTCGCGTGCCCGACGGCGCCACCCAGCGGGCCAGCGCGGCGACATCGCGCAGCCCGAGGTTGACGCCCTGCCCCGCCAGGGGATGCACAACGTGCGCCGCATCGCCGAGCAGCACCACGCGGCCGGCGACGTAGCCGCGCGCCAGCTGCCGACGCAGCGGGAACGCCGCGCGCGCCGACGCCAGCTGCAAGCCCCCCAGGCGTCCGCCGGAGGCACGCGTCAGTTCACGCTCGAAGGCGCTGTCGTCCAGCGCCAGCACGCGCGTGGCCTCTTCGTCGGGCAGCGTCCAGACGATCGAGCTGCGCCGCTCGGCCACCGGCAGCAGCGCCAGCGGGCCGGTCGGCAGGAAGCGCTGCCACGCTGTGGCCTGGTTCGGCTGTTCGCTGTCCACGTAGGCCACCACGCCCCGCTGGTGGTAATCGTGCGCGTCCACGGCCACGCCGGCGAGCCTGCGCAGCGTGGAGTCCGCCCCGTCGGCAGCGACCGCCAGCGAGGCCTCGATACGACGGCCATCATCCAGCCGCAGGCGCACGCCATCAGCGTCCTGTTCGAGTGCATCCACGCGGGCCGGACAATGCACCTGCACGCCGGCACGGGCCAGCGCCGCCCACAGGCGGTCCTGCAGCAGGCTGTTCTCCACGATGAAGCCCAGTTCGCTGCGCCCGAAACGGTCTGCGTCGAACACCAGGTCATCGCCCCCGGCCGCATCCCACACCTGCATGCGCCGGTAAGCCCAGGCACGCGCGCGCAGCACCTCCGGCCAGACCCCGAGGGACTGCAGCAGCTGCACGTTGTCGGCCGCGAAGGCGAACACCCGCAGGTCCGGCTGCGCAGCGCTCCACGGGGCGGGCTCGCGGCCCTCCACCAGCGCCACCGAAAGGCCGGCCTCGGCCAACGCCAGCGCGCAGGCCGCCCCGACCACGCCGCCGCCGACGATCACGGCGTCACCTCGTGCGCGCCGGTTCATGCCGCTTCTCCGCGGCACAGGCGCGGCACCTCGCCACGGAACCCCATTGCCCCACCCACCAGCATGGACTGCAGCGCAGGTCCCTGCGCGGCGACCAGCCCCAGGCTGCGCAGCGGGCGCAGCAGCGGCGCCTCGTTGCTGGTCAATCGCGCCAGCCCGCCGGAGAACGCCACGGTCTGGCGGCGGTCCTCCGTGCGGCGGCGCACGTGTTCCTGCAGCAGCGCATCGCTGCCCGGGTCTTCCCCATTCTCCAGCAGCTCGGCCAGCGTCAGCGCATCGCGCAGGCCCAGGTTGAAGCCCTGCGCACCGAGCGGATGGATGGTCTGTGCCGCGTTGCCGAGCAGCACCGTCCGTTCGCCGGCCAGGCGCTCGGCGAGCACCTGCCGCAGCGGGTAGGCGCTGCGCGGGCCGGATTCGAGCAGGCGTCCTGCGCGCCAGCCGAACACCGCCTGCAGCCGCTGCAGCCACGCGGCATCGTCCAGCGCGGCTACCGCATCGGCGTGATCCGACCTGACGCCGTGCACCACGCCGTAATGCCGATCGCCGCGTGGCAGCAGGGCGGTCGGCCCGCTGTCGGTGAAGCGCTCCCAGGCGGTGCCGTCAGGGGCCTTCTGCGCCCGCACGCGCGCGACAAACAAGGTCTGCTCGAAGTCGTGCGTGGCCACTTCGATACCCAGCGCATCGCGGACCGCACTCGTGGTGCCATCGGCACCCACCACCAGCCGCGCGGCCACCGTACGTTCGCCCTGCGCATCGCGCACGCGGACCTGGCGGTAACCGTCCACCACCTCGCCCAGGCCGACAAAGCGCGCCGGACGCAGCCGGTGCAGCGTGGGCAGTTCCTCAAGCCGGGCGGCGAGCGCTTCGCCGAACTCCCGCGCAATCACCACCTTGCCGAACCAGGGGCGTCCGTAATCGGCAGCGACCAGTCGCACCCGGCCGAAATCCCCGGCGCGGCTGACATGGATGCGGGTGATCGGGCCGGGCGTGCCCGCCAGCTTCTGCATCACCCCCAGCGCCGTCAGCGCGTTGACCGTGGCGGCGGCGAAGCTGAGATTGCGCTGGTCGAATACCGGCGGCAATGCGCTGGCCGCTGTCGCTTCCAGCAACGCGACGTCGCGGCCGTGGCGCTGCAGGGCAATGGCGAGGCTGGCACCGACGAGCCCCCCACCGACGATCAGGACATCATGACGTTCACTCATGGGCGCCATGATACGCCCAGGTCCGTCACCGACGCGGCCATGGCCTCATGCCCGGCGCCTGCGCGGCGGCGGCGGGCGGTCTAGAATGCAGCTTCGCTCCCCCCTGCCGACGGCCATGACCTCCACTTCCCGCCGCCTGATCGTGCTCGCCCTGCTCATGCTCACGCTGGCAGCCACGCGCCTGCATCATTTCGCCGCCATCCCCGATGCGTCGTGGGCGGTGTTCTTCGTCGCCGGCTTCCACCTGCGCGCCTGGAGCCGCTGGGCGTTTCCCCTGCTGATGGCGCTGGCGGTGCTGGTGGATGCCTGGGTGATCAACGCGATGGGCCTGGATTTCTGGCAGCACTACTGCGTGTCGCTCGGGTACTGGATGCTGCTGCCGGCGTATTTCACCCTGTGGGCCGGCGGCATGCTGCTGCGCCAAGGCTATGCCGGCGCACGGTGGCCGCTGCTGCCGCGCGCGGCGGTGCTGCTGGTGGCCTCGGTGGCGGTGTGCCACCTGTTCGCACAGGGCGGCTTCTACTGGACCTCCACCAACGTGGCCGGGCCCACCCTGGCCGGCTGGTGGAAGAACTACACCGACTGGCTGGGTCCCTACCTGGCCACCACCGCGCTGTACGTGGCAGTGGCCGCTGCCCTGCAGGTGGCCCTGGAACAGGTTGGCAAGCTGGCGCAGGCGCGCCGGCAAGCCCACCGCTGAGGCCGCGCCGTGGGCAACCGCCTTTCCCGCATCTACACCCGCACCGGCGATGACGGCAGCACCGGCCTCGGCGATGGCCGCCGCGTCGGCAAGGACGATGCCCGCGTGGCCGCATTCGGCACGGTCGACGAGGCCAACGCGGCCCTCGGGCTGCTGCTCGCCGCGCCCCTGCCAGACGACGTGCGCACGCTGCTGACCGGCGTGCAGCACGTGCTGTTCGACCTCGGCGGCGAGCTGTGCATCCCCGGCCACGCGGCCATCCAGGACGACCACGCCAGCGCGCTGGAACGCCACCTGGACCACTACAACGCGAGCCTGCCGGTGCTGCAGGAATTCATCCTGCCCGGCGGCGGCGAAGCGGCGGCGCGGTGTCACGTGGTGCGCACCGTGGTGCGGCGCGCCGAGCGCGAGACCGTGGCGCTCTCGCGGCAGGAGCCGGTGCGTCCCCAGGCCCTGCGCTATCTCAACCGGCTCTCGGACCTGCTGTTCGTCCTGGCCCGCGTGCTGGCCCGGGCCGACGGCCAGGGCGAGGTGCTCTGGCGCCACGATCGTCGACCGGCCTGACCGGCCGCTTCCAGGAACCACCGTCCGATGCTGCTGTTCACCCATCCCGCCTGCCTGCAGCACGTCCCCGGCGCCGATCACCCGGAAAGCCCGCAGCGGCTGCAGGGCGTGCTCGATGCCCTGCGCGGCGCCTTCCCCGGACAACTGGACTGGCGCGAGGCGCCCTCGGCCAAGCTGGGCGAGCTGGCGCGCGTGCACGATACGGCGATGATCGATCTGGTCCTGCAGGCGCAGGACGCCTCCCTGCGGCAGATCGACCTGGACACCCGCACCTCGCCGGGCTCGGCCCGGGCCGCACTGCACGCGGCCGGCGCCGGCGTGGCCGCCGTCGACGCGGTGGTGCTGGGCGAAGACCCGGTGGCCTTCTGCGCGGTCCGTCCGCCGGGCCACCATGCCACCGCCAGCCATGCGATGGGCTTCTGCCTGCTCAACAACGTGGCCGTCGCGGCGGCATATGCGCGCGACCGCCATGGCCTGGAGCGCATCGCCATCGTGGATTTCGACGTGCACCACGGCAACGGCACCCAGGACATCTTCCAGCACGATCCGCGCGTGGCGTACTTCAGCACCCACCAGGCCGGGCTGTTCCCGAACTCCGGGCTGCGCCGCGACCGCGGCGCCGGCAACCTGCTCAACATCCTGCTGCCCCCTGGCAGTGGCAGCCTGCGCTTCCGCAATGTCTGGGCCGACGAGATGCTCCCGGCCATCGACGACTTCCGTCCGCAGCTGGTGCTGGTCTCGGCCGGCTTCGACGCGCACCGTCGTGATCCGCAGGCCGATCTGATGCTGGAGTCGGAGGATTTCGCCTGGCTGACCACCGAGCTGCTTGCGCTGGCGCGGCGCCACGCCGCCGGCCGGCTGGTGTCCACGCTCGAGGGGGGCTACGACCTGGACGCCCTCGCCGAGTGCAGCGTGGCCCACGTCCAGGCCTTGCTGGAAGGCGGCGCCGCCCGTTCCGGATGAACCCCGGCAGCGGTCGGCGGAGCGCCTTCATTGCCCCCATGCAGAGGATGGGGCAATCTACGGTCCGTTTTCGCCTGAATTCATCACGCGTGCGCCAAGCCCTTCGCCTGCTGCCTCTCCCTCTGGGTATCGCCCTGTGCCTGCCGGCGCTGGCCGACGACAAACCTCTCAACTGGGGTCTGTGCCCGGCTACCGACGTCCTGCCCGCCTTTACCGACGCGCCACCTGCGGACAAGGCCGCTGCCGCCACGCGCGGCGAGCAGCCCACCGATATCGAGGGTGACCAGCTGATGGGCACCTCGGCGGTGCCGCAATACGACGGCAACGTCGCGCTCAAGCGCGGCGACCAGTTCCTCGGCACCGACCACCTGAGCTTCGACACCGAAAGCGGAAATTACGTCGCTGACGGAAATGTGCGCTACCAGGATTCCTCTATCCGGATGGTCGCCAAGCGCGCCGAAGGCAACCAGGAGGCCGATACCCACAAGATCTCCGACATCCGGTACCAGCTGGTGTCGCGCCGGGGCAACGGGGGTGCCGAGTCCATCGACCTGCAGGGATCGGTGGGCCAGATGCACCGCTCCACCTACACCACCTGCGATCCCTCGCAGCCGGTGTGGACGCTGGCCGCGCCGCAGATCGAAGTCGACAATGACGAAGGCTTCGGCACCGCGCGCAATGCCGTGCTGCGCATCGGCAAGGTGCCGGTGCTGTGGGCGCCCTACTTCAAGTTCCCGATCGATGATCGGCGCCAGACCGGCCTGCTGTATCCGCAGATCGGGCTGTCCGGGCGCAACGGTTTCGACTACGCCCAACCGATCTATTTCAACCTGGCGCCGAACTACGATGACACGCTGACCCCGCGCTACATGAGCAAGCGCGGGCTGATGCTGGACAACGAGTTCCGCTACCTCTACGGCGGCGGCCGCGGCATCCTCGACACGGCCTACATGCCGAGCGACAAGCTGCGCGACAAGGACCGCGGCCGCGTGGAATTCAGCGGCTACCACAACATCAACGCCAACTGGCAGGCGCGTGCCGCGCTGGCGTGGGTGAGCGACGAGCGCTACCAGGAGGACTTCTCCAACAAGCTGCTCGGGGTGACCGTGTCCAGCCTGCAGAGCCAGATCGGGGTCTACGGTACCGGTGAGAACTGGACCGGCGGGGTGATGGCCGATTACTGGCAGAACACCGATTACACCCTGACCGAGGCCTCGCTGCCCTACAACCGCCAGCCGCGGCTGTTCCTCAACTGGGACAAGCCGGTACTGCGTTACCTGGATGTGGGCGTCTATGCCGAAGCGGTGCGCTTCGAGCACGACGAGATCAATTTCAAGACGGTCGATGCCGAGGGCGAATACATCCGTAATGGTGTGCGCAAGACCTCCGGTATCGGCGTGGATGGCGGCTCGCGGCTGGACATCAAGCCCTACGTGTCCATGCCGTTCTCCGGCGCGGCCTGGTATGTCACCCCGACCCTGGCCTACCGCTACACCGGTTATGACCTGGAGCGCGGCCTGGCCGACGAGATCCGCGTCAACAACCTGCGCAACGCCGGCATCGACCCGGCCACCGCTACGCCGGAGCAGCTGCGCGGCAATACATCGCCCTCGCGCAGCCTGCCGATCGCCAGCCTGGATGCCGGCCTGTTCTTCGACCGCGAAACCACGATCGGCGACACGCCCTACCTGCATACGCTGGAACCGCGCCTGTTCTACCTGCGCACGCCCTACCGCGACCAGAGCGAGCTGCCGATCTTCGATACCCGTGATTTCACCTTCAGCTGGGGTCAGCTGTTCCGCGATTCGCGCTACACCGGCGCGGATCGCCAGAACGACGCCAACCAGCTGACGATGGCCCTGAGCACGCGCTTCATCGACCAGAGCACCGGCCGTGAACGGTTCTCGGCGAGCATCGGGCAGATCCAGTATTTCGAGGATTCGCGCGTCAACATCGCCGGCGTGGAAGTGCCGGTCGAACAGGGCAAATCGGCGTGGATCGCCGACGGCAACTGGCAGATCAACGACCGTTGGAACCTGGGCGCCACCTACCAGTGGGATCCCAAGTACAAGCGCGAAGACCTGGCCAGCGTGCGCGCACGCTATGTCATGCCCAACGACGGCATCGTCAACATCGGCTACCGCAACCGCCTCAACCCCAACGGCACCACGCTGCTGGAGCAGGCCGACCTGTCGTTCCTGTACCCCATCAATCCGCGCTGGAGCGTGGTCGGCCGCTACTACTACTCCATCGAGGAGAAGAAGCCGCTGGAGATCATCGGCGGCGTGCAGTGGGACAGCTGCTGCCTGGCCGTGCGTGCGCTGGCCCGCCGCTACGTGCGCAACCGCGAAGGTGACCTGGACAATTCGCTGCAGATCGAGTTCGTGCTCAAGGGCCTGAGCTCCATCGGCCAGAATACGGGCCGTACCCTGCGCCGTGCTATCCTCGGCTACAACCGCGACGACCTCTATCTCGTACCGCCCAGCAGTACCGGGACGGACCGCGACGACTACGATCCGAACCTGATCCCATGATGAAAACCCTCCCTGTTGTACTTGCCTCGCTGCTGGCGGTTTCCACCGTTGCCGCTCCGCTGCCGCTGCTGGCGCAGCAGACCCAGGCGCTGGACCGCATCGCGGCCGTCGTGGACGAGGACGTGATCCTGCAGAGCGAGCTCGACCGCGCGCTGGCCAACATCCGTTCGCAGTACGCCGGGCGCGAAGAGCAGCTGCCGCCGGCCGACGTGCTCGCACGGCAGGTGCTGGAGCGCCTGGTGCTGGTGAAACTGCAGGTGACCCGCGCCGAAGGCAGCGGCATCCGCGTATCCGACCAGGAGCTGGCCGGTGCGATCAACAGCATCGCCCAGCAGAATGGCGGCACCGTTGACCAGCTGCGCGGCCGGCTGGCCCAGGACGGGATCGATTTCGAGGAATTCCGCCGCTCGGTCCGCGATGAAATCGTCGTCCAGCGCCTGCGCCAGAATTTCGCCCAGAGCCGCATCAGCGTCAGCGAGGGCGAAGTCGACGCCGCGCTGAAGCAGCAGGCCGTGACCGGCACCCAGTATCACCTGGCGCACATCCTGATCGCCACGCCGGACGGCGCGACGGCCGAGCAGATCGCGACCGGCCAGCAGAAGGCCGATGGCGTGAAGGCTCTGCTGGACAAGGGAGAGCTGGACTTCAATGCCGCGGCGGTGCGTTATTCCGACAGCCCGAACGCGCTGGAAGGCGGCGACCTCGGCTGGCGCAGCATGGACGAGATTCCGCAGGCGTTCGTGCAGCTGATGCAGGGCATGAAGGCAGGCGACGTGGTCGGCCCGCTGCGGGGTCCGAGCGGCTTCCAGCTGCTCAAGCTGGTGGAGGTCCGCGATGCCGCCGGTGGCGCTGCCACGGGCCAGACCGTCACCGAGTACGAAGCCCGCCATATCCTGGTGCGCGTGACCGACCAGCAGAACGACGCGGCCGCCAAGGCCAAGATCGATACGCTGCGCGCGCGCATCGCCGGCGGTGCCGATTTCCAGACGGTGGCCCGCGAGTCGTCGGAAGACAACAACAGCCGCGGCCAGGGCGGTGACCTGGGCTGGTTCCCGGTCGATGCCTTCGGCCCGGACTTCGGCCGCCAGGTCGCTGGCATCACCGACGGCAGCGTGAGCCAGCCGTTCCGCACCGACGCGGGCTGGCACATCGTGCAGCGCGTGGCGACCCGCCAGACCGACGTCGGCGTGGACAACCAGCGTGCCCAGGTGCGTGAGACGATCGGCCGCCGCAAGCTGGAGGAAGAGTACAACCGCTTCCTGGCCGAGCTGCGTGGCGAAGCCTACGTCAGCTTCCGCAGCGGCGACCGGGCGGAGAATACCGCCACGCCGCCGCAGTCCTGAGCCATGCTCCCGCAGCTCGCGCTGGTCCCGGGCGAGCCGGCGGGGATCGGCCCCGAGCTCTGTGTCCGTCTCGTCCAGCAGCCGCGCCGTGACTGCCGGCTACTTGCGTTTGCCGATCCCGATGTCCTGCAGGCCGCCGCCACCGCGCTGAACCTGCCGCTGCGCCTGCTTCCCGAGCAGGCGCACGCCCATGCGCCCGGCGACCTGCGGTTGCGCCCGGTGCGCAATGCCGCTCCCTCCACCTTTGGCATCACCTGCCCGGCCAACGCCCGCGCAGTGATCGATGCGCTGCTCGGCGCAGGGCAGGCCTGCCTGTCCGGTGCGCTCGACGGTGTGGTCACCGGGCCGGTGCATAAGGCAGTGATCAACGATGGCGGCATCGCCTACAGCGGCACCACCGAACTGCTGGCTGACCAGGCGGGCGTGCGCGTGGTGATGATGCTGGCCAATGACATCGTCCGGGTCGCGCTGGCCACCACGCACCTGCCGCTGCGCGAAGTGCCCGACGCCATCACCGACGCCAGCCTCGAACACGCCCTGCGCACCGTGCACACGGCGATGCGCGGCGCCTTCGGCCTGCCGGCCCCCCGCATCGCTGTGCTCGGGCTCAATCCCCACGCCGGCGAAGACGGGCACCTGGGCCGCGAAGAGCTGGATGTGATCATTCCGCTGCTGGACCGGCTGCGGGGCGAAGGCATGACCCTGATCGGCCCGCTGCCGGCCGACACCGCGTTCCTGCCGGGACAGCTGGCCGGGTTCGATGCCGTGCTGGCGATGTACCACGACCAGGGCCTGCCGGTACTGAAATACTCCGGTTTCGAACAGGCGGTCAACCTCACGTTGGGACTGCCCTACCCGCGCGTGGCCGTCGACCACGGCACCGCGCTGGCGCTGGCCGGGCGCGGCATCGCCGATCCGTCCAGCCTGCTGGCGGCCACCTCGCTGTGTGCACGACTGGCCGCCGCGCGATCAAGGGCGGGCGCTGCGCCGATACCAGACCTTGCCGCGCCCTCTACGCGCTAAACTGGCCGCATGAATCCGCATTCCCCTGCCGGCCCGGCGTTCACTGCCCCGGCCAAGAAACAGCTGGGCCAGCACTTCCTGGCCGATCGCCATTACATCGACAGCATCGTGCGCGCGGTGAATCCGAAGGACGATGACCGTCTGGTCGAGATCGGCCCGGGCCAGGGCGCCATCACCCTGCCGCTGCTGCGCCAGCATCCGAGGCTGACCGTCATCGAGTTCGACCGCGATCTGATTGCGCCGCTGACCGCTGCTGCCGCGCCGCTGGGCGAGCTGACCCTCATCCAGAGCGACGTGCTGCGGGTGGACTTCACCGCGCTCGCCGGCGGCGGACAGATCCGCCTGGTCGGCAACCTGCCCTACAACATTTCCTCGCCGATCCTATTCCACGCCCTGGACCATGCCGACGTGGTGCGGGACATGCACTTCATGCTGCAGAAGGAAGTGGTCGACCGCATGGCCGCCGGCCCCGGCAGCAAGGTCTTCGGCCGCCTGAGCGTGATGCTGCAGGCCTACTGCGAAGTGACTTCGCTGTTCGTGGTGCCGCCGGGCGCGTTCCGCCCGCCGCCGAAGGTCGATTCGGCCGTCGTGCGGCTGGTGCCGCGCGATCCCTCCAGCATCGGCATCAACGATCGCAGGCGCTTCGCCGATGTGGTGCGGGCGGCCTTCGGCCAGCGACGCAAGACGCTGCGCAATGCCCTCAACAACGTGGTCTCCGCCGAGCAGTTCGCCGCTGCCGGCGTGCGCCCGGATGCGCGCGCCGAACAGCTGGACATCGCGGAATTCGTCGCACTGGCCAATGCAAGCTGATTACACTGCCGGTATGCAAGCCCCCGATCCTTACGCAATCGAAGTTGAAGTCGCTCCCCGCTTCCTCGACGACCAGTCCACCCCGGAAGACGGCCGCTATGCGTTCGCCTACACCATCCGCATCCACAACCGCGGAAGCGTGGCCGCGCGCCTGGTCGCCCGTCACTGGCGCATCGTCGACGGCAACGGCGAGGTGCAGCTCGTGGACGGCGATGGTGTGATCGGTGAGCAGCCCCGGCTGCGCCCGGGTGAAGACTTCCGTTACACCTCAGGCGTCATGCTGGGGACCGAGCACGGCACGATGCAGGGGCATTACGACATGGTGGCAGATGATGGCACCGAGTTCGTCGCTCCGATCGCGGCCTTCGTGCTGACCATCCCCCGAACGCTGCACTGACAAGGAGGCCAGGCCATGAGTGTGTGGGCAATCGGCGACCTTCAGGGCTGCTATGACGTTACCCAGCGCCTGCTGGAGAAGATCAGGTTCGATCCCGCACAGGACACGCTGTGGTTCTGCGGCGATCTGGTCAACCGCGGCGGCCAGTCGCTGGAAACCCTGCGCCTGGTGCATTCGCTGCGCGAGCACAGCGTGGTGGTGCTCGGCAACCACGACCTTTCACTGCTTGCCGTCGGTGCCCGCAGCGAAGAAGAACAGCGCAAGGTCAATCCGGACCTGCTGCGCGTGGTGCAGGCCGAGGACCGCGACGTGCTGCTGGAGTGGCTGCGCATGCAGAAGCTGGTGCATGCCGATCGAGCACTGGGCTGGATGATGGTGCATGCAGGCATCGCGCCCCGCTGGACCACGCAGATGACCGAAAAGCACGCGCGCGAGGTCGAGCAGCAGCTGCATGGTGCCGGCTACCGCAAGCTGCTGCGCAACATGTATGGCGACAAGCCGAGCTGGGCCCCCGGACTGACCGGGTACGAACGCTCGCGGGCGATCATCAACGTGCTCACCCGCATGCGCTATTGCACCTCGCGCGGGCGCATCGGCATCGAGGACAAGGGGACGCCGGGCACGCAGGAGCAGGGGTTGTATCCGTGGTTTGAAGTGCCGGGCCGCCTGGAGCGCGATCTGAAGGTGGTCTGCGGCCACTGGTCCGCGCTGGGCCTGACGATCACCCAGGGCGTGCACGCCATCGATACCGGCGCGGTCTGGGGCGGCAAGCTGACCGCCCTGCAGCTGGATACCGACGAGGTGCGCGTGGTGCAGGTACCCGGGCGCGACGTGCCCGCCCCCGTGCCGGGGGCCCGTCCGCCGGCGCGTCCCCCGAAGGCGCCGCAGGAGAAAACACCGCGCGGGTCGCAGCCGGCTGCGGCATCGGATCATGCACCGGGCCAGCCCACCGGTGGCGAGACCCGTACCCGCGGGCCGCGCCGGCGGCGCGGACGCGGTCGCGGCAATGGCGGCGCCGGCGCAGGCACGCCCCCGGCCGTCGACTGAAAAGGAACCCCGCCTGAGCCGTGCGCACGGCCGGGCGCGGCCCGTCCGCGCGGTCCGCAGGCGCGGCTAGTCGCGCCGCGTGTAGTGCAGGAATTCGAAGGCGAACGGGTGCTGCCCATCCGCCTCATGCCGTGCACGCTCCACCACCTGCCACAGGCGCTCGTCCACCTCCGGGAAGAAGGTATCGGCCTTGACCTCGGTGTCCACCCGGGTCAGGTGCAGGTCCGTGGCGTGGTCCATCAGCAGGCGGTAGATCTCACCGCCGCCGATCACGCACAGCTCCGGCGCGTTCTCTGAGGCCGCTACTGCGCGCGCCTGCTCGAACGAGGCCACCGCATGCATGCCCGCCCACGGCACCGCACCCCGGCGGGTCAGCACCAGGTTGGTCCGCCCCGGCAGCGCGCGCCCCAGCGATTCCGCCGTGCGCCGCCCCATCAGCACCGGCTTGCCCAGCGTCAGCGCCTTGAAGTGCTTCAGATCGTCCGGCAGGCACCACGGCAGCTCATTGTCACGCCCGATGCCGCGTGCGCGATCAAGCGCGGCGATGAAACTCACCTTCAGCGCAGCGCTCATACCGCGACCGGCGCCTTGATCGCCGGGTGCGGGTCGTAACCGTCGATGCGGATGTCCTCGAAACGGAAGCCGAACAGGTCCGTCACCTCCGGATTGAGCCACAGCGTGGGCAGGGCGCGCGGCGCGCGCGTGAGCTGTTCGCGCGCCTGCTCGTAGTGGTTCGAATACAGATGCGCATCGCCGAGCGTATGCACGAAATCACCGACGCCCAGCCCGGTCGCCTGCGCCACCATGTGGGTCAGCAGCGCATAGCTGGCGATGTTGAACGGTACGCCGAGGAAGATGTCGCCGCTGCGCTGGTAGAGCTGGCAGCTGAGCTTGCCGTCCACCACGTAGAACTGGAACAGGTTGTGGCACGGCATCAGGGCCATCTGCGACAGCTCGCCCACGTTCCAGGCACTCACCACCAGCCGCCGCGAATCCGGATTGCGCTTGATTTCCTCCACCAGCCACTGCATCTGGTCGATCTGGCGGCCATCGGCGGCCGCCCAGCTGCGCCACTGCTTGCCGTACACCGGCCCGAGATCGCCGTTCTCATCGGCCCACTCGTCCCAGATGCGTACCTGGTTGTCCTTCAGGTACCCGATGTTGGTATCGCCTTTCAGGAACCACAGCAACTCGTGGATGATCGAACGCAGGTGCAGCTTCTTGGTGGTGACCAGCGGAAAGCCGTGATTGAGGTTGAAGCGCATCTGCCAGCCGAACACGCTGCGGGTGCCGGTCCCGG
Organism: Xanthomonas sp. 60; assembly: GCF_011761925.1. Classification (NCBI taxonomy): domain Bacteria; kingdom Pseudomonadati; phylum Pseudomonadota; class Gammaproteobacteria; order Lysobacterales; family Lysobacteraceae; genus Xanthomonas; species Xanthomonas sp. 60. The sequence goes on along the minus strand of NZ_JAASQW010000001.1, from coordinate 340,252 downwards.
TGCGGTCGCTCTTCTCGGCGCCGTGCTCCAGCACATGCGCGAGCAGGTCGAGGTAGGGCTTCATCGGGCGTCCTTGGCCACCGCCGGCTGCGGCAGCAGGCGCGGCGCCCGGCGCGACATCACCACCAGCACCAGGCCCAGCACCACCAGCGGCAGGCTCAGGATCTGCCCGCGCGTGAGCCAGTCGAAGGCCACGTAGATGCCGTTGTCGGGCATGCGCACGAACTCCACCGCGAAGCGGAACAGGCCATACATCAGCGCGAACAGGCCCGACACCAGGTAGCGGTTGCGCGGGGTGGCCGAGACCAGCCACAGCACCACGAACATCACCAGGCCTTCCAGGAAGGCCTCATACAGCTGCGAAGGATGGCGGGCATACGGGTTCAGCGCGCCTGCGGCGAACTGGGCCTTGAGCGTGGCGGTATCCAGCTGGGCCAGCGGCGCCGGCAGACCGGTGGGGAACACCACGCCCCAGGTGCCGTCGGTGAACTTGCCCCAGAGCTCATCGCCGATGAAGTTGCCGATACGCCCGAACCCCAGGCCCAGCGGGACCAGCGGCGCGATGAAATCCATGGTGTCGAAGAAGTGCAGGCGATGCCTGCGCGACCACCACCAGCAGGCCGCCAATACGCCCAGCAGGCCGCCGTGGAAGCTCATGCCGCCATCCCAGACCTTGAACAGCAGCAGCGGATTGGCCAGGAATTCGCTGAAGGCATAGAACAGCATGTAGCCTACCCGCCCCCCGACCACCACGCCGAGCATGGCGTAGAAGAGCAGATCGGAGAAGCCTTCGGCCGAGACCCCCGGCAGGCGGCCTGCCGCGATCCGGCGCTTGCCCAGGAACCAGGCCGAGGCGAAGCCAAGCAGGTACATGATGCCGTACCAGTGCACCTTGACCGGCCCCAGCGAAATGGCGAGGGGGTCGATATCGTGGAAGTAGATCATGGGGGGTGCCTTGCGGGGATCGGGGTAGTTTAGCCCGGCCGGGCTCACCCCAGAATCTGCGGCGCGTCCGGCAGGCCCGCAGGGTCTGACCGCAGGGAGGGCGGAAAGTGCCGCGCCAACAGCGTGGAGACCTGATCGATCGCGGCCACCAGCGCGCCGGCTGGATCACCGCCGCGCAGCCCCTCGCGCAGCTGCGCGCAGATCTGCTCCCAGTGCGCCTGCGCCACGTGCCCGTGCAGGCCGCGGTCGGCCACGATCTCGATGGCATGGTCGGCCAGCAGCAGGTAGACCAGCACGCCGTTGTTGCCGGGGGTATCCCAGGTCCGCAGGTGGGCGAACGCGCGCTCGGCTGCTTCGCGCGGACGCACGCCACGCCAAATGGCAGGCAGTGGCAGGTCCGCTTCCACGGCGAACATCACCTGTCCGCCATGACGGCGCTCACCGGCCGTGATGGCCTGCGTGATCGCCTCCAGCGTGGAGGGGGGGAACGTCCGCCGCACGGACGGCGAGAAGACGTGGCGCAGGAGCCGCGTGAGCATCACCACCCTCCCGACGCGCCGCCGCCGCCGGAACGGCCGCCGCCACCGCCCCAGCCACCGCCGCCAAACCCGCCACCGCCCCCACCGAAGCCGCCGCCGAAGCCTCCCCCGCCCCAGCCACCGCCGCGCGCGAAACGCGCCGGGTGTCCGGAGGTGACCGCGATCAGCAGGCCGACCACGCCGGCGATGCCGCTGGCCACCAGCAGGGAGGTGAACAGGAAGGCGACCACGGCGGCGCCGGCACCGGCGGCCAGGCCGCGCAGCGGACGGGGCAGCCAGCCCAGCACGGCCCGCAGCAGCGAACCGACGAAGAAGCCGATGACCACGGCGATGATCCAGCCATCGCCGGAGGGGGCGGCATCGCGCTGGCGGTGGGCACTGACAGGGGGCGGCAACGCTTCGCCCTCGATCAGCCGCGACAGCACGGCGGTGGCCTCGCTGATACCGCCCGCGTAGTCGCCACGCCGGAAGCTGGGCGCGATATATTCCTGGATGATCCGGTTGGCCACCGCGTCCGGCACGGCCCCTTCCAGGCCGTAGCCCGGCTCGATACGCACCCGCCGGTCGTCCTTGGCGACCACCAGCAGCACACCGTCATCCACGCCCTTGCGGCCGATCTGCCACGTATCGAACACGCGGGTGGTGTACTGCGCGATGTCTTCAGGCTGCGTGGTGGGCACGATCAGCACCTGCAGCTGGCTGCCCTTGCGCTGCTGGAGGTCCATGGCCTGCTGCACCAGCTGCCGGGTCTGTGCCGCATCCAGGGTCCCGGTGGTGTCCACCACGGGCGAGTCCAGGGGCGGAATCGGCGCGCTGTTCTGCGCTCCGAGCGATCCCAGCGGCGACAGCAGCAGCAGGGCCAGCAGCAGGCGCATCAGCATGGCTCAGCTGCCTGGCTGCGGCTGCGGCTGCGGGGCCGGGGCCGGGGCCGGCTGCGCGCCGTTGCCGAAGTTCACTTCAGGTGCGTTGGAGATCTGCGCTTCGTTGTCCACGGTGAAGTTGGGCTTGGGCTGGTAGCCGAAGATCTTCGCGGTGATCACCTGCGGGAACGAACGCACGTAGGTGTTGTAGTCCTGGACCTGCTGGATGTACCGGCCACGGGCCACGGTGATGCGGTTCTCGGTGCCTTCCAGCTGCGCCTGCAGATCGCGGAAGTTCGCGTCGGACTTGAGCACCGGATAGTTCTCGGTCACCACCAGCAGCCGCGACAGCGCACCGCCCAGCTCGCTCTGCGCCTGCTGGAACTGCTGCAGCGAGGCCGCATCATCGGCGTTGACGTTGATCTGGCCGACCCGCGAGCGTGCGTTGGTGACGTCGGTCAGCACCTGCCGCTCCTGGTTGGCGAACCCCTGGACGGTGTTGACCAGGTTGGGCACCAGGTCGGCGCGGCGCTTGTACTGGTTCAGCACCTCCGCCCAGCTGGCCTTGACCGACTCGTCCTTCTGCTGGATGGCGTTGTAGCCGCAGCCGGAGAGCAGGGATACCAGCACGAGCAGGGGAAACAGGCGGGTCAACAGGCGCATGGCCGCAATCCATCAGGTTGGAAAGCCGGAGCATGCCACGCGCCGCGTGAAAACGATCGTGCATACGCCAGTGCTGCCGGGCAAGGACCGGCAACACTGGCGGGCGACAGTCACCAGTCGCCGGCGCCCGGCACCTGCTTGGCGCGTGCGCGGTTGCGCATCAGCAGGTTCAGCCATTCCACCAGCACCGAGAAGCCCATCGCCGAATAGATGTACGGCTTGGGCACGTGCACGTCCAGGCCATCCAGGATCAGCACCGCGCCGACCAGCAGGATGAAGGCCAGCGCCAGCATCTTCACCGTTGGATTGGCGTCGATGAAGCGGCCCAGCGGATTGGCCGCCAGCAGCATCACCGCCACCGACAGCAGGATCGCCGCCACCATGACCGGGATATGGTCGGCGATGCCGACCGCAGTGATCACCGAATCCAGCGAGAACACGATGTCGATGATGGCGATCTGCAGGATCACCATGCCGAACACCGCCGAAGCCTTGGTGGTGGTCGGGTCGTTGTCCTCGCCACCGCTGATCATCTCGCGTATCTCCATCATGCCCTTGATGATCAGGAACAGGCCGCCGAGGATCAGCACCAGGTCGCGGATGGAGATCCCCATGCCGGCCACGGTGAACAGGTTCGCTTCCATGTGCGCCAGATAGGCCAGCGACACCAGCAGCAGGATGCGCGTGATGCACGCCACGGCGATGCCGAGCTTGCGTGCGAACGGACGGCGCGCCTCCGGCAGCTTGCTTACCGCGATGGAGATGAAAACGAGATTGTCGATGCCCAGCACGATTTCCAGCGCACTCAGCGTGAGCAGGGTCAACCAGACGTTGGGATCGGAGAACAGTTCAAGCAGCATGGGGAGGTCTTCGCGAAGTCAGGAAAAGGAAGAGAAAAGGCGGGGCAGCAGGAGCAGGCCCCAGCACAGCAGGACATTCACCAGCAGCACGAACACCGCGGCCGAGCCCATGTCCTTGGCCCGTCCGGCCAGTTCGTGGAACTCGCTGCCGTAGCGTTCGATGACAGCTTCGATGGCCGAGTTCAGCAACTCCATCGCCAGCACCAGCAGCAGCGAACCGAGCAGCAGCACGCGCTCAACCGGGGTCGCGCCGAGCCATAGCGCCAACGGCGCCAGCACGACCACCAGGCAGACTTCCAGCCGGAAGGACGATTCGTGCAGCCACGCCGCGCGCAGTCCCTGCCAGGACCACTGCGCGGCCTGCAGCATGCGGCGCGGTCCGCGTGGCGCGTGGCCGAACTGATCAGCCATGTCGAGCCCCGGGACGGACAGGGGCGGCGGGCGCGCGCAGGCGCCGCCACGTACGGAAAAAGCCAGGCATCAAGGCAACCACAGGGAAGACGGCAGGCGCTCATTTTGCCACAAGCCACCGGTGTGCCCGCCCCGCCTGCCCACCCGGGCCGGTACGATGGGCTCCGGTATCGAATCAGACCCTGCTGGAGAATCCACATGAAGCCGCATCCACGCCCCCTGCTGCTGGCCCTGGCCCTGGGCCTCACCGCTGCGGTGTCGGCGCAGGCCATCACACCTGCCACGCCTCCCCGCGTTCCCGGACAGGTCTCCAATGTCGCCTGGGAAGAAGACATGCGCGCGTTCGCCCGGGCCGACCAGGCCCGGCCAGTGCCCGACGGCGGCATCGCCTTCATCGGCAGTTCGTCGATCCGCATGTGGTCATCGCTGCAGCGGGATTTTCCGGGCAAGCCGGTCTACAACCGTGGCTTCGGTGGCTCGGAAGTGCGCGACAGCACCTGGTACGCCGATCGCCTGCTGATCCCGCACAAGCCCTGCGCGGTGTTCCTGTATGCCGGTGACAACGACCTCAACAGTGGCCGCACGCCGGTGCAGGTGCGCGAGGACGTGCTGGCCTTCGTGCAGCGCGTGCACAGCGCCCTGCCCGCCACCCGGGTCAACTACATCTCGATCAAGCCCAGCCCGTCGCGCGCGAACCTGCTGCCCGCCATCACCGAAGCCAACGGACTGATCCGCCGTGCCCTGGCCGGCGTACCCAACACCGGGTTCATCGACATCTATACGCCCATGCTCGGCACCGATGGCCAGCCCGACCCGGCGCTGTTCCTGCCCGACATGCTGCACATGAAGCCGTCCGGCTACGCGCTCTGGACCCGGGCGATCGCGCCCAGCGTCAGCTGCCCGAAGTAACCGGCGGACGCAGTTTCAGCGGAATACCACCACCGCTTCGGTACCCTGGCCCGGCTCACTGGTCAGAGTGATGGTCCAGCCGAAGCGGTCACACAGCCGCTTGACGATCAGCAGGCCGAGCCCGGTGCCCTGCGGGCGATCAGGCTCGGCGCGGTAGAACGGTTCGAACGCACGTGCCAGCGTTTCGGCGGACATGCCGATACCGGTATCGCGCACGCGCACGCGGTCCTGCTCCACGTGGACGTCCACGCGCCCTTCGTCGGTGTAGTTGCAGGCATTGCGCACCAGATTGCTGACCACCACCTGCAGCACCCGCGGCGGTCCGTGCAGCGTCACCTCGCCGGCGCCGTGCATCTCCACGTGCACCGGCTTGTTCGCCATCAGGCCGGCAGCGGTATCCACTTCGTGGCGGACCACCTCGGCCACATCGAAGACTTCCATCTGCGGCTGCACATCGGCCTCGCGCGCCAGGATCAGGAATGCATCGATCACCGCTTCCATGTCCCGCCCGGCGCGCTGGATGCGCTCCAGGCTGCGGCGCTGGCGGGGCGCGAGGTCCTCATCGCCCAAGGCCATGTCGCTGGCCACGCGGATCACGGTCAATGGAGTACGCAGCTCATGGCTGGCATCACGGGTGAAATCCCGCTCGCGTGCCACATTCTCGGTGACCCGGGTGGCCAACGAGTGCAGTGCCGCGGCAAGCTGGCGGGTCTCGCCCTGCATGTCGCCGGGCAGCCGTTCGGGGTCCAGATCAGAGGCATCGGGACGCGCCGGATCCCAGCGCGAGACGCGTCGGGCCAGCCAGTTCACCGGCGAGACGAGCCGGTTGGACACCCGCCAGGTCACCCAGCTTGCGCCATAGACGGCGAGCAGGGTCAGCAGTACCGGCACGATGCCGAACCAGAACGCCAGCATCTGTGCCCGTGAGCGCAGGAACACCAGATAGAGATGGCCCTGCGGCCGGGCATCCACCCAGACCAGCTGGTCATCGCCGGCCAGTTCGTGGAAGCCGGGTGCCAGCCCGCGCAGGCTGGCCGGCAGGGCCAGGGGCGAGCGCCCGGCTTCCAGCAGGTAGCCACGGACATTGTGCGTGTTGGGCGGCGGCTGCGCGGGCGAGGCCTCGTGCAGCGTCCAGTAGTACGTTGCTTCTTCCTGCAGCGCGGCCTTGATCAGGCTGTGCTTGATCACCAGCGAGACAAGCCATGCCCCCAGCACGATCGCGACGCTGGCGAGCACGGCCTGCAGGATGAAGGCAATACGGATCTTGCGCGGCAGGCCGTGCGGCATCGGGAAAGGTCGATACGTGGGAGGCGGCTCCAGTATAGGCAGCGCGCCCGTCAGGTCTCCGTACAGGGGCGATGAAGCGCCTGTACGGAAAACCCTGCGGCAGGTATCAGCCCATCGGCTGGGCGATGTCCGCGATGCGGTAACCGGCGCTCTGCACGGTATGCAGCAGCGGGCGGTCGAACGGCTTGTCGATGATCTTGCGCAGGTTGTACAGATGGCTGCGCAGGGTATCGGAATCCGGCAGGCCGTTGCCCCAGATCTCGCGCTCGATTTCCTGGCGCGTGACCACGCGCGGTGATTCGCGCATCAGGATGGTCAGCAGGCGCAGTCCGATCGGCGACAGCTGCAGCTCGGTGCCGGCTCGCGTGGCGCGCATGCTGACCGGATCGAGCACCAGGTCGGCGACCTTCAGCACTTCCGAACCCACCTGGCGGCGCTCGCGACGGATCAGGGCACGCAGGCGTGCTTCCAGTTCCTGGATCGCGAACGGCTTGGTGAGATAGTCGTCGGCGCCGAAGCCCAGGCCGGTCAGCTTGTCGTCCAGCGTATCGCGCGCGGTCAGCATCAGCACCGGGGTCGATTTGCGGGCGTCGTTGCGCAGACGGCGGCACACTTCGATGCCGTCCAGGCGCGGCAGCATCAGATCCAGCACGACCACGTCGTAGCTGTTCTCGGCGGCCAGACGATAACCGTCCAGCCCGTCCTGGGCATAGTCGACCTCGAAGCCACGGCCTTCCAGATACTCACCGATCATCTCGGAGATATTACGGTTGTCCTCCACGACCAGAACAAGGCCGGAGGTTTCCTTCGTCTGACGCATGGTCTTCCCTCTAACTTCAGCTTTGTGAAACATGCCGCATCGACAGTGGACGGGATGTGAAGCCTGATCGAAGGGAGCGTGAACCTCAGAGCAGCGGTTGCAGCAGCGGCCAGACATTCGCAAGCACGCGCGGCTGCGCCGCGGCCGTTGGGTGGAGACCGTCGGACTGCATCATCCCCGGCGCCAGCGCAACGCCCTCCAGCAGGAAGGGCAGCAATGGGGCCCCGCTTTCTGCCGCGACCTCGCGATAGACCGTCGCCAGCCGCTGCCGGTAGGCCGCCCCATAGTTGGGTGGCACGTCGATGCCAAGCAGCAGCACCTTCGCCCCACTGGCCTTGCTGGCCTGCACCATCTTCTGCAGGTTGGCGCGGATCTGTGGTGGCGTCAGTCCGCGCAGGGCATCGTTGCCGCCCAGCGCGATCACCACCACGGAGGGTTTCTCGCGGACCAGCAGGCCCGGCAGGCGCGTGGCCGCACCGGCCGTCGTTTCCCCGCTCATGCTGGCGTTGACCACACGCGCCTGCGTGCCCGAACCGGCGCTGAGCCGCTTGCCGAGCAGGTCCACCCAGCCGCTACCGGCCGGGATATTGTGGGCAGCGCTCAGGCTGTCGCCCAGCACCAGCACCGTGGCCGTTTGACCTTTGGCACACGCCAGCAGCGGCACCATCAGCAACCATGCCAGCAGCATCCCCATCGGGCCGAAGCGTCGGCCTTGTCCCGCAACGTGCATTGGAGTCTCCTCATCGACAGTCTGTCCCCCCGCAGCGTGCCCGTCGCCATCGCCGTCGACCAGGTCGGCAAGTCCGTGCAGGGCCCGGAAGGTGAAGTCCACATACTGGACAACATCAGCATGACGGTCCATGAAGGGACCTCGGTCGCCATCGTCGGCGCTTCAGGTTCGGGCAAGACCACCCTGCTCGGCCTGCTGGCCGGGCTCGATGTCCCCAGCCAGGGGCGCATCAGCCTGGCCGGCAGCGATCTGGGCACGCTCGACGAAGAAGCCCGCGCGCAGCTGCGTGCCCGCGAGGTGGGCTTCGTGTTCCAGAGCTTCCACCTCCTGCCCTCCCTGACGGCTGCCGAGAACGTGGCCCTGCCGCTGGAACTGGCCGGTCGTGAAGATCCCGCGCGCGTGGAGCAGGTGCTGGCGGCCGTCGGCCTGGCCCACCGTGCGCGCCACTATCCGCGGCAGCTGTCCGGCGGCGAGCAGCAGCGCGTGGCCCTGGCCCGCGCCTTTGTCACCCGCCCGCGCATTCTCTTCGCTGATGAACCCACCGGCTCGCTGGACCAGGCCACCGGCCAGCAGGTGAGTGATCTGCTGTTCGGCATGAACGCCGACAGTGCGACCACCCTGGTGCTGGTGACCCACGATCTGCGACTGGCGCAGCGCTGCCAGCACATCTTCCAGATCGATGGCGGACGCCTGCAGCCGGTGGTCAGCGGGGCCCACGCATGAACCTGCTGCGCCACGCGCTGCGTTCGCTGCGCCGTGAAGCGCTTGCCGGTGACCTGCTGACGGTGTTCGCCGCGCTGGTGCTTGGCGTAGCGGTGATGACCGCCGTCGGCACGCTGGTGGACCGGGTCAACCTGGCCCTGTCCAACAGCACGGCGGAGATGCTGGGCGGCGATCTCGGCGTGACCGGACGCGAGGCGCCGCCCGCGGCGTTCCGCGAAGAAGCACAGCGTCGTGGGCTGCGCAGCACCGCCATCGCCGCGTTCGGCAGCGTGCTGTTCCATGGCGAGGCCAGCCAGATGGCCACTGTCAAGGCGGTCGAGGCCGGCTACCCGCTGCGCGGGACGCTGCGCGTACGTGCCGGAACCGATGCGGCGCTGGTCGAATCCGCGGCCGCTCCCGCGCCGGGAGACGCCTGGGCCGACCCGCGCCTGCTGCAGGCGCTGGGCCTGCGTATCGGTGACCGGCTGGAGTTCGGCGGCGGGACGCTGCGCATCGCCGGCCGCATCGAATCCGAACCGGACACGTCCACCGACCTGCTCTCACTCTCGCCTACCCTGCTGGTGAACCGGGCCGATGTGGACGGTACCGGGCTGCTCGGGCCCGGCAGCCGGGTGAGCTATCGCCTGATGTTTGCCGGCGATCCCGAGCCCATCGCCGCCTTCCGGCAGTGGCTCGAACCCAGGGCCAAAGGCCTGCGGCTGCCGGGCGTGGGCGATACCCAGCGCGGGGTGCGCCAGGCATTCGAGCTGGCCGGGCGCTTCCTCGGCCTGAGCGCGCTGCTGGCCGTGCTGCTGTCCGGCGTGGCCACCGCCCTGGCGGCGAACCGTTTCGCCCTGAGCCGCATCGACCAGGTTGCGGTGCTGCGGTGCCTGGGCGCGCGCCAGCGCGACATCCTCGGCAGCCTGGCCCTGCAGCTGCTGCTGCTGGCCATCCCGGCGTGCGTGCTCGGCGTGGCGCTCGGCATGGCCACCCAGGCCGGGCTGGTGCAGATCCTTGGCGGCCTGGTCCCGCAGCGCCTGCCGCTGCCGCAGGCTACGCCGGCGCTGGCCGGTGCGGTGATCGGGCTGGTCCTGCTGCTCGGCTTCGGGCTGCCGCCGCTGCTGAGGCTTCGCAACGTGCCACCAATGCGCGTGCTCAACCGCAGTTTCGCCACCCTGCCGCGGACCTCGCTGCTGGTCTACGTGGGCGCGCTGGCGGCCAGCCTGGCCCTGACGGTCAACGTGACCGGCGACCTGAAACTGGCCTTGTACGTGCTCGGTGGCCTGGCCGGGCTCGCCCTGCTGGCCGGTCTGGGCGGTCTGCTGCTCCTGCAGCTGGTGCGCGGCCTGCAGCACCGCCTGCATGGCAACTGGCGGCTGGGCCTGGCCGCCCTCACGCGCCGCCGCCTGCTGGCGGTGATGCAGCTGGTCGGCCTGTCGCTCTCGCTGTGCGCGCTGCTGATGCTGGCCGTGGTCGGACCCGCGCTGCTGCAGCAATGGCGCGACCGGCTGCCGGCCAACACGCCCAACTACTTCCTGATGAACATCCAGCCTGACCAGCAGCAGGCCGTGCTGGCGGCGCTGCGCGCGCAGGGCGCAGACGATGCCGGCGTGGAGCCCTTTGCCACCGGTCGCTTGATCGCCATCAACGGCAAGCCGCCGCTGCGCCGCGATCCTGCGGCGGAAACCGATGGGCAGGGCCCCGACGGCGCCGGAGACGATGGCAACCGACCGGTCAATTTCAGCTGGCGCGCCACGTTCCCGCCGGCCAACCAACTGCTTGAGGGACGCTTCTGGGCAGCCGACAGCAGCGCGGCGGAGGCGTCGGTGGAAGAAGGCTGGGCCCGGCGCTACGGAGCCGGCCTCGGTGATTCGATCACCCTGGAGACCGGCGAGCAGCAGCGCGAGTACACCATCACCAGCATCCGCAAGGCCGAGTGGAACTCGTTCCGGGTGAACTTCTTCCTGCTGCTCAACGCCAATGCGGTCGGCGACACGCCCTACAACCTGATCTCGGCGTTCCATCTGCCGCGGTCGCAGGCCGCTGGCCTGGGGCAGCTGGTACGCGAACTGCCGAACCTGTCGCTGCTGGATGTGGACGGGGTGATCAGCGAGGTGCGACAGGTGATGGAACGGGTGACGCAGGCGATCCAGCTGGTCATGGGCTTCAGCCTGCTCGCCGGCGTGCTGGTGCTGCTCGCAGCGCTGCAGTCCACGGCCGGGGAGCGCCGCTACGACAGCGCGGTGCTGCGCACGCTCGGCGCGACCCGCCGGCAGCTGCGCGGTGCGGTGCTGGTGGAGTTCGGTGCGCTGGGCCTGCTGGCTGCCCTGCTGGCGGTGGGGGCGGCAGCGCTGATCGGTGCAGTGGTCTCACGGCAGGTCTTCGAGCTGGCGATGTCGCCGCCGTGGACCGGCCTGCTTGCCGGCGGCGGCGCCGGCGTGCTGCTGAGCGTGCTGGCCGGCTGGTGGGGCACGCGCCGGATCCTGCGGACGCCGCCGGCGCTGGCCCTGCGCGAGGCCTAGCCAAGGGCGCGGCGCCGCGCATGCACGTTGACCCGCCGCTTACGGGACGGGCGCATAATCGCGCCCTCTCTCCCGGCATGTCCGTCCATGGCCCAGTACCTCTATCCCGTCCTGCTGCTGCTTGGCAGCAACATCTTCATGACGTTCGCTTGGTATGGCCACCTGAAATACAAGAGCGCTCCGCTGATCACGGTGATCCTGATCAGCTGGGGCATCGCCTTCTTCGAGTACTGCCTGCAGGTGCCGGGTAACCGGCTGGGCAGCGCGGTGTATTCCGCGCCGCAGCTCAAAGGCATGCAGGAAGTGATCACGCTGCTGGTCTTCGCCGCGTTCTCGGCGTTCTATCTGGACCAGCCCCTGAAGTGGAACCACTGGGCGGCGTTCGGACTGATCGTGATCGCCGCCCTGCTGATGTTCAAGGAGTGAGCCGGCGGGTCATTGCGCTGGCGCCGGCGCCACGAACTGCGCGAACACCGCATCGATCTGCGCGTCGGTGACCGGCTTTCCGTCCTGCAGGTCCTGCGCCAGAGTGAACAGCGGGATGATCATCGGCATGCCATCCAGCGGCATCCTGAGCTGGACACCGGGGGCCTGGCCGAGCACGGCCTGCCAGCGATGGCGCACCCTGTTCCAGAAGCCGGACGTGGCCGCCCAGTAACGCCGCGCGGGCGTGAAATCCACCTCGGTGGTGCGCACGTAATCATTGAATCCGAACTCGCGCGCGATCTCCTGGCCGCGGCCATCGGCCTGGCGCTGCACCTTGGTGTTGAACTGCTCATGGGTCCAGCCACGCGGGGTGAGCGTGTGCCGGTTGACCACCGCCAGCGCGTTGTAATCCTTGCGCCGGGTGTACTCCCGCCGCGGCAACGGGCGCCAGCCGGTATCACTGGTCCAGGTGGCGGTCTGGTTGTCATACGTCCAGCGCCCCGTACCGCAATAACGCGGCGCATCGCTGACCTCGAACACGCACTGCGTCCACGCGCCACGGGTGACGTCCGCTGGCAGCGCACGCACGCGCCAGGTCTGTTCGCCGGTGAATTCGAATCGGCTGGCGGCCTGGTACACCCAGTCCTGGCGCCAGTGCTTGGTCACGTGGCCGTCCTTGCCCACCAGCAGGTGCTGCAGCACGATCCGCTCCGGCGTGTCTTCCACCACGATGACCACCTCGTCACCGCCACTGCGCTGCGCGGGCGCACGTTCGTAACCCGGCTTCAGCAGTACGGTTTCATCGAATGCGAAGTCGACGCTGTACTCGCCCTGCAGGGCGAGGATGCTCTGGCGGTCACGCGTGGGTGCGGCGGCCTGGGCGTTGGCAGCGGCGCTGCAGAGCAGCAGCAGGGTGGCAGGAAGAGCGTTCATCATGGGGTCCTGGGCGGGAGCGGGAAGGAAGCCGCCGCGCGCTGCGGCAGATCAGGAGCGCAGCAGTGCGGGGACGCGTGGTGCGGCATCGACCTCCGCCGACGGCATCTCGGCGCCTTCGAGCCGCGCGATACGGCGCGCCACCGCCGCGCCAAGGCTGGACAGTGGCGCCAGGCTCGCCGCCAGCCCCTGCCCACCCGCGGATGCGTGCAGGCGCAGCGCGCACACGCGCCAGCGCTGGCCGCGCAGATGCCCGGCCAGGCGCCGCCACAGGCGTTCGCCGACATTGCCTTCCCCCTCGCCCGATGACAGGCCCGGCAGCTCGGCCACAAGCCGGTCCCACGCCAGGAAATCGCTGTCCGGCAGCAGGTACAGCCGCCAGCAGCAGCGGCCGCGGTCATCGGTGAAGCACAGGCTTTCGCGCAGCCCTTCGCTGTCCACGCCCTGGCAGGCATGGACCGCGACGGCCTGGTGCCAGCCCGCCAGCTCGCTGCCGTCTGCGTGGTACAGGCACAGCACCGTGCCCAGTTCCGCCAACCGCGTGGGTGCAGGCGGTACCGGGGCCATCATGGGCGACAGGGGAAAACGCGGGGAACGGCGCGCGGCGGACAGGGCTCGGCTCATGGGATCACCAGCTCACGGCAAGGCTGGCCGACAGCGTCCGGCCAGGATTGGAGAAACGATCCAGCACGGTGCTGTTCGCCGCGAGCGTGCCGACGAGGGCCGAGCTGTCGATGTAGGTGCGATCGGCGAGATTGAACACGCCCACGTTGAACCTCGCGCCCGGCGCGAAGCGCCAGTGCGCCATCAGGTCGAGCACGCCGTAGCCCGCCGTGGGATGGCCGGTGGCGGTGGCGAGGCGGTCCTTGCGGCGAGCGAACGTGCCGGCCAGCTCGATGCCCCAGGCCTCACGGTCGTAGGCCACGCCCAGGGTGCCGCGCAGCGGGTCCACCGAATCCAGGGGTACGTCTTCGGTGCGGTTGTCACCCCGCGACCAGGCCACCGCACTGCGCAGCGACCATCCCGCAAGGGCCGCGCTGAGCTGGCCGACGTCGATGCCGGCCTTGAGCTCGGCGCCCTGGATACGCGCATCGGCGATGTTCTGCGACTGGAACACCATCAGCCCCTGCGCGTTGGTGCCCACCCATCGGCTGGACTCGATGAAATCCTTGTAATCGTTGTAGTACCCGCTCAGGCTCACATACGCCGCCGGCGTGAGGAACCGGATCCCGAGTTCGATGCCGTCGCTGGTTTCCGGCTTCAGGCCGGGATTGGGTATGGCGGTGTAACCGAACATCACGTTGGTGAAACCCAGGTTGACGTCGTTATACGGAGGCGAGCGGAACCCGCGCGCGTAGCCGGCGAACAGCGACCAGTCCGCAGCGAAACGCCAGACCATCCCGAGCTTGGGCGAAACACGGGTTTTCTCCAGCCGCGCCACCGCTACGCCCGGGTTGTCGGTGGCGAAGATGCCATCGAGCTCCGGCTCGAGTTCATACCGGTCCACGCGCAGGCCCGGTACCAGCGAGAGGCGGCCGTCAGCCAGGCGCATCTCGTCCTGGACGTACAGTCCGAACTCGCGGGTCCGGCTGACCGGGAAGTCCCGCACCGGGAACGCATCGGGCAGGATCGTGGTGCTGACCTGGCCGTTGGCGAGCACCTGGTAGCCGTCCCGTTTCTGGCGGATCCCGGTCCAGGTGCCATCGATGCCATAGGTCAGCGCGTGCTCCACCCCGCCCGTCCGCAGCGCCTTTTCAAAGACCGCCTGCAGGCCATGGGCGCGCTGGTCGAAATTGAACGTGCGGTGGCGACGGCTGCGGTTGCTGCGCGCCTCATCGGTGACCTGCGTGGTTTCGCTGTCCTGGCGGTAGACCTGCCAGCGCAGGCTGTTCGCCGCCGCCCACGGCAAGCCCTCCATTTCATGGGCCAGGGACAGGCGCGCACGCGTCTGTGTATCCCGTGCCGTCATGCCGGTGGTGGTGGTGCGATCGACCGACGAGAACACATCGGTATCGGTACGGTCTTCGTTGCCTTCCAGCGTGAGCTTGAAGCGCTGGTCGTCGGAGGGTGCGTACACCAGCTTGGAGAGCACGCTGCGGCCGTCGCGCTGCTGCGGGTTGGCGGCCGTTCGGGTGTTGTCGCGCGTGCGCACCTCGCCCTTGGTCGCGGTTTCCTGCCCCTGCCGGTGATTGATGTTGACCATGCCACTCCAGCGCTCGCCGCCGAACGCGGTGGTCGCGCTGCCGAGCAGCCCGTTCCATTGCCCGTCGTAGCCGAACTTCAGGCCGGCATGGGCGCTGCGATCCGCCTCAAGGTAATCCGCCGGATCCTTGGTGATGAAAGCCACCACGCCGCCCAGCGCGTCCGAGCCGTACAGCGAACTGGCCGGGCCGCGCACGATCTCCACGCGCTTGAGCGTTTCCACGTCGGTGAAATCGCGGTTGGCATTGGAGAACGCACCGATGCTGAAGCTGGTCGGCATGGCGATGCCGTCGGTCTGGATGCGCACGCGGTTGCCATCCAATCCACGGATGCGGAAGCCACCGAGGCCGAAGCGGGTCGCATTGCGCGTCACCGAAACACCTGGCTCGTAGCGCACCAGATCCTCGATGTCATGGACCAGCTGGTCATCCATGCGTTGCCGGTCGATCACATCCACGGTGGCCGCCACATCACTCAGCGCGCGCTCGGTGCGGGTCGCGGTGACCTGCACGCGGTCGAAGGCACGGGCCGCCTCGGGCGCGGGACTGGATTGCGCGCGGGCAGGCGAAGGCAGCGCCAGCCACAGGGCGGCACACAGGAGCGTCGGTCGGGTCATGGAATGCCGTTGTCGGGCGGAGTCAGAGCCCCCGGCGCCCGCCCTGGCCAACAGGGGCCATGGCGGAAAGCCGAGGGGGAGAGAGCAGGCGGTGCGGCCGCTGCAGGAAGCGGCCGCCCGGTTACTTGGTCAGGATCAGCTTGTCGTTGCTCGTATGGCGCAGACGGTAGAAGCGGTCGCCGTGCTGGATCAGGATCTCGCGACGCCCCTTGAGCAGGGCTTCGCTGTCGATCACGTCCTCCGCGGGAATGGCACGGACCGGACGGTCGCGGAGGGTCAGTACGTCGGGACGCAGGAGCACAGGTTGAGCGTTCATGATCGTCGTATCTCGTTGCGAGGGACGATTCAAATGATAACGATTCTCAGTTCGCAATCAACAACCATTCTCAAATAGGTTGATGTAATTGATGATCGATTTTCTTTTATTCATAGCCTTTGCCTATTGGAAGGCCCGAACAGGCGGCTGTACGTAGCCGCCTGTCGTCCCGCGGGCCTCAGCCAAACACGGCCTCGATCTGGTCCCAGGTGCCCTGGTCCACGCGGTCCAGTACGTCCAGCGCACGCAGGTTTTCCAGCAGCTGCGGCACCCGGCTGGCGCCCAAGATCACGCTGGAGACGTTGGGATTGCGCAGGCACCACGCGATGGCCAGCGCCGCCGGTGGCAGGCCGAGCGCATCGGCCAGTGCGGTAAAGCGCTGCACCTGGGCCAGACGCGCCTGCGGCTGGCCGCCAAGTACGAGGTCCTGCAGCCAGCCCATGTCCGGACGCCCGAGGCGGGTGTCTGCTGCAAAGCCCGACGCGTATTTCCCGGTCAGCACGCCCGAGGCCAGCGGCGAGAAGGTGGTCAGGCCCAGCCCCGCCTCTGTGCAGAGGTCCGCATAGTCCTGCTCCACCCGCCCGCGGTGCAGCAGGTTGTATTGCGGCTGCTCCATGGTGGGGCCCTGGAGGTTGTGCCGGTGCGCGACATCCAGGGCTTCGCCGATCTGCGCCGCCGACCACTCCGACGTCCCCCAGTAGAGCACCTTGCCCTGGCGCACGAGCGTATCCATCGCATGCACGGTCTCCGCCACGGGGGTATCCGGATCGGGGCGATGGCAGTAATAAAGATCGAGATAGTCCACCCGCAGGCGCTTGAGCGCAGCGTGGCACGCATCGGTGACGTGCTTGCGCGAAAGGCCGCGCTGGGTCGGGCGGGGATCGGCGGCGCTGCCGAAGAACACCTTGCTCGACACGCAGAACCCGTCGCGCGGCAGACGCAGGTCCGCGATGACATCCCCCATGACCTGCTCGGCGCGCCCGTTGGCATACCCTTCGGCATTATCGAAGAACGTGATGCCGTGGTCCCACGCGGCGGCCACCAGGTTGCGCGCCTCATCACGGGCGATCTGGTCGCCGAAGGTGACCCACGCCCCGAAGGACAGCGCCGAAAGGTTCAGCCCGGAGCGTCCAAGGCGGCGGTAATGCATGCGGTTCTCCTGTGGCCAGCCCGTCCTGCGGGCCCGATCGTGGGCCATTCTACCTGCGCACCTGCGGTGCTGCCGCAGGCGCCGGGCATGCGGTTGAAGGCGGTTTACCGGCCGATCGCCTCGTGCTGCGTGCTTTTCCTTGCCCCCGCCCCGGCCCTGCTCTAGGCTTCCCGTTTTTGCGCGGTGCCGTCTGGCGCCATTCAGGGATTCGACATGGTCGATGGTTTGGGCAGGATCGGCTTCGGCCTGTTTGGTTTGGCGGTGCTCATCGGCATCACCTGGCTGTTCTCCAACAACAAGCGTGCAGTGGACTGGAAGCTGGTGATCACCGGCATCGTGCTGCAGATCGCTTTCGCGGCGGTGGTGCTGCTGGTTCCGGGCGGACGCGATGTCTTCGATGCGCTGGGCCACGGCTTCGTGCGCGTGCTGAGCTTCGTCAACGAGGGCTCGGGCTTCATCTTCGGCTCGCTGATGAACGTGGACAGCTACGGCTTCATCTTCGCGTTCCAGGTGCTGCCCACCATCATCTTCTTCTCGGCGCTGATGGGCGTGCTGTACCACCTCAACGTCATGCAGGCCATCGTGCGCGTGATGGCGGCGGCGATCACCAAGGTCATGCGGGTGTCCGGGGCGGAAACCACCAGTGTCTGCGCGAGCGTGTTCATCGGTCAGACCGAGGCACCGCTGACCGTGCGTCCCTACATCGCACGCATGACCCAGTCCGAACTGCTGACGATGATGATCGGCGGCATGGCCCATATCGCCGGCGGCGTGCTGGCGGCCTACGTCGGCATGCTCGGTGGCGGCGATCCGGAGGCCCAGGCGTTCTATGCCAAGCACCTGCTGGCGGCAAGCATCATGGCCGCACCGGCGACGCTGGTCGTGGCCAAGCTGCTGATCCCGGAAACCGGCACCCCGCTGACCCGCGGCACCGTCAAGATGGAGGTGGAAAAGACCTCCAGCAACATCATCGACGCCGCTGCCGGCGGTGCGGCTGACGGCCTGAAACTGGCACTGAACATCGGCGCGATGCTGCTGGCCTTCATCGCCCTGATCGCGCTGATCAACGCCCCGCTCACCTGGCTGGGCGAAGTGACCGGCCTGGCCGCGCTGCTCGGTGCCCCGACCAACATGTCGACGATCTTCGGTTACCTGCTGGCGCCGATCGCCTGGGTGATCGGCACGCCGTGGGCCGATGCCACCACGGTGGGCTCGCTGATCGGCCAGAAAGTGGTGATCAACGAGTTCGTGGCCTACTCCCAGCTGTCCAACATCATCAACGGCCAGGTACCGGGCGTTTCACTGTCCGAAGAAGGCCGCCTGATCGCCACCTACGCGCTGTGCGGCTTCGCCAACTTCAGCTCGATCGCCATCCAGATCGGCGGCATCGGCGGGCTGGCCCCCGAGCGTCGCCACGATCTGGCGAAATTCGGCCTGCGCGCCGTGCTCGGCGGCACCATCGCGACCTTCATGACCGCTACCATTGCGGGTGTGCTGACCCATTTCAGCTGATGGCCCGGCCGATGCCTCCGGCCACCCCACGCATCACCACGGAACAGTTTTCTCTATGAGCAGCAATGTCGTCGTCGTCGGTTCCTTCAATGTCGATCATGTGTGGCGGTGTGAAACCCTGCCGGCACCGGGCGCGACCATTGCCGGCCGCTACAGCACCGGCCCGGGTGGCAAAGGCTTCAACCAGGCCGTGGCGGCGCGCCGCGCGGGCGCCGACACCACCTTCCTGTGCGCGCTGGGCGCGGATGCAGGCGGTGCCATGGCGCGTGATCTTGCCGCGCAGGACCACTTCACGCTCATCGCCGAGGCGAGCGCCGAACCGACCGGCACCGGCGGCATCTACGTGGATGCGCGCGGGCGCAACACGATCGTGATCGGCCCGGGCGCGAACGCGGCGCTCAGCACGTCCTTCATGCGGCAGCAGCAGGCGCTGCTGGCCGGTGCCAAGGTCGTGCTGGCGCAGCTGGAATCACCGGTGGAAACCATCGAGGCGGTGCTGGCCGCCGCACGCGAGGCCGGCGTCACCACGGTACTCAATGCGGCCCCGGCGGATGCGCCTTCCAGCATCGCGCTGCTGAAGCTGGCCGACGTGATCACGCCGAACGAAACCGAATTCGCCGCACTGCTCAACCGCCACGTGGGCGAGCGGATCGACCCGGATGATGTCGCGGCGCTGGACGGTGCGAGCCTGCATGCGCTGTGCCGCAAGCTGGTCGGCAACGGGACGGTGGTGGTGACGCTGGGTGCGGTGGGCGTATTCGTTTCGCACGATGAAGATGCGCTGCGCGGCGACACCCAGCCGTACTACCGGGTGGGTGCCGAACAGGTGCAGGCGATCGATACCACCGGCGCCGGTGATGCCTTCAACGGTGCGCTGGTGGCTTCGCTGGCGCAGGCCGGTGACGCCCCGTTCGCGCGCCACGTGCGTTTCGCCAACCAGTTCGCCGGCCGCTCCACGGAAAAGGAAGGCGCCGCAGGGGCGATGCCGCACTTCACTCCGGCCGACCAGGCCCCCTGATCGGTCCAACAGCGGGGGCGGCGCCCCCGCTCCCCTGCTTCAAGCAACAGCGCAGAGCGCAGGCTCCGCGCTGTTCTGCGTCTGGGGGGGGGCGCAGTGGGCCGGCGGGGACGGCAACCGCCGCACCTGCGTGCCTCGTCTCGCGCCATCCCTGGCGCCCGACGCCAGCGTGCCGCAGGACGGCCGGATGCGCTTGCTTTTGCTTTGCTGGGCTTTTGCTTTTCTCCCTTTCCAAACGCGGCGGGCACGCGCGCTGACTGTCGAAGGCCGGGTGGAGGGGCTGATGGGGGCGTGTCGCGCCAGGGATGGCGCGACGCGAGGCCCGCAGGAGCGGCTTTTGCCGTCCCCCATCAGCGCCCTCCACCCGGCCCATCTCCCGCCAACCGATGCCCACCGGTGTCCACCGGTGTCCACCGCGAGGGGCCTCGCCGTTCGCCGCCGTCAAGCGTCCCGCCAGCATCTACTGATGCCCATGCAGCATGAGCCGCACGGACTGCCCCACCCGCCCCCGCACTACAATGACACCCATGCAGATCGGCCCCTATTCCATTGCCCCCAATGTCGTGCTGGCACCCATGGCCGGTGTCACCGACAAACCGTTCCGGCTGCTGTGCAAGCGCCTGGGCGCCGGGCTGGCCGCCTCGGAAATGACGATTTCCGACCCGCGTTTCTGGACGACCCGCAAATCCATCCATCGCATGGACCATGACGGCGAACCGGCGCCCATCAGCGTGCAGATCGCCGGCACCGAGCCCCGGCAGCTGGCCGAGGCCGCCCGCTACAACGTCGACCATGGCGCGCAGATCATCGACATCAACATGGGCTGTCCCGCCAAGAAAGTCTGCAACGCCTGGGCCGGCTCGGCGCTGATGCGCGACGAAGCCCTGGTCGCCCGCATCCTGCAGGCCGTCACCGGTGCCGTGCCGGTGCCGGTGACGCTGAAGATCCGCACCGGCTGGGACGGCGACCATCGCAACGGGCCGGTCATCGCGCGCATTGCCGAAGACTGCGGCATCGCCGCACTGGCCGTGCACGGCCGCACCCGCGACCAGCACTACACCGGCCAGGCCGAGTACGCCACCATCGGTGAGATCAAGGCCGCGCTGCGCATTCCCGTGATCGCCAATGGCGACATCGACTCACCGCGCAAGGCCGCCCAGGTGCTGGCGCAGACCGGCGTGGATGCAGTGATGATCGGCCGCGCCGCGCAGGGCCGACCCTGGATCTTCCGCGAGGTCGCGCATTTCCTGGCCACCGGGGAGGACCTGCCGCCGCCGGCGCTCACCGAGGTGCGCGACATCCTGATCGGCCATCTGCACGCCTTGCATGCCTTCTACGGCGAGGTGCAGGGCGTGCGCATCGCCCGCAAGCACCTGGGCTGGTATGCCCGGGACCGCCCGGAAAACGCGGCGTTCCGGGCCGTGGTCAACCGCGCCGAAGACCCCGCCAGCCAGATCGCGCTGACGGCCGACTACTTTGCCCGCCTCATCGATGAAGCGCCCGCCGAGCCCCGCTCGCTGCTCCCTGCCTGACACCTGCCCCCATGACCCCACCCATCGCCGCACCCACCTACCTGCACGGGTTTTCCAGCACCGAGCAGGAACGCCTGATGACCCAGGCCCGCCTGCTCGAACCCACGATCTTCGGCCAGATCGACTACACCGGCGTGCGCCGGCTGCTGGAGGTGGGCAGTGGCGTGGGCGCGCAGACGGAGATCCTGCTGCGGCGCTTCCCCGACCTGCACGTCACCGGCATCGATCTGAGCGAAGCGCAGCTGGCCACGGCGCGCAGCAACCTGGAAAAGACCCCGTGGTGCAGCGACCGCCACGTGCTGCTGCAGGCCGACGCAGGCGAACTGCCGTTCGGGGCGCGCGAGTTCGATGGCGCCTTCCTGTGCTGGGTGCTCGAACACGTGCCCTCGCCCGCGCGCGTGCTCAGCGAAGTGCGCCGCGTGCTTTCACCGGGCTCGCCGGTGTTCATCACCGAGGTGATGAATGCTTCCTTCCTGCTCGACCCGTATTCGCCGAACATCTGGCGCTACTGGATGGCCTTCAACGATTTCCAGCATGACCACGGCGGCGACCCGTTCGTAGGGGCCAAGCTGGGCAACCTGCTGCTGGCCGGCGGCTTCCGCGATGTGCAGACGGAGATCAAGACCATCCACCTGGACAACCGCGAGCCGGCCCGCCGCAAGACCATGATCGCCTTCTGGGAGCAGGTGCTGCTTTCGGCCGCCGAACAACTGGTCCAGGCCGGCAGCGTTGATGCGGAGACCGTGGACGGCATGCGCCGCGAATTCCGCCAGGTGCAGAACGATCCCAACGCGGTGTTTTTCTATTCCTTCGTGCAGGCGCGCGCCACGGTCTATTGAGGCGCCCGCGTCTGCGCCGCTGGCGAGCCGGACCCGGCGGGCTGTTGCCAGATCCGCGTCCACATCGCCCGCAGCCGCCGGGTCGCGTCCGCACGTGCCTGCGGGCTGCTGTAGTCGCTGCGGACCTGCTCGGGCACGATGCCCTGCCAGCGCCCGTCGCGGTGCTCGGCGACCACGAAGTTGAAGGTGTAGTCCGGCTCAAGCCCCATGCGCAGGTCACTCAGCAGCAGGCGGTCATCCACCACCTGGGCCCGCATGAAGCCGCGGTTGAACCAGGTCAGCCGCTGCACGGCGGGCAGATCGCGCGCCTCGCGCAGCGCCTGCACGTTGGACGGATGGCCGTCGAAGTGCATGACGCCTTCATCGGCGATCACGGAGCGGTCGCCCACCACGTAGCCGCTGGGGGTCATCGCCACCACGCGCCACAGCAGCGTGTTGAAGGGCATCGGTGTGGAGAACCGTGGCGCATCGCCCAGGCCCATGGCGGTCAGGCTCTGCGTCGCAGCGCGGTCCACCTGCGCCTTGGCGACCAGGCTCCAGGCCAGGTACCCGCTGCTGAGGATCAGCGCGAGGGCCAGCACCCGCCCTGCCCACGCCCGTTCGCGGCCAAACCAGGCCAGCACGCAGCCGAGCAGCAACCACACCGTATAGAGCGGATCGATGATGAACACGCTCGACCCCATCACCGGCGAGGAAGCCAGCGGCCACCACAGCTGCGTGCCGTAAACGGTCATCGCATCGAGCAGCGGATGGGTCACAAGCGCCAGCTGCATCGCCCAGAACCAGCGCACGGGGGCCTGCGCGACGCGGCCTCTGCCGAAGCGCCTGAACAGCCACCAGAGCAGGGCCGCCACCCACGGCAGCACCAGCAGCGAATGGCTTGCGCTGCGATGCTCGGTCATCGCCGCCACCGGATCGGCGGCGAGCAGCCCCAGCCACAACGCGTCCAGGTCCGGGAGGGTACCCAGTGCGGCACCGGCCAGCAGGGCGGCCCTGCGGTGGCGCGCGGGGGCGATGGCGGCTGCGACGGCGCCGCCCAGTACGATCTGTGTCAGGGAGTCCATCGACCGATGCTAGCAGGCCCCGTGGACCGGCCGCCTGTCGTGTCGTGGACACGCCCGCTTAACCATCGGCAACTTTTCACGGTCCACAATGCAATGGTGTCGCGCGCCGTGTATCATTCGCGACCATCTTTCCATCCGAATCAAGGGATATAACGCCTGATGTCCAGCTTCCTGTTCACCTCCGAATCGGTCTCTGAAGGCCATCCGGACAAGATTGCCGACCAGATCTCCGATGCGGTGCTGGACGCGATCCTGACCCAGGACCAGCGTGCCCGCGTGGCCTGCGAGACCCTGGTCAAGACCGGTGTGGCCATCGTGGCCGGCGAAATCACCACCAGCGCGTGGGTCGATCTCGAAGCCATCACCCGCAAGGTGATCCTGGACATCGGCTACAACAGCTCCGACGTCGGTTTCGACGGCGCCACCTGCGGCGTGCTGAACCTCATCGGCAAGCAGTCCCCGCATATCGCCCAGGGCGTTGACCGCAAGAAGCCCGAAGAAATGGGCGCCGGCGACCAGGGCCTGATGTTCGGTTACGCCACCAACGAGACCGACAGCTACATGCCGGCCGCGATCCACCTCTCGCACCGTCTGGTCGAGCAGCAGGCCAAGATCCGCAAGAAGAAGAACACGGCCCTGTCGTGGCTGCGTCCGGACGCCAAGAGCCAGGTCACCCTGCGCTATGACGAAGAGGGCAACGCGACCTCGATCGACGCCGTGGTGCTGTCCACCCAGCACGCCCCGGGCGTCAAGCAGAAGGACCTGATCGAGGCCGTCCGCGAAGAGATCATCCGTCCGGTGCTGCCGGCCAAGTGGCTGCACAAGGGCACCAAGTTCCACATCAATCCGACCGGCAAGTTCGAGATCGGTGGCCCGGTGGGCGACTGCGGCCTGACCGGCCGCAAGATCATCGTCGATACCTACGGCGGCTGGGCCCGTCACGGCGGTGGCGCGTTCTCGGGCAAGGATCCGTCCAAGGTCGACCGTTCTGCCGCCTACGCCGCCCGCTACGTGGCCAAGAACGTGGTCGCGGCCGGCCTGGCCGACCGCTGCGAAGTGCAGGTCTCCTACGCCATCGGCGTGGCCGAGCCGACCTCGATCTCGGTCACCACCTTCGGCACCGGCAAGATCCCGGACGAGCAGATCGAGAAGCTGATCCGCAAGCACTTCGACCTGCGCCCGTACGGCATCATCAAGATGCTCGACCTGATCCACCCGATGTACCAGCAGACGGCGGCCTATGGCCACTTCGGCCGCAAGCCGAAGGAGTTCGCCTACCTCAACGGCGCGGGCGAGACGGTCAACGCCACGGCCTTCTCCTGGGAGAAGACCGATCGCGCTGCCGCCCTGCGCGCGGATGCGAAGCTGAAGTAAGCCACCCGGAGGGCCGCGCAAGCGGCCCTTCTTTCATGTGACGGGGCGCAAGGGCAGAGCCGGACGCTCCCGCTACAATCGCCGGATGTCAGAAGAAATCAAATCGCACGAACTGACCATGACGGTGCTGATGACGCCGGACATGGCCAACTTCTCGGGCAAAGTCCATGGTGGCGCCGTGCTGCGCCTGCTCGACCAGGTCGCCTACGCCTGTGCCAGCCGCTACGCCGGCCGCTACGTGGTCACCCTGTCGGTGGACCAGGTGATGTTCCGCCAGCCGATCGCGGTCGGCGAGCTGGTGACCTTCCTGGCCTCGGTCAATTACACCGGCACCTCGTCGATGGAGATCGGCGTCAAGGTTGTCGCCGAGGACATCCTCAAGCGCAGCGTGCGCCACGCCAACAGCTGCTTTTTCACCATGGTGGCGGTGGATCAGGACAACCGCCCCACGGCCGTGCCGGCCCTGCAGCCGACCACGCCGGACGAGCAGCGCAGGCACGCGGCGGCGCTGCTGCGAAGGCAGCTGCGACAGGAAATGGAGCTGCGCCACCGCGAGCTGCTGGCCTCCAACCCACCCGCACCCGGGGCCTGATTGCAGGTAGCCGGCGGCGCCCCGGCGCCTGCGTTGCCTAGCCCGTGTTCTGCACGCCCTGCGAGACACCGTTCACGCAGGCCACCAGCGCGCGCAGCAGGTCGTCATCGCCACGGTCACTGGCACGCCAGCGCTGCAGCAGGTCCACCTGCAGCACACTGATCGGGTCCACGTAGGGATTGCGCAGGCGGATCGAATGCGCCAGGCGCGGGTCGTGTTCGAGCAGCGTGTCCTGCCCGGTCAGCGCCAGTACCCAGCGTTCGGTCAGTGCCCATTCCTGCTGTATTTTGGGAAAGAACGCCTCGTGCAGTGCACCCGACAGCCGCGAGAACTGTTCGGCGATGGTGATGTCACCTTTGGACAGCACCATCGCGATGTCGTCCAGGAAGGTGCGGAAGAACGGCCACGCCTGCGCCATGTCCCGCAGCGTACCTTCGTGGCCTGCATCGACCGCGGCCTGCAGGCCGCTGCCCACGCCATACCAGCCGGGGATGACCGCACGGGCCTGGCTCCAGGCAAACACCCAGGGGATCGCGCGCAGGTTGCTCAGCGCCGCGTCCTGGCCCAGTCGCCGCGAGGGCCGCGATCCCAGTGTCATGCGTTCGATCACATCGATCGGCGTGGCCGTGCGGAAATAGTCCATGAAGCGCGGTTGGCCGACGAACCCCCGGTACGCCTCGCTGCTGGCCTCGGATACCGTGTCCATCACCGGGCGCCATGCCGCTTCGCGCGGCTCCGGTGCACGCGGCCGCAGGCTGGAGCGCAGCACCGCGCCGGTGGCCTGCTCCAGCGAACGCACCGCCAGGGCGCGGATGCCGTACTTGCGGTGGATGACTTCGCCCTGCTCGGTGACGCGCAGGCGTCCATCGATGCTGCCACGTGGCGAAGCATCCACGGCACGGGTGGTCTTGCCGCCGCCGCGGCTGATGGAACCGCCACGCCCATGGAAGAAGGTCAGTGCGATGCCGGCCTCGGCGGCCACCTCGAGCAGCTCCACCTGCGCCCGCTGCAGGCTCCAGCGCGAGGCGGCGATGCCGCCGTCCTTGCTGCTGTCCGAGTAGCCGAGCATCACCATCTGCACATCGCCGCGCGACTGCAGATGACGACGATAGACCGGGTCCTGCAGCAGGTCGCGCAGCGTGTCGGTGCCCTGCCGCAGGTCGTCCACGGTCTCGAACAAGGGCGCGATGTCCAGCGGCACCGCGCCGTCCTCGTCCACCAGCCCTCCCCGGCGCGCCAGGGCGAGCACCGCCAGCACATCGCCGCGGTCGTGCGCCATGGAGATGATGTAACTGCCGAGGGCATCGGCGCCATGCCGGCGGCGTGCATCGGCCAACGCGGCGAACACCGCATCGATGCGCTGGTTGCCTTCTTCGTCCGCTGCCGGCACCACCTCATCACCGCTTGCGTAGGGTCCCAGCAATGCCGCGCGTGCGCGCGCATCGCGCGCCTCCCAGGCGGCTTCACCGTCGAGCGAGAGAGCCAGGGCACGGGCGTGCACGCTCGATTCCTGGCGCACATCCAGACGCGCCAGGTGGAAGCCGAAGGTCTTCACCCGCCACAACAGCCGTTGCACGGCAAAGCCCCCGGCATGTTCGCCGCGGTTCTCGCGCAGGCTGTCGAAGATCAGCTGCAGGTCGCCGATGAGTTCGTCCGGACCTTCGTACGCCGCATCGCCATCGTCCAGCGTGGCCTGCAGGCGGGCCCGCATGCGGTCGTTCAACAGGCGGTAGGGCATGTCCGCATGGCGCGGCCGCGATTCCACCTGCGGCAGGCGCTGCTGGTAGTCGGCCAGGCGCGCCTGCAGGGCCGCGCTCACCGCTACCCGCTGCGTGGACTGGCTGAGCAGGCTGGCCAGGCGCAGCAGTTCCTTCTGGTACTGGCCCAGCACCGCACGGCGCTGGGCATCAAGCGTGCTGCGGATGGTCCCACCGTCCACGTTCGGGTTGCCGTCCATGTCCCCGCCCACCCACGTGCCGAAGCGCAGCAGGCGCGGCAGCGGCAGCGCCTGGCCATAGGTGGCCACCAGTGCCTGCTGCAGCGACTCGTACAGCACCGGGATCACCCGGTACAGCACCTGCACCAGGTAGAACCCCACGTGCTCGCGCTCGTCGTCCACGGTCGGCCGCACCGGCGAGGAATCGGTGGTCTGCCAGGACGCGGTGAGCGCCATGCGGAAGCGTGCATCGTCGGCCGCCGCTTCACCCGGCGTGCGCTGGCCATCGAGGTTGTCCACCAGGCTGGCCACCATGAGCTGCTCTTTCTCCAGCAGCGCGCGCCGTACCGCTTCGGTCGGATGCGCGGTGAACACCGGCTCGATGTCGATGCGCGGCAGCCAGTCCGCCAGCTCCTGCAGGCTCACGCCCTGCGCCTTGAGCTGCTGCAGGGCATCCTGCAGGCCATCGGGTTGCGGCGCCTGCGTGCCAGCGCGCTGGTAGTGCCGGCGACGGCGGATGCGGTGCACGCGCTCGGCGATGTTGACCACCTGGAAGTAGGTACTGAAGGCCCGCACCATGGACTCGGCCTGCTGCGGCGAGCGCCCGGCCAGACCCTCGGCCAGATCCGAAAGCGGCGACTGGTTCTCACGCCGCGCGATCGCGCGCGTGCGGACACGCTCCACGTCCTCGAAGAAACCTTCGGAAACCTGTTCGACGAGCAGGTCGCCGACCAGCGTGCCGAGCCGGCGCACATCGTTGCTGAGTGCGCGATCAGGCGATGCGGTGCCGGTGTTGCTGCGATGGGACTGGGTGTGCACGCACGAGCCTCGCTGATGGACGTCGGCCAAGACTAGCGCACTCGGTGGCCGACCCGCCGGTGCAGGCACGGATTCTGGCAGCCGCCGACGCACCGGCGCCCCATGATTCGAGGGTTGAACGCTCAAGGAACCACCATGCTCCCATTGCCCTCTCTCTCCTCATTGGCTGCGCCCGTACGGGCGTGGCGCGCCGTCGTACGCCAGGACATCGATGCGGGCATGAAGCTTGTCGAACGCCACCCCTGCCGACGCAACGCGGCCCTCGCATTGCGGCTCATCGAAAATGGGGAGAGACGCCTGGTCAGTGCCCTGCCGGGCGATGTGCACGGCGTTGTCCGTCTCGGCCGCCAACGCGCGCAGGTGGTGCGGCTGCTGGCCCTCGCCAGGCCCGACGCGTCCGTGCCAGGCACAGGACACACACCACAGGAACGCTTCCCCCACTTCGCCCAGCGCCTGCTGCGTGTTGCCACATTCGCCCCTGGTCCTGATGCCCGTCTGCAGGTCTGCCTGACGCCACGGCGGCAGCTGGAGGCGCTACCCAGTAATCCGTCGACAGTGATTTACGCCGATGCCGTGAGTTCACGGGCGACCTCGATCGCTTCCTGCCCAGACAGCGGGCAACCACCTTACGAAGCTATCGGGCCTCTGGCGAGGCAGCATATGACACCGCGCAGCAGCAAGGCCTCCTCCCTGCTGTCGTCGCCGTACACCCGAGCTGCAGGCCGCGAGGACAGCAGGCCGTCAGGGCTGCGAAGCCTGTCCCACGCGCAGTACCGCGCGCTGATGGCGCAGATCGAACCGCACGACGCCAGTGAGGTAGTCAGCCAGTTGCTGGGATTCGATCGGGACCTGCAGAACATGTTCGATAATTACAGCTGTTTTTCGGGTAAGCAGGATCTCGCTGCATTGGATGGCTTCATCGCCAAAGCAGAAGCCGGCCGTACGGCGCTCACAGCGATGAAGGTCCGCTACACCGGCATCCGGCAGGCAATGGACATCATGGTGAAGCATTACCGCGACCAGAACGTTCGCAGCACCGCGCTCGAAGAAGCGCTGTGCCGCGAGGTCAGGGCCCGCCAGCTCGGCGCGCTGGCGACCCTGCTTGAGGGCCCGTTGGCGCAGTTCGGGGATGTGACGCAATTCGACGCCAGCGCCAGCCGGGCACTGGACATGCTCACGCGCATGCATGGCCAGGTGCTGGACTGCGGCAAGCTCAGCGGGGTGCAGCGCACGTCCGCCGAGATGCTGACGAACGAAGCAAAGGAGATGATCGCCGCGCGACGCACAGCAATCACTGAAACGCTTCACGGCTGATCCGGCCACCTACGTTGCCGTTGCAGGGAGAGGCGCGCCCACCCGCAACGCCAGCGGGCAGGACAGTGGTCGGAGGGCTGCCCTCTTCCGGGTGGCGTGGCAGGCTCCAGGAGATGGAGCCGCCGTCCGCCCGGGCGTTCCTGCCGGCCTTCTCAGCGTCGCGGCGCCGATCGCCCCTGTGCCGGCGCGCCGATGGTCTGCTCCAGCCAGCGCTCGCTCTCGGCCAGCATCGTCATGATGGATTCGCGCGCGCGGTAGGCATGTGATTCATTGGGCAGCATCACCAGCCGCGCCGTACCGCCGAGCCCCTTGACGGCGGCGAACATGCGCTCGCTCTGCATGGGGAAGGTGCCGGAGTTGTTGTCGTCCACGCCGTGGATGAAGAGGATCGGGTCCTTGATGTTGCCGGCGTAATTGAACGGTGACATCTTCAGGTAGGTGTCCTGCGCCTGCCAGTAGTTGCGCTCCTCGGCCTGGAAACCGAACGGGGTCAGCGTGCGGTTGTAGGCGCCGCTGCGTGCGATGCCGGCCTTGAACAACCGGCTGTGCGCGAGCAGGTTGGCCGTCATGAACGCGCCGTAGGAATGGCCGCCGATGGCGATGTGGTCGCGATCGGTCACACCTCGGCGCACCACTTCGTCCACCGCCGCCTGCGCGTTGGCCACCAGCTGCTCGAGATAGGTATCGTTGGGCTCCTTGTCACCCTCGCCGATGATCGGCATGGTCGGGCTGGCGAGCACCACATAACCGGTGGCCAGGAACGCCTGCGGGCCCCAGTAGCTGATCGCATTGAACCGGTACGGCGAATCGGTGACCTGGCTGGCCGAGGCTGCACTCTTGTACTCGCCCGGGTAGGCCCACATCAGCAGCGGGCGCGGCCCATCCCGCTTGGGGTCGTAGCCCGGCGGCAACAGCAGCGTGCCGGTGAGTTCCACGCCATCCTTGCGCGCGTAGCGGATCTGCTCCTTGGTCACCCCCTGCAGCTGCGGCAGGGGATGGGCGAACGCGGTCAACGCGCGCGGCGCCGCCGTGGCATCGCCCAGCGGCTGCACGTAGTAGTTCGCCGGCTGCTCGGGGCTCTCGCGCGTCAACAGCAGCGAGGACGCGTCGGGCCCCAGCAGCGCGATCGGCACCGAGTAGGTCGGCGCCTGCGAATGGAACAGGCGGGTGGTCCTGCGCGTAGCCAGATCGAACCGATCCACGAACGGGCGGTCGCCTTCCGGCGAGGCGCCGGCACCGTAGTAGTACAGGCTGCCGCCGTCGGCACTGGTCTGCAGCAGCGCGCGGCCGTTGTCATCGCGCAGCACGCCCGGCTTGCCCGGATCGCTGTAGCGGTCCTGTGCATCGCGGTCGAACAGCAGCGTGGGCTCGGTGCCGGGCACGTCCGGGGCGATGCGCCAGGTCTTGGTGCGGCGCGTCTTCCACCACGATTCGTTGAGCAGCGCCAGATCACCACGGCCCCAGGTGATGCCCGCGAACCGGCTGCCCAGCTGGGCCAGGGTGACCGGCGCCGTATCGAAGGGTGCCGCCTGCATCATCACCGCATCGCGGATGCGGGCCTGCCGGTTGGGGTCGCCACCGTCCTGTGCTTCGGCCCACACCAGCGTGGCCGGCACATCGGCACGCCAGCTGATGTCACGCACGCCGGTGACTTCGGCGTCGTTGCCGGTGGGCAACCCTTCCACCAGCGGCCGCACGGCCACGGTGTGCACCAGCCGGCCGCTGCGGTCGAGCACCTCGATGCGGCGCGGGAAACTGCTGACCGGCACCACGTACGAATACGGTCGCTGCGCCCGCTGGCTGAGCAGGTAGCGGCCATCCGGCGAAAGGCTCAGGCCGAGGTAGACGCCGGCCGTACCGACGGCCTGCGCCCGGCCATCCAGGCCGACCTCCATCGGTTGCGCGTTGGCGTAGTAATCGAACACCCGCGCGTCGGCCTCGTTCTTCAGCAGGTCCTGGTAGGTGCGGATGGACACCACGCCGCCGCCTTCGCTGGTCTGCTGGATTGCCGGGCCGCTCGGCGTGGCCGTGCCGGAGGGCGGCGCGCCGGCGTTGGCGATGCGGCTCATCACCACCAGGCCGCGGCTGTCGGGCAACCACTGGTAGCCATCACCGAGCACGGTGTTGAGGTCACCGCGCAGGCGCCGTGCGCTGGCATCGGCCACGTCCACCAGCCACAGCTCGTTGGCACCGCTGCGCGCATCCACCTGGTTGAAGGCCAGCCACTTCTGGTCCGGTGACCAGGCCAGGCTGGCGACGGACAGGTTGTCCGGCAGGCCGCTGATCTGGATCTCCTTGCCATCGTTGATCCCCAGCAGCCACAACTTCGCGCCGTAGCTGAAGCGGCTGTCGGAGAAGGTGCGCGGGTTGATACGGCGCCCGGCAAGCTTGAGTTCGGGCTGAGCGACAACCTCGATAGAGGGCAGCGGCGGCATCTGCAGCATGGCGGCCAGATCGCGCTGTGGCGACAGCGAAAGGCTGGGTGCGCGCGGCTGGTCGACCACCGCCTGCAGCGCGGCCGAAGGCAACTGGTACCCCGCCTGTGCGGCCGACGCCGCAGCAGCGACCCGCGGCTGTGCGGGCGTGGCCGGACCGGCCGCCGACGCCGACGGGGCAACAGCCAGCAGGGCCATCGACAGGACCAGGCCGGACCACTGCCCCTTACCGCGCATACGCTTGCTCATCACCACCGCCTCATTGCCTCTGGAGAGTCCCCGACCTTAACAGCCGCCGTGTCGTTCACCCCCTGCCGATGGTTGGGGGCGGGGCATGCCGCGATATAATGGGCGCCTTCCCCTGCCGAGGGGCGCTGCGACCGGACACCCCGGCCAGGCTCGGAGGGTGGCTTTGCAGAACGGCGCCCGGACAGATACGAGCATCCGCTCATCTACAACCGGAGCACTCAATGAACGCTGTTGCCAAGACCTTCTCCACGGAAGGTGATTACAAGATCGCCGATATCTCGCTCGCCGACTGGGGCCGCAAGGAACTGGACATCGCCGAGCACGAAATGCCGGGCCTGATGTCGATCCGCCGCAAGTACCAGGCCGAGCTGCCGCTGAAGGGCGTGCGCGTGACCGGTTCGCTGCACATGACCATCCAGACCGCGGTGCTGATCGAGACCCTCAAGGACATCGGCGCGGACGTGCGCTGGGCCTCGTGCAACATCTTCTCCACCCAGGACCACGCCGCGGCGGCCATCGCCGCTTCGGGCACGCCGGTGTTCGCCTGGAAGGGCGAAACGCTGGAGGAGTACTGGGACTGCACGCTGGACGCGCTGACCTTCACCCTGCCCGACGGCACCCTGACCGGCCCGGAACTGGTGGTGGACGATGGCGGCGATGTGACCCTGCTGATCCACAAGGGCTACGAGCTTGAAAACGGCAGCACCTGGGTCGACGAGAAGGCGTCCTCGCACGAGGAGCAGGTGATCAAGGACCTGCTCAAGCGCGTGGCCAAGGAGCGCCCGGGGTACTGGGGCCGGGTGGTCAAGGACTGGAAGGGTGTCTCGGAAGAGACCACCACCGGTGTGCACCGCCTGTACCAGCTGGCCCAGGCCGGCACCCTGCTGATCCCGGCGATCAACGTCAACGACTCGGTCACCAAGAGCAAGTTCGACAACCTCTACGGCTGCCGCGAGTCGCTGGCCGACGGCCTCAAGCGCGCGATGGACGTGATGCTGGCCGGCAAGGTCGCCGTGGTCTGTGGCTATGGCGATGTGGGCAAGGGCTGCGCGGCGTCGCTGCGTGCCTACGGCGCGCGCGTGGTGGTCACCGAGATCGATCCGATCTGCGCCCTGCAGGCGGCGATGGAAGGCTTCGAGGTCAACACCCTCGAATCCACCCTGGGCCGTGGCGACATCTACGTCACCACCACCGGCAACAAGGACATCATCCGCATCGAGCACCTGAGCAAGATGAAGGACCAGGCCATCGTCTGCAACATCGGCCACTTCGACAACGAGATCCAGGTCGATGCGCTCAATGCCTTCCCCGGCGTGCAGAAGATCAACATCAAGCCGCAGGTGGACAAGTACGTGTTCCCGGCTGCTGATGGAAGCGCCGGCAACGCGATCTTCCTGCTGGCCGATGGCCGCCTGGTGAACCTGGGCTGCGCCACCGGCCATCCGAGCTTCGTGATGTCCAACTCGTTCGCCAACCAGACCCTTGCGCAGATCGACCTGTGGGCCAACAAGGACAGCTACGAGAAGAAGGTCTACCTGCTGCCGAAGAAGCTGGACGAAGAAGTGGCCCGCCTGCACCTGGAGAAGATCGGCGTGAAGCTGACCACCCTCAGCCAGGAACAGGCCGACTACATCGGCGTGCCGGTGGAAGGTCCGTTCAAGCCGGATCATTACCGCTACTGATCGGCCTGCCGTTCACGCCGTGGCAGACGGACGGGCGCCTTCGGGCGCCCGTTCTGCATTCCCCCCACGCTACGATGCTCGCATGACCCCCGCCATCAACCTGCTCACGCGCGAAAAGATCCCCCATACCGTGCACAGCTATGTGCACGACGCCCAGGCGGCATCCTATGGCGGCGAAGCGGTGGACAAGCTGGGGCTCGACCCCGCACGGGTCTTCAAGACCCTGCTGGCGGCAGCGGAGACGCACGAACTGCTGGTGGCCATCGTGCCGGTCAGCGGACAGCTCGACCTGAAAGCACTGGCCACGGCGGCCGGCTGCAGGAAATGCGCCATGGCCACCGCCGATGCGGCGCAGCGCGCCACCGGCTACCTGGTCGGTGGGATCAGTCCGCTGGGACAGAAAAGGCGCCTGCGCACCTTCATCGACTCAAGCGCGCAGGCGCTGGACACGGTGCATGTCAGCGCGGGTCGGCGTGGGCTGGAAGTGGCGCTGTCCCCGGCCGACCTGGCGCGCCTGAGCGGCGGTCATTACGCCGCCATCGGGCGTTCCCACTGATGCGCCTGCCCTGGTCCGCATCGACGCCGCCGCGGCTGGACGATCCGCAGGCGGACGCGCTGCTGCAGGATCTGCTCTCGCGCGATGCGAGCCGTATCCACGCCGCCGGCAGCCAGCTCGCACGGTCGTTCAGCACCCCCACGCTGGAAGCGCTGGCGCCGCATGCCGAACGCATCGAAAAAGCCTGCCAGGGCGTGCAGCTGGGCGGCGCCCTGGTGCGCAACGATGTGCATCTCAACGCCGCACTGCGCCGTCTGCATCATTGGCGGGAGCGCCGCGGCTGCCTGTGCGCGCTGTATCCGCATTACCTGTTCTTCAAGCCGCAGACCCTCATCTCGCAGGGCCAGGTGCGGTTGCTGGAACGCGGCACGGCCGACGACGGCTGGGGCGAGCGCCATCGGGTCGCCTGCACCGGCTGCGGCCGGCACTGGGACGCCACCGACCGCGAGTACCATTACCCGTGGTGGGAATGGACCCCGGTGGAGGATCCTTGACGCCACGCGCTACCCCACGCGTCCCATTGCACGGTCACGGCCGCCAGTTGGCGTTGTTTTCCCAGAACGCCACCGCACGCTGATACGCCTCGCGATCCAGTGGCACGCCCGAACCGCCCTCCTCCACGCCCAGCGCATTGCGCATCATGGTGATCGGCGCCATCGGTACTTCTTCCGGCTCGGCGGTGTAGATGCAGCCCACGATGCCCCACGCCGCCTCGATCGGCGAGCCCTCCCTGGCCAGCTGCTCGGCGCTGTACAGGATCACCACCAGATAGTTCGCGCGTGGCGATTCCACCCCTTCGAACCAGCGCACCAGCACCGGCAGTTCATCGCGGTTGCGCGCCTCGTAGCCGCTGCGCAGCAGATGCCGGTTGTGGTCGGTGACCGGCACGGTGAGGCAGCGCGTGCTTGTCCAGTTTTCGTAGACGAACAGCTTGCAGAATGGCGCGTACCCCTCGAGTACCTTCAGCGGGGCAGTGGCATTGAGATGGGCTTCGAACTGCTCGGCCGTGCAGTCCTGGATCGTGTTGGCGCGCGGCGTGCGCGGAAACAGCCGCGGGCGGGCGAAGGGCGTAAGGACGATGGACACGCAGACAGCCTCGGAGGTGCGGGGCTACAGGGTAACGGCCGCCGACCGCGGCGTCCCCCGGTACGGCGCGCAGGAGCCCGACGTCTTCAACACTTGCACATCCATCTTGATGGAGAGATATAATCACCCCACGCCCGCCCCCAGCCTCGCCCATGACCGCTCTCAGCTTCGAGTTCTACCCGCCCAAGACCGACGAGCAGCGCGCCCAGCTTGACCGCACCGCCAGCCGCCTGCGCGCCTACGCACCGGACTATGTCTCGTGCACGTTCGGCGCCGGCGGCTCCACGCTCAGCTACACCTCCGAAACGGTCCGCCACCTCAAGCAGCACCATCGCTTCGAAGCCGCCCCGCATCTGTCCTGCGTGGGGGGCACGCGCCAGGAAATCCGCGAACTGCTCAAGCTCTACCGCGCGATCGGCTGCCGCCGTCTGGTGGCACTGCGTGGCGACCTGCCGTCCGGCATGGGTCACCCCGGCGACCTGCGCTATGCGGCCGAGCTGATCCAGTTCATCCGTGCCGAGCATGGCGATGCCTTCCACATCGAAGTGGGCGCGTACCCGGAAACCCACCCGCAGGCCCAGGATGCGTTGACCGACCTGACGCACTTCAAGGCCAAGATCGATGCCGGTGCGGACGCGGCGATCACCCAGTATTTCTACAACGCCGACGCCTACTTCCACTTCGTCGATGCCGTCCGCCGCCTGGGCGTCACCGCGCCGATCACTCCCGGCATCATGCCGATCTCCAACTTCAGCCAGCTGCGGCGTTTTTCCGAGCAGTGCGGTGCCGAGATTCCCCGCTGGATCAGCCGCCGCATGCTCGCCTATGGCGATGACAGCGCGTCGGTGCGGGCGTTCGGCGCCGAAGTGGTGGCCCAGCTGTGCCAGCGCCTGATCGATGCCGGCGTGCCCGGCCTGCACTTCTATACGCTCAACCTCGCCAAACCGACCACGGCGGTGCTTAAGCTGCTGCGTATCTAGGCATTTTCATCGCACCACACGCGCACGGGCGCTACGCTGCCGCGCATGAGATCCGTTTCTTCCTGCGTTGCACTGCTGCTGGTCTTCAGCCTTCCCCCGGTGGCCGCTGCGCAGCCCGATCGCCTGAACCGCTGCACCGATGCGCAGGGCGGCAGCGTGTACACCGACCGGCCCTGCGAAACCCTGGGCGCACGTTCGCGCATGCCCGCGCCTGCGCCGGTGGCCGGCAACGTACAGGACCGCGACACGCTCGGCGCACGCTGCCCGCGCCGCCTGAGCGAACTGGTCAATGCCCTGCGCGCGGCGGCGGGCCATGACGACGTGAACCGGTTGTCGTCGCTGTATCTGTGGGGCACGGTGTCCGATGCTGGCGCGCAGCGCGTCCTGGCACAGCTGGACGCCATCGCCCGACGGCCCTTGGTCGACATCGTGCCGGTCTATCCGCAGGTGCAGGAAACGCTGAGTGACGGCACAGGGCCGTTGCCCTCGGCGCGCCCGAATCCCGTCGGGCTGCGCCTGGAGCAAGTACTGCCCGGCACTGCGACGCCGGCACGCACGGTGCTGGGACTGCGTCGGCACTACGGGTGTTTCTGGATCACCCTCTAAGCCCGGCACAGGCCGGCATCACGCAGGCAGGGCCTGCTGCGGCCACAACCCGCGGATGGCAGCGATGCCCTGTGCGCCGTGCTGGCGGGCCACGGTGACATCGTCCGCGCCCAGCCCGCCCAGGGCGTAGATGGGCAACGCCACCTTTGCACGCAATGCCGCAAAGGCGTCCCAGCCCATCGGTACGGCGTCCGGGTGCGAGCCGGTCGCCTTGACCGGCCCCAGCACGACGAAATCACACCCCAGCCGCTGGGCCGCCTCCAACTCTGCCAGGTCATGGCACGAGGCGGCCACGAGCTGTCCCGCCGGCAGCGGACGTGATTCCAGCTGCAGCACCTGTCGGGAGGACAGGTGCACGCCGATGCCAAGCGCGCTGGCGAGTTCGATATCGCGGTTGATCAACCATTGCACGGGCCCCCGGTGCGCCTGCATCGCCGCTTCAGCCAGCCTGCGCGCGTGCGGATGGCCACTGCCCAGCCGCAGCTGGATGCGCTGCAGTCCGCTGCCCACCGCCATGCGCAGCTGCTCCTGCCAGTGCGTGCCGGCGGCTTCGTCCGCAGCCGGCTCCGGCGTGATCAGATAGCGGTCCGGCTCGCGCAGCGCGGCCACCACCGGGATATCCGCCGGCGGCATCGAATAGCGGCAGAGCTTGTCCGGGGCCACCCACGTGATCGCCTGCCCTTCCCGGCCGCGTGGCGTCCCTTTCCAGCTGCGCACGTGGCGGACTTCGAGGGTCAGCGTTTTGTCGGGATACACCTGCGGCACGTCCATGACCCACTCGCCCACCTCGGCTTCGATACCGAGTTCCTCCTGCAGTTCCCGCACCAGGGCCTGCGCGGAACTCTCACCGGGCTCCCGCTTGCCACCGGGGAACTCCCACAACCCGGCCATGTCGCTGTGACCGGTACGGCGGTTGAGCAGGATGCGGCCACGGGCATCGGTGATGACGGCGGCGACGACGTGGATTGATCGTTTCGGTATCGGCATGAAAGAAGAATGCCCATAAGCGGCACGAGAGTGCAACGCGCGTTTCTCATTGCCAGGCCCCGGAGGCTTGGCCTGCTGCAGCCGCAGGCGCCTGCCCGAACTTTGAAGTTATTCCCATGGCTGCGGGCGGGGCACCTGCGCAGAATGCGGGCTCATCCCCGCTGCGCTCTGCTCCGCGACGTCGGCAGACGACGCAGCCGCCACCCCAGCGCCTGGACCACCGCATGATGCTTCCCGTTCTGACTGCCCGGCTCCGCCGCCTCGTCTGCATGACCCTGCTGGCCGCCTCTGGAAACGCATGGGCCTGCGTGTTCACTTCGCTCGACCCCGTGTTCAACCTCGCCGTCCAGGCCAACACCGATGATGCGCCCGGCACGTTCTACGGCTGGGGCAGCCGGGTCGGCATCTTCCTCACATTATGCGGACCCAACGCCGTGTTCCAGACCGACGGCAATCTCGGCGGCTTCACGCCGGTCGGATCGGCCAACGTCGACGGCACCGTCTACCCGACCTACGCACTGAGCCCAACTTCCCCGTTGGTCATCTTCCGGATGGAGAACGACGGCGGCGGCGGCGTTCCGATCCACCTCTACCAGTTGAACGATCTGCCCCTGCGGGTCAATGCAAGCAGCGGTGCCTATGTTTTCATCCGCGCAGGTGCCATCTCGCGACGCGGCATGACCAGCCAGTCGCACAACACCTCGGAGATCGTCAGGTACTGGGTGCGCGACTCTCCCGCCAAGCCCGAGGAGGCGACGCTCAAATTCGATGTCACCGTGACGGGCAGCACCTGCGCCGTGCTCGATACGCCGGTCCGGCTGAGAGACATCACGCCGGGCGATCTCGGTGCGGCAGGCAGCACGGCGGCGCGGATGGACTTCACCGTGGACCTGGTGTGTCCCGGCGACAACATCCCCGTGAGGCTGACGCTGACCGATGCCACGCCCGGCGGTGGCGCTGGCGGCGGGCGCCTGCGTCCCGCGCCCGGCAGCACAGCCAAAGGGGTGTCCATCGAGCTGCTGCGCAACAATGCCCCGGTCGTATTCGGCCAGCAGTGGTCGTTCGGCAATGGCTCCAACGGTGTGCAGAAGATCCGGCTGTCCGCCCGCTATTTCCGCGAAAGCGGCGCGCTCGTGCCAGGCACCATCGAAGGCCAGGCGTACCTGACCGCCGACTACAACTGAGCCGCCAGACAAACGCCCCGCCGCAGCGGGGCGTTCACAGCGGGATGGGCCGTCAGGGACGGCCCGGCGCCTTCATCGCGATCAGAACGCCACGTTCCCGTTCACCTGGGCCCCGAACGCGTGCTGCCCATCACCGGCGCGACTCTGCGCGGCGAAGGACGGTCGCGTGCAGGCCACCGCCACGTGCGGGGTAAGGGTCAGGGTCTCGCGCTGGAGTCCCAGCCCCCTTCCCACCCACCGGCCCCGGGTAACGGCCAGAAAAAACCCCGCGGGCGCGGGGTTTTTCAGCGTTGTCCGTCAGCGTGCGCGGCGGTCAGCTCAACTGTCCGTGGCAATGCTTGTACTTCTTGCCGCTGCCGCAGGGGCACGGATCATTGCGGCCGATCTTCGGCTCGTCGCGCTGCAGCTGCCCTGCCCCGCCCTGCGCGGCCTGCACCTGTGCGGCTTCCTCGTCCGCACCGTAACCGCCAGCACCCTGGTGCTGGAACTGCGACTGCAGCATGCGGGCTTCGGCCTGCTGCCGTTCTGCCGCTTCCAGCGCCGCCACTTCCTCGTCGCTGCGGATGCGCACGCGGGCCAGCATGGTCACCACTTCGCGCTTGACGTTCTCCAGCATGTCGGAGAACAGCTCGAACGCTTCCTTCTTGTACTCCTGCTTCGGCTGCTTCTGCGCGTAGCCGCGCAGGTAGATGCCCTGGCGCAGGTAATCCATGCGCGCCAGGTGTTCCTTCCAGCTCTGGTCGAGCACGGTCAGCATCACGTGCTTTTCCAGCGCGCGCATCGTCTCCGGACCCACACCCGCTTCCTTCTGGTCGAAGTGGGCGTTGATGCGCTGCTGCACGTTCTGCGCGATGCCTTCGGCGTCCATCTCTTCGTGCGTCCTGACCAGGTCGGTCAGCGACATGTCCAATCCGAATTCGGACTGCAGCGTGGCTTCCAGGCCGGCCAGGTCCCACTGCTCGTCGATCGAGTTGGGCGGCACGAAGCGGGCGACGATGTCGTACACCACGTCGTCGCGGATGCCTTCGACATTGTCCTTCACCGACTCCGCGTCCAACAGTTCGTCACGCTGGGCGTAGATCACCTTGCGCTGGTCGTTGTTGACATCGTCGAAGTCCAGCAGGTTCTTGCGGATGTCGAAGTTGTGCGCTTCCACCTTGCGCTGCGCCTTCTCGATCTGCCGGCTGACCAGGCGGTCCTCGATGACGTCGTCTTCCTTCATGCCCATCATGCGCATCGCCTTCTGCACCCAGTCGGAGGCGAAGATGCGCATCAGGTTGTCTTCCAGCGACAGGTAGAAGCGGGACGAACCCGGGTCACCCTGGCGGCCCGAGCGGCCACGCAGCTGATTGTCGATACGGCGTGATTCATGGCGCTCGGTGCCGATGATGTGCAGGCCGCCGGCGGCCTTGACCGCGTCGTGGCGCTGCTGCCACTCGGCCTTGAGGGCAGCCCTCTGCGCGTCGGTCACCGCCTCGCCCAGCTCGTGAAGCTCGGTTTCCAGCGAGCCGCCGAGCACGATGTCGGTACCGCGGCCGGCCATGTTGGTGGCAATGGTCACCGCACCCGGACGGCCGGCGTTGGCGACGATGGTGGCTTCGCGGTCATGCTGCTTGGCGTTGAGCACTTCATGCTTCACGCCCGCCTTGGCCAGGTGCTCGGACAGCATCTCCGAGGTCTCGATCGAGGTCGTGCCCACCAGCACCGGCTGGCCACGCTTGTTGCACTCCTGGATGTCGGCCAGCACGGCATTGAACTTGCCCTGGCGGTTGAGGAAGACCTGGTCCGGCGTGTCCTTGCGGATGGTCGGGCGGTTGGTCGGAATCACCACCACTTCCAGGCCATAGATGCTCTGGAACTCGAAGGCCTCGGTGTCGGCCGTACCGGTCATGCCGGACAGCTTCTTGTACATGCGGAACAGGTTCTGGAAAGTGATGCTCGCCAGGGTCTGGTTCTCGCGCTGGACCGGCACGCCCTCTTTCGCCTCGACGGCCTGGTGCAGGCCATCGGACCAGCGGCGACCGGCCAGCGTACGGCCGGTGAACTCATCGACGATCACCACTTCGCCATCGCGCACAATGTAGTCCACGTCGCGCTGGTAGATGGCATGCGCGCGCAGCGCCGCATTGAGGTGGTGCACGACGGTGAGGTTCTGCGCCGCGTACAGGCCATCGGTCTCGGCATCGAGGATGCCGGCTTCGACCAGCAGGCGCTCGGCATGCTCCATGCCGGCCTCGGACAGATGGACCTGCTTGCCCTTCTCGTCGACCCAGAAATCGCCTTCGGCTTCTTCGTTTTCCTGCTTGACCAGGTTCGGCACGATCCGGTTCACGCGGATGTACAGCTCCGGGGAATCATCGGCCGGGCCGGAGATGATCAGCGGGGTGCGCGCTTCGTCGATCAGGATGGAGTCCACTTCGTCGACGATGGCGTAATGCAGGCCGCGCTGGTAGCGGTCGGCCTTGGACAGCGCCATGTTGTCGCGCAGGTAGTCGAAACCGAATTCGTTGTTGGTGCCGTAGGTGATATCCGAACCATAGGCTTCGCGCTTGTCGCTGTGCGGCATGCCGGGGTACACCACGCCGACGCTCAGGCCAAGCCAGTTGTACAGCTTGCCCATCTGCGCGGAGTCGCGACGTGCCAGGTAGTCATTGACCGTGACCACGTGCACGCCCTTGTCTTCCAGCGCGTTGAGGTACACCGGCAACGTGGCCACCAGCGTCTTGCCTTCACCGGTGCGCATCTCGGCGATCTTGCCCAGGTGCAGCACCATGCCGCCGATCAGCTGCACATCGTAATGGCGCATGCCGAGCACGCGACGACTGGCCTCGCGGCACACGGCGAACGCTTCCGGCAGGACCTGGTCGAGCGTCTCACCCCCGGCGATGCGCTGCTTCAGTTCCGGCGTCTTCGCCTGGAGCTCGGCGTCACTCAGCGCCTCCATGGCCGGCTCCAGCGCATTGATCTTGGCGACGATGCGGTTGAGCTGGCGCAGCTGTCGTTCGTTACGACTGCCAAATACGCGGGTAAGCAGGCTGTTGATCATTGAGGGAACCGGTTGTCAGGTGAACGCCGCACGGCTCCAGCAGGAATCCGTCCGCCGCAAACACAACAAGGCGCGAAAGCGCCCTGTCGATGGCATCAGCCATTGTATCTTGGGTTGGGGGTGCGCGGTTTCAAGCCGCGCGCCACAGGCCCGGGGTGCGCCGGACGGC
Organism: Xanthomonas sp. 60; assembly: GCF_011761925.1. Classification (NCBI taxonomy): domain Bacteria; kingdom Pseudomonadati; phylum Pseudomonadota; class Gammaproteobacteria; order Lysobacterales; family Lysobacteraceae; genus Xanthomonas; species Xanthomonas sp. 60. Next base: position 298,381 of record NZ_JAASQW010000001.1, on the reverse strand, counting down.
GCCTGGCGCGGGGGCTCAGCCGCGCGAGATGCGCCCGACCGGCGTGTTGCCGCCTTCACCGAGGAACTTGCGCGGGTTGACCACGTTGCCGTTCTCCCAGACTTCGAAGTGCACGTGGGCGCCAGTGGAGCGGCCCGTGGAGCCGGCACGCGCCACCTGCTGGCCGGCACGGACCAGGTCGCCGGCCTTCACCACCAGCCGCGAGTTGTGGGCATAACGGGTGACATAGCCATTGCCGTGGTCGACGTCGACGACATTGCCGTAGCCGCCCTTGACGCCGGAGAAGCTGACCACGCCATCGGCCACGGACAGCACCGGATCGCCCACCTTGGCATGGAAATCAATGCCCTTGTGGTTGCCGACACCGCGCCCGAACGGATCGGCACGGTTGCCGAAGCCGGAGGTGACGTAGCTGTTGCGGATCGGCATGCGCGAGGGCACGGCGTTGCGCTGCAGCTGCTGGTCGAACATCAGCGATTCCATCACCCCGAGCTGGCGGCCGGCAGCAGAAAAGCGCTGCTCAAGCATCTGTAAGTCGGCGTTGACATCCTTGGCCGGGATATCGGAGATCGGTCCGCTTGCATCGCCATCACCGAGGCCGGGGGTCGCGGCGAAATCGAACTCGCCATCATCCAGCTTGCCCATCTGGGTCAGGCGCTCGCCCAGGGCGTTCAGGCGCGTGGCCTGGGCCTGCAGTTCGCCCAGGCGCGCGGCCAGGGCATTGACCTCGGTCTGCGAGTCGCGGCGCACCTGCGCCAGCTCCCGCTCCTGCTGCGCTACCCGTGCCTGGAGACGCGAATCCCCCAGCAGGTTGGCACCCATCCCGCCGGCGAAGCCGATCAGGCAGCCCATGCCCAGTACACTGCCCAGCAACGCACGGGGCCGATCCTCGAAATAGAAGCGCAACCGCGCCAGCGGTGTTTTTGCGTTCTTTTCACGCGTTTTGATTACGATCTTTTTGAATGCCATCAGTGAGTTTTCATGTCAGAGCCGAAATCCAGTGCCCGTCGCGCCTCCGCACCGAAACCGGCTCTGGACGCGGTCATGGCGGACAAATCCGGTAACCCGCTGCGTCGCGCCCTGTGGCTCGACTCGCTGGACCAGCAATTGCGCCCCCATCTGCCTCCCGCGCTGCGCAGCCATTGCCGGCTGGCGAACGTGAACGGCGAGCACCTCGTTTTTCTCGTCGAATCGTCCGTGTGGCACGCCCGACTGCGGCTTGCCGAAGCACAGATACTCGACGCGGCCCGTTCCATCGGGCTGAAAGCCACCAAGGTGACCATCAAAACCGCGTCTGCCCCTCCTCCACGCTCCCCAGCGATCGACAACAGGAATGGACCACACGCCGTTTCGGCCACCACGCACAAGGGACTGCGTGATGCCTTGGACAGCCTCCAGGACGTTCTTTCCTCCAAGTCCTGATAGACAGCGGCGCACTCCAGCTCCGCTTCCCCGCCCGCCTCGTCGATGTCGACGGGGCGTGAAACATTCGGGGACCGAGGGGGCATCCTATCGGGGTGGCGTCGCCGTGTCGTTAGGGTTACGTTATTTATTCGTTAAGTTCAGGCTTTGAAGGGGCGAGGTTCACGAACATCGCCTTCACACGGGTGAACGCCGGGAACGAAAACGCCGCCTCGGCAGGCGGCGTCAACGTCTTGAAAATCAAGGCCTTTCAGGCGTAAGCCGGTACGTCGTACTCGACCAGGGGGGTCTGTGCGGTGGAAACGTCGCCACTGACCCACTCCCACGCCGTGGCATCGGCCAGGACAGCGCGCACCAGCTTGTTGTTGAGCGCGTGACCGGACTTGAAGCCCTCGTACGCGCCAAGCACCTGCGCGCCGGCCAGGTACAGATCACCGATCGCGTCGAGGATCTTGTGCCGCACGAACTCATCGGCATACCGCAGGCCGTCTTCGTTCAGCACGCGGAACTCGTCCAGCACGATGGCGTTGTCCATGGACCCGCCGAGTCCGAGATTGCGCTCGCGCATGTATTCCAGGTCGCGCATGAACCCGAAGGTCCGCGCACGCGAGATCTCGCGCGTGTAGGCACGGGTGGAGAACTCGATTTCCTGCCGCGACTGGCGTGCGGGAATCATCGGGTGGTCGAACTGGATGGTGAAGCCCAGCTTGTAGCCCTCGTAGGGGCTGAAACGGGCGACCTTGTCGCCGTCGGTGACTTCGACGGTCTTGAGCATGCGGATGAAACGCTTCGGGGCATCCTGCTCGGCGATGCCCGCCGACTGCAGCAGAAACACGAACGGACCGGCGGAACCGTCCATGATCGGCAGCTCGGCCGAGGACAGTTCCACGATGATGTTGTCCACGCCCAGCCCGGCGAGCGCCGACATCAGGTGCTCCACCGTCTGGATCTTGGCGTCGTTGCAGGTCAGCCCGGTGCACAGGGTGACCTCGGTGACCAGCTCCGCCTTGGCCGGCACTTCCACCACCGGCTGCAGATCCACGCGCCGGAACACGATGCCATGGTTGACCGGTGCCGGGCGCAGGGTCATGTAGACCTTGTCGCCGCTGTGCAGGCCAACGCCGGTGGCACGGATCGTGTTCTTGAGGGTACGTTGCGGAATCATGGGGAGACCAGGTGCATGCGGCCGGCCGCGATGGCCTGCCCAGGGGGTTCACTAGATTAACACGCGGCCATCCCTACCCCGGCTGAAAGCCGGCCGTGGCCGTGCAGCGCGCTTGCGCGCGACAGGGCGGCCGGGCCCATCCTGGCCCGGCGCCTGATGCAACAGGACATGGTGCCTAGCCCGGGGAGGACAACCCCGGGCGGGCGATCAGTCCGCCTGGCGGCGCAGGAACGCCGGAATGTCCAGGTAGTCGTTGGGCAGCTCAGCGGTGGCCGGGCTGCTGCTGGAGGACGAAGAAGCCGTCGAGGTGGAAGGCGTGCTGGAGGCGGCCACGCTGTCGCTGCTGGCGCGACGCAGGCCCAGGCCCACGCCACCGACCGCCTTGGAAACGGCATCGCCGCCGTTGTCGAAGTCCGAGAACTCCGGCTGGCCGGTGGTGGCATTGCGCACCAGCTTGATCGGTGCACGTTCGCCGGGGCGCTGGCTCTTGCTGGCGGCCACGCGGTTCAGGCCGGTCGCCACCACGGTCACGCGCACTTCGTCCTGCATGTCCGGGTCGAGCACGGTACCCACCACCACGGTCGCATCTTCCGACGCGAAGCCATCGATGGTGCGGCCGATCTCGTCGAACTCGGCCATCGTGAAATCGGCACCGGCGGTGATGTTGACCAGGATGCCGTTGGCGCCGGCCAGATTCACATCGTCCAGCAGCGGGTTCTGGATCGCCGATTCGGCCGCAGCCTGCGCGCGGTCATCACCGCGTGCGGTACCGGTACCCATCATCGCCAGACCCATCTCGGACATGACGGTGCGCACGTCGGCGAAGTCGACGTTGATCAGGCCCGGACGCACGATCAGATCGGCGATGCCCTGCACGGCGCCCTGCAGCACGTCGTTGGCCGCGCGGAAGGCCTGGATCATGGTGGCGTTGCGGCCGAGCACGGTGATCAGCTTTTCGTTCGGGATGGTGATCAGCGAATCGCAGTGCTGGCTCAGTTCCTCGATGCCCTTCAGCGCGACCTGCATGCGGCGACGGCCTTCGAACGGGAACGGCTTGGTGACCACCGCGACGGTCAGGATGCCCATTTCCTTGGCCAGCTGTGCGACCACCGGGGCCGCACCGGTGCCGGTGCCACCGCCCATGCCGGCGGTGATGAACACCATGTCCGCGCCCTGCAGCGCGTCCATGATGCGCTCGCGGTCTTCCAGTGCGGCCTGGCGGCCGACCTCCGGATTCGCGCCGGCGCCCAGGCCCTTGGTGACGTTGGTGCCGAGCTGCAGCTGCAGCTTGGCGCCGCAGTTCTTGATGGCCTGCGAATCGGTGTTGGCGGTGATGAATTCCACACCGTCCACCGCGGAGTTGACCATGTGCGCGACAGCGTTGCCGCCGCCACCGCCCACGCCAACGACCTTGATCACCGCGTTGGGTGCCATCTTTTCGATCAGTTCAAAATGCGCCATGTCCGTGTCCTCGGTTGTATCCGCTTCCTTTGGCATGAGGGGCGAGGCGTCCTGCCTGTCCGTGCATGCCGCCGTTGCGGCTGTAGTGGTTTGTGGTTCTGTTCGTTTGGTGCGGGTGTCGTCTTGTGCTGCCGGTGGTGCTGTGTATCCCTGCGGCGCCGGCGACTGCCCGGCGCGGGTGCGTTCAGAACTCGCCGCGGAACCAGGTTCTGAGTTTCTTGAACATGCTGCCGGCACGGCCGGTCGGCAGCGACGGCCGGCGCGGATGCTCGATCTGGCTGCCCATCAGCAGCAGACCCACGCCAGTGGCGTGGACGGGGTTGCCGACCACTTCGCCGAGGCCGGTGACGTGCTGCGGAATGCCCACCCGTACCGGCATCTGCAGCATTTCTTCAGCCAGTTCGACCACGCCTTCCATCTTCGACGCACCGCCGGTGAGCACCATGCCGGCGCGCACCAGTTCCTCGAAGCCCGAGCGGCGCAGTTCGGCCTGCACCATCTCGAAGATTTCCTCGTAGCGGCCCTGTACCGCCTGCGCCAGCGCGTGGCGGGGCATGCGCCGCGGCGGGCGATCCCCCACGCTCGGCACCTGGATGCTTTCCTCGGCCGTGGCCAGCTGTGCCAGCGCACAGGCGTAGCGCACCTTGATCTGCTCGGCTTCCGGGGTCGGCGTGCGCAGCATGTGCGCGATGTCGTTGGTCACGTGGTCGCCCGCGATCGGCAGCGAGGCTGTATGGCAGATCGCGCCCTGCACGAAGACAGCGATGTCGGTGGTGCCGGCGCCCATGTCGACCAGCACCACGCCCAGTTCGCGCTCGTCGGCGGTGAGCACCGCCACGCTGGAGGCCAGCGAGGACAGCACCAGATCATCCACCTGCAGGCCGCAGCGCTGCACGCACTTGCTGATGTTGGCCGCCGCCGACTGCGCGCACACCACCAGGTGGGCATGCACTTCCAGGCGCACGCCGGTCATGCCGACCGGGTTGCGGATGCCTTCCTGTGAATCGTCCAGCACGTACTCGCGCGGAATCGCATGCAGGATCTTCTGGTCGGCGGGAATGGCGACCGCCTTGGCGGCGTCCAGCACGCGATCCAGGTCGCCCCAGGTCACTTCACCATCGCGGATCGGCACGATGCCGGGCGAGTTCTTGCACTGCACGTGGTTGCCGGAGATCGAGGCATACACCGAGCGGATCTCGCAACCGGCCATCAGTTCGGCTTCTTCCACCGCACGCTGGATCGACTGCACCGTGGACTCGATATCCACCACCACGCCGCGCTTGAGGCCGCGCGATTCGTGGGAGCCGATGCCGATCACTTCGATCGGGTTGCCCGGCGAATACTCGCCCACCAGCGCCACCACCTTGGAGGTGCCGATGTCCAGGCCAACGATCAGTGATTTGTCACCCTTGCGATTCATGTTCTTTCCTGGGTCCTTCGTGCCGCGGTGGCCGGCGCATCGGTCGGCGCCTCACCCCAGCTGAGGGTGAAGCCATTGGTGTAACGGAGGTCGGCACGCACGATCGGTGCGGCCTGGCTGGCCAGTTGCGGCAGCACGCGGACGTAGCGTTGCAGGCGCGAGCGCGCATCGTCGCGGCCCACCACCACCTCGGTGCCATTGCTCAGCACCAGCGACCAGCTGCCACGCGCATCCAGGCTCACGCGCTCCACGTCCAGCCCGGACGGGGCGAACAACGCGCGTGCGTCGTTGTACAGGGTGACCACGTCCTCGGTCCTGCCGTCGGGACCATCCAGTTCGGGCAGCTGCAGGTCGGCCAGCTTCTTCGGCGTGGGGAACAGCTTGCCCTGCTCGGAGAGCAGGCGATCGTGGCCCCAGCGCGCGAACGGCTTGTGCTCGACCAGCGTCACCTCCATCACGTCCGGCCATTGCTTGCGCACGCGCGCGCTTTCCACCCAGGGCAGCCGTTCGATGGCGTCCTGCGCATCCTGCAGCTTCACGGCGAAGAAGCCCGAACGAGCGTAGGGCAGCAGCAGGGACTGCAGCTGCTCGGCCGGAACGCGCTTGAACTCGGCATGCACGCGCAGCTTGGTCAGCGGCCAGCGCTCGGCGCCGACCCAGCCGTTGAGCACGGCCACCACCGGCAGCGCGACGACCGAGAGCGCCAACAGCCAGACGACGATGCGCAGCAGCGCGTTCATGCGTGCGCCGCCTCCCCGTCCGCCGCTGCAGCGTCCGTCGCTGCAAGGGTCTGCTCCAGCACGCGCCACACCAGCGACGGGAAGGAAATGCCGAGCTGGCCAGCCGCCTTGGGCACCAGCGAATGGCTGGTCATGCCCGGTGCGGTGTTCACTTCAAGCAGGTACAGGCGGCCCGTGGCGCGGTCACGCATCACGTCCACGCGGCCCCAGCCACGGCATCCGATCGCCTGGAACGCGGCCAGTGCCAGCGCACCGATTTCGGCCTCGTGCTCGCCCTGGAGGCCCGGGCACTCGTAGCGGGTGTCGTCGGACTGGTACTTGGCTTCGTAGTCGTACCACTCACCCTTGGGAATGATGCGGATGGACGGCAGCGCGACATCGCCGAGGATACCGACGGTGAGTTCGTCGCCGACCACCATCTGCTCCATCAGCAGCTGCCCGTCATACCGCTGGGCCAGTGCCACCGCCTCGTCCAGGCCGGCATCGTCGAACACCCGGCTGATGCCCACGCTGGAGCCCTCGTTGGCCGGCTTGACCACCACCGGCAGGCCGAGCTCGGCCGCCAGGGCATGCACCGTCGCGGCCGTGACCTTGCGGTACTGCGGCGTCGGCAGGCCGAGCGAGAGCCAGATCTGCTTGCTGCGGATCTTGTCCATGCCCAATGCCGAACCGAGCACCTGCGAGCCGGTGTACGGGATCTGGAAGGCGTCCATCAGGCCCTGCACGATGCCGTCTTCGCCGCCGCCGTTGTGCCCGTGGAGAATGTTGAAGACGCGGTCCACCTGCCTGCCGGCCAGCGCTTCGGCGAGTGCCGGGATGCCGTCGATGGCGAACGCGTTGACGCCCTGCGCCTGCAGCGCTTCGAGCACGTTGCGGCCGGAATCGAGCGAGACGTCGCGCTCGCTCGAGGTGCCGCCCAGCAGCACGCCGACGCGCCCGAACACGGACGGATCGGTGGTGCGCTGGGGTGCGATGATCGCGTGGCTCATGCCACCACCTCCACGCTGAAGCCTTCGCTGGCGATCTGCTGGGCGACCGCGCCGATGTCGCCGGCGCCCATCATCAGCAACAGGTCACCGTCCTGGAGCACGTCGGGCAGCACGTGGGACAGTTCGCTGGCCTTGCCCACCACCACCGGTTCGCTGCGGCCCCGCGCACGGATGGCGCGGGCCAGGGCATGCGAATCCGCCCCGGCGATCGGTTCTTCGCCGGCCGGGTACACCTGGCTCAGCACCAGCGCATCGACGCTGGACAGCACAGCGGCGAAGCGATCGAACTGATCACGCGTGCGGCTGTAGCGGTGCGGCTGGAACGCCACCACCAGGCGACGCTCGGGCCAGCCGCCGCGGGCGGCGGCGAAGACCGCCTCCAGTTCACTGGGGTGGTGGCCATAATCATCGATGATGCGCACGCGCGCGCCCTGCGCCGCGGTGACCTCGCCGAGGTCGTTGAAGCGGCGGCCGACGCCGGCGAAACTTTCCAGCGCCCGGGCGATCGCGTCCGGTGCGACGCCCAGCTGCCAGCCCACGGCGGCGGCGGCCAGCGCGTTGAGGACGTTGTGGCGTCCCGGCAGCGCGAGCACCACTTCCTGGCTCGTGCCCTGCGGCAGGCGCAGCGTGAAGCGCATGCGCGAACCTTCCTGCACCACGTTTTCGGCACGCACATCGGCGGCGCTGTCGATGCCGTAGCTCATCACATGGCGCGGCGTTTTCGCGGCAAGCGCGGCCACCTCTGGATCATCGATGCACAACACGGCCAGGCCGTAGAACGGCAGCCGCTGCAGGAACTCGGCGAACGCTGCCTGCACGCGGGCGAAATCGTTGCCGTAGTTCTCCAGGTGGTCCGCATCGATGTTGGTGATGATGGACATCAGCGGATTGAGGCGCAGGAAGCTGCCGTCGCTTTCATCGGCCTCGGCCACCAGCCACTGGCCGCTGCCGAGCTTTGCGTTCGCACCGGCCGCCAGCAGCTGGCCACCGATGACGAAGGTCGGGTCCAGGCCCCCTTCGCTCAGCACCGCCGCGGTGAGGCTGGTGGTGGTGGTCTTTCCATGGGTACCGGCCACGGCAATGCCGCGGCGGAAGCGCATCAGTTCGGCAAGCATCGCGGCGCGCGGCATGATCGGGATGCGCTGGCTGCGGGCCTCCATCAGCTCGGGGTTGTCTTCGCGGATCGCGCTGGACACCACCACGCAGTCGGTACCGAGCACATTGGCGGCCGAGTGGCCGCGCATCACGCGCGCGCCCAGGCCGCTCAGGCGGCGCGTGGCCGCGTTGTCGGACGCATCGGAACCGGAGACTTCATAGCCGAGGGTGAGCATCACTTCGGCGATGCCGCTCATGCCGGTGCCACCGATGCCGACGAAATGCACGCGCGGGAACGCGCGCACCAGATCATTGGTGTCGTGCAGGCGACGGATCATGCGCGATCCTGCAGGGTGGCGGCGCCGTGGCGCAGCACAGTGTTCATACAGCTTCCTCAAGGATGATATCGGCGATGCGCTCAGCGGCATCCGCCATGGCCAGGGCACGCGCGGCTTGCGCCATCTGCATGCGGCGGTCGGGATTGTCGGACAGTTCACGCAACAGCGACGTGATGCCGACAACAAGATCATCGTCCTGTTTCAACAGCACCGCCGCATCGCGTTCGACGAGGTACTCGGCATTGCGCGTCTGGTGATCGTCGACGGCGGCCGGGAACGGAACCAGCAGGCTGCCCACGCCGACGGCACAGAGCTCGGCGAGGGTGGATGCACCGGCGCGGCAGACCACGATGTCCGCCCACGCGAAGGCTTCGGCCATGTCGGCGATGAACGGCGTGACGGTGGCCTGCACACCGGCGGCGGCATAGGCCTGCAGCGCCTCGGCATGCATTTTCTCGCCACTCTGGTGGCGCACCTCTACGGGGTGGCCGGGGCCCAGCGCGGCGATCGCCTGCGGCACGCCGCTGTTGAGTGCCCGCGCGCCCTGGCTGCCACCGACCACCAGCACGCGCAGCGCGCCCTCGCGGTCGGCGAAGCGATGCGCGGGCGGCGAAATCGCGGCGATGTCCGCGCGCACGGGATTGCCCACGGCTTCTTCGCGCGGCAGCGTGGTGCCCGGGAAACCGGTCAGCACGCGGCGCGCGAAGCGCGCCAGGAAACGGTTGGTCATTCCGGGCGCGCGGTTCTGCTCGTGCACCAGCAGTGGCAGGCCGTGCAACCGGGCCGCCAGCCCACCGGGGCCGGAGGCATAGCCGCCGAAGGCGATCACCGCGCGCGGCGTGCGGTCGCGGATCAGGAACCCGGCCTGGCGGATCGCGCGCAGCAGCCGCCACGGTGCGGTGAGCAGCGCAAGCGTGCCTTTGCCACGCAGGCCGGCGATGTCCAGCGTATCGATGGGCACGTCCTGCTGCGGCACCAGGCGCGTTTCCATCTGGCCGGCCGCGCCCAGCCAGGTCACCGGGACGCCACGCGCACGCAGCACGCGCGCAACGGCGAGGCCGGGGAAGATATGCCCGCCGGTGCCGCCGGCCATGATCATCACCGGGCGCAGGATCTGCGGGGCGGCGCTCATCCGAGCCTCCCGAACGTCGGCTCGACGCGCGACTGCAGGCGGCTGGTGCCGCGAACGATCGGCGCGGCCGGTGCCGCGTTCGCCGATGCGGCGGGCGCTCCCACGTTACCCACGTGGTTCGGCGTCATCGAGGCACCGTGACCGGCCTTTGACGGTACCTCCTCGGCCCCTTCCGGCAGACCCATCCGCACCGACTGGCGACGCTCCGCGCGGTCCAGCTCGTAGGACACCCGCAGCAGCAGGCCCATCGCCACGCAGGTCATCAGCACCGATGACCCACCGGATGAAATCAGCGGCAGCGTGAGCCCCTTGGTGGGCAGGATGCCCAGGTTCACGCCGATGGATACAAAGCTCTGCATGCTGATCCACAGGCCGATGCCGAAGGCGATGTAGCCGGAGAAATGCCGCTTCATCTCCACGCAGCGCATGCCAAGCCAGAAGGTGCGGCCGACCAGCAGTGCATACAGCGAGATGATCAGGCAGGTGCCCAGGAAGCCCAGTTCCTCGGCGGTGACCGAGAAGATGAAGTCCGTATGCGCTTCGGGCAGGTAGTAGAGTTTCTGGACCGAGTTGCCCAGGCCCACGCCGGTCCATTCGCCGCGGCCCACGGCCATCAGCGCGTTGGAGAGCTGGTAGCCGTCGCCCTGCTGGTCGGCCCAGGGGTCCAGGAAGGAGGTGATGCGGCGCATGCGGTAGGGTTCGATGATGGCCAGCGCGCTCATGCCCACCATGCCCAGGATGACCGGCATGGACATGCGCGGCATGTTCACCCCGCCCAGCACCAGCATGCCGGCGGTGATCGCCAGCAGCAGCGTCGAGGATCCGAAGTCCGGCTGCAGCAGCAGCAGCGCCACCAGCGCGCCGGCGACGCCCAGCGGCTTGAGCATGGCCGGCCAGGTAGCGTTGACCTCGTCGCGGAAGCGCACCAGGTAGCTCGACAGCCACACGATGTAGAGCACCTTGACCGCTTCGACGGTCTGGAACTTGGAGATGCCCAGGTTGATCCAGCGCCGCGCACCATTGACCGTGCTGCCCAGCCCTGGCACGAACACCGCCACCAGCAGCAGGAAGCATCCCAGCAGCAGCAGCTGGTTGTACTGCTCGATGGTCTTGAGTTCTGTGCGCATCACCAGCACGGCCAGCACCACCCCCACGGCCAGGAAGATCAGGTGGCGGTTGAGGTAGTAGAACGGGCTGCTCATCAGCGCGATCGAGCTCGACGCCACCATCACCACGCCCAGGCCGGTCAGCGCGATCATCGCCCCGAGCAGCCACTTGTCGAAGCGGCCGCCGATGGCTTCAAGGCGTGTTGCCTGGCGCGAGGCATCGTTCATCAGCGCACCTTCAACGTGGCCAGGCCGACGAGCACCAGCACCACCGAGATGATCCAGAAGCGCACGATCACGCGCGGCTCGGGCCAGCCCTTCAGTTCGAAGTGGTGGTGGATGGGGGCCATGCGGAACACGCGCTTGCCGGTGAGCTTGAAGGAGGCCACCTGGATCATCACCGACAGCGTCTCGATGACGAACACCCCGCCCATGATCACCAGCACCAGCTCCTGGCGGGTGATCACCGCGATGGTGCCGAGCACGGCGCCCAGCGCCAGCGCGCCGATGTCACCCATGAACACCATCGCCGGGTACGTGTTGAACCACAAAAAGCCCAGCCCTGCACCGGCGATGGCCGCGCAGATGATGACCAGCTCGCCCGCGCCCGGAATCTGGGGGATCTGCAGGTAGTTGGCGAACACTGCATTGCCCGAGGCATAGGCGAACACGCCCAGGCCGCAGGCCACCAGCACGGTGGGCATGATGGCCAGGCCATCCAGGCCGTCGGTCAGGTTGACGGCGTTGGAGAAGCCCACGATCCAGAAATAGGCGATGGCCACGAAACTGATGCCGGCCAGCGGCAGCGCCACCGATTTGAACATCGGGATGTAGAAGGTGACCGCGGCGGGCACGTCGGCGGTGTAGAGCAGGAACAGGCCGGCGGCCAGGCCGAAGATCGACTGCAGCAGGTACTTCCAGCGCGACTTCAGGCCGTTCGGGTCGCGCCGCACGATCTTGATCCAGTCGTCGTACCAGCCGATGGCGCCGAAGCACAGCATGACCGCCAGCACCAGCCACACGTAGCGGTTCCCCAGATCGGCCCAGAGCAGCACCGAAAGGGTCACTGCCAGCAGGATCAGCGAGCCGCCCATGGTCGGCGTGCCGGCCTTGGCGAAGTGGGTCTGCGGACCGTCGGTACGGATCGGCTGGCCGCCCTTGAACTGGGCCAGCCGGCGGATCACCGCCGGCCCCATCCACAGCGACAGGAACAGCGCCGTCAGCGCCGCCAGGATCGCGCGGAACGTCTGGTAGTTGAAGAGGCCGAAGGCGCTCTCCAGCTGCTGCAACCATCGCGCCAGTTCATACAACATGCGGGGATTCCTCTCCTTGCGCGAGCAGCGCTTTCACGATCTTGTCCATGGCGCTGCCACGGGAACCCTTGACCAGGCAGCGCACACCGGCATGCAGGTCGGCCTGCAGTGCCTGCGCAAGCGCGTCATGGTCGGAAAAATGCCGGCCACCCTCGCCGAATGCCGCCGCTGCGGCGGCGCTGAGCGGCCCCAGCGCGTACAGCCGCTTGATGCCTGCCGCGCGCGCACGACGTCCGGCCTCGGCATGCAGCGCCTGGCCACCGTCGCCGAGTTCGCGCATGTCACCCAGGACCAGCCAGCCTTCGCCGGCGGCGGCCAGGGTGTCGATGGCCGACGCCAGCGAGCCCGGATTGGCGTTGTAGCTGTCGTCCACCAGCACCGCGCCATTGGGCAGGCGATGGGCGATCTGCCGACCCGGCACCGGCACCGCGGCACCAAGCCCGGCGACCACATGCGCCAGCGCGATGCCGGCAGCCAGCGCCAGCGCCGTGGCCGCCAGCGCATTGGCCACGTTGTGCCGGCCTGGCAGCGGCAACGACACGGCCGCTTCCGCGCCGGGCACGTGCAGCGTGAAATGACTGCCGCTGTCATCCAGGCGCACGTGGGTGGCGCGGATGTCGGCGCTGTGTTCAAGCCCGAAGCGGAGCACGCCACAACGCGGCGGCCGGCCGATGACATGCTGTTCGAAATAGGCCGCGAACGCATCGTCGGCGTTGATCACCGCCACCCCGTCGTGGGGCAGCGCGGCGTAGATGGCGCCCTTGGTCTCGGCCACGCCGAGCAGGCTGCCCATGCGCTCCAGGTGGGCGGCGGCGATGTTGTTCACCAGCGCCCAGCGCGGGCGCGCCACCGCCGTCAGGTACGCGATGTCGCCCGGCTTTCCAGCGCCCATCTCGTAGACCGCGAAGTCTGCATCCTCGGGCGCATCGATCACCGCCAGCGGCAGGCCGATCTCGTTGTTGCGGTTGCCCGGGTTGGCATACACCACCGCGCCGGTGGCCTGTGCGTGCTGCTGCAGGATGCCCAGCAGCAGCGCCTTGACGCTGGTCTTGCCGTTGCTGCCGGTGAGCGCGAACACGCCGGTACGGCGGTCGCGCTGCATGCCCGCCGCGATGCGCGACAGCGCCAGTTCGGCGTCGGCCACCAGGACCTGCGGCAGCTCCAGCGGCAGCAGCCGTTCCACCAGCAGCGCGCAGGCGCCACGGGCCTGTGCGTCGGCCGCGAAGTCATGACCGTCGAAGCGCTCGCCGCGCAGCGCGACATACAGGCTGCCGGTCTCGATCTGGCGGGTGTCGTTGTGGATGGCATCGATGGCCACATCGTCGCCGTGGATCTCGCCACCGGCCCAGTGGGCGATCAGTGACAGCAGGGTGCGCTTCATCGGGCGCCCTCCGCTGCCGGCGCCTGGACCGGACGCAATGCCAGCGCGGCCTCGGCCACGGCGGTATCGTCGAAGGCATGGCGGACGCCATCGATCTCCTGGTAGGGCTCGTGACCCTTGCCTGCGATCAGCACGATGTCACCTGCGCCAGCGGCCTTGATGGCGGCTTGGATCGCCGCGGCCCGGTCACGCTGCACGTGCGCGGCGGCGGGCTGCTGCAGACCGGCCACGATGTCGGCCACGATCTGGTCGCCGTCCTCGCAGCGCGGGTTGTCATCGGTCACGATCACGCGGTCGGCCAGGCGCTCGGCGATGGCCGCCATCTGCGGGCGCTTGCCCCGGTCGCGCTCACCACCGCAGCCGAAGACACACCAGAGCGTTCCGTCCACATGCCCGCGCAGGCTGGAAAGTGCCTGCTCCAGCGCATCAGGCGTATGTGCGTAATCCACGACAACGGTGGGCTGGCCAGCGCCGCCCAGGCGGTTCATCCGCCCATGGATCGGTTGCAGGCGCGAAAGCACCTCGGCGATGGTCTGCAGCGGATGGCCCAGCGCATGCAGGGTGCCGGCCACGGCCAGCAGGTTGTCCACGTTGAAGCGGCCCAGCAGCGGCGAGCGCACGGCGATGGCCGCCTCATCGATGACCAGGGTGAAGTGGAGGCCCTGCCCGTCCAGCACGATATCGCGGGCCTGTACGCGTGCCGCGGGGTTGCCGCGCGAGCTGACGCCCACCGCCAGCTGGCGCGCCGGCAGCCGGGCCAGCAGTTCGCGACCGAAGGCATCGTCGAGGTTCAGCACCGAGGCCTGCAGGCCCGGACGGTGGAACAGGCGCTCCTTGGCCGCCCCATAGGCGCCCATGTCCCCGTGGTAGTCCAGGTGGTCGCGGGTGAGGTTGGTGAACACCGCCACGTCGTAGTGGACCGCGTCCACGCGGCCCTGGTCGAGGGCGTGCGAGCTCACCTCCATGGCCACTGCGCGCGCGCCTGCGTCACGCAGTTGCGCCAGCAGGGCATGCATCTGCAACACCAGCGGCGTGGTGAATCCGGTCGGCTGCACGTTTCCGGTCAATCCGGCGCCGAGCGTTCCGATGCTGCCACTGCGCAGGCCCAGCAGCTCCCAGGCCTGGGCCAGCAGCTGCACGGTGGAGGTCTTGCCGTTGGTGCCGGTCACCCCGACCATCGTCATCGCACGCGAGGGCGCGCCATGGAACTGGTCGGCCAGTGCGCCCAGGCGCGCGCGCAGCTGCGGCACCGCGATCGCGTCGGCGGGTGCGGGCAGATCCTGCGGCGCCGGTGCCTCGAACAGGACCACCGCCGCCCCGGCCGCACGCGCCTGCGGCACGAAGCCCAAGCCATGCGCACCGAACCCGGAGATCGCCACGAAGGCGTTGCCGGGCTGCACGTCGCGGCTGTCCAGCACCAGGCCGGTCACCAGCGGATCATGGCCCGCCAGGGCCACATCGGGAATCAGGCGCGAAAGTCGCATGGCCGAACTCATTGCGTGCCTCCCGCCGGCGCGGGCGGCGGCGTTGCGGCGGAAGGCGCCGGCGCGCTCGGCAGCGCGGCATCGAACTCGGCGGCCGCGTCCGTCGGCAGCACCGTGTCGGCCGGCGGCATCGGCAGCACCGAAGGGGCCACGCCGGTCTTGCCGGCCTGCTGCGCCACCAGCCACGATTGGATGTCGTCCGGCGGCACGTCCATCAGGCGCAGCGCGCCGTCCATGACGTTGTGGAAAACCGGTGCGGCCACCAGGCCGCCGTAGTATTTGCCCGCCTGCGGATCATTGATGACGATCACCGTGGCGAAGCGGGGATTGGTCGCAGGCACGACGCCGGCGAACAGCGCGTTGTAATGCCCGCGCTCGTAACCGCCCGGCCCCGCCTTGCGCGCCGTACCGGTCTTGCCCGCCACGTGGTACCCCAGCACCGCGGCCTGCTTGGCACCGCCCTGGGTCACCACCGTTTCCATCATCGCCACGACATCGGTGGCGATGTTGGGCGCGATCACCTGGCGCGCCTCGTTGTGCTGGCCCTTGATGAAGGTCGGGGGGATGAGCTTGCCGCCGTTGCCCAGCGCCGAGTACGCCGTGGCGATCTGCAGCGGCGTGACGGACAGCCCGTAGCCGTAGGACATGGTGGTCTTGGTCGAGCCGCTCCAGCGCGCCGGCGACACCAGCACGCCACCGGACTCACCGGGGAAACCGCTGCCCGGACGCGTGCCGTAACCGAAGTTGTGCACCGAATCGTAGAAGACCTGGTTGGGCATCTTCTCGGCGATCTTTGCCGCACCGATGTTCGAGCTGCGGGTGATCACTCCGGTCACGTTGAGCACGCCGTTGTTGCGCGGCACGTCCTTGATGGTGAACCGCCCCACCGACATGTAGCCGGGATTGGTGTCCACGATGGTGTCCTTGGTCACCACCCCGGCCTGCAGCGCCGAGGCGATGGTCAGCGGCTTCATCGTCGAGCCCGGCTCGACCAGGTCGGTGACCGCGCGGTTGCGCCGCGTGTCCGGTACCGCGCCGGTCAGCGAATTGGGGTTGTAGGTCGGCAGGTTGACCATGGCGAGGATCTCGCCGGTGGCCACATCCATGATCACGATCGAGCCACCGGCGGCCTTGTTGGCCACCAGCGCGTTGCGCAGCTCCTTGTAGGCCAGGAACTGGATGCGCCGATCAATGCTGAGCGTGAGGTCCTTGCCCGGCGTTGCCGCGCGCACCAGGTCACTTTCGACGGTTTCGCCCTTGCGGTTGCGGATCACGCGCTTGGCACCCGGCTCGCCCCGCAGCCACTCGTCGAAGGCCAGCTCCAGCCCCTCCTGCCCGCGGTCGTCGATGTTGGTGAAGCCGAGCACGTGTGCCATCGCCTCACCCTGCGGGTAGAAGCGGCGGAACTCGCGCTGCGAGGCCACGCCCGGAATCCTGAGCGCCACCACTTTCTCCGCATCGTCCGGATTGATGCGGCGGCGCAGGTACATGAACTCCTTGTCCGCCTTCTGCGTCAGGCGGCTGGCCAGGTCATCCACTGACAGCCCGAGGGCCGTGGCCAGTTCCGGAATGCGGTCCGGCGAGCGCAGCAGTTCCTGCGGGTTGACCCAGATCGAGGCCACCGGCGTGGACACGGCCACCGGCTCGCCATTGCGGTCGGTGATCATGCCGCGTGAGGTCTTGATCGGCAGTTCGCGCAGGTAGCGCGCCTCGCCCTGGCGCTGGTAGAACTCGGCATTGACGAGCTGCACATAGGCCGCGCGGCCAACCAGCGACACCGAGCACAGGCCAAGGGCCAGCGCGACCCAGCGCAGGCGCTGGCGCAGGTTGAAACTGTTGCGCGTGCGGTTGCGGCCGGTCTTGCTCACGGGCGCACCACCACGACATCCGCCGCTTCGGGGAACTTCATGCCCAGCTTTTCACGGGCAACGCGATCAACGCGGTTGGCTTCGGCCAGCGTGGCCTGCTCCAGCTGCAGGCGGCCGAACTCGATGTTCAGCTCATCGCGCACCCGCTCGGCACGAGCCAGTTCGATGAAGGTCTGGCGATGGCGATGACGCACGAACACGACGCCGATCGCCGAGGCGATCGTGCAGGCCAGCAGCACCACCAGGATCAACCGGCTCATCCGGCCTCTCCGCATTTTTCAGCCACGCGCAGCACCGCACTGCGGGCACGCGGGTTGACCGCCAGCTCGTCGTCCTCGGCCTTGACCGCACCGGTCACGAGGTCCAGCGTGGGGACGAACGGCTGCTGCTCGGGCAGGCGCCGATTGCCGGGAGGTGCCTTGGCCAGACGGTTCATGAACTGCTTGACGATGCGGTCCTCCAGCGAATGGAAGCTGATCACCGCCAGCCGCCCGCCCGGCCTGAGCCGCTGCACCGCCGCCTCGAGCCCGGCTTCGAGATCGGCCAGCTCGCGGTTGATGTGGATGCGGATGGCCTGGAAGCTGCGTGTCGCCGGGTGGATCCGGCTCTTGTCGGATCCGGGCTTGGCGCGCGGCATCACCGCTGCGATCAGTTCGGCCAGTTCGCCGGTGCGCGTCAGCGGCGCCTTCTCGCGGCGCGCCACGATGGCCCGCGCGATACGGCGACTCTGACGCTCGTCACCATAGGTGAACAGAACGTTGGCGATCTCGGTATCGTCGGCGCGTGCCAGCCATTGCGCCGCGCTCTCGCCACTGTCTGGATCCATGCGCATGTCCAGCGGGCCGTCCTTGCCGAAGCTGAAGCCACGCTCGGCGACGTCCAGCTGCGGCGAGGACACACCGAGATCGAGCAGGATGCCGTCCAGCCCGGAGGCCGTGGCCTCCCACTGCAGCATCTGCGCGAAGCTCCCGCGGAAGATGGAGACCCGGGCATCGGGCGCGAAATCGCGCTCGGCGACTGCGATCGCCTCCGGATCCTTGTCCATCACCAGCAGGCGCCCCTCGGCGCCGAGCTGCGACAGCACGCCGCGCGCATGGCCGCCACGGCCGAATGTACCGTCCAGATAGGTTCCGTTTTCGATCACCCTCAGGCCGTGGAGGACCTGGGTGTACAGAACCGGCAGGTGCCCCGCCGGCGACTGCGACACCGGGAGGTGACCGGCCTGCGCTTCACCGCGCACCCGGGCACCCCGGCTCACAATTTCAGGTCGAGCAACCCATCGCCCAGATCCTCGTCAGACAACGTCTGCTGGATCAGTGCGCGATGTGCCTGCTCGCTCCACAGTTCAAATTTGTCGCCCATGCCGAGCAGTACCGCCTTCTTTTCGATGCCCACCGCACCGCGATGGCTGGCGGGAATGCTGATACGGCCGTTGCCGTCGAGCTCCAGATGGGCGGCGGAGCCGACCAGCTTCTGCTGCAGCAGGCGGACCACGCGCTGGGTGTTGGGCTTGGCCATGACGTCGTCGCGGACCCGTTCCCACTCGCTCTCGGCATACAGCCACAGGCAGCCGGACTCGAACGGGTTGTAGGTCAGCACAAGGCGATTGCGACTCACGCGCGCGACAAGTTCGCGGTACGCGGTCGGAACCGCCATGCGCCCTTTGTCGTCAACTGTGATGGCTGTCTCGCCCTGGAACACGGCTTCTGCACCTTTCCTTCAGCTCGGTGAAACATTGAACCACGAAAAACCACTAAACACCCGGTTTTCCCTCTGTTGCCCACCTTAGCAGCGGGTGATGGGTTGTCAACATCTTTTCAACGCCAAAATCATGTGCGGCATCAATGGCTTGCGGCGTTCTTTAGAGACTTGTTCAAGGTTTATCCACAAGTTGCTGTTCCGTCTCAAAATTTGAGATTGAGGGGAAGTTCAGTGGCGTGTAGGCCGCGTGAAGCTTCACATCCGCATTCATGGATGTAGGGGTCATGCCTACAAGTGAGTGCGCAAAACGACACGGCCGTTCTGATGGACCTGCAGACGGTCGTCGCACCAGCAGGTGCCGAAGATCGGTTCTTGACGGCACGCGCGCCGCATGTCATGGCCGTCCTGAAAGTGAAAGGGCGCGGAGACGCCTCCGACCTGCATAGGCGGTCGTAACAGCGTGTCGGAGTTGACACGCCGGGCGGGGCTCACGCCCGGCGCCATGAACGCTCCATGACGTTTGCCAAGGCGTTCCCGACACGTTGCGTGATTGGCTCTGGGGTGCCTTCCTGAATCCCTACAGGATGGTCACAGCGCCAATCGGGCGCGCTGATGTTCCCCCGGGAAATCCATGATCCGACGAATCTTTCTTCTATTGGGCACCCACGTCCTCGTGGGCGCGCTGGGCTTCGCACTGGGCATCTACATCCTGCCCATCCTCACCGCGCCGGACTCTCCCCCTGCGGCCCAGGTCACTGCGGCGCTTGATTCGGCCACCTACACAACGACCTTCAAGCGGAACCTGAAAGGCAGCGATGCCTTCCACTGGGGCGAGGGGCGCGTGGGCGTGTCCAAGACGCAGATCGCCTTTGACGGCGAGATGGCCCCGGGCCCCAACTATCAGGTGTACCTGACCAAGGAGTTCGTCGATGACAACGCATCGTTCGAGCGCATCAAGAAAGACTCGCTGCGGGTGGGCGAGGTGAAGACCTTCGACCGCTTCCTGGTTGACCTGCCCGGCAAGGTGGATGTGGATGAATACACCACGGTGGTGGTGTGGTGCGAGCGCTTCTCGCAGTTCATCTCGGCCGGGCAGTACCGCAGCCCCGCCATGGAACAGGCCAGCCACAACTGACCCGTCTGCGCCCCTGCACCGTCATGGATGCAGGGGCGCGTTGAACAGGGGCGGAGCGGGCCGATAAGCCGGGTTCTGTCGTGGACAGTCATTCCTCTAGGCGCCACGTCACCGTGACGCTCAAGCAACCTACCCGGACCCGACGCGGGCCGCGTCATGAGGTCCCTATTTGGTCTTGCTCCAGGTGGGGTTTGCCGTACCGGTCTGTTGCCAGACTCGCGGTGCGCTCTTACCGCACCATTTCACCCTTGCCACGCGCCCGGAAGGCCGTTCGGCGGTATCTTTCTGTTGCACTTTCCGTCGGCTTGCGCCGCCCAGGCGTTACCTGGCACCTTGCCCTGTGGAGCCCGGACTTTCCTCGGCATCCCGAAGGATGACGCGACTGTCTGGCCTGCTCCGCCGCGCGCAGTCTACCACTGTCACGCCAGCGCCGGTCGGCGTGTTTCCGCTCAGGCGCCGTAGAGCGCCTTGCGCGACGCGCCGGTGAGTTCAGCGGCAAGCTTGGCCGCCGTAGAGGGTGGCAGGTGCTGGGCAAGCAACGCATAGACCCGGCGCCCCTGCGCAAGCTGCGCCTGCTCGTTGTCCCCGGCCCCCTGCACCATCACCACGAACTCGCCCTTGCGCTGGTTGTCGTCGGCCTCCACCTGCCGCAGCAGCGCCCGCAGATCACCGTCCAGCACGGTCTCGAACAGCTTGGTCAACTCGCGGGCCAGCACCGCCGGCCGGTCACCGCCAAACACCGTCGCCATGTCGGCCAGGGACTCGGCGATCCGGTGGGAGGACTCATAGAACACCATCGTGCGCACTTCGCCGGCCAGGGTCTGCAGCCGTTCGCGGCGGCCGCTGCCCTTGGCGGGCAGGAAGCCCTCGAAACTGAAACGGTCACTCGGCAGACCGGCCACGCTCAACGCGGCGATCGCGGCACAGGCGCCAGGCACCGGGCTCACCCTGATGCCCGCGGCGCGGGCCGCGCGGACGAGGCGGAAGCCGGGATCGCTGACCAGCGGCGTGCCGGCGTCGCTGACCAGCGCCATCGACTCGCCCGCCTGCAGTCGCGTGACGATGCGCTCGGCCATCGCCTCTTCATTATGGTCATGCAGCGCGATCAAGGGCCGGGAGATGCCGAAGTGCGACAGCAGTTGGCTGGTGTGACGGGTGTCCTCGGCGCAGATCGCGGCCACCGTGCGCAACACGTCCTGGCCGCGCGGGCTCAGGTCGGCCAGATTGCCGATCGGGGTGGCGACGACATAAAGCGTGGCAACGGTCATTTCAACAGCACTCCAAGGTCAAGGGTAGAATCCTAGCGTGTACCCGGCCACGGCCGTTGACCTTCCTGCCTGGATCCCTCTCATGAACAAGCCTGTCGCCCGCATCTCCGCCCTGTCGCTGTCCCTGATGCTGCTGGCCGGCTGCGCCACCACGAGCCTGGTCAGCACCCCCGACTCGCCCGCGCAGAACCAGGCGCTGCAGCTCATCGAGCAGGGCCAGCCACGTGACGCCGCCCTGCAGCTGGAGGCGCTGGCCGCGACCCTGCGCGGCGGCGCGCGTGCCAACGCGTTGGCCGACGCCGCCTTTGCCTGGCATGAGGCCGGCGATGCCACGCGCGCCCGAAGCCTGCAGGCGCAGACCACGCTGCGCCAGCTCACCGGCGCCAGCCGCATCCGTTTCCAGCTCACCAGCGCGGAGATCGCACTGGCCGACAAACAGCCGGCGCAGGCCCTGGCCGCCTTGTCCGAACCCACGCCCGAGCTGCTTCCCGCGCTGGCCCCGCGCTGGCACCTGGCGCGCGCGGCCGCGCTGCAGGCCACCGGTGACAGCTTCGCCGCTGCGCAGGAGCGGGCGCGGGCCCACGCCGCCCTGAGTGGCAAGCCGCGCAGCGACAACCAGGCCGCCATCGCCGGCCTGCTCGGCACGCTGGACGATGCAACGCTGCGCGCCCGCGCCGCCGCGCTGCCGGCCAACGACCCGCTGTACAACTTCGCCGGCCGGGCCCTGATTGCGCGCGGCATCGCGCTGCCGCGACCGTTCGACCGCGGCGAGACCACCCAGTTCGATACCAGCAAGCGCCCCCCCGCGATGAGCGATGGCTACCGCCCACCGGTGAAGCTGGCCGTACTGCTGCCGCTGACCGGTCGCCTCGCCGTGGCTGCCCAGCCGGTTCGCGACGGCCTGCTGACGGGTTACTACGGTGAGAGCCGCCGCAAGCCGGAGATCGAGTTCCTCGATACGGCCGGCACCCCGGCCGGCGCCCTGTCGGCGTATGACCGTGCGGTCAGCGCAGGGGCGGATTTCATCATCGGACCGCTGGGGCGCGATGAAGTGGACGCCGTCTACGGCCGCACGCAGCTGCCGGTACCGGTGCTGGCACTGAACCGCGGCAAGGACGCGCCGCCGGCCGGCAGCGTGGGCTTCTCGCTGGCGCCGGAGGACGACGGCATCATCGCGGCCGAGTACCTGCGCGGGCGTGAGCGCGGCAAGGTACTGGTGCTGCACAGCGGCGACGATACCGGTCGCCGTGCTGCCAGCGCGTTCAGCGCGCGCTTCGCCGAGCGCGGTGGCCAGGTGGTGGCCACGCTGCCGGTGGCCGATACGGTGGGCGACATCAGCGCGCGCCTGCGTGCGGCCGGCCCGGTGGATGCCGTGCTGCTGGCCGTGCGGGCACCGCAGGCGCGCCAGCTTGCCCCCCAGCTGGCGCTCGCCGGCCTGGGCGGCAGCACCCGCGTGGGCACCTCGCAGCTGACCATCGGCACCGGCAAGCCGGAAGAAGACATGGCCCTGGACGGCATCATCTATCCCAACGAAGCGTGGAACGTGCGCAGCGTTGCAGGACTGCCCAATGCCGCCAGCGCGGGCCAGCTGCTGCCCTCCGCACGCGGCGCGTCCGGGCGCCTGTTCGCCTTCGGCTTCGATGCCTGGAAGATCACCACGTACCTGGAACCGCTGGCGCAGCAGGGTGGCCTGTCCGGCGCCACCGGTTCGCTGTACCTGGATGGTGCCGGCAACATCCTGCGCGTACCGGCCTGGTCCACCTTCAGTGGTGGGCGCCCGCAGCCCATCGCCAGTGCCAACTGACAGGGCCACGCGCGGCGCGGCCGTGGAAGCGGCCGCCGAGCGCCTGCTGTGCGAGGCCGGGCTGCGCGTGCTCGCCCGCAACGCGCGTTACCGCGGCGGGGAGCTGGACCGGGTGATGGATGACGCCGGCACGGTGGTGTTCGTGGAGGTGCGCTATCGCGCCGGCACCCGCTTCGGCGGTGGCGCGACCTCGGTGGATGCGCGCAAACAGGCGCGCCTGGTGCTCGCCGCGCAGCTGTTCCTGCAGGCCCACGCTGAGCTTGCCGCGTGCCCCTGCCGCTTCGATGTGGTGGAGGCCAGCGGCGAGCCACCGCAGTTGAACTGGCTGCGCGACGCGTTCCGCCCGGACGTTTGAGCGCGATCACGGGCCGTTGCCCTGAAGATGGAATCACGATGAACGATGCTCTGCCCGCTGCCCTGGTTGCCGAACTGTCCGCCCTGCTGGGTCCGGAGGGTTGGCGCACGGATGAGGGCGCACTGCAGTCCCACGCGCAGGATTATTCATGGCGACGGCAGCCGCCTGCCGCCATCGCGCTGCCGGCCGATCGCACGCAGGTGCAGGCACTGGTGCGCGCCTGCGCCCAGCACTCGGTCGCGCTGGTAGCGCGCGGTGCCGGCACCGGCACCACCGGCGCGGCAGTCCCCCTGCCGGGCAGCATCGTCCTGTCATTGGCGCGCATGAATCGCCTCCTGGCCATCCGCGCCGGTGACCGCTGCGCCATCGTGGAGCCGGGCCTGCTCAATGGCGAACTGCAACAGGCATTGGCGCCACACGGGCTGTTCTGGGCGCCGGACCCGTCCAGCGCGGACATCTGCAGCATCGGTGGCAATCTGGCCTGCAATGCCGGCGGCCCGCGCGCGGTGAAGTACGGTACCAGCCGCGACAATGTCCTTGGCCTGGTCGCGGTGACCGGCACCGGCGCGCTGGTCCACTGCGGAGGCGCCTACACCAAGGACGCCACCGGCTACGACCTGACCCACCTGCTGGTGGGCAGTGAAGGCACGCTCGCGGTGATCGTGGAAGCAACCCTCAAGCTCACCCCGCTGCCGGTGGCGCAGGCCGGGCTGCGGGTGCTCTACCGGGACGCCGATGCCGCCGCGGCTGCCGTCTCACGTTTGATGTCACAGCCGGTGGTCCCGACGCGCCTGGAGTTCATGGACGCGCGCAGCCTGGACCTGCTGCGCCTCAACGGCGCCGACGTGCCGGACGCCGGCGCGATGCTGCTCATCGAAGCCGATGGTGACAATGACACGCTGCCCTACCTGCTGCAGGCCCTGGCGGCGGCAGCCGAAGGTGACGGCATGCTGGCCCTGGACGTGGCCATGGAGGGCGCGGCCCGTGAGAAGCTCTGGGCCGCCCGGCGGGCGCTGTCACCTGCGCTGCGCAGCATCGCCCCCGGCAAGATCAATGAAGATGTGGTGGTGCCGGTATCCCGCATTCCCGAGCTGGTGGCCGGCGTGCAGGCGCTGGCACGCGAGTTCGCGCTGACCATCGTGACATTCGGTCATGCCGGCAACGGCAATCTGCACGTCAACATCCTCTACCACCCGGATGACGCCGACGAGAACGCCCGCGCCCACGCGGCGCTGCCGCGGATCTTCGAACTCACCCTCGCACTCGAAGGCACGCTCTCAGGCGAGCACGGGATCGGGCTGGCCAAACGTGATTTCATGGTGCAGGCCTTCAGCGGTGACACGCTCGATACCATGCGCGCGATCAAGGCCGTGCTGGATCCCCAGGGAATCCTCAATCCCGGCAAGGTGCTGCCGCCACGCTGATGATCGGTGAGGTGTCATTGATACGTCGCCGTGATGGTGATTTCGGCGCGCAGCGCACCCGCTTTGACGCCAGCGCCGGCGGCCTTGAAGTAACCCACGCGGATGGCCTTGGTGGCACTCGCGCCTGACACCGTCACCCTGAGTGTGGACCCTTTCCTGACGAACGTTGTCCCACTTGTACCGTCCAGGATGGCAAACGCCACGCCCGTTGCCGCACCGGACGCCGCGGTGTTCTTCCATACGTCCTGGTTCCCGGGTTCCTCAGTGCCGTCAAAGTCGAGCGACGCCCGGCTGACGCCGGCGCAGGCGTCCATCCGGAGCGTCACCGTCTGCAGCTTGCTGCTGCCATCGGTGAGATCGTTGGCCTTGATATCCGGCAGTGCCGTTGCCGGAGCCGTCAGTACACAGGTGCCGGGCAGCACCCGCCCGGAAAGCGTCAGCGTCGCCTGATCCGCGTGGGCGACCGGGATGGCGACCGTCATGATCAGTACGGCAGCCGCGCAGGTTCTGCAGAGCGTCATGGTATTCCTCGATTCTGTTGGCATTTGAAGGTCAGGGCGCAGGCGCACGCGTTGCAGCAGGTGCCGCGTCCTCGTCCACCTGCAGGCTGTCGGGGAGCGGCGCAGTGCAGTGGGCCTGCGTCCAGTGCAGGCCATTGGCGTCGGCCATCTCCGGCATCTGGTAGCTCAGCCGACACAGCACACCGGGCGTGAGCTGGACATCCAGCACGCCGTCCGCTGACGCACCGCGGAGCTGGATCACGCTTCCTTGTCCGACCGCTCCCACGGAGGTGCCCTGCGGGTCCAGCACGGGGGCGGCGAACGGCAAGGGTCTGCCATGGGCATCACTGGCCTCGATGAACAGCGTGCGCTCGCGACGCACCGGGAAGGCGACCCGCACGATGCTCCCTGCCGTCGGCGCCACGCGCCGGGAGCTCTGCAGCAGCTCCACATCGATCGGCAGACCTGAGGGATCCAGTTCGATCCGGTTCCAGCGGTAGGCGCTGACATGGGGCAATACCGCGTGGCCGTTGCGGCCGATGCGGATGTCACGCCCCGCGCCAACGCGTGCTCCTTCAGCGCCGGGCGCCTGCACGAGCACGGCGCTCTCGCCCATGGGCTGTCCGAACGTCAGTCCGCCTCCGTGCAGCACGGCACTGCCGGACACGCTTGCATTGCTGGCGTGGCTGCGGGTGCTGTGCGTGTATCCGGCGGTCGCGTTGAACAGCGGTCCCTGGTAGTTGAGATAGCCGGCCTGGGTGGCGTGCGAGGAAGCCTCGCTGGCTGACAGGCTGTAACTGAGGTTGCGGCGCTCTCCCAGGCTGCCGTTGAGACCCAGTTGCCCCTGCTGGTGGCCGGCAGCCTGGCTTGCCTGCACATGCAGGCGCGCTCCGGCCACGCTGCGCCCCAGCGGGATGCTGACGTTGAGCGCGACGCGGGTGTCGGCCTTCCCATCGCCCTGCCGGTAACGTGTGGCGGACAGCCCGTAACTGGCCCGCTGCCAGCTGCTCTGGAAACTCACCTGGAGGTCGTTGCGACGACGCTGTGCGTTCCAGTAAGCCACATGACCCGCCGTCAGGGAGAGTGCGCTGCGCATGCCGAGCCGCTGTGACAGGTTCATTTCGTAGCGTTGCCGCGCCTGCCATGCGGCACTCCAGCCATCGCGCGCGGGGTGTGCGGCCTGGGCCAGGGTCAGGAAGTTGCGCGTGCTGTAGCGATAGGCCGCCAGGCCCACATGGGTGGCACTGGCGTTGAGGAAACGCTGGTAGTTCAGGCGCAGGCTGTTGCCGCTGGCGTGGCGGCCCTTGTCGAACGTGGTGCGTGCATGGGTGATATCCACACCGAAGGCACCGGCTGGCGTGTTGATCGCCGCGCCACCCAAGGTCGAGCGGTAGTGTTCGGCGATCTGGGCGCCGCCGATCAGGGTCATGAAATCGTCGAGGCCGCGGGCATAGGTCGCTTCGATGAAACGCAGAGGCAGCTGGCTGCCTTCGATGGCGTGCAATCGGCCGGCGGTGGCGCTGGAACGCGAAGCGCCGGCACGCAGCGCCTGGGGCACGGCGGAAAAGCCGAGGGTCGAGCGCCGTTCCCGGCCATCGGCCTCGGTCACCGTGATCTCCAGGTCGCCGCCGTAATTGGTGGGATACAGGTCCTCGATGAGGAACGGGCCAGGGGCAACGTTCGACTGGTGGATGATGTTGCCGTTCTGGCGCACCGTCACCACCGCATTGCTATCGGCGATACCCTGCACCCGAGGGGCATACCCGCGCAGTGAATCGGGCAGCATGCGTTCGTCCGTCTCGATGCGCAGCCCGGTGAATGCGACCGACGGGAACAGGTCGCCACGCGTATCCGCTTCGCCCAACAGCAGCTGGCTGTCCCATGCGGGGAGGTCGCGCTGCAGCAGTGTGCCGATGCGCTGGTATCGGCGTCCCTGCCCGGCATCAAGGAATGAGCCCCGGTGGCGCAGCCGCCATGCGCCCAGGTTGAGGCCCGCCGTCGCCCCGAAATAGGTGCTGCGGAGGGAAGGGAAACGCGCGTGGTTGAGCGTGTAATCCAGGAAAGCGGCGGTGATGCCGTCATCGCGCTCCGAACGCGGCACCTGTCCACGGGCGGAGGCCTGCCGCGACGCCTGCGGAATCGAGATCGCTACCCGCAGGGCGCTGGTGTCCACCTCGACCCGGGCGCCATCCACCAGCGACGGCAGATCGACGCACTCGCCGGGGCGTGCAAGCAACGCTTCCTGCAGCGCGGTCCTGAGGTCCATCAGGGGGACCAGGTCCGTGGGCAGGCACAGCACCCCCCGGTCCGGATCGGCACTCCCCTGCGCCGGCGTGAAGCGCAGGTCACGGCTGCCGATCCCTTCCCCGTTGAGCGTGATGTCAAGGGTGTGGAGCCCGGGTGCAAGGGCGCTACCGTCACCTGCGAGCGCACGTGCCATGGCGCCTGCACCGATGAGGAAGCCTTCGCTGAACTCGAGCGGGGCGGCGTCCGCCGAAGGCGTGCCCAGAGCGTCTGTGGCAGACAATGCCAGGACGATGCCCACGCCAAGACGTGCGGGGTGGACGCGGCGGCACCAGGCCACGCGGGAGCATGAAGAGCGCATGGGACGGTCTACTGGTCGACGTGATGCGCTTGCGCGCTGACGAGACTGCGCAGGCTAGGGACTTGGATGAGGTGCAGCTATGGGCGGATCTTCAATTCACCGCCTCGGCCCCTGCGCGTCCGCGGAACCTGCCGCCATGCACGTTCTTTGAAGATTTCCGCATGGCCGCGTACAGACGCGGCCTGAATAATCCGCCCCGTCACGACGCCTCCGGGCCGCGTGATTCATTCTCAGGAGAAATTGGATGCGCAACACTCGCTTTTGCGCCGCCCTGTGCGCGGCGCTCGCTTCCGGCCCCGCCCTGGCGGAGACCCTGGAAATCACCGGGGAGCTGGTCACTTCAACCTGCAATGTGGGCACCACCAGCGGCGCGGTGACGGTACCGATGGGCAAGGTCGATCTGGCGAGCGTCAACGCCGCCGAGCGCGCCGGCCAGAAGAACTTCACCATCAGCCTGGACTGCACCGGCTCGGGTGCGGCGCAGGAAGTGGGTATCCGCTTCGGTGGGGCTCCCTTCGGCAGCACCGGCTTTCTTGCCCTGAATGCTGGTTCGACCGCCGCAAACGTGGGCGTGGCGATCTACGACGCCAACGGTCGTCTGCAGAAGATCGGCGACGATCCGGCAAGCTTCGTCAACATCCCGGCCAACGGCACCGAGAGCCTCCGCTTCAGCGCGTGGTACGCCTCGCCGGGCAAGAACGCCACTGCGGGTGCCGCAAACGCCACGGGCGATTTCGTGGTCGTCTACAAGTAAATCGTTGCGGCGCGTGGCCCAGCCATGCGCCGCCTGCATCGGGGGCAACCGCATGAAACGCCATATCCTCCGCGCCGGCGTGCTCGCCTGTGCTTTGAGCAGCATGGCCGCGCAGTCCGCCGTCGTGCTGGAAGGCACGCGGATCGTGCATGACGCGGGCAAGGGCCGCGACGTCACCCTGCGTTCCACCAATCAGGGAGATCAACCTGCGCTGACACAGGTCTGGATCGATGATGGCGATGGCAACGCCCGCCCGGAAGAGGTGGTCACTCCCTTCCGGCTGACACCGTCCGAACCGCGCCTGCTCAAGCCCGGGGAGGGACAGGCCTGGCGCATCACCTACGCACCCCGACCTTCGGACGCGCCGGTGCCTCCGGATCGGGAATCGGTGTTCTACCTCAACCTGCTGGATATCCCGCCGAAACCGCGCAACGCGCAGGACAGCAACCTTCTGCAGTTCGCCGTACGCACCCGGATAAAGCTGTTCCACCGGCCTGCGGGCCTGCAGGGCAACCCTGCGCACGCCGCCCTGCAGCTTGTCTGGCGCCAGGCAGGCCATTGCCTTGACGTGGCCAACCCGAGCGCCTACCACGTGACACTGGGCTCGGTGACGTTGGGTGATGGCGTACGCGTGGACGCCGACATGGTCCCCCCCGGCGGACGCATCGAGCTGCCGCTGCCGCAGGGGCAGGCCATGCCCGCCACCGTGGCCTTCACCTGGCTCGATGACTACGGCGCGATGCGCGAAGCGCGCGCGACCGTCCAGGCGCCCACGCCGGCATCGACCGAAGGGTCCCTGCAGGCAGGGCAGTAAGCCCTCCTTACCGGCCATCACCGTCGAGCACGGCGTGCGGTCATCATCGGTGCACAGCGCCGGTACGCGCCACTGCCACGCATCTGCCGGACTACGGCGTGAAGTGCTGATAGCCGCCGCGCGCCGCGGTGCCGTCCACATGGACGCCCTGGCCGGCGGCGATGCGTCCGATGCGGGTGAGCGGCAGTTGCAGCTCGTCTGCCACCGCGTGGATCGCCTCCGTGTGCGAGGCGGGGGCGGTGAAACAGAGCTCGTAATCATCACCGCCACGCATCGCCGCCTCGCACACGAGCGCCTCGCCCAGCACCTGCCGCGCGGACGAAGAGGTCGGCAGCAGATGTGTCTCCACGTGCGCTGAAACACAGCTGCGCGTTGCGATGTGTCCCAGATCAGCCAGCAGCCCATCAGAAAGATCCACGGCGGCATGGGCGAGGCCGCGCAGCGCGATGCCCAGCGCCACCCGTGGCGTGGGACGCAGCAGCCGTTGACGGAGGAACTCATGCTCCGGATCGTGCGCTGGACGGGATACGTCCAGCCGCCCCCGCTGCCAGAGTTGCAGCGCACCCGCCGCATCGCCCAGCGTGCCACTGACCCACACCTCATCACCGACGTTCGCGCCATCGCGGCGCAGCGCCTGACCGTGCGGCACCTGTCCAAAGGCCGTCACCGAGAGCGACAGCGGCCCCCGGGTGGTGTCTCCTCCAATCAGCCGCCAGTCGTGTGCGTCGGCCAAGGCGAAGAAGCCCTCGGCGAAGCCATCGATCCACGCGGTTTCGGCCTGGGGCAGCGACAGCGCCAGCGTGCCCCAGGCCGGGGCCGCCCCCATCGCGGCGAGGTCGGACAGGTTCACTGCCAGCGTCTTCCAGCCGATATCGGCCGCGGGGGTTTCCGGCGGGAAATGCACGCCTTCGTTGAGCGTGTCCGCGGTCACCGCAAGCCAGTGGCCGGCCTGCGGTTGCAGCAGGGCGGCATCGTCGCCGATCCCCAGCACGATGTCCTCGCGGCCCCGCGTCCGGGCACGGATGCGGTCGATCAGGGCGAACTCGGCCAGTGACATTCCGTGCTCCTGCAATCAGGTGACGCCGGGCACGACCCGGCGCCCTGCGGGCTCAGTGGCCGGATTCGACCTTGCGCCATTCAACGGCGGCATGGTCCAGCACGCCGTTGACGTAGGTATGGCCGTGCTCGGAGCCGAACCGCTTGGCGGACTCGATTGCTTCGTTGATCACCACGCGGTACGGCACATCCGCGCGGAAGCGGAGCTCGTAGGCCGCCAGGCGCAGCACCGCGCGCTCAATGGCGTCCACCTCTTCGATGGGGCGATCCAGGAACGGCA
The DNA here is from genome assembly GCF_011761925.1 of Xanthomonas sp. 60. NCBI lineage: Bacteria > Pseudomonadati > Pseudomonadota > Gammaproteobacteria > Lysobacterales > Lysobacteraceae > Xanthomonas > Xanthomonas sp. 60. The sequence continues at coordinate 267,771 of NZ_JAASQW010000001.1, read as the reverse complement.
CCAGCGCTTCGTCCACGTCGCGGCGGTTGTCCAGCACGCCATGCACCAGGGCTTCGAAGTACGCCAGATCGGCGATCTCGCGCGCCTGCTCGTGGGCGAACTGGGCGACCAGCGACTGGCCGTTGCCACCGGAGATCTGCCACGCGTACAGCGCCTGCACGGCACGGCGCCGCGCACGCGAGCGCAGCACGGGATCCACGCCATCGCGGCGCACGGGCCGTCCGGACGGCCGGCCCTGGGGAGTCTTGTTCATGGCAGCTGCTCCAGAAGATTGATCATTTCCAATGCCGCCAGCGCGGCCTCCTCCCCCTTGTTGCCATGGCTGCCGCCGGCACGCGCTTCGGCGTCCTCGGCCCGCTCCACGGCCAGCACGCCGTTGAGCACCGGCACGCCGAAATCCAGCTGCACGCGCATCAGTCCTTCGGCGCAGCGATCGGCAACGTGCTCGTAATGGCGGGTATCGCCCCGGATCACGCAGCCCAGCGTGATGATCGCCGCGTGCTGGTGCGCGGCCGCCAGGCGGGCGGCAACCAGCGGAATCTCCCACGCGCCGGGCACGCGGACGACATCGATGGCCTCTTCGCTGATGCCGTTGCCGGCCAGGCTCGTCCGCGCGCCGGTGACCAGCGCGTCAGTGATGCGGGCGTTCCAGCGGCTGGCCACGATGGCGAAGCGCGCCGATCCGGGAGAGCGAAGATCGCCTTCGAAATGGCTCATATGCGGGGTACGGAATACGTGTGAGGGCGCCAAGTCTAACGTGCGCGGGCCCATCGCGGGCCCACGCACGGGCAATGGGGGCTCAGCAGGTCAGGGTTTCAACCACTTCCAGCCCATAACCGGCCAGCCCGACCTGGCGCCGCGGCGTGCCCAGCACGCGCAGCTTGCCCAGCCCGAGGTCGGACAGGATCTGCGCACCGGCCCCGTTGCGCCGCCACTGGCCCACGTCCTTGTCCTTGCCCGGTGGCCGCACCACCGCCTGCTGGCGCAGGCGTGCGAGCAGGGCGTCGCTGTCGCGCGGAGCGGACAGCACCACCATCACCCCACTTTCCGCAGCGGCGATGGCCCGCAGCGCATCGGTCGCGGCGACGCCGAAGTCATCGCGCCGCCAGTGCAGGAGATCGGCGAGCGGATTTTCCACCTGCACGCGCACCAGCGTGGGCACCGCCGGATCCGGGATGCCCCGCACCAGCGCGAAGTGCAGATCATGGGCGATGCGGTCACGGTAGGTGACCAGCGTGAAGGCACCGAATTCCGTATCGATGGCCCGCTCGTCCACGCGCTCCACCGTCTTCTCGGTGGCAAGGCGATAGGCGATGAGGTCGGCGATGGAGCCCATCTTCAGGCCGTGCTCGCGCGCGAATACCTCCAGCTCCGGGCGCCGCGCCATGCTGCCGTCAGGATTGAGGATTTCCACCAGCACGCCGGCCGGCTCCAGTCCGGCCAGCATTGCCAGGTCGACGCCGGCCTCGGTGTGGCCTGCACGGGTGAGCACGCCACCGGGCTGGGCGATCAGCGGGAAGATGTGGCCCGGCTGGTGCAGATCGGTGGCCTTGGCATCCGGGCGCACGGCGGTGCGGATGGTGAGCGCGCGGTCATAGGCGGAGATGCCGGTGGTCACGCCCTCGGCCGCCTCGATGCTCACCGTGAAGTTGGTCTGGAACTGTGCGGTATTGGACTGCACCATCGGCGCCAGGCCGAGCTGGGCGGCCCGTTCACGGGTCAGCGGCAGGCAGACCAGTCCTCGGCCGTGGGTGACCATGAAGTTGATGTCGCTGGGCTTGACCAGCTCGGCGGCCATGATCAGGTCGCCCTCGTTCTCGCGGTCCTCGTCGTCGACGATGACGACCATGCGGCCGAGGCGGATGTCTTCGAGGATCTCCGGGATCGGGGCGAAGTTCATGCCCGCGCTCCCTGCCCGAGCAGGCGCTCGACATAGCGCGCCACCAGGTCGATCTCCAGGTTCACCGTACTGCCCACGCCGGTGGTGGCGAACGCCGTGTGGGCGACCGTGTGCGGGATCAGGGCCACGTCGAAGCCTTCGTCATCCACGGCGTTGACCGTGAGGCTGACACCGTCGACGCAGATCGAGCCCTTCTGCGCGATGTAACGGCGCAACCCGGCCGGCGCGGCGAAGCGCCAGCGCTGCGCACGCGCGTCGTCTTGGATGGAAACGACCTGCCCCAGCCCGTCCACGTGGCCACTGACCAGATGACCGCCGAGGCGATCGGTCGGGCGCATGGCGCGCTCCAGATTGAGCATCGCACCTTCGGCCAGGCCGCCCAGCGTAGTGAGGCTCAGCGTCTCGTTGGAGGCATCGGCCTGGAAACACTGCGCATCGTAGGCGATGACCGTGAGGCAGACGCCGTTCACGGCGATGCTCTCGCCGAGCTCGACCGCTTCGAACGGCAACGTGCCGACGTTGAAGGTGAAGCGGACATCGCCGCCGATGGGTTCGCGTGCGGCCAGGTGGCCGACGCCTTCGATGATTCCAGTGAACACGAAACGTTCTCCGCGGAAAGTGAGCGAAAAACGCCGCAAGGCAAACAGGCGGGCACAGGGTCACAGGGGCCCTGCGACACCGTCTTCTTTCATCCGGACTATCACCGTCGGCTCCGGCATTGGACCGGATCTGCTGACCCCCGGCACAGGCCGGGGCGCTCGCGGGCTCATGCCTGCCTCCCTCACCGGGACGCCGCACCTACCGCCGGTGGGGAATCGCACCCCGCCCTGAAGACGTTTGTATACCGGCGAACCGGCCTGTGCAGTGTACCAGCCGGACCTGAAGACTCGCTTTTTGTGAAGAGTTCGTTAAAATGCGCGCCGAGTGCGACAACGACGTCGCCCCCGGGCGGCGCCTCCGCCGCCTGCAATGGAACGCAACTCAAGGAGTTTCCATGCGCAAGATGCTGCTCGCCACCGCCCTGCTGTCCCTGTCACCGCTGACGGCTGTCGCCGCTGACACGCTGAGCTACACCTACGTGGAAGCAGGTTGGACGCAGGTCAAGGTCAACGATGATGCACTGGACGACCCGAAGCTCGACGGGGGCTACGTGCGCGGTGCCTTCGCCATCGCCCCGCAGGTGCATCTGTTCGGTGCGTGGTCGCAGGTCTCCAAGCGCTACGGTTTCCCGGGCGGCAGCATCAAGCTGGAGCTGGCGCAGCCGGAACTCGGCATCGGTTACCACATGACCATGAGCGAGCGCGTGGACTTCACCGCCGATGTGGCCTGGACCCGCCAGAACGTGGAGCTCACGCTGAAGGAAGACGGCTACGCCGATTACCGCCAGAAGGACCACCTCAATGCCGCCCGTGGCACGCTGGGCGTGCGTGGCAAGCCCTCGCCCCGCACCGAGGCCTGGATCAAGGCCGGCTACATGGACGGCAGCGACATGGACGGTACCTGGGTCGGCAACGTCGGCGGCCAGGTCAACCTGACGCCGATGTGGGGCGTGGTGGGCGAAGTGCAGGTGATCGAGGACGTGACGCAGTACTCGGCCGGCGTTCGCCTGAGCTTCTGATCCCTGCGTTGTGCGTACCGTGGAACGGGTCCCTTCGGGGGCCCGTTTCCGTTACGGCGCCGGCCGCAGCAGCAGGCGCAGATCCTCGCCGACAACGCGCTGGTCGCGTACCTGCAGGCGGCGCTGCCCCTCCATGTGGGTGATGCCCAGGCCGGCCAGCAGCGGCATGCCGTGCTCGCCCAGCAAGGTCGGTGCCTGGTACAGCAGCAGTTCGTCAAGCAGGCCCTGGCACACGAGCGCACCGGCCAGAGTCGCGCCGGCTTCGGTATGCACCTCGTTGATGCCGCGATCCGCCAGCATTGCCAGCACGGCGTGCAGGTCCAGGTGTCGCCCGGCCACTGGCACGGCAGCGAAGGCCGCATCCGCCAGCGTCGGCGCGGTCACGTTCGGCCCGTGCAGGTACAGGGTCGGCGCGCCGCCCTGGCGGACCCGTTCGCAGTGCAGCGAACGCAGCTGCGCATCCAGCACCACGCGCAGCGGCGGCTGCACGTCCGTATCGGCCAGGCGCACGGTCAGCATCGGGTCGTCGGCGAGCACCGTACCGGCGCCGGTAAGGATCGCCCCCGCCCTTGCCCGCCAGTGCTGTACGTCTTCCCGGGCCGCGGCACCGGTGATCCACTTCGAGGTGCCATCGGGCATGCCTGTGCGTCCATCCAGGCTGGCCGCCAGCTTGACCCGCACCCACGGGCGGCCGCGCTCCATCCGCGACAGGAAACCGCGGTTGAGCTCGCGTGCCGGTGCGGCCATCAGCCCTTCGGCCACGGCGATGCCGGCCGCGCGCAGCAGATCGAAGCCGCCGCCATCGACCTGTGGGAATGGGTCGCGCATGGCGGCGACCACGCGCGCCACGCCCGCTTCGATCAGCGCCAGCGCGCACGGCGGCGTGCGCCCGAAATGCGCGCACGGCTCCAGGGTGACGTAGGCCGTGGCACCGCGTGCGGCCTCACCGGCCTCGCGCAGCGCGAACACTTCCGCATGCGGACCGCCTGCCCGCTGATGCCAGCCGCGGCCCACCACCCGATCACCGTGGGCGATGACGCAGCCCACCATGGGATTGGGGCGGGTGGTGTAGGCGGCGCGCTCGGCCAACTGCAGCGCCATCGCCATGTGCCGGTGGTCGTGTGCCGTGAATCCGCTCATGCGTACTCCGTGGGACGCTGCCGCGCCGGGCTCAGCCCTTCTGTTTCTTGGTCAGCGCCATGACACCGTCGAGCAGTTGCAGCTGGCCCGTGCTCGGCGGCAGGTCGCGTTCGAGCTTCTCGATTTCCTCGCGGAAATCGGCGACATCCTGGAAGCTGCGGTACACCGATGCGAAGCGGACGTAGCCGACATGATCAAGCTTGCGCAGTTCTTCCATGACGAACTCGCCGACACGGATCGAGGGCACTTCGCGCTCGCCGGAGATCCGCAACTGGTGCACCACCGCGCGCACGGCCGCCTCGATCTTTTCCTCCGGCACCGGACGCTTCTGCAAGGCGCGGTCGAAGCCGGCGCGCACCTTGCGGACTTCGAACGCCTCGCGGTTGCCATCGCCCTTGATGATGGCCGGCAGCTTCAGCTCGATGGTCTCCAGCGTGCTGAACCGTTCATTGCAGGCCTCGCAACCCCGCCGTCGCCGGATGGTCGCGCCGTCTTCAGAGACGCGCGAATCGATGACACGGGTGTCGGCATGTTGGCAGAACGGACAGTGCATGGAGCGCCTTGCGTCGCAGAAACGTCATGCCGTAGCCACGGCAGCGTCGCAACGGTACCTGAGCGGACGGTCTTACAGCAAATCACGGGCTCGCCGGGCACCCGCACGGGACAGGCCGCCACGCCGCCGGCGTTCCGGCGGCGCGTTCTGCATGAGCGGGTGGATCAGCCGTAGACCGGATACGCGCGGCACTGCGCGCTGACCGCGTCACGCACACGGGCGATCACCGCTTCGTCGGCGGGGGCGTCCAGCACATCGGCGATCCAGTTCGCCAGCTCGACGCAGTCCTGCTCGGTGTAGCCGCGCGTGGTCACTGCCGGGGTGCCCAGGCGCAGGCCCGACGTCACGAACGGCGAACGCGGATCGTTCGGCACCGAGTTCTTGTTGACCGTGATGTGGGCCTTGCCCAGCGCCGCTTCGGCGTCCTTGCCCGACACCTCGCGGCCGATCATGTCCACCAGCATCAGATGGTTCTGCGTGCCGCCGGAAACGATCTTGTAGCCACGGGCGATCAGCGTTTCCGCCATGGCCTGCGCATTCTTAACGACCTGCTGCTGGTAGGTCCTGAACCCCGGTTCCAGCGCCTCCTTGAAGGCCACGGCCTTGCCGGCGATGACGTGCATCAGCGGACCGCCCTGGATGCCCGGGAATACGATCGACTGCAGCTTCTTCTGCAGGTCCTCGCTGGCGCCCTTGGCAAGGATGATGCCGCCACGCGGACCGCGCAGCGTCTTGTGGGTGGTGGAGGTGACCACGTGGGCATGCGGCAGCGGGCTCGGATACACGCCGGCGGCGACCAGGCCAGCCACGTGCGCCATGTCCACGAACAGGTACGCCCCGACCTTGTCGGCGATGGCGCGGAAGCGTGCCCAGTCGACGACCTGCGAATACGCGGAGAAGCCGGCCACGACCATCTTCGGCTTGTGCTCCAGCGCCAAGCGCTCGACTTCGTCGTAATCGATCAGGCCCTGCTCGTTGACGCCGTACTGCACGGCGTTGAACAGCTTGCCGGAGGCGTTGACCTTGGCGCCGTGGGTGAGGTGGCCACCGTGGGCCAGGCTCATGCCGAGGAGGGTGTCACCCGGCTGCAGCAGCGCGAAGTACACCGCCTGGTTGGCCTGCGACCCACTGTGCGGCTGCACGTTGGCATAGTCCGCGTCGAACAGCTGCTTGAGGCGGTCGATCGCCAGCTGCTCGGCGATATCCACGTACTCGCAGCCACCGTAGTAACGCTTGCCCGGATAGCCCTCGGCGTACTTGTTGGTCAGCTGGCTGCCCTGGGCTTCCATCACCGCCGGGCTGGTGTAGTTCTCGCTGGCGATCAGCTCGACGTGGTCTTCCTGGCGCTGGGTTTCGGCGGCGATGGCCTTGGCCAGTTCGGGATCGTAGGTTTCGATGCGGACGTCACGCGGGAACATCTGGCACTCCGGCAGTCAGGAAAAGGGCGGCAGGCAGCCATTGTAGTCCCTGTGCCCGGACCTCGCCCATGACCTGCCTGCGTGCCGCCGCAGCAATGCAGGCGGCGCCGGTGAGGCGCCGCCTGCAGACCGTGGGCGGGCCTCAGCGTCCGTTGATCACGAAGTCGGCCAGGATGCCGGTGGCAATGGCCACCAGCAGCAGATTGCCGCGGTCATCGCGGACCCACTGGTGGCCGCGGGGCGGGCGGCGCACGTGGTAACGCGGATAATCATTCACGACGTAGACCGGACCCCGGTAATAATCGCGATAACGATGCCCGACCTTCCAGCCGTAACCGGGCCCGTGCGCGTAGGCGGGGCGGTAGACGACGCGGGGCGGCGGACCGGGGCGGTACGGCCCATGATGGCGACGATCGTCGTGCCAGGCACGGCGATCATGGCGGTCATGCCGCCCATGGTGGCGCGCCTCGCGTCGATCGTGGTGGCCATGGCCGCGGCGATCGTCACGCCATTCGCGACGGTCCCCGCCGCGGTGACGGTCCGGATCGGCGAAGGCCGGTGAGATGGCCCCCAGAGCAATCACCGAGGCAATGGCCCCAGCCAGAAATCGATTCATGCGCATGAGCACCTCGGCGTGATGGACAGTGACCTCATCTTGCCGATGGCAACTGAATGATTTCTCGCTGGAACCGCTTTCCGTCGACGCTTCTGCCCCGCTATTCAGCTGATGGCTGGGTAGGCCCCGCAACCGGGCTCCAGGTGGCAAGGAGATTCAACGGGTTGCCCTTGACTGTGACGACCACTTGGTAGCTGCCGGCCTCCAGCGCCGGCAGGGTGCAACGACGCCAGGCATCGCCCGCGCTTTCGCAGCGCGCCACCGGGAATCCCCCATTGGCCAAGGGAGCCGTCACCCGGAGCGTCGCCGTCGCATCGCCGCCCCACGTGATCACCTCGACATCGGACGCCTTGGTCAGTCGCAGCTCGAAGCGCTCGTTGAAGGCGTCACTGCCGCTACGGCGCGCGAACACCGGCACGACCTGCCCGGTCTTGAGCTGTGCCTGCTTCGGCAGCAGCGTCATGTTGGCCCGCATGCCGGCCGGCCCGCCTCGAAGGCTGATGCGCAGCCTCCGCTTCGTCGTCGAGGGCGCCAACGGGATCAGCCCGCCGAGCAGCGGCAGCCTCTCCAGGGACCGGTCATACAGCGGCCGCCCGTCACCGGCATCGGTGATGAGCAGGCTGCCGGACAGCAGGCTGTCGGCTTCAGCGCTCTTCAGGTCAAACGCCAGGTACTTTTCGGTGCGGGCCAGTTCGACATCGAACTCGCGCAGGCTGTTGGCCGGCACCGGCAGATTCTCGAACGAGGCAGTGGCGGGCAGCAGCGGGGGGGCATCGGCGGCGGTGGCGAGCGCCGGCAGCAGGGCCAGGGCGAGCAATGCGGTTGGAGCAGAGGTCATGGCGGATGGTCCAGGGTCTGGGTGGACCTTCATGCTGGCCGCTGGCGCGGCCCCGGACTGTCGGCGCACCACGCACCGGACGGCGTCCCCCCGACCGTTGGCACGTAAGGCGAGCCGATCCCGCTGAACCCGGCCGCGCCTGCCATGGAAGTGACCCGGCCTATGGGCGATAATGACAGGTCATCACTTCGCTTAGCGCCGGCCAGGCCTCTGGACACCGGTGGCTCGACCCTCTGGGAGACTCCATGTCCTCGCAATACATCTACACCATGAACCGCGTGTCCAAGGTGGTCCCGCCCAAGCGGCAGATCATCAAGGACATCTCGTTGTCCTTCTTCCCGGGGGCGAAGATCGGCCTGCTGGGCCTCAACGGCGCCGGCAAGTCGACCGTGCTCAAGATCATGGCCGGCGTGGACACCGATTTCGAAGGCGAAGCGCGCCCGCAGCCGGGCATCAAGGTCGGCTACCTGGCCCAGGAACCGGAACTGGACCCCACCAAGACGGTGCGTGAGGCGGTCGAGGAAGGCGTGGGCGAAGTGCTGCAGGCCCAGGCTGCGCTGGATGCGGTGTACCTGGCCTATGCCGAAGAAGGCGCCGACTTCGACAAGCTCGCCAAGGAACAGGAGCGCCTGGAGGCGATCCTCGCTGCCGGCGATGCACACACCCTGGAAAACCAGCTGGACGTGGCCGCCGATGCGCTGCGCCTGCCGCCGTGGGAGGCCATCGTGGGCACCCTGTCCGGCGGTGAGAAGCGCCGCGTCGCGCTGTGCCGCCTGCTGCTGCAGAAGCCGGACATGCTGCTGCTCGATGAGCCGACCAACCATCTCGACGCCGAGTCGGTGGAGTGGCTGGAGCAGTTCCTGGCCCGCTACACCGGCACCGTGGTGGCGGTCACCCATGACCGTTACTTCCTGGACAACGCCGCCGAGTGGATCCTGGAACTCGACCGTGGCCGCGGCATTCCGTGGAAGGGCAACTACACCGACTGGCTGACCCAGAAGGACGAGCGCCTGAAGCAGGAAGACAACCAGGAGAAGTCGCGCCAGAAGGCGATCCAGAAGGAACTGGAATGGTCGCGGCAGAATGCCAAGGGCGGCCGCACCAAGGGCAAGGCCCGTCTGGCGCGCCTGGAAGAACTGCAGTCGGTCGATTACCAGAAGCGCAACGAGACCAATGAGATCTTCATTCCGCCGGGCGAGCGCCTGGGCAATGCGGTGATGGAGTTCAAGAATGTCTCGAAGAAGTTCGGCGACCGGTTGCTGTTCGACAACCTGAATTTCCTGGTGCCCGCCGGTGCGATCGTCGGCATCATCGGCCCCAACGGCGCCGGCAAGTCGACCCTGTTCAAGATGATCACCGGCCAGGAGAAGCCCGACAGCGGCGAGATCGTGGTCGGCCCGACCGTCAAGCTCTCCTACGTGGACCAGAGCCGCGATGCGCTGGAGGGCAACCACAACGTCTTCCAGGAAATCGCCGGCGGCCTGGACATCCTCAACATCAACGGTATCGAGATCCAGTCGCGCGCCTACATCGGCCGCTTCAACTTCAAGGGCCAGGACCAGCAGAAGCTGGTCGGCTCGCTCTCCGGTGGTGAGCGTGGCCGGCTGCACATGGCCAAGACGCTGCTGCAGGGCGGCAACGTGCTGCTGCTCGATGAACCGTCCAACGATCTGGACATCGAAACCCTGCGTGCGCTGGAAGATGCGCTGCTGGAGTTCCCGGGCAACACCTTCGTCATCTCGCATGACCGCTGGTTCCTGGATCGCATCGCGACCCACATCCTGGCCTTCGAAGGTGATTCGCACGTGGAGTTCTTCCAGGGCAACTACCGCGAGTACGAGGAAGACAAGCGCCGCCGCATGGGCGACGACGCTGCGCCCAAGCGCCTGCGCTTCAAGGCGCTGAAGTAAGACCTCCGGACGGCCGCCCAGTGCGGCCGTCCTCTTTCATGCGGCAAGGGCGTGTCGTGTTCCGCCCCGTCACCAGGACCCTGACATGTCCCTGTTCGAACGTCTGTTCCAGCTGCGCGAGCACGGCACCACCGTGCGCACCGAACTGCTGGCAGGCATCACCACCTTCCTGACGATGTCCTACATCGTCTTCGTCAATCCCGAAATCCTCGGCACCACCGGCATGGACACCGGCGCGGTGTTCGTGGCCACCTGCCTGGCCGCCGCGCTGGGTTCGGTGGTGATGGCGCTGGCCGCCAATTTCCCGGTGGGCATGGCGCCCGGCATGGGCCTGAACGCCTTCTTCGCCTTCACCGTGGTGGGGGCGGCGGGGCTGCCCTGGCAACAGGCGCTGGCGGCGGTGTTCATCAGTGGCCTGGTGTTCCTGGTGCTGTCGCTGACCGGCGTGCGCGCCTGGCTGGTGGCAGGCATCCCGGCGTCGTTGCGCTCGGCGATCGTGGCCGGCATCGGCCTGTTCCTGGCGATCATCGCGCTGCAGACCTCGGGGGTGATCATCGGCAACGAGGACACACTGGTCACGCTGGGACCACTGGACACCGCGCCGCCGCTGCTGGCGCTGGCCGGATTCCTGCTGATCGCGGTGCTGGAGGCGCGGCGGGTGCGAGGGGCGATACTGATCGGCATCCTCGCCGTCACGGCGGCCGGCTGGGCACTGGGCGATGTGCAGTTCCGCGGGCTGGTCTCGCTGCCGCCGAGCCTGGCGCCGACCTTCCTGCAGCTCGACCTCCCCGGCCTGCTGCATCACGACGGCGGTGCGCCGATCGCGGTCCTGCTGCAGGTGGTGCTGGTGTTCGTGCTGGTGGAAGTCTTCGATGCCACCGGCACGCTGTACGGCGTGGTCGGCCGCGCGGGCCTGCTCACGCTGCCCGGCGCCTCGAAGCGTTTCGGCCGCGCACTGCTGGCTGACAGCACGGCCATCGTCGCCGGGTCGATGCTCGGCACCAGCAGCACCACGGCGTTCGCCGAGAGCGCCTCCGGTGTGCAGGTGGGTGGACGCACCGGTCTGACCGCGCTGGTGGTCGCCGCGCTGTTCCTGGCGGCCCTGCTGTTCTCGCCGCTGGCGGCGATGGTGCCGGCGTATGCGACCGCGCCGGCGCTGCTGTTCGTGGCCGGGCTGATGCTGCGCGAGCTGGTGGACGTGGACTGGAGCGACCTCACCGAATCGGTGCCTGCCGCGCTGTGTGCGCTGGCGATGCCGTTCACCTACTCCATCGCCAATGGCCTGGCGTTCGGGTTCATCGCCTACGCGGCGTTGAAGGCGGGCACCGGTCGCTGGCGCGAGGTGCACCCGGCCGTGTGGCTGGTGGCCGGGCTGTTCGTGCTGCGCTACGTGCTGGAATAGCGGATCAGCGAACGGCCCCGCCGCGCTCAGAACCCGCGGCTGTAGGGCGAACGCAGCACCTGCGGCGAAGTACCCAGCCCTGCCCCCAGGCGATCGAGCAGGAAGCGCAGGTACAGGCTGGTGCCGAACTGGCGGTAGTCGCGCGCGTTGTTGAACTCCATGCGTCCGCCCAGGAACAGCTGGCTGGAAAGCTGCCATTCCGCCGCCGCACTCAGGTTGTACGACACGCCGGTCTTGGTCTGGCCGTCATACACCGGCGCCACGTACTCCGGCACCAGGCCCAGCAGCGCCGCCATGGAGGCCGCCTCGTAGGCCGCCTGCTGCAGCGCCGGGTTGTCCGGGAAGTAGTCGGACGCGCGCTCCTCGAAGTGCTGCACGCCTACGCTCGCATCCACCTGCCAGGTCAGTCCGGCGCGGGTGTTGCGACCGTTCCAGTGCACCGGGAAGCCGACGTCCACGTAGCGCTGCGGACTGAAGTAACCGCCGTGCCCGTAGGTGAAACCGCTGAGATTGCGGTCGTACTGCAGCGCGGTGACATTCAGGCCCGCGGTCAGCGACTGATCGTCGTTGCGCACGGCGTGTACATAGACACCCATGCCGAGTTCCTGGCGCTCGTTGTCGGCCACGTTCTCGCCTTCCAGCCGGTGCCACGACGCGGTGGCATAGCCGCCGAGCACCCCGTTGTCGAGCGTGCCGCCAATCTTCGCACCCGTCGCGGCCACGCCGCCCCAGCGCTGGCCGGTACGGCTGTCTTCCACACCGGCGAAGGACAGCACGCTGTCGGTGACCGCACGCCGCGAGGCCTCGGCCGAGAAGCTCAGCGTGTCGCCCGCGCGGCCCTGGTAGCCGATGCCGCCCACCACCTGCGTTTCATCGAAACCCAGCGGCGAACTGCCCACGTCGACCGCGAACCCACCACGCTGGTACCCCACCGACACGCCCACGCCGCTGGCATCCTGCGGCGACATCCGTCGCGCGCCTGCCGCGTTGGCAACCATGGCGTAGAGCGTGTCCTGGAACGCCAGCGGACTCTGCCCGGCGCTGCCGCCGGTGGACAGTGCCTGCAGCTGTGCCTGTTCGGCCGGCGTCAGGCCACGCGCGAGGCTGGCATTGCCGAGCACCTGCCGCGCGATGTCGCTGATCGGCGTGTTGGCCAGATCCCGCGACAGCACGAAGCTGGGCAGCGGATCGGCGAACAGCTGCTGCAACGTGGCCGCGCGACGCTCGGCAGCGGTCAGCGAGCCGTCGGTCTGGTTGAACAGTTCCTGGTAACGGCCACTGTCCAGCGCGCGCTCTTCGATGAGGTTGCGCGTGGCGTTGGTGGCACCCCGGGTCAGCAGGGTCTGGTAGAGCGACGAACCGACCAGACTGTCGACCGGACTGCGGTCGGCCGCAAGCGCACCGGCCAGCGCCGCCTGGGGACCGCCGCCGAAGCGACTGGCCACACCATAGTCGAGCGATGGGCTGCCCGAGTCGAGCAGGGTCGGGGTCACGCCGACGATCAATTTGCCGTCGCCCACCGCGAAGCGGCCTTCCATCGGCACCTGCAGGTCGTCCAATCCGCCCTGCCCCGGCTCGCCATCGCGGCTGCGGTAGCCTGCGCCAACGGCCAGGCTGCTACTGCTTTCCGCACGGAGTTCGCGCAGCTCGCCGAGCACGCCCTGGCTGGCCGACGCCGGTCGCGCTGGTCCGTCGGCAGCGTGCGTGCTGCGCGCGACCGATGCACGGCGCGAGCCCACGGGCACCACCATCGCGCCGGCATCGCGCTCCGCGCCGACCGGCGCAGGCAGTCCGTCCTCGTCGATCAGCGGCGTCGGCGCATAGCCAGCGTAAGCCTCACTGCCGGCATTGAGGCCCACTGCATCGTCCTCGCCGGCCAATGCGGCCACGGCGGGCGGCAGGCCACGCGACGCATTGCCCAGCCCGCCCTGCGGCGCACCCCGGTTCATGCCCGCGAACGGATTGAAGGTGCCCGCGCCGGCCGCCAAGCGCGCGCCCGGCGCGGCCGGCAGGCCGTTGTCGAGATGACCGGACTGGCGCGCAGCGGCGGCCAGCGAAGCCTTGAAGTAACTTTCCGCGCGGCGGTTCTTGCCTGCCGCACGGTACACGCGGCCTGCCGCAGCCAGTACGTCCGGCGACTGCGGCGACTGCGCCAGTGCGGCCTGCAGGTAACGCTCGGCCAGATCCAGATCACGCAGGGCCGCGGCACTGCCGGCGGCGGCGACCAGCGCATCGGTGTCCCCCGGCGTGCGCTGCAGCTGCTGCTGGTACAGCGCAAGTGCCTGGCCGTGGTCACCGGCAGCGGCGTAGAGGCGCGCGAGCGCGGCGATGTTGAGCGGATCGTCGGGACGTTCGGCCAGCGTCGGGGCAAGCACCGCATAGGCGCCTTCCAGGTTGCCGCGCTCGCGCAGCGCATCGACCTGGCGCAGCACGTAGCCGCTGCGCAGGTCCTGCAGCGTGGCCTGCTGGGCCGCGCTCAGGCGTGCATCGTCGAGCTGGCGCAGCAGCGCGGCCACCTCGCCATCGCGGCCGGCACGCAGCATCACGCTGGCGTACTGCAGGCGCGCGTCCACACTCGGCGAATCTCCTTCCACCAGCTGCCGTGCCAGCACCATCGCGCGCTGCTGGCTGCCGATGTCCGCGTACGCGCCAGCGAGAGCGGAAATGGCCTGCGGATCACGCGCGCGCTCGCCCAGTCCCGCCTCGGTCCGCGCCAGCAGCAGCTGTGCTTCGCCCCCGCGCTGCTGCTGCATCAGCAGCCGTGCCTGCGTGGCCTGGGCCTGCACCCAGGCCAGGTTGCGCAGTGCCGTGATGGCCGGATCGCGCGAGCCTTCGGGGATGCGGTCCAGCAGCGCCTGCACCTGCGGCCACTGGCCACGCTCCTGCGCATACAACGCCTGTGCATGCAGCGAAGCCACCGAGGCGTCGTCCAGACCGCGCAGGTCGGCCATCACCTGGTCGGCTTCATCGGCACGGCCCATGCGCCGGTACAGCCGCGCCGCTTCCAGGCGCAGCCACGGATCGGAAGGCTGCGCCAGCAACGCGTCCTCCAGCTCCACCTGGGCCATCTGCAGGCTGCCCGACGCCAGTGCTTCCTGCGCCCGTGCGCGCGCCACGCTGGCACGCAGCGCGGACTCGCCGCCGGCGCGCTCGCGCTGCTGCGGGGTCATGCGTTCGAACATCACCGCCGCTTCCTCGGCACGTCCCTGGCGCCCGAGCAGGCCCACCAGGCCCTGCAACGCACCGGCGTTGCCAGCGTCGAGTTCAAGCGCGCGCCGGTAACCCCGCTCGGCAGCCGCCGGATCGCTGGTTTCCTGCAGCTGCGCCAGCGCGACGTGGCCGGCGGGCTCCTTCGGCAGCAGCGCGACCGCCTCCTTCAGGCGGGCCTCGGCCTCCGGCGTCGATTGGCCGCCGACCTGCTTCAGGGTCAGCCAGTAGCGCGCCGAGTTGGCGGCCGAACGCCACTTTCCATCGCGTGCCACCGCCTGCCGGAGCAGTTCGTTGGCTTCATCGAAACGCTGCTGACGCAGGCGCACCGAGCCCAGGCCACCGAGGGCTTCGGCGTCGCGCGGGCGTGCGCGCAGGACCTGCGCGAAGCGCGCTTCAGCCTGGGCGAGCTGGTTGTTGTCCAGAGCGCGGAAGCCTTCACCAAGCAGGCGCAGGTTCGGATCGGCCGCCGGTGCGGCAGCGGCAGCGGCCGCCTGCTCGCGCAGCTGCGCCTGCTTTGCGGCGATCTCGCGGTCGTTCGGCTGCGCCGCCAGGTAGGCCTGGAAGAGCGGGGCGTCGGCCGTGCTCGCTCCCAGCCACAGCAGCGCCTGTCGCCAGGCCGCGCGTGCCGGTCCTGCCGTGTCCTGGCGCTGGCTCAGCGCGCTGAGCTGGGCGATGCCCTCGCGACGGCTCGGCTCGCGGTAGGTCAGCACCTGTGCCAGGGCCAGGCGCGCGGACGGGCTGTCCTGGCGGGCGACCAGCTGGCGCAGGCCGTCGCGCGCACGCGTCCAGCCTTCCGGCGTGCCGGCCAGCACCTGGTAATACTCAAGCGCCAGGTCCGCCGGCGGACCGCCAGCGCCGAACGCTTCGTCATAGCCGCGTGCTGCTTCCACGTAGCGGCCGGCCGCCGCCGCGCGTCGGGCGCCCTGCAGTGCGGCGTTGCCACCGCCACTGCCACCGCCCGCACCGCCCAACGCCAGGCGCAGGCGCGTGGTCTGCGGCGAGGAAGGATGCCGTGCCTGCAGCGTCTGCAGGCGCTTCTGAGCGTCCGCGCGACGGCCCTGGTTGAGGTCGATCAACCCCAGCCCGAGCAGCGCGTCGGGCTGGTTGGCATCGGTGGCCAGCAACTTGCGCCAGGCATCGGCGGCAAGATCGTCACGGCCCTGGTCCTGCCAGTAGTTGCCCTGGCTGACCAGCTGCTGCACCGAAGCGCTCTGCGCCCAGGCCGGGGTGGTCAATACGCACAGGCCGGCCAGGCCGACCAGGTACAGCGGCTTCAGGTGTTTGCGGAACATGTGGAACTCCACGCGGGCAGCACGCGCCCGTCGGCAGAAAAACGATAACGGCGGTCCAGCCAGCCCTTGCCGAACAGGATCAGGACGCGGTCGTAGTAGTTGAGGTTGCCATCGGCGGGAATGCGCGCCTGTTCGGCACGCAGCAGCGCAGGCTGGTTCAGAGCGGACAGGTACGGCAGCAGCGCGCCGGCGTAGCCGACCGGCGTGGCACCGCTGCCCACGCCCTGGCGGACGTCCACCTTCTCCGACAGCCGGCCCTGCGTACGCAGCATCGACGCTGGCCCGGACAGCGCCTGCAGCAGCTCGCGACGCAACGGATCAGCGGCGTCGGTCATGCCCGCCCAGAGGTAGCAGCGGATCGCATCGTAGCTGCCCAGCGCGCCCTTCTCCGGATCGGTCACGAACGCCTTGCCGTTCCACGCGATCCAGTCCGGCGCGAAGCCGACCGGCGCGCTGTCGCGCACCATCGCCACGCTGCGCCCGGCCAGCCGCGCCCACGGGCCCTTCGGATCAACCGCGGCGAAACGACGCAGCACGAACAGCGGCAGGTAGCAGGGATTGAGCGTCCAGCGATCGGCTTTGACAAAGCCGCGCTTGCCCGGCAGCAGCATCGGCCCGAAGCCGGGCAGATCGACGATCTCTTCCTTCTGCATCATCGCCATGATCTGCCGCGCCGAGGCGACCAGCCCCGGACGCTTCCACAGGCGGCCCGCCTCAAGCAGCGCGTAGGCGATCCACAGTTCGCCATCGGAAGCGGTGTTGTCGTCCAGCACGCGCCAGTTGCCCTGCGCATCCTTGCCCCACAGCCACGCCGGCAGGTTCTGGTCCGGGCGACCGGCGCTGAGGTTGCGGCGGGTCCACGCCAGCACGCGGTCGAACAGCACCTGGTCGTTGTCGACCAGGGCGAAGAACAGCGCGTAGGACTGCGATTCGGAGGTGCTGCGCAGGTCCGTGTTGAGGAAGTCCACCGCACGTCCGTTGGATTCGATATGGCGCTGCACGAAGCTGCGCCACTCAGGCCACGGACCACCGCAGCGTGGCGTGGCGGCCAGACCAGGGGGCGGCAGTGCCGCCGACGCCATGGCGCCGGCGAGGGCCTGCAGGAAGCGGCGCCGCGCCGCACCGTTGAACGGAACCTCATGCATCGGGCGTTCCCCCTTCGATCAGGCGGCGACGGGTATGCCGGCGCAGCAGGCCGCGGGCCAGCAGCGCCAGCAGCAGGCTGCCGATGCCCACGAGCAGGCCGAGCAGCAGCGGGCTGTGCGAGAAATACCACCGCAGCATCGTCAGCGGCGGCAAGGTGCCCACGTAATAGGTCTGGTTGCCGGCCAGGCTGCGCACGCGGCCGTCCTGCAGCAGCACGACGCTGCCCTGGAACTCGCGCAGGGATTCGGGCTTGAACCACGCATCGAACAACCGGCCTACCTGCGCCGGGTCGTCGGCAAGGATCGCCACCACGCTGCGCTTGGGATCCAGCGGTGACTGGAAACCCATCATCACCACGTCGCCGGCATCGGGCCGCACGGCGACTTCGGCCGTAGTGGGCAGATCGGTACGCTGGCCTTCGCTGGAGAACAGCCGCGGCAGCTGCCGCGGCACCCAGTCCGACAGTGCGAAGCGCCGCTGCGCGCCTTCGCCGATCGGCAGGCTGGCGGCCCACTGGCCATACAGCGGCTGGTTGCGCTTGGACCCCAGCACCAGCAGATCCAGGCCCGCGTGTGCAGCGACCTCCGAGGCACGCAGCACGCGGTTTCCCAGGGCCGGGTACCCGGTGGAAGCGCCCATGCGGCCGAAGAGTGTCAGCGCGTTGCCGAGGTCATCGACGTTGGCGTTGTCCGGCAGTACCAGACCGGTTTCGGAGAGGTCGGCCATGCGCGTGAACGGGAAGCCTGCATTGCCGAACGCGGCGAGGTTGGGCATCGCCATGTAGTGGTGGAAGCCGGACAGATCGATGCTGGAGTCCTCATCGATGGCGGCCGAGACATCCGGGAAGGTGTTCTTGCACTCGCCGGCCTGCGGGCGGTCGAAGAAGAAGTGGAAGCGCAGCTGGCTGTTGGACGAAAACGGACCTGTCGGCAGCAGGATCTGCTGTTCGATGGGCATCGCACCGCGCACGCGGAACTGGTTGAACAGCATGTCCTTGGCCGTGCCGGCGCGTGGCAGGCCATTCAACGGCAGCGTGGTGACGAAGGCATCGTTGATGCTGACGTTCAGCGCCGACTTGTCCGCACCTTCCGGCAGCGTGTAGCGGTAACGCAGGTTGAGCGGGATGCCCTCCTGGTTCCAGGCGAACAGATCCGGCGGCAGCTGCAGGCCGATGCGGATGAGGTCCGGGTTGTAGCCGCGCACGGTCAGTTCACCCGGACGCTGGACCAGCTCGGAGAAACGCACCGGGCGATCGCTGGCCACCCAGTTCGGCGCATCGTACGGCTTGCGTGCCGTGCTCTGGGTGAGCGCACCGACCGTGGCCGTCGGCCCGGACAACGGAGTGCCCAGCGTCAGGGCCGTGGCCGCCGTGCGCAGTTCGGCGTCGTCGCGGCCGAGGACCAGCAGCAGCTTGCCATCAGGGTCGTTAGGATTGGTGACCACCGACAGCGTGGGGCCGCTGATCTCCGGCAGCGCCACCCCCTGCAGCACGCTGCGCGGCGTGGCCAGTACCACGGCATTGCCTTCCAGCGGCACGCCATCGGTCGCCGCGCTGAAACGCGCGCCGCGGTAGCCGGCCAGCGCGCCGAACCACGAGGAGACGATGCCCGCTGCCTCCAGCGTGCTGCCGGACGGCGACCCGGCGAACACGAACGGCAGTTCCAGCGTGCGGGTATCGCGGGCATCGAAGAACGGCACCGGCAGCAGCGACAGATCATTGTTCAGCTGCAGCGGCACCCAGCCCAGCTCCAGCGCACTGCCGCTGTCGATGTTCGCCCACAGGCTGGTGTGGTCGGGATCTTCGCACTCGCGGGTGTAGTGGCCGATCAGCTGCAGGTTGATCCGGTTGTAGTCGATGATCATGCGCGGATCGATATCGATCTCGCGCTCGATCACCTTGCCGGCGTCTTCGGTGGGCACCGGCAGCGTGGCCACGGTGACATCGTTCACGGTCACTTTGAGGTGCGACAGGTCGGGCAGCAGCGCCGGCGAGTAGCTGTACTTCAGGTGCAGCGCGGCACGGTCGACCACCTGGTCGTTGCGCACGGAAAAGGGAATGCCGGCCACGCCCTGCACGCCGCGCAGGGTGATTTCGTAATCGATGCCAAGCTCGCGCAGCGTCGTGCGGCTCTGCCGCGTGGAGGTCGGCGCCAGCGCACCGCTGGCGGGCGCCGCAGGCGCTGCCGGGTCGCCGGCCGCGCTGACTGCCGGCGCCGCGGCCGGGGGGGCCGGCTGCGCCTGCACGCTGCCCCACGCCAGGGTCAGTGCGAAGGCCAGCGTGGCGCTGCGCAGCTGCGGGCACGCCTGCAGCAGGCGGCTGCGGGGCCTTTGCGCCTGCGGACGGACGGAACGAGGGATCATGCGGATTCTCCGGAACGCGGGGCCGCGCCGCTGCTGCGGCGCCCGCCGGTGATGATGAAATGGCCGAGCACCCGGAAGCCGCGCAGGCTGGCCCGGGTGACGTCGGCGAAGGAGCGCAGGAAGGTGTCGTTGTCGTGGCGACCCCACAGCTTCACCCAGATATCGGCGCGTGCGAAGGTGGAGGTGACCAGCCAGCGTTCTTCTTCCAGCCCGAGCTCGCGGAACTGCAGGCTTACGCCCTGGCCGTCGCGGTCGTGGCGGATGGTCGCCGGCAGCCGCTTGCTGCGGTTGCGGTTGGTGAGTTCGATCTCGATCTCACTGCCCGGCTGCAGCGGCTCCGGCGTGACCAGTTGCACGGCCATGCCGCCGGTGGAGAAGTTCAAGGTCCGGCACGGCAATGCACGCCCATCGCCCAGGTGCAGGGTGGCGGGCATCGACAGCGGTACGCGGTGCGAACGACGGATCTGCCGTTGCTCGCTCGACGTAGCGATGACCGCGCCGAGCATGATCATGTTGTAGGCCGTCCATCCCAGGTTCAACCAGATCGTATTGGCCTCGCCGGTGGTGTCGGCCATCACCAGCCGCACGATGCCCGCCACCACACCGGCCACGTTCAACAGCAGCAGCAGCAGGTAGGGCCGCGCGATCTGCGCGTCGAAGTAGCTCTTTTCGACCAGGCCGCCCTTGGCGGTGACGTTGAACTTGCCCAGCTTGGGGTTGATCACCGCCATCATCGTGGGCAGCAGGATGTACCAGGCCAGGGTGGTCTCGTAGACCTCGTTCCACAGCAGGTGGCGGTGCTTGCCCTGCACGCGGATGTTGGTCAGGTTGGCCTGCAGGATGTGCGGCAGCGCGTAGGCCAGGATCATCAGCGCGGAGGCATGGATGACATGCGCGCCGAAGAACAGGAACGCCAGCGGCGCGGTGAGGAACACGATGCGCGGCAGCCCGTAGAAGAAGTGCAGCATCGCGTTGGTGTAGCACAGGCGCTGTGCCAGGCCGAGCCCCCTGGCCAGCATCGGATTGTCCACGCGCAGGATCTGCGCCATGCCCCGCGCCCAGCGGATGCGCTGGCCCACGTGCGCCGAGAGGCTTTCGGTGGCCAGTCCGGCCGCCTGCGGTACGGGAATGTAGGCGCTGCGGTAGCCGGCCTTGTGCAGCCGGATCGCAGTGTGCGCATCCTCGGTGACGGTCTCCACGGCGACGCCGCCGATCTCCTCCAGCGGCGCGCGGCGGATCACCGTGCACGAGCCACAGAAGAACGTGGCGTTCCACTGGTCGTTGCCATCCTGCAGCAGGCCGTAGAAGAGTTCGCCCTCGTTGGGCACCTTGCCGAACGTGCCGAGGTTGCGCTCGAACGGATCGGCCGAAAAGAAGTAATGGGGCGTCTGCACGACGGCCAGCTTCGGGTCCTTCAGGAAGCCGCCCACGGACATCTGCAGGAACGAGCGCGTGGGCACGTGGTCGCAGTCGAACACCGCCACGAACTCGGCGTCGGTCTTTTTCAACGCCGCGTTGATGTTGCCGGCCTTGGCGTGGTTGTTGTTGGTGCGGGTGACATAGTTCACGCCCACCGCTTCGCAGAACGCGCGGAACTCATCGCGGCGGCCGTCATCGAGCAGATGGATGCGCAGCTTGTCGGCCGGCCAGTCCAGCACGGTGGCGGCCAACACGGTGGTGCGCACCACCGCGAGCGGCTCGTTGTATGTGGGGATCAGCACATCGACGGTCGGCCACTGCGCGCGGTCCTCCGGCAGCGGCACGGGCGCGCGGTTCAGCGGCCAGGCCACCTGGAAGTAGCCCAGCACCAGCACCACGTAGGCATACACCTCGGCAGCGACCAGGCCCATGCCCAGCGCGAGATCGACGAAATTGCCGAAACCAAGGGTCTCGGTGAGGCGCCAGTACATGTAACGCGAGGACATCACCAGCGACAGGCCCATCAGGACCAACGGCACCAGACGACCTTCGCGCCGGCGCAGCAGCAACGCGATCACGAACACCACCGCAGAGAACAGCATCTGCTGGGTGACATCCAGCGGCACGGTCGCCACGAAGGCGATGAGGGCGATGGCCAGCGCCACCAGCAGGGGCAGGGCCAGGCGTGCAGGCAAGGCGGCACGCGCCGGGGTCGGGGGCTTTGTCATGGAGACTTCCGTTGCGGCCGCCGTGGCGACCAGGCACAAGGGGATGACAGCGACCGGCAGACGGTTGGGCGCACCGGAAACCGCAGCGGGTCAGCGGGCGCGCAGGCGGGCCAACGGGCTCTGCGCCGAAGCACGCAGCGGCGCCTCGAGCAGGCGCTGGAAAAGCGCCTGCAAGGACGATGCCGGTGCCGCCTGCACGGGCTGTGCGGCGGGTGCAGTGTCCAACGTCCTGGCCTCCGCTTCCCTCGCAGCCGCGACGGGCGCGGCTGCCGCAGGCATCGGCGGCGGATTCACCGTCTCCGGTGGATCCAGCGGCACGGCATCAGCTGCCTGCTTTCCGGGCAGCGCCGGCGTGCCGGAAAAATCATGGTACTGGCGGGTATCGTCGCGACGGCCCAGGCGCTTGAACAGACCGGCGACGTCATCATGGCTTTCTGCATCAGCGGACATCGTAGGGGCTCTCACGGTCGCGACCTGTTGGACGGAAGAAGGGACAACGGGGATCAGGCCATGCGGGCCAGGACATAGCGGGAAACATCGGCCGAGGCGCCCGGGAGGTGCTGCACATCCAACCCGGGGAGCATGCCGGCCGCCTGGAACCAGCCACGGTAGACACCTTCCAGGAAACCACCGGCCCAGCCCGCCCCGCCACCCAGCAGCGCCGTCAACGGCGCGCCCAGGTGGTCGATGGTCACCTCGCCGGGATGCTCGCTGAACTGGGCACTGCCCCATTCGAGGTTCCGCCAGATACCGTTGCAGGCCTCCTGCAGGACGGCCAGGTCCTGTGCCGGCGCGAGCGGATGGGCCAGGGCGAAGCGCTCGCCCATCCGTGCCATCAGCCGGGCCAGCTCGGCGTCGGGCAGCGCATCGGCGAACTCGTCGGCCATGGCCTGCAGGAAACCGCGCCACTGCCGCGAACAGGCCTGCAGCCGGTAGTGGTCCAACAGTAAGGAAGAATCCATCCCCGAATCCCTTTAAACCCCCGGCGGGCGGGTGCGCACAAGGCTCCCCGCCCCGCTCCTGGTCAGAAATGAGAACTGCGTCTCTTATAAGTGTGGCACATTCCGGCCTTTGGCGATGTTAACTGACGCCTCCGGACCACCAGACTGTGACGTACCACGCCGAGCCCCAGTGTCGGCCGTCACACCCTGGCGCAGGGCGAAACGCTCAGACCTCCGGAGCCAGCTCGAAGACCTGCCGCAGGTAGGACAGATAGCCCGGGTCGTCGCACATGCTCTTGCCCGGTGAGTCGCTCAGCTTGGCCACCGGCTGGCCGTTGCAGCGGACCATCTTGATGACGATGTTCAGCGGCGTTGGACCGAGGTCGTTGGTCAGGTGGGTGCCGACCCCGAACGCCACCTGGCAGCGCCCACGGAAATAATCGAACAGGCGCATCACCTTGGCGATGTCCAGGCCGTCGCTGAACACCAGCACCTTGCTGCGCGGGTCCACGCGGCGGTGCTGGAAATGGGCGAGCATGCGGTCGCCCCAGTCGAAGGGATCACCCGAGTCGTGGCGCACGCCATCGAACAGCTTGCAGAAGTACATGTCGAAATCGCGCAGGAAGGCCTCCAGACCCACCACGTCCGAGAGCGCGATGCCGAGATCGCCGCGGTACTCGCGCGCCCAGGATTCCAGTGCCGCCACCTGCGAATCCCGCAGCCGCGGGCCAAGCGCCTGGAATGCCTGGAGGTATTCGTGGGCCATCGTGCCGTGCGGGGTCATGCCGTACAGGCGCGCGAAATGCACGTTGCTGGTGCCGACCAGCTGGCCGCCCAGCGCATCGCGCAGCAGCGGCAACAGGCGCGCATGCCAATCCCGGGAGTAGCGGCGGCGGGTGCCATAGTCGGCGATGCGGCACTGCTCGAAGCCGGGCGTGTCACGCAGCAGGGCCGCCTTGGCCTGGAGCCGGCGCTCGCCCTCGGCGATATCGGCGGTGCCGGTGTTGCGGAACCAGACCTCGTTGATGATCGCCAGCAGCGGCACTTCGAACATGATGGTGTGCAGCCACGGCCCGGTGATGTCCAGGTCCAGTTCGCCCGGCACGGTGGCCGAAGGCTGCAGGCGGATGTACTTGCGGTCCAGATGGAACAGGCCGAGGAAATCGGCAAAATCCGGTTTGACGAAGCGCAGCGAACGCATGTAGTCCAGTTCGGCGTCGCTGAAGCGCAGTGTGCAGAGGTGATCGATCTCCGCGTTGATCTGATCGATGTAACGGGCCAGGTCGATGCCGGGCGTGCGGCACTTGAACCGGTACTGGACCTGGGCGCCGGGGTGCTGGTGCAGCACCGCCTGCATCATGGTGAATTTGTACAGGTCGGTGTCGAGCAGGGACTGGATGATCATGGGCCGATTATGCGCCCGTGCGCTGCGGTGTGGCGTGTAGCCCCGGCGCTACCTCGCGCGCAGCAGCCGCGGGAGCTGCAGCACGGCATGGGCCCAGATCGCGCCCCATACCGCCGCGCGCACCGGCAGGCTGCGCTGGCGCGCTTCGAATTTGCCGAAGTAGCGCCACAATCCACGGTGCTTGTGCCATTCCACGAAGAACGGGCGCGACCGGCTGGAGACGCCGCGCACATGCACCACCTGCAGATCATTGGCGACCGCCACGCGGCCGCCGGCCAGGCGCACGCGCCGGCACAGGTCCAGGTCTTCGGCGTGCAGACGGTAACCCGCGTCCCAGCCCCCTACCCGCTCGAACAGCGTGCGCGCCATCAGCATCACCGCCCCGGACAGCGCGGGCACCGGCTGCAATGCCTGCGAGGCATCGCGCGCGATGGCCAGTTTCGATCCCCGCCCCGGCGAACGCAGCATGGCCAGGAAATCCGGATCGCGGCGACGCACGGCCGCATCCGGCCGCCCCTGCTCATCGACCTGCTCCACCCCCAGCAGCGCTTCCCCGAGTGCGGCCGCACGCTCGCGCAGCGCCGCCAGCGTGTCCACTTCCACCATCACATCGGGATTGATGAACGCCACCCATGGGCTGGCCGACGCCCCGACGCCCTGGTTGTTGGCCGCCGCGAAACCCGGGTTGTCCGGATTGGCGATGAAGCGCACGCGCGGATCGTGGCTGGCATGGCGCTGCACCACCTCCATGGTGTCATCGTGCGAACCGTTGTCCACGACGCGGATCTCGGCGATGTCACGCGCCGCCCGCAGCCGCTGCAGGCAGGCATCGATGGTGCTCCCGCTCTGGAAGGTGACGACGACCGCGACGATATCGATATTCACGCAACAGACTCCTGCCCGGTGGCGGCACCGAACAGATCGCCCTGCGCCTGCGGCATTATCGCCCGCCGGTAGCGCGCGTGCAGGTCCTGCCGCGCACCGTGCAGCGGATCGTGCATCAGGAAATCGGCAAGCCGGGGCGCCCAGCCCGGCCAGCGGTTGGCCAGTGCCTCCAGATCGCCCGGCTGCAGCGCGGCCTCGCCCGCGCGGCCCACGAAGGCGGTCTCGCACAGCACGTTGCGCCATCCGAGGCCGGCCATGCGCAGGCTGAGGTCCACCAGCGCAGCGCTCCACGAACCGAAACTCTGCGTATCCAGTCCACCGGCGCGGCGCAACGCGTTGCCGCGGATCAGCACCGCGTGGGACACCGCCGACGGCAGCTCGGCGTGCTGCGGGGCAAGACCCGCGCAGGCCTCTGCCATCGCCTGCAACGCCGGTGGCAGCGGCGCGGTTTCACCCAGCCGCGGCCACGCGACAGTCTCGCCGGCATTGCTCCAGGGCGTGGCCGTGGCAATGGCCGCGTCACGCGCAAAGCAGGCCTGCAACTGCGCAAGCCAGCCCGGCGTCGGCACGCTGCCGGTAGCCAGGATGGCCACATCATGACCTGCGCAGGCGCGCAGCATTTCATCCAGGTGCGCGCACTCGCCCAGCGGCCGCGTGCGCCGCGTGTACTCGGCCTGCAAGCGCGTGCGGGCCAGCCAGTTGTCGATCACCCCCTGCGCCCGGGGTCCGGCCTGGGCATCATCGGCCAGCCATACCGGGGTCCCCGCCGGGGTACCTGCATCCAGGGCGGCCAGGCACTGGTCCAGCGCCACATCGTCCACGCCCAATGGCAACAGCACGATCGCCCCCATCCCGCCTCCGCTCGTGGTCGGCGCGCCGGCGCAAGCGGCCGGGCGCAGTGGCCCAAGCCTAGCAAGGTCAGCGGTCAGGAACGACCGCCGGCGACGATCAGCGCTTGGGCGCCTTGCCGTTGATCGGCTCCATCGCGCGGAAGCGACGGCTGTATTCGTCGGTGAGGTCGCGCGATTCCTGGCCGTTGCGCACGATCGTGGGGGTCAGCAGCACGATGACTTCAGACCGCGTGGTATTGCGGGACTTCCTGCCAAACAGCGCGCCGACCACCGGAATACGGCTCAGGCCGGGAATACCGTCATGGGTATCGGTGCCGCGGTCGGTGATCAGGCCGGCCAGCATGATGGTGTCCCCGCTCTGGATGGCGGCCTCGGTGGCGAGTTTGCGGGAGGAAATACGCGGGTTGCAGTTGCTTGTCTGCGCATTGCAGTTGGCCGGCACATCGCTGGCGCTGCTCACTTCCTGCACGATGTCCATGAACACCGTGCCATCGCGGGTCACCCGCGGACGCACCTTCAGGATCACGCCGGTGTCGATGTACTGCACCTGCCCATACGTGCCGCCGCCGACGCCCGTATTGACGGTGGTGGACACCACCGGGACGCGGTCGCCCACATTGAGTGTGGCCTCGGCATTGTTGCGGACGAAAATGGACGGGGTCTGCAACAGGCGCAGGTCGGTCACCTTGTCCAGCGCGCTGACCACGGCCGCCGCGTTGCGGCCGAGGAACGTCCAGCCCAGTCCGTTGGTACCGGTGATGGCGCCCGCGTAGGTACCCCAGATATCGCGCCCGGCAGCGTTCGGCAGCAGCGCCCCGCTGGCGGCACCGGGATAGCTGGCGCCCTGCACGGCGTTCTCGAAGTACCAGTTCACGCCATAGGAAAGCTCGCCCGTCAGCGCGACCTCGGCGACCTGCGCTTCGATGTGCACCTGCATCGGCATGACATCAAGCTTGTCGATCACCTCCCGGATGGAGCGCCATGCCTGCGGCGTGGCCCGCACCAGAAGCGCGTTGGTTTCCTCCACGGCCGAAACACCGACTGTGTCACCCTCCACTTCCAGGCTGACGCTGGTATTGCCTGCCTGACGCTGCGGCAGGTTGAGGCTGGGTCCGCCGGTGCCCGCAGCGCCCCCGCCCCCGCCCTGGCCTGCGTCCGTGCGATTGCCGAACTCGCCACTCGGACCGGCGTCCAGCTGCGTGGTTTCGGCACCCGGCGCCAGCGACGTGCCACCGCCGCCGCCGCCGCTGCGGCTGCTGCCGAAGGTCTCGGCCAGGCGCTCGGCCAGATCGCGTGCCTTGATGTAGCGCAGCTCGTAGGAGAACAGGCGCGGCGTGCCACCGGCCGTGTCGATGCGGTCCAGCCACTCCTGGATCTGGTCCAGGTAGCGCGCCTGCGGGGTGATCACCAGCACCGCATTGGCATTCTCCAGCGGCAGGAACCGCAGCATGCCGGCGCTGGGCGTCTTGCTGTCCTCGCCGAAGATCTTTTCCAGGTCCGCCGCCACCTGCTCGGCCTTGCCGGACTGGATGGGGAACACGCCCACGGACATGCCCGAGAGCCAGTCGACATCGAAGATCTCCACCGTGCGCAGGTAGTTCTCCAGCTCCGAACGCGTGCCGCCCAGCGTGATCACGTTGCGCCCGCTGTCCACGTTGACGATGGCGTTGGGGCGCGCGTACGGCTCGAGCACCTTCTTCATCTCGCTGGCGGAGATGAACTGCAGGGGCACCACACGCACTTCGAAGCCGCGCGCGCTGGCCGCCGGCGCGGTACTCGGTGCCACCGTGCCGGCCAGGGCCTGGTCGGCGGCGACGATGTTGTAGCGGCCGCCACTGTAGACCATGCGCGCGTTGTTCCAGCCCAGCACCATCTCCAGCAGGTTCAATGCCTGCGCCGATGACACCGGCTTGGGCGTGGCGAGGGTCACCGTGCCCTGCACGCCCGGTGCGATCACGTAGTTCTGACCCAGCATGTCACCGAGGATGGCCTTGACCACCGCGTGCACCGACTCGCCCTCGAAGTTGAACGTCGCGTTGCCGGTGCTGGCCTGTGACAGCGCCGGCGATGGCGCAGCCGCCGCGCTGCGGTTGATCACTGTGCCGCTGCCACGCCGGATGACGGCCCGCGGCGCACCGACCGCCTCGGCTTCGGCCGCCGCATCGGCGGCCACCTCACCGGCCGGGGCGCCGGACTGCGCGGTGCGTCGCACCTCGGGCGCAGGCACGGTGGTGCAGCCGACCAGCAGGGCGACGACGAAGGAGCAGGAAACAAGACGAAGGCTCATGCGGACACTCTAGTTGTTGGCAGCGCCACCGCCGGTGGGCGGGGCGGGTTGTCGCTGTTGCTGTTGCTGCTGGAGCTGCTGGCGACGGGCCCTGATGCGTTCACGGATCGCCTCCATCTGTTCCTGGCTGGGCCCGGTGGTGGCCGGCGTGCCGGCCGGTGCCTCCGCCGGCACCGGACGCGGCGGGGCGGCTTCGGCCGCCGGCGCGGCGCGTTCGGTCGTCTGGGGCGGCTGCGAAGGCGGGGCGGCCCTGCCCTGCACGCGCCCTTGCAGATCCACCGGACGCAGCTGGGTCGGCGGCTCGCCGCCCTGCCCGTCGAACACCGCCAGCTCGAGGACCTGGGCCCCCTCCGGGCCCAGCACGGTGGCGCGGCGGGGCTCCAGGGCGAGCAGCTGCCACCCGTCCACGACGTCACCGTTGAGACGCAGGCGCAGTGAACGGTTCTCGTCGCTGGTCAGCGTGGCCATGCCGAACTCACCGGCCAGGACCACGCCGGTGAGCTTCACGGTGCGGGTGGTGCTGGCCGCGCCTCCGCCCAGGCGGAAGGGATGCGGGCGACGGTCCTCGCTGAAGACGGGGCGTTCATTGATCACCGACGCGCTCCCCAGGTCACGCATCGGGTCGTCCGCCATCGCCGGCAGCACCGGCAATGGGGGGGGCGTGGCCGCTTCGGTGTCCGGCACACCGGGACGCCCGCCGAAACCAAGCAGCGCGGCCAGCCACAGCGCACCGGCGGCTCCGACCAGGCCAAGCAGCAGGCCGCTGCGCAGGTCGAGGCGTTCAAGGGCCATCGCGTACCTCCGGCGCATCCTGCGCGGGCTCTGCCGGGAGCGTCTCGACGGCCTCCACCGGCGCGGCGGCCGGCATCGCATCGGCGGATGCGTCCACAGGCGCGGCCACCTCCGGGGTGCCTGCAATGGCAGCCGCGTCCGGCAGCAGATAACCCACCAGCTCGAACGACACGTCCAGCCCCGTCCCGGTTTCGTCCGGCGACTGCTGGTAACGCTGCGCGAGCAGGTTGAGATTCTCCACGAACAGGCGGGGCGTGCCCGTCTCCAGCCCATGCAGGACCGTGGCCATCTCCTCGACACCACAGCGCAGGCGCACCTGCATCGCCACGCGTGGGTAGTCACCAGCCGCGCGGTTGTCCGGCAACGGCGTGCGGTTGCTGATGGTGCACGCGCGGTGTTCGGGGCTGGCCGCCGTGACGACCTCCTGCAGCCGGTTGCCCAGCGAGGCCGCGGCAGCTTCGGCGGTGGCGTCGGTGAGGAAACCCGGGCGCCCGGCAAGCCCTGCGCGTACCTCACGCAGTGCGGCCTCGACCTGGGGTTGCTGGGCCAGCTGCGCATCCACGCGCTGGCCGCGCTCGTGCAGTCCGGCGATGTCCTGGTTGATCACCTGCAGCGGCGCGGTGAACCAGGGATGCACCAGCAGCAGGTACACCAGCGCCACCACCGCCAGCAGCAGGGCCAGCGCGAGGGTGCGGTCACGGACGCTGGGCTGCATCGCGCACCTCCGTGGCCGAGGTTGCGGGGGTGGCCGCAGGCGTCGGCACCAGTTCGGCGGTGAGCGTGAACCGGTCGCGGCCCGACGCCGTGCCATCGGCCTGCAGCACGCCGGTCTGGTAGACCCGCCGCCACAGCGCGGACGCCTGCAGCAGCGGCACCAGCTGGTTCGCCTCGCGGCTGAGGCCGATCAACTGCAGCTGGTCGTTTTCAATGCCCAGCTTCTCCAGATAGGTGCCGTCAGGCAGCAACCGGGTGAGTTCGGCCCACACCTGCAGGGTGCCTGCGCGGCGCGCACGCTGCGCTTCCAGGAACGCCGCACCATCCACCAGGGCCTGCAGCCGCGCACGTTCGGTGGCCACGCTCCGTGCCTGGTCCGCGCGCTGCTGGACATCGGCACGCAGCACGTCGGCCGCCTGCTGCCGGTTATCGAGAATCCGGTTGCCTGCGAGCACGAGCAGCGCCAACGCCGCGGCGATCAACAGCAGATCGCGGCGCAGGCTCGATGCACCGCCGCGCCGGCGCTGTTCCAGCGGCAACAGATTGACCTGGAGCGGGCGGCCGTCCTCATCGAGCACATCGATCCCGGACATCGCATCCGCCCACGAACCCATCGCAGCGCGCCAGTCTTCCAGCTGCTTGCGCGACATCACCACCAGCTCGGCCTCTACCTGGTCACCGTCGCGGGCGCCCAGCAGGCGTGCATCCCAGGTGACCTGGTCAGCGGTGAACGGGGTCTGGCGATCGATCTCGAAACCGAGGACGTCGCGCAGGCGATCGGCCGCACGCGCTGGCAGGCGCAGCGTGCGCCGCAGCACCCCGGCCGAGGGCAGCAGCCAGCTGCGGGGCAGCTGACGCAGCCGCGGCTCGCGCAGGACGGCGTCCAGCGCGGTGACTTCGCAGGGCCAGGGCAGGCGTCCCACGTCCGTGCGTTCGCTGCCGATCTCGCGCTGCAGGATCAGCGCATCCCCGCGCTGTTGCAGCAGCAGGCGGGCCGGCGCCCAGCCCAGCGCCCAGCGCCAGCGCATCGGCAGCCACGCCAGGAGCGATTCGCGCCACCAGCGTACGAACGACGCCACGCGCGGCGCGAACTGCGCTGCCACCTGCCTGAAGCCCTGCTGCAATGCTGTCATTGCCCTGCCATGCCCTGTTCCCTCAGAAGGACGGTGTACGCCTGCCCCAGTGCCGGCGCAGGCGTGTTCCTCACGATCGTGCGAGCGGCCACGACCCGCCCCCCCGGCGCAGTGACTCGGCACTCGATACTATAGGTGCCGCTGCCGCTGGCAAGAGGCGTTTGCGCACCAAGGTCGTCCGGCTGCACCTGTTCCTGTCGCCGCTTGTCCAGGATCAGTGCCGCATCCAGCCCGAGGGCGGTGAGCACCGGCGCCTCGGCGAAACGCGGATCCGGCCGTGCCTGGCGGCTGTAGAGGGTGAGCATCGGCTGCATGCGGCGGAACAGATCGCCCCGCATGCCCAGTACGCGCTGCAGTTCACCCAGTGTCTCGAAATTCGCGTTGCGCGGCCCGTACGGACGCCCGTCAGCGGCGTAGTCCTGCGCCTCGGCGCCACCACCGGGGGGACTCAGGTCGTCGGCATCGCGCCAGTCGATGATCGCACCAGCCAGGCGGGTGGCGCTTTCCGGTGGTTCATCCAGGGCGCGCAGGAACGCGTCCAGCAACGCGAGGTCGGCCAGGTTGGGATTGATCTTGCCGCCCTCGTCATGGATGCGGATATCAGCCTGCATGCCGTCGAACTGCCATCGGTAGAGGCGTCCATCGGGCTGCCACACCGGGCGCAGGGGATCGGCCCGCAGGCGTGAAACGGTGTAGGCGGTGGCCGCACGGACCACTTCCTGCGCGCGGGCGGCATCGTCCTGCACCCGTTGCTGCAGGCGCTCCACGCGGGCAGAGAGGGCGAATGCGCCGACCAGCGCCGTCAGCAGGGCGACCAGCCACAGCACCAGCACGAGGGCTGCACCGTGCTGCGGGCATCGGGAGCGCTCATGCGAGGGGTTTGCCACGTGGCAGCGACGGCTCATGGCGGCGCCCGTGCGGGACCGCCACCGTTGTCCAGCGCCACCACCAGCTCCGGCCAGGGCGCGCCCTGCACCGGTTCCACGCGGACGGCGACCAGCACGGGCAGGCGCCGGGTGTCTTCCCAGTCCGTGGACCAGTCTCCGAGCTGGCCGGTGCTGGCGTCGATGCCGCGGTAGCGCAGTTCAACGCGCTTCAGGCCATCGACGAGCACCTCCGGCGCGCGTGGCGGACGCTCGGGCAGCTGTTCGCCGGCCTGCACCATGACCAGACCCAGCTGCAGGCGAACGCCTTCGCGCTGGGTCACTACCTCAAGCACGTGCACGTAGGGCCCGCCACGGCCAAGGTAACCGGGCACTTCGGACACGAAGCGCATGCGCTGGGGCTCGCCGACAAAATGCAGCGGCTCCTGCGTGGGATCGGGACGCTCGATCGGGCTGCGCAGCGCCTGGCCCAGCTGCCGCCGCAGCAGGTCCTGCACGGCGCGCATGCGCTCATTGGCCACGGCGATCGCCTCTCCGCGCTGGCTGATCGCCATCGCCGAACGCACGGTGGTGAAGGCAAGCGCCAGCCCGCCAGCCAGCAGCGCCGTCGCCAGCAGCACTTCGATCAGGGTGAAACCACGGCTGCGTCCGCGTGCGCCGGCAGTGATCATCCGCCACGCTCCAGCGCCGCCGGCACCAGCCGCAGCGTGCGCCACCGCAGCACATCGCGCGGCGCCTCGGACCAACGTACCTGCAGCTGCAGTTCGAGCAGGCGCGGGCCACCGACCGTGCCGGCGGACGCCGCGCCAACGGTGGCCCCGGCCCGGGGCTCGGCATAGGGCGCAACCTCCAGCGTCCAGCTGTAAGCCCCATCGTCCCAACGCCCTTCACGCGTGCCTTCCTGCAGCGGCGCTTCCACGCCCAGACCGGCCATCAGCGATTGCGCGAGCAGCACGGCGCGGGTGCGCTGATCGGCCTCGGCCACCTGCCGCGCGGCACCGGATAATGTTCCCAGCAGCAACGTCAGCGCGAGTGCCAGCAGCGCGAACGCGACCAGGACCTCAAGCAGGGTGAAGCCGCGGACAGCGCGCCTCACGGCGTCCGCTCCGGGCCGGAGACCACATCGCCGGTCAGCCAGCCCACCCGGATCGTCCAGCGCGCCTCGCCCTGGCGCAATGCGATCATGCCGCCGCTGGAGCCGCCATCCGGGTGGAACTCGATGACACCCTCGCCGGTTTTCTCCTGCAGCTGCGCGGCGCCTTCGAAGCGCACCTGCAGTTGCGGCGGCACGTTCCCCGTGCGGCCGCCGGCGCCCTGCCAGCGGTGATGCGCCGGCTCCACGATGAAGCGTTGCGGCTGACCGCTGGCGATCGCCTGCGTACGTGCGAGCCGCAGCTGGCTGGCGATCTCCTTGCCGGCCCCGCGCAGCTGCATGCCCGCCGTGCCTCGGCTGAACATGCCGACCGTGAGCAGCCCCACCAGAGCGATCAATGCCACGACCAGCAGCATTTCCAGCAACGACATTCCGGCCACGCGCGCGCCCGCACCAGGGTGCGGCCGGCGTGCAGCGTACGGAGGCGCCACGGTCACCATCGCGGCTTACT
Source organism: Xanthomonas sp. 60 (assembly GCF_011761925.1). NCBI lineage: Bacteria > Pseudomonadati > Pseudomonadota > Gammaproteobacteria > Lysobacterales > Lysobacteraceae > Xanthomonas > Xanthomonas sp. 60. Next base: position 234,724 of record NZ_JAASQW010000001.1, on the reverse strand, counting down.
GCTCGTAGCGGATGTCCGCATCGAAACTGCTACCGCCGGCCTTGCCGTCCTTGCCGAGACTGATCAGGTCGTAGTCCTGGGTTTCGCCCGGCGCACGGTATTCCAGCGGGTGGCCCCACGGGTCGTTGAAATCGGACGCCTTGGCATAGGGACCCAGCCAGCCGTTCACGCCGGCGGGCTGGGCGACCAGGTCGTCCAGCTTGCCCGGCAGGCGGTTGGTGTCGAGCCGGTAGTTGTCCACCTTGCTCGCGACGGTCTGCACCTGGGCCTTGGCGATGTTCGCCTTGCCGCGGTCGGCGCCGCCGAGGACGCGGCTGGCCACGAGGGTCAGCACCGCGCCGATCAGCACGATCACGATGATGATTTCCAGCAGGCTCATGCCGGCCTGGCGGGCGGGGGAGCGGAAGGTCCTGCGATGACGTCGTTGCATTGAGCGGTTTCCTTTTCCGGGATGAGACACAGGTCAGCCGATGGCGTTGGTCAGGTCGTACAGGGGCACCAGCACCGCGATGATCACCACACCGACCAGCGAGGCCAGTACCAGCGTGATGGCCGGCACCATGGCCGACAACAGGCGATCGATGCTGCGTGCCGTTTCCTGCTCGAAGGTATCGGCGGTCTTCAGCAGCATGCCATCCAGCGCACCGGATTCCTCGCCCACCTGGATCATCTGAAGCGCCAGGCGGGGAAAGCGCCTGCCACGCGCGAGCGCGGTGGCCAGGCCGTTGCCGTTCTTGACCTCGTCACTGGCGACGTCGATGTCGGCGGCGAGCGCGCGGTTGCCAAGCACGTTGCGCGCGATGCCCAGCGCGGCGAGCAGCGGCACGCCATTGCGCAGCAGCGTGCCGAGCGTGCGCGCCAGGCGTGCGGTTTCGAGCTTGCCGAGCAGCGCGCCGATGCCCTTGCGCTGCAGCAGCCACGCATCGAGGGCGAGGCGGAAGGCCGGATCGCGCGCCTTGCGTTCCAGCAACCCTGCCAGCACGGCGGGCACCACGATGAAGAACACCCAGCCATCGCGCACCACGCTGCCGAGCTGCAGCACCAGCTGGGTGAACCAGGGCAGTTGCACGTCCAGGCTCTCGTACATCACGGCGAACTGCGGGACCACGTAGCCGAGCAGGAACAGCAGAGCACCGCCGACCACCAGCAGCAGGATGGCCGGATAGATCAGCGCGTTGATCACCCGCCCCTGCAGTTCACGGCTGCGCTCGAGGTAATCGGCAAGCCGCTGCAGCGTGTCGTGCAGGCTGCCACCGGCTTCACCGGCCCGCACCATGTTGATATAGAGGCGGGAGAACAGGCCGTGCTGGCGTTCCAGCGCAGAGGACAGCGACGCGCCACCGCGCACGGCATCGCGCAGCTCCTGCACCACACGCCGTGAACGGTCGTCCTCGGGCAGCGAAAGCAGGATCGACAGCGCCCGATCCAGGGGTTGCCCGGCGCCCAGCAGGGTGGCCAGCTGCTGGGTGAACTGCAGCAGCGCGGCGCCCTGCAGCGGCCGTTGCTTCAGCATCCCGCGCAGGCGCCCCGCCTCCATGCCGCCTTCGCTGGCCGGCCGGGCCTCTACCGGCAGGTGGCCCTGCTCCTGCAGGCGCATGGCGACCTCGGCTTCGCTGCCGGCCTCCATCTGCCCGTCAACCAGTTCGCCGCGACCATCGAGCGCCTTGTAGCGGTACACCGGCATGCTCAGCTGTCCTCGGTGACGCGCAGGACTTCCTCGAGCGTGGTGTGCCCGGCGAGGGCCTTGAGCAGGCCATCCTCGTACATGGTGCGCATGCCGCGGCTGCGCGCCAGCCGCTCGATGTCGGCCATGCCGTCCCGACGCATCACCGCGCGGCGAAGCTCGTCATCCATGACCAGCAGTTCCACGATGGTGGTGCGGCCCAGGTAGCCGGTCGGCGCCAGTGCCGAGGGCCGCGGGCGGAACAGGAAAATGCGGCCTTCCGGCTGCAGCCGGCGCAGCCCGAAGCGTTCGATCTCCTCGTCGGAGGCTTCATAGCGCTCGGCGTGGGTCGGCTCGAGCCTGCGCACCAGGCGCTGGCCGAGGATGCCGTTGATGGTGGAGGTCAGCAGGTAATCCTCCACGCCCATGTCGAGCAGCCGCGTGATGCCGCCCGCTGCGGTGTTGGTGTGCAGCGTGGACAGCACCAGATGGCCGGTCAGCGCGGACTGGATCGCGATGCGCGCGGTTTCCAGGTCGCGCATCTCGCCGATCATGATGACGTCTGGATCCTGGCGCACGATGCTGCGCAGCGCGTTGGCGAAATCCAGCCCGATCTGCGGCCTGGCCTGGATCTGGTTGATGCCTTCGATCTGGTACTCGACCGGATCTTCGACGGTGATGATCTTGACGTCTTCGGTGTTGAGCTGGCTCAGCGCGGTGTAAAGCGTGGTGGTCTTGCCCGAGCCGGTCGGACCGGTGACCAGCACGATGCCATGCGGCTGCTCCAGCACGCGACGGAACGCGGGCAGGAACTGGTCGGTGAAGCCCAGGTTATGGAAATCCAGCACCACGGTCTCGCGGTCCAGCAGGCGCATGACCACGCTCTCGCCGTGCGCGGTGGGCACGGTGCTCACGCGCAGGTCCAGTTCCTTGCCCTGCACGCGCAGCATGATGCGGCCGTCCTGCGGCAGGCGGCGCTCGGCGATGTTCAGCCGTGCCATGATCTTGATGCGGCTGATCACTGCGGCGGTGAGATTGGAGGGCGGACTCTCGCCCTCGATCAGCACGCCGTCCACGCGGTAACGCACCTTCAGGCGGGTTTCGAACGGCTCCACGTGGATGTCCGAGGCGCGCAGTTCCACCGCACGCTGGATCACCAGGTTCACCAGCCGGATCACCGGGGCCTCGGATGCCAGGTCACGCAGGTGTTCGATGTCATCGACCGCGACACTGTCGCCGTCGGCGGTTTCAACGATCGCGCCCATCGCGCTGCGGCCCTGGCCGAACCAGCGCTCGACGACATCATCGATCTCGGCGCGCTGGCCGATGCAGCTGCGCACCGGCAGCCCGGTGGCCAGGGCCACGGCCTGCGCTGCGTAGGGATCGTGCGCATCGGCCTGCCACAGCTGGATGCCCTGTTCATCCAGGGCGATCGGACAGACGTGGAACTGTTTGAGGAAGCGCAGCGACACCGGCAGGGTGTCGGCAAGCGCTGGCGGGGGAGCATCGGGCAGGTGGCGGGCATCCAGCAGCGGCAGGCCCAGCACATCGGCGCTCACCTGTGCCTGGTCACGCTCGGAAACCATGCCAAGGCGTACCAGCAGCGCCAGCTGGCTGCCACCGGCTTCGGCGTGCAGCGTGCGGGCGCGGGCCAGATCGGCTTCCTTGAGCCGGCCACGGGCGACGAGCGCGTCGATCAACGGCGCGTCGGTTGTCCGGTCTCCTGCTGGCTCAGCAACCGCGTTCACGCACACCCTCCTCCATTCCCGCACGACTGTAGCAGCTTGCCTGCGCGCCGCGCTGCCCGTCGCGCACCACAGCGGACGTCGTCTTTGTCCGACCTCCACGAAAACGGCCCGCCGGCCTGCGCCGACGAGCCGTATCCGTCACACCACAGGCTTACTGCGTGGCCAGCAGACTCACGCCGGAGAAGGCGGCCTCACCCACGACTTTGACGTAGTACGTGCCGGAAACCGGCGCGGTCACACGTACCGTTTCCGCATTGCCCGCGCGCGTGGACTTGCCCTTGAACGCGGTGCTGGTCGGCTCGCTGCCCTCGCCCACGTACAGTGAGATGTTGCCGGTGCCGCCGTAGGTGACGAAGCTCACTGTCTTGCCGGCCGTGGCTTCGAAGCTGTACAGCGTCTCCGTCCCCGACGCGCCGCTGATGCCGCCCACCGCGACCTTGTTGGTCAGCGGAATCGCGCTCGGGCCGCAGTCCTCGGTGCACGGCTCCTGCAGTGCCAGATCGAGCGCGGCCTTGGCATCGACGATGCCGGTGCCGATGGGCTTGGCCGGGTTGATGGCGACCGGGAAGCTCCGTGCGCTCTGCTTCAGCAGCGTTTCCATCGCCGCCGGCGCCAGCGGATCCTTGCCGGCCGTACTGAGGGCGCTCTGTACCAGCGCGGCGACGGCGGCCACGTGCGGAGCGGCCATCGAGGTACCGGCCTTGCCACCGTAGGTGTAGGTGCCGTTCGGTGCGGTGGTGCTGTTGGCGATGGCCTGCCACACGTAACCGTTCGGATTGCCATCGGTCACCCCGCCACCCGGGCCGGACAGATCGACGAGCGTGCCGAAGTTGGAGTAGTAGGCCATCTGGCCGGTGATGCCGGTAGCGCCCACCGAGACCACGTTGTTGCAGTTGGCCGGACGCGCGCCGGAGACATTGATCTCATCGTTGCCCGCCGCCACCACCACCAGCGTGCCACGCGAGACTGCACCGTTGATGGCGTCCTGGTACACGGCGTCGCAGGCACCGCCGCCGCCCAGACTCATGTTGATGATGTCGGCCGGGTTCTGGTTTGCCGGAACGCCGGCGACGGTGCCACCGGAGGCCCAGGTGATCGCATCGGCGATGTCGGACAGGGTGCCGCCGCAGCGGCCGAGCACACGGACCGGAAGCACTGTGGATTCGAACGCCAGGCCTGCCATGCCCACGCCGTTGTTGGTGGCTTCGGCCACGGTGCCGGCCACGTGCGTGCCGTGCCAGGAACTGTCGGTCTTGGGCGAACCGGTGTAGCAGAGGTTGGCGGCCTCCACCCAGTCACCCTGGTCCAGGGCGCCGGGCACACGGTCATTGGTGGGGCGGCGCGAGCGCTCGGCGTTGCTGATGAAATCGTAGCCTTCCAGCACCGTGCCCGCAGCGAAATCCGGGTGCGGCACGATGCCGGTATCCAGTACGGCCACCACCACGCCAGCACCACGCGAGACGTCCCACGCCGCCGGTGCGTTGACGCCGCCGGTCGGGCTGAAGAAGTGCCAGTTGTAGGCAGCATAGTTGGGGTCGTTCGGCACCAGGTTCGGCGCGGCATCGCCCAGGGCCGCGGCGCGGCGGCGGACCGGGTTGGCATCCACCGGGTACATCACTGCATCGGCCACGGCATATTCCACGGTGGGATCGGCCTGGAGCTCGGCCAGCACCTTGGCCAGTTCGGCGCCGCCGAGGCGGCTCTTGAGGCGGATCAGGTCCGCGCCGACGCCAAGCCGGCGTTCAACCTGCGGACCGAAGGCCGCCACGCGCGCCGCGCTGGCACCTGCAGTGGCGCCGCCCAGCGACGCGCGCGTCAGCGCCGAGTTCACCACGGCCAGCTTGGCCGTGCTGCTGCTGGCGGCCGCGCTGCCGGCGCGGTATTTGACGATGATGCCTTCCACCGCCTGCTGCTGCGCTGCGGTCGATCTCTGCGGCGCGCTGACCTTCAGGTCGGCGGCCTGCGCGATGCCCACGCTGGTGAGCGAAAGCACGGCGGCGGCGAGTACGTTGGTGCGGAGGTTCTGCTTCTTGATCACGTCGAAATCCTCTTCTGTGTCGTTGATGGAACCAAACCTGCGGCCTTCAATCCTTGCGACGACCCCCGGTCGGCCTCGCCGGGGTTGCCGTGACCCGCCCCCTCAGGCCCCACTGGCAGGCGGCGACCGCAGGGCCGCCGCCGGGTGTTCGACGCGGGCCACGGTCAGCGGCCCGCGCGTGCTGCATGCCTCACCAACCGAAGCCGGCACCGACACCGACGGAGGTGTCATCACTGCTCATGGCGCCACCGAAGGTGACCGTGGCGCGGTCGCTGAGCGCGCGCTGGTAGCCCAGCGACAGCGCCGATTCGCCGCCTTGGAAGCCGACACCGACACCGACGCGGTTCTGCGTGCGGATGCCCGCCGCGCTGGTGGCCATGTTGAGCATCGCCGAGCTCATCGCACCCTGCCGGTCGATGCGGCGATCCATGTTGCGCAGCCGGCCGTCCACCTCTCCCTTGAAGATGTCGAAGCTGTCGGCCACCGACTGGAACTTGGTGTCGGTATAGCTGTTGGCGCGGGCCACGCCGTTGTCGAGCTGGGCCACGTTGACGGCGTCGGTGGACTGGGTGCCTGCCGCGACATTGGTGACCTGGCGCTCGTTGCCGGCGCTGCCGACCGACACCGTATTGGCGCGGTTGGCGACCGAGTTCTCGCCAAGTGCCACCGAGTTCGCCGCCGTGGCCGTCGCGTTCTGGCCAAGCGCGGTGGACGCTGCGCCACTGGCCACCGCCCCTGCCCCGACCACCGCCGCCGCGCTGGCGCCCTCCGGTGCTGCGACGGCAGCCGTGCCGGCCGATGCCGCCGTGGGCGTGCCATGCAGCGCGGCCGACGCTGTACTGCTGGCCGCGGTTGCCTCGGGCGCGGCGGTTTCAGTGGCCGCCGAAGCGATTTGCGCGCTGTCCGTGGTGGCGCTGTCCGCCACGGTCCCGGCGTCAGCGGTCGGGCTGGCCATGCGCACGCTGCGGGCCGTGCTGGCCGAAGCCACCTGCGCCGTGCCTGCGGTGGCTTCGGCGGTCCCGCCACCGAGCTCGGTGACGCGACGGTCAAGGGCACCGAGTGCATCGCCCACGTTGCTGTAGCTGTTGCCCTGGATGACGTAGTTGGGCGCGACGAACACGCCCTGCAGGCCGACGCTGGCACCGCCGCCGAGGAAGCTGGCGATATCGGTCAGCGACTGGAACATCTGGCCACCGTTGATCGCCTGTCGGCTGCCGCTGGCGATGCTGCCGGACGCCACGTTGTCGATCGTGGTGCCCTCCAGTCCGGACAGGGTGAGCGTTTCCCGGTTCGCATCGTCATAGGCGACTGCACCGGCAGCGGCGGTTTCCACCGTGCCGATGCGGCTGTCGATGTCACCCACACGCGTCTCCACCGCACCCACGCGCTGGTTGGTCACGTTGAGCTGTGAGCCGGTGACCGCATCGCTGCTGCCCGCCACCAGGCGCCCATCGGCGACATTGACGATGCGGCGCGTGGCCGGCCCATTGCTGCCGTTGCCGCCGCCCACCGACACCACGTTGGCCTCCAGCGCGCGCGCGCCGGCGCCCAGGGCCACCGAACTGGCGCCGGAGACACCGGCGCCGGCGCCGATGGCGATGCTGTTGGCTCCGTTGCTGGCGAACGCACCATTGCCGATCGCCACGCCATTGACGGCGGTGGTCGCGGCCGAGCGGCCGATGGCGGTGCTGTTGCTGCCGCGCGCCGAAGCATCTGCGCCAACCGCGGTGGCGCCGGCCGTATTGGCCACGCTGTTGGCCCCCAGCGCGGTACTGCGGGCCCCGCTGGCCGACGCGCTCGAACCGGCCGCCACGGCGTCGCTGCCGGTGGCGCTGGCCTGGCCGGCACCGGTGCCGCTGAAGTACTGGCCGACCGCTTCCGCACTGGCGGCCACTTCCTTCAGCTGCGCCACGTTGGCGGCATCGGTGTCTTCGGTACCGGCTGCGACCTGGGTGATCTGCCGCTGCGTGGCGGCGTTGCCGACCGAGACCGTATTGGCACGCGACGCCTGCGAGCCGGTGCCGAGGGCCACGCTGTTGGCCGCGCTTGCCGTGGTGTTGGCGCCAAGCGCGGTGGCATCGGTGGCGTTGGCCCACGAATTCCAGCCGATGGCCGTGCCGTAGTCCTGCGTCGCCCAGGCCCCCGCACCGAGCGCGGAGCTGCCGGTGCCGCTGGCACGCGAGGCGATGATGCCGCCCGCCGCGCCGCCGACCGCCACGCTCTCCGCGCCACTGGCATCGCTGTTCAGGCCCACCGCGACGGCCGAGGTTCCCGCTGCGATGGACCCGAAGCCGACCGCCGTGGTGCTGGTGCCCGTGGCGGCGGCGCCATAGCCGAGCGCCGTGGACAGGCGTCCGCTCGCTTCGCTGTAGCCACCGTAGGCGGCCGTGCCATCGCCCGAGGCGATCGCGCGGAAGCCGGTGCTGGTGGACTGCGCGCCGCTGGCCGCCGCTTCGGCCCCGAGGGCGCTGCTGTAGACCCCGGTGGCCTGTGCGGCGGTACCGACGGCGGTGCTGCCGACCTCGCTGGCCACCGCATTGCTGCCGAGCGCCGCACTGTCGGCCCCGCCGGCCTGGCTGTTGCTGCCCAGCGCCGCGCTGTTGCTGCCGGTGGCCTGGGCGTTGGTGCCCACTGCCGCCGCTGCCGTGCCGGTCGCAACGCTGTCCAGGCCCACCGCGGTGGCCGCGTCCGCCAGCGCCGTCGCGCCGCTGCCGAGCGCGGTGGCGCCGGCACCGATCGCGTTGCTGGCTTCGCCGGCCGCCAGTGCGTTGTCACCTTCCACATAGGCGCCGGCATCGCTGTCGGCGCTGCCGCTGGCCTGGAAGTACTTGCTGGTGGCTGCCGCCGCATCAGCGACGTCGTTGAGCTGGTCCAGGTTCACCGCGTCGGTACCCTGGGTGCCGGCGGCCACGTTGGTGATCTGGCGCTGGCTGTCCGCGCTGCCGACAGACACCGTGTTGGCGCGGTCGGCGATCGAGTCCGCGCCGAGGGCCACGCTGTCCTCGGCCTCGGCCGTGGCCGCGTTGCCCAGCGCGGTGCTGTTCACCCCGGGCGACCACGCACCGCCACCGAGTGCGGTGGAGTAGTTTCCGGAGGCTTCGGTGGGCAGCAGGCCGAACAACGACCCGCCGACGGCCACGCTGTTGATGCCGGTGGCCAGGCTGCCCTGTCCGCTGGCCGTGCTGTACGCGCCGCTGGCCACTGAATCGCCACCGAGGGCCACACTGTTTGAACCGGATGCGTTGGCGAAGCTGCCCACTGCGGTGGCGTTGAACGCCGTAGCGGTGGCATAGCCGCCCAGTGCGGTGCTGTAGCCGGCCGTGGCTTCGGCGGCGAAGCCGAAGCTTGCCGCGGTCACGCCTGTGGCCACGCTTTCCCCGCCCACCGCGGTGGCGCCCTCGCCATCGGCCGTACTGAAGTAACCCACTGCCACCGATTCGGTTCCTGCCGCACTCGACAGCGCGCCGGTGGCGGTGCTGCCATCACCACTGGCCAGGCTGGCCGCACCGAAGGCGGCACTCTGCTCGCCGCTGGCCTGGCTTTCAGCACCGCTGGCCGTCGCGTACTCCGCCGTGGCCTGTGCATTGGCGCCACTTGCGGTGGCGTTGGCGGCCGACGCCAGCGCATTGAAACCGACCGCCGCCGCCTGCGTGCCCGCCGCTGTCGCGCCGCTGCCCAGGGCCACGGTGCCGTCACCGAGTGCGTTGCTGGCCTCGCCTGCGGCCAGCGCGTTGTCACCGTCCACATAGGCACCGGCATCGCTGTCGGCGCTGCCACTGGCCTGGAAGTAGGTGCTGGTGTTGGCGGCCACGTCGGCCACGGCCTGGAGCTGATCGAGGTTCACCGCATCGGTGCCTTCGGTACCGGCCGCGACGTGGGTGATCTGACGTTCCGCCCCGCTGCTGCCGACCGACACGGTGTCGGCACGGTCGGCCACCGCATTGGCACCGAGCGCAACGCTGTTGGCCGCCTCGGCACTGGAGAAATAGCCGATGGCGGTGCTGTCCTCGGCGGTGGCGAAGGCCAGCGTGCCGACGGCGCTGCTGTTGTCGCCGGTGGCGTTGGCACCGGCACCCACGGCCGTGGCGGCTTCGCCGGTGGCCTCGGTCCCGATGAAGAAGCCGAACCCCGGGATCAGGTCGACCGGCCCACCGATGGCGGTGCTGCTGGTGCCGGTGGCGACGGTCTGCGTGCCCACCGCGGTGGAGTAATCACCGAGCGCGTTGGAGACGGCACCGAACGCCGAGGACTGCGCGCCGGAGGCATACGCGCCGACGCCGTACGACGCCGCCGCGAAGCCGCTGGCCACCGCACTTGCACCGACGGCGGTACCGCCCACGCCGGCGCTGGTGGCCCCGGTGTCCACGGCCACGCCGCCGTTGGTGATGAGCGGATTGCCGTCCTCATCCACCGCAACGCCACCGACCGCAACGGCCGCAGGGCCCGTGGCCTGCGCGTTGTTGCCGAAGGCGGCGCTGTTCTGGCCACTGGCCAGGGCATTGAAGCCGACGGCCGTGGCCTGCTGCCCCACCGCTGTCGCACCGGCACCGAGCGCCGACGCGCCGTCGGCCAGGGCATTGGCCGCTTCGCCGATGGCGGTGGCGTTGGCGCCGGAGGCCAGCGCCCCGGCATCGCTGTCGTCGCTGCCGGTGGCCTGGAAGTAGGTGCTGGTCGCGGCCGCCGCATCGGCAACCTCGTTGAGCTGGTCCAGGTTCACCGCATCGGTGCCCTCGGTACCGGCCGCCACCTGGGTGATCTGGCGTTCGCTGCCCTCGCTGCCCACGGCCACGCTGCGCTCGCGCGTGGCGACCGAGCCCGCGCCCAGGGCGACGCTGTTGTCACCACTGGCACTGGCGCCGGCGCCCAGTGCGATCGAACTCTCCGCCAGGGCCTCGGAATTGGTGCCGATGGCGATGCTGTTGACCGTGTTTCCCAGCGCCTGGAAGCCCAGCGCCACGCTGTAGTCCCCATAGCCGAAGGCACCACGGCCCACTGCGGTGGAACTGGTGCCATCGGCCCAGCTGTTGTAGCCCAGCGCCGTGGCGCCACTGGCACTGGCCCAGGCGGCCGGGCCGAAGGCCGTGGCGTTGGTGGCGGTGGCCCAGGCGCCGGCGCCGAAGGCCGTCGCCCCGTCTGCCGTCGCCCAGCTGTAGCCGCCCACGGCGGTGCTGTCGGCGCTGCTGGCGAAGGCGCTGTCTCCCAGCGCGACGCTGTAGCCCCCGGTCGCGCGCGATTTCACGCCGCCGGCGAAGCTGTTGTCACCGGTCGCCTGCGCGCCGGCACCGAAGGCGTTGCTGTCCACGCCGGTGGCCTGCGCGGCGTTGCCCACCGCCGTGGCATTGGCCACTGCCGACGTACCGGTCAGCACCGGGTTGCCGTCCGCATCCACCAGCGGCTGGTTGTATTCGTCGAACGCCTGGCCCAGGCCACCGATGGCCACGCTGCCGGAACCGTCGGCGAACGTGTTGCGACCGAGTGCGATGGCATCGTTGCCCAGCGCCGAAGCGCCGGCCCCCTGGGCCAGTGCCCCCGCACCGATCGCGTTGCTGGCCGAGCCGGCGGCCAGGGCGCCTTCGCCTTCAGAATAGGCGCCGGTATCGGTGCCTGCCTCGCCCTGCGCGGAGAAATATTTCGCTGCACCTGCGGCGCTGTCGGCCACGGCATCCAGCTGTGCCTTGTTCACCGCATCGGTGGCTTCGCTGCCTGCGGCCACGCGCGTGATCTGACGCTCGGCACCGGCGCTGCCGACGGACACCGTGTTGGCGCGCACGGCTTCGGAGTTCGCGCCGATGGCCACGCTGTTGGCACCGCGCGCGGTGGCGTAATAGCCAACGGCCGTGCTCAGTTCACCGCTGGCCCAGGTCTGTGCGCCCACCGCACTGGCGCCGTCGCCGGGTGCGTAGGCGAAGTAACCGATCGCGGTGCTTTCCTCGCCCGAGGCCTCGGTCAGCGTGCCGGTCGCGGTGGCATAGGTGCCGGCGGCAATCGCGCCGGCGCCGACCGCGGTGGCGGCTTCACCGCTGGCCTGGGTCTGCACGAAGAAGCCGAGCCCCGGAATCAGGTCGGCCGGCCCGCCGATGGCGGTGCTGCTGGTGCCGGTCGCCACGGTCTGCGTGCCCACCGCCGTGGCGTAATCGCCGACCGCGTTGGACACCGCGCCGAAGGCGGAGGACTGGGCGCCACCGGCATACGCGCCGACGCCATACGACGATGCCGCGAAACCGCTGGCTTCGGCGCTGGCGCCGACGGCGGTGCCGCCCACGCCGGCGCTGGTGGCGCCGGTGTCCACGGCCACGCCCCCGTTGGTGATGAGCGGGTTGCCGGCCGCGTCCACGGCCACCCCGCCGACGGCCACCGCGGCCGGACCCGTCGCCTGTGCGTTGTTGCCGAACGCGGCACTGTTCTGGCCTGCGGCGAGGGCATTGAAGCCCACCGCGGTGGCGTTCTGGCCCGCTGCGGTGGCGCCGCTGCCGAGCGCCGAGCCGCCGTCGGCCAGCGCATTGGCGGCCTCGCCGATGGCGGTGGCATTGGCACCCGCCGCCAGCGCGCCCGCATCGCTGTCATCGCTGCCGGTGGCCTGCACGTACTTGGCGGTGGTTGCGCCGGCGTCGGCCACCGCAGCCAGCTGGCCCACGGTGGCTGCATCGGAGGCTTCCGTGCCATCGGCCACGTTGGTGATCTGCCGCGCCAGCCCGTTGTCGGCATTGCCGACCGAGACGGTATCGACGCGATCAGCGTATGACCCTGCACCAAGCGCCACGCTGCCGACGGCAACGGCGGCCGAGTTCGAGCCGATCGCGCTGCTGAAATCGGCCGTGGCGATGCTGAACGCACCGACCGCCACCGAAGCTTCGCCGCCGCTGCCGGCACCGCGTCCCACCGAGGTGCTGCCATCGGCGATCGCCAGCGCACCTGCGCCGACGGCGGTGGCGCCATCAGCGGTGGCTTCGGACAGCGCCCCCAGCGCAGTGGCTGCGCCGTTGGTGCTCTCCGCGTACGCCGAGGCGCCGACCGCTGTATCGCCCAGACCCCACGCCGAAGCGCTCTGGCCCACCGCGACGGCGGCATCGCCGAAGGCGATGGCGTTCTGGCCGAAGGCGCTCGCGCCCAGCCCTGCGGCGATCGACTGGCTGCCGACGGCGGTGGTCGCATTCGCCGTGGCCTGGGCATTGCTGCCCGCCGCCAACGCGCCCTGGCCGTCGATGCGGGCGGCATCGCTGTCATCACCCGCGCCGCCGACCTTGAAGTAGCGTTCGGCATCGGCGGCGGCCCGCGCCATCGCCTGTGCCTGCGCGGCGTTGGCCGCATCCAGCTGCGCCTTGTTGACCGCATCGGTGGCGGCCACGCCGGCGGCCACGTCGGTGATCTGGCGTTCGCTGCCCGCCCGGCCGACCGACACCGTGTTGGCCCGCGTCGCGCGCGAACCGGCACCGAGCGCCACGCTGTTGGCGGCGCTGGCGGTGCTGCCGCTGCCGATGGCTACCGCGTTGCTGCCGGTGGCTGCGGCGCTGCCATCGACAACGCACTGGTCGATCACCCCGCTGTTGAGCACGACGCAGTTCGCATTGCCGCCGATTTCCACCGATTGCGCCGCGACCGGCGATGCCGCTGCCAATCCGAGGGCCAGCAGGAGTCCGCTGCCAAGCAGGGAGGGGGCGAGCGTCTCGCCGCGCCGGCGCCGATCGATGACGTGGCCGGGCTGGTCGGACGATGCCAGCTCCGAGGCGACGACCATTTGACCGAGCGCTTTATTCCAGACCTTGCGATAAATCCGATTCATCGATACGGCTCCTGATTGGCTGGTTTTTGGGCAAAGCAACGCCATCGCCGGGTCAACGGACCCAACGTCCCCTGGGGGCGTTTTCAGTGAGATTTGCGGCAGTGCGGGGGGACGCGCGTGGTGCGGACGACGGTGCGCGGAACCCGGGGGAAACGACTGGCTGAACGATGTCCTAATGGACTTGAAGTGTTAACGTGAACGAATCATAACGTCAAGACTTTGACGAACAAAAACCCGGTGGTGTGACGTACTTCGCACTTGCGCCTGTTCATTGGGTGATCTTGTTATGTATGCGTGATGGCAGCGTTTTCACCACATGCGGCGCGCAAGTGCTTGGCAGGTAAGCTTTTCCTTAAGAGAGGCAAAGAAAAACCCGCCAACTGAGTGACGGGTTTTTGCTGAAGCCGTTACAGAAGCGAACGCGGTGTGCGCAGTATCACCCGCACCATACGCGTGCGTTCCGGAACATCCGCATCCACGGTGAGTCACCCTGCCAGTTTTCTGGCGCCCAGCTGAGGTTGAGCGCACGCGGGGTACGCTCCGGGTGCGGCATCATGATCGTCACCCGGCCATCGGTGCTGGTCAGCCCGGTGATACCGTCCGGCGACCCGTTCGGGTTCAACGGATACTGCCCGGCGGCCTGGCCGTCGCCATCGATGAAGCGCAGCGATACCCGTGCGGCCGCCTGGTCGACGGCGGTTTCAAACACCGCCCGGCCCTCGCCATGCGCCACCGCCACCGGCAGGCGTGAACCGGCCATGCCCCGCAGCAGGATCGACGGCGATTCCACCACTTCCAGCAGCGACGTACGGGCTTCGAACTGCTCGCTGGCGTTGCGGCGGAACTGCGGCCAGTGCCCGGCACCGGGGATGATGTCCTTGAGCTGGCTCATCATCTGGCAACCGTTGCACACCCCCAGAGCGAAGCTGTCCTGGCGTTCGAAGAAGGCCGCGAACGCATCCCGCAGCGCGCTGCGCTCCAGGATCGAGGTGGCCCAGCCACGTCCGGCACCCAGCACGTCGCCATAGCTGAACCCGCCGCAGGCCACCAGGCCGCGGAAGTCCGCAAGGTCCACGCGACCGTCGATGAGGTCGCTCATGTGCACGTCGAAGGCGCGGAAACCCGCACGTTCGAAGGCGTTGGCCATTTCGATCTGGCCATTGACGCCCTGTTCGCGCAGGATCGCGATCTTCGGCCGGGCACCGGTGGCGATGAACGGCGCACCGATGTCCTCATTGAGGTCGAAGGTCAGCTTCGGCTTCAGGCCCGGTGCGGTGAACGCACGGGCCACGGCGTGCTCCTGGTCGGCGTTGTCCGGGTTGTCGCGGCGCTTCTGCATGGCGTGGGTTACCGCCCACCAGGCGTCGAACAGCGCTTCCCAGCGCCACTCCACCAGGTTTTCGCCCTGCAGCGACACCCGCACCACCGGAGCCGTGGTCGGCCGCGCGATGCGCTGCGCGCACTCGGTGAGCGCATGGCGCTCCACCAGGTCGGCGAAGGCGGCACGGTCCTCGCGCGCCACCTGCACCACCGCGCCCAGCTCTTCGTTGAACAGGCTGCGGAACGGATCATCGCCCCAGGCATCGAGCAGGATGTCCAGGCCCATGCGCGAGGCGAAGGCCATCTCGCACAGCGCCGCAAAGGCGCCCCCATCGCTGCGGTCGTGGTACGCCCGCAGCAGGCCGGCCTGGCGCGCATCGCGGATCATCTCGAAGAACGCGCGCAGCCGCTGCGCATCTTCCAGGTCCGGGCTGGCGCCGCCGAACGCCGGCAGCGCGGCATGGTCGCCATGGACCTGCGCGAAGATCGAACCGCCCATGCGCTGCCTGCCACCGCCGAGCCCGATCAGCCACAGCTCGCTGTCCACGTCGCGGTCCATCAGCGGGGTCAGCTGCTGCCGCACATCGGTCACCGGCGCGAAGGCGGTGATGACCAGCGAGACCGGCGAAACACTCTTGTGCGCCACGCCATCGGCCTGCCACTGGGCCTGCATGGACAACGAATCCTTGCCCACCGGAATACTGATGTCCAGCTGCGGGCACAGCTCCATGCCCACCGCACGCACGGCGTCGTACAGCAGCGCGTCTTCGCCCGGATGACCTGCCGCGGCCATCCAGTTCGCGGAGAGCTTCACTTCCTCCAGCGAATCCACCGGCGCGGCACACAGGTTGGTGATCGCCTCACCCACCGCCATGCGCGCCGAAGCCGCTGCATCGAGCAGGGCCAGTGGCGTGCGTTCGCCGACCGACATCGCCTCCCCGGCCACGCCCTCGAACCCGGCCAGGGTGATCGCCACATCCGAGACCGGCACCTGCCACGGGCCGATCATCTGCTCGCGCGCGGTGAGCCCACCCACGCTGCGGTCGCCGATGGTGACCAGGAAGTTCTTGGAGGCCACCGTCGGGTGGGCCAGCACGCGCAGGCCCGCCTCGTGCAGGTCCAGCCCGGCCGTCTTCAGCGCCGGCCAGCGCGGTGCCGGCGGGCGCACGGCATCGCGGTGCATCTTCGGCGCCTTGCCGAACAGCACGTCCATCGGCAGGTCGATCGGCGCATCGGCCGGAATGTTGCCCGGGGTGGCACCGTAGGCCACCACCAGACGCTCCTCGGCGGTGGCCACGCCGACGGCCGCGAACGGGCAGCGCTCGCGCGCGCACAGCGCCGCGAACTCGGCCAGGCGCGCCTGCGCCACGCCGAGCACATAGCGTTCCTGGGATTCGTTGCACCACAGCTGCATCGGCGAGAGCGAGGGATCATCGGTGGGCACCTTGCCCAGGTCGATCACACCGCCCACGTCCGAATCGTGCAGCAGTTCGGGGATCGCGTTGGACAGGCCACCCGCGCCGACATCGTGGAAGAACTTGATGGGGTTGTCCGCGCCCATCGCCACGCAGCGGTCGATCACCTCCTGGCAGCGGCGTTCCATCTCGGGGTTGTCGCGCTGCACGCTGGCAAAGTCCAGGTCCTCGGCACTCTCGCCCGAAGCCACCGACGAAGCCGCGCCACCGCCCAGTCCGATCAGCATCGCCGGGCCGCCGAGCACGATCACCGCATCGCCTTCCTGCAGGCGGATCTTGTCCACCTGCACGCGGTCGATGGCACCGAGCCCGCCGGCCAGCATGATCGGCTTGTCGTAAGCGCGGGTCAGGCCACCCTCGGCCAATTCGAAACTGCGGAAGTAGCCCACCAGGTTCGGACGGCCGAATTCATTGTTGAACGCGGCGCCGCCGAGCGGGCCCTCGGTCATGATCTCCAGGGCCGGGGCCATGCGCGGGTTGAGCGC
Organism: Xanthomonas sp. 60; assembly: GCF_011761925.1. Taxonomy (NCBI): domain Bacteria; kingdom Pseudomonadati; phylum Pseudomonadota; class Gammaproteobacteria; order Lysobacterales; family Lysobacteraceae; genus Xanthomonas; species Xanthomonas sp. 60. The sequence continues at coordinate 218,215 of NZ_JAASQW010000001.1, read as the reverse complement.
GCGCGGCGCCTCCCACGGCTGCTCCAAGCCGGGGATGCGCAGGTGCGAAACGGAAAACCCGGTCAGGCCGGCCTTCGGTTTGCCGCCGCGACCGGTTGCGCCTTCGTCGCGGATCTCCCCGCCTGCCCCGGTGGAAGCCCCCGGGAACGGCGCGATCGCCGTGGGGTGGTTATGCGTTTCCACCTTGATCTGGAAGGCACTGGGCACCACCGCCTCGCTGCGGTATTCACCCGTGGCCGGGTCCGGACGGTACCGCGCGGACGGACGGCCTTCGATCACCGCGGCATTGTCGCTGTACGCGCTGAGCGTGTTCTGCGGGGTCTGCTGGTGGGTGTTCTTGATCATGCGGAACAGCGAGCGCTCCTGCGCCTCGCCGTCCACGCTCCAGCTGGCGTTGAAGATCTTGTGCCGGCAGTGCTCGGAGTTGGCCTGCGCGAACATCATCAGTTCCACGTCCGATGGCAACCGGCCGAGCTGGCCGAAGCGCTCGCGCAGGTAGTCGATCTCATCCTGCGCCATGGCCAGGCCCAGGCGCTGGTTGGCCGCTTCCAGATCGTCCAGCGCGATGCGCTCCAGTACCCCGCGCGCCGGCGTGGCGAACAGGGCCTGGCCCTGCTGCACATCCTCCAGCACGGACTGGGTCATCGGGTCATGCAGGGCCTTGACCAGTGCCTGCACGGCCGCCGCGTCCCCGGGCCAGCCCTGGACATCCAGGCGCAGCCCCCGTTCCACCCGGCTGACCGGCTGCCCGGCGCCACGCACCAGTTCGGTGGCCTTGCTCGACCACGGTGACAACGTGCCCAGGCGCGGCACCACATAGCGCGTCACCGCGCCGGCTTCTGCGGCGCTGGACTGCGGTGCCGCTTCGAGGATGCGGCCCAGCGTGGCCAGTTCCAGATCGCCCTGCGCTTGGGGCTGCACGAAGTACACGTGCCAGGCACCGCTGATGCGCAGCGACGGCGCGATGGACTGGAGGCGGGATTCAAGACGTTCGCGGCGGAACGCCGACAGGGCGGGCGCGCCCTCGAGGACCATCATGTCCGGGGAACCGTAGGTGGGAAACGGCCCATCATTCTACCGGAAGCGGTGGCGGGGGCCGGGCAGGCGGCGAAAACCGGGCGCTGGAGTGATGCGCGAAATATTGCGGTGCGGGGGGAATCCGTACGGGAGACTGCGCTGACCCTTCTTCCTGGCGCATCTCCCATGCCCGTCATCTCTTCGCCGATCGCTACCGCCCGCCACCTGTTCATGGAGGGGATGCTGCAACCTCTCGTCGCTGGCACCAAGGCATCGGGCGAGGCCGCCCGCGCGACCGGATTCTCCTCCCTCAAGCTGGGCAACGCCCCGCGGCCCGGTCGCGTCCCCAGTGGGCCGGCGAGCCCTTCGGGCAGTGGCATCGCGGCAAGGCCTTCGGTGTGCGCGCCGACGCCGCCCCAGCCGGAGCGCATGACGCTTCCGGCGGGAGCATCGCAGACGAGCCCCATCGCCACGTACCTGCACACCGTGCGCTGCGCCCGAAAGTTCTGGCAGGCCAGAGAAGTCGAGTCGACTGTGGCGCGCCCTGCGCTGGAGTCGACGCGTGCTGACGAAATTCTCCCGGCCCTGCCTACCGGCCTGGCTGACGCGATGCGCGCAAATCGCCTTCGTACACCGGAGCCGGCACGCCTGGGGGACCTCGTGCGAGGACAACTGCCCAAGCGCGTGCCTCACTTCCAGCAATCCTACCCCCTGCCGCAGAAGAATGAGCTGCACCCCGCCGGCCTCTACCACCGGCTTGTCGCCTCCAGGGGCTGAGACGGCACGGGGACACTCACCTCGCAGAAGGAGCAGAAATGATCACCACCGGGCTTTCACACGCGACTTTCAAAGCTCGCCAAGCGTTCATCGGGGCTGCTCTCGGCGGGACGGGGCCTGCTGCTAAGCCAGCGGGTATCGCCGGCGCGCCGCGTGCTTTCCCGCTGCGAACCCTTCACAACAGCAACATGGAGGCGCGCGCCGCCACGCTGCCCCTCGAGCGCTGGAAAGATCCGACGGTCAAACGCCCGTGCGCGCTGCCTTTCCCTCCGCCCTGCCGGGTCAGCAGCCCGTCGACGTCCCGTCTGTGGCGCACCGTGCCGGCCCCGGCAATGAAGGCTCCGTTGGCGGCGCAGCTTCATCAGCGGCAGCAGGAGGCCGCGGCGCTCGAGAACATCAAGCGGCCCGGTTACTGGAACAGCGCCACCGGGGACATGTTCTCCCAGCTCATCACCCGCACCGACCTGTGGCCGGCCGATCGTTGCCTGCGCATCATCGACTGCGCGCGCGACACCATTACGCTCATCGCGCCGGACGGCACGCTGCGGACGCACCACGGTCGTTCGGCGGCGCTGCTGCCCGAGCCGGCCGCCAATGAAGTGGTGCTCATGCGCACCGGGGCGCACTACGTACGCCTGTGCCCCGATGAGGACGTCGTCGTCCGCGATGTTCCCGCAGACGGTGACTGTTTCTTTTCCTGCATCTCCGATGCGTTCGGCGTGCCGCCGGAGGGACGGCACGCCCACAACCTGCGGCTGCGCGAATCGATCGCGCGGCTTGTCGCAAGTGATCCGGCCCTTCTGATGATCGCCTGCGTCAGCGACCAACCGCTGCCGAACGACGCTCCAAGGCGGCCTTGAGCTGGGCCGGCGGCAGGTAGCCGCCAAGCTGCGTGCCGTCGGCAGCGAAGATCGCCGGTGTACCGTTCACACCCAGCTGCTGGCCAAGGGCGTACTGCATCGCCACCGGGTTGGTGCAGTTCTTGGCCGGCACGGCCTTGCCCTGCTTGGCCGCGGTCAACGCCGCACGGCGGTCGCTTGCACACCAGACCGAAATCATGTCGGTGTAATCCTTGCTGCCCAGACCCATGCGCGGGAATGCCAGGTATTCGACCGTGATGCCGTTGCGGTTGAGTTCGGCGATGTCCTGATGCAGCTTGCGGCAGTAGCCGCATTCGATGTCCGTGAACACGGTGATGGTGTGCTTGGCATTGGGCGCGGCGAACACGATGCGATCGCCATGGTTCGCCTTTTCAAGCAGGCTGCGCCGGTAGGCCAGCAGACCATCGCTGTTGACCAGCGCCTTGGCCTGGATATCGTACGGCTGGGACTGCATCAGATAGCGCCCGTCGTCTGAGACGTACATCACCTGGCCGGACACCACGACCTCGCGGAAGCCCGGGAACGGGGCCGCGCCGATGTAGTCCGGGTTGAAGTTGGGATCCAGCGTCTGCAGGGCACTGCGTACGCGCTGGTCCGCACCGCTGGCGGAGGCCGCCGGAGCCGGCGCGGGAGACGTTCCGGCCGCCTTGGGCGGCGCCGGCTGGGCACAGGCGGTCAGGCTGAGCGAAGCCAGCAGGGCAGCAGCAAGGAGACGGCGCATGGCGGATCTACTGTGGATGATCGAAGCGCCGATTCTCGCATAGTCTCCCTGAGGCGCGCGTTCGCGGATTGATCGCTACTTGCAAGCGCAATAGGAGGTGTCGATTCCATTATGCGGACCGCTCCGCATCAGCACTCTCTGCCATGTCCCTCATTTCCCAAGCGGGCCTGATGGTACGCGCCAGTCTCTTCCGCCAGACCGGCGCGAAAGTGGAACTCGCTGCACGCCACTACTCCCCTGCGCGATTTGCCTCAGCGCTGAAGGCCTTGTCCAACAAAGAGACGCGGTTTGCTGCTGCCTGCTGCTCCCGCGAAGTCTCCATCAGTGAAGCCGCTGGCTGGGCTGCACGCATGGGGAACCTGAGGCTGATGTTGAACCCGGCGATACCCCGCGCAGAGCGCGACGATCTCGACAGGCAACGCATCGACCAGGCCTGTAGAGCGCTGGCGACCATCGCCAACCTGGTGAGGGACCGGGGCCGGGTCGACAACCTCAGGCTGCTCGCAGCGCTGCGCGGGGAATGCATGGCGGTCGTGAGCGAGTCCGGAGGTTCTCCCCTGATTCGCAGAGCGCAGGTCGTCCCGAGCCCGCTCTTCCGATCATTCACCTACCCGCTTACGAACCCCTGCACCGCACGGCATCAGGACATGACGCGCGAAGCGGAGGGTGACTGGGCTGTGGCACCGCGTCGCGACCGTATCGGTTCGGTCGATTCGAACGATTCGGCGACATGGCCCGACGGCAGCGATGTCCAGGATGATGTCGTTGCAGATTCGACCGTTGCAGTAAGCGCATCGCCCGCCCTCGACCTCCGCAGGCCTGTCTGGGTCTGACCCGCCGTAGAGCCCACGCTCATCCCCGCGGATGATGCGCCGCGTGCAGCTTCTGCAGGTGCTCCCGTGCCACCAGGGTGTAGATCTGCGTGGTGGACAGCGAGCTGTGGCCCAGCAGCATCTGCAGCGCGCGCAGGTCCGCGCCGTGGTTGAGCAGGTGGGTGGCGAAACTGTGCCGCAGGCCGTGGGGGCTGATGCGCGCCGGATCGATGCCGGCCACCGCGGCGTACCGCTTGACCACATGCCAGAACGCCTGCCGGGTCAGTGGGCGCAGGCTCGGCTCGACGAACAGCGGCACCTGGCCGCTGCCATCGGCGGGCACGCTGCGTCCGCCGGCGATCTGCGGGCGCGCCTGCTGCAGGTAGCGCTCGATCCAGTGCTGTGATTCCTCGCCCAGCGGCACCAGCCGCTCCTTGCTGCCCTTGCCGGTGACCCGCAGTGCGCCCTGGCGCAGGTTGATCGCCGCAGCGGGCAGGCCAACCAGTTCACTGACACGCAGCCCCGCGGCGTACATCAACTCGAGCATGGCGCGGTCGCGCAGGCCGATCGGCGTGTCCACATCAGGCGCGGCCAACAGCGCGTCGATCTGGCTTTCCGCCAGCGCCTTGGGCAGCAGGCGCGGCAGCTTCGGGGGTTCCAGCAGCGCCGTGGGGTCATCCGTGCGGGCGCCACGCCGCAGCGCATCGGCGAAGAACAGGCGCAGCGCGGACAGCAGGCGTGCCGTGCTGCGCGGCGACCAGCCATTGCGCGTGCGCCAGGACAGGTAATCGAACAGGCCTGCACGGTCGATCGCAATCAGCCCGCCGCCGCGTCCGTCGCGCCATCGCGCCAGTCCTTCCAGATCACGCCGGTAGCTGTCCATCGTGGCCCGTGCCAGGCCGTGTTCGGCCCACGCCGCATCAAGGAACCGGCCTATGGCGTGGGCGTCACCGGCCTGGAGGGGGGGCAAGGACTGGGTAAGCTGGCGGCGCTCTGCCGGAGTGTGGTGGACGGGCATGCGGGAAGCATACGCCGGACGCGCGTGTCGCCTATGCTCGGCGCATGCCTGACATCAACCTGCCACCCACGCCACATCCGCGCGAGTCCCTCCTCGGATGGCGACTGCTCGCGCTGTTCTATGACCTCTGGCCGGCGCTGGCGCTGTGGATGCTGCTCGGGACCGGGTTTGTCATCGCATTCACCGTGGCCGGACACGACACCCATGAAAACATCGCCCCCTTCAGCCGCTGGCAGTGGGCGCTGTGGACCGCCTGCTGGGGGCTGACGGGAGGGTATGCCACGGTGAGCTGGCGGCGCGGCGGGCAGACGCTTGGAATGCGTCCGTGGCGGCTCAGGCTGGTCGCGGCGGACGCGGCATCTGCGCCCTCGTGGGCCGCGCTGTGGGTCCGCTATGCAGTTGGAACCGTGTCCCTTCTCGCCGGGGGACTGGGCTTCTGGTGGGCCCTCTGGGACAGGGACAGGCTGGGCTGGCATGACCGCGCCAGCGGCACGCGCCTGCATCGCACCCCCAAACTTGAAAGAAGCCGCCGCTAGGAGCCGCGCCGGCCCGACGCCTGTCGCCTGAATGGTTCCCGCATTGTCATCAGGCCGTCATCCACGCGCGGTAGTTGGGCCAGCGCGCGCCCGCTAGCCTGTCCGGCCATTCTGAACCTACCGGACTGCCATGCGCCTGCTGCTGGCCTGGGCCTGCCTGTGGCTGGCTGCCTGCTCTTCGCCTTCCGCCTCCCTCGCCGAGCGCCTGATCGCACCCGGCGGCACCTCGCCCCTGCTGGACCAGGCCCAGATCGCTGCGACCATCGCCACGGTGCCCAACCGCAGCGGCAAGGTCACCGCGCGCACCGGCGTGCCGCTGTTCTGGCGCGCCTTCGATCCCGGTGATTATGGCCTGCGCTTCCACTACCGGGTGCCGGACCATGGCCGGGGAACCGCGCTGGACCTGGACCTGGAGCGGCTGCCGCCGCGCCCGTTCCGCCCGCGCACCCCGCGTGGCACCGTCGTGCTGCTGCACGGCTGGATGATGAGCGGTGATTCGATGCTGCCGTGGTCACTGCAGTTGGCGCAGGCGGGGTATCGCGTGGTCACCATCGACCTGCGCAACCATGGCCATTCTGGCAATGGTCCGGCCGGCTACGGGACGGTGGAGTCGGACGAAGTCAGCGATGTCATCGCCGCGCTGCGTCGTCGCGGTGAAGTGCAGGGTCCGCTGTACCTGTTCGGCGTGTCCTACGGCGCCGCCACGGCGGTGTTCACGGCCGAGAAGCTCGGCACCGACGTGGCCGGGGTGGTGGCCATGGAGTCCTTCGCCAATGCCGGCGATGCGATCCGTACGATGGTTCCGCACATGCTGGCCCTGCGGCCGCACGGCTGGCAGGCCCGGGCGATGAGCCTGTATGCGCGGTGGCGCTACGGCGCACTGGACATGGATGAGGTGATCGCAGCCGCCAACGACCGCCTGGGCCTGGACCTGGACCATGTCGACGTGGTGCAGGCGCTGGCGGCGACCCGCGCCTGCGTCCTGGTCCTGCATGGCGACGGCGATGAGCATATTCCCGTCAGCCAGGGGCGCCGCCTGGGCCGGGCGAGCGCACGCACGCATTACCTCGAGGTCCGCGGTGAAGACCACATCACCCTGCCGATGCGCCTGGACCTGCTCGGCACGGTGGTGGACACGTGGCTGGCCGACGAGGCCCAGGCACCGGCGGCCCTGTGCCCGGCGCCGCAGCTGCGGACCGGACTGGCGGCGTTGGGTAGGTAAACAGAAGACGGGGCGGTAAGGGCGTGCCTTCCGTGTACGAAACATGCGCTGGTTCACGGAATCGCGCGGCCATTGATGACAACGTTGTCTCCGACGGGTGGGAAGTGTCGTTTCCAGCCCGCCGCGTCCTACCGTCCGTCCCCCTCCAGCGCCTTGTGCAGGCGCTGTCCGGACCTGCGTCACGCGCGTGGCCACGAGGCCCGCGCGCCCTCTGATCGGAGACACACCATGCATTACCCGATTGTGCGCAGTTCCGAATCATGTCCCTCCCTTCCGCACCGGCTGCCCTGGCTGCTCGCCATGGCATTGAGCTCGCTGGCCCTGCCTGGCCTGGCCCAGGCCGCCAGCTGCGCGGGCGTGGCCCAGTGGGACCAGGCAAAGATCTACCGGGCGGGCGATACCCTGCAGAAGGGCGGCATCCTGTACCGGGCCAACCAGGATATCTGGAACGCCCAACCCGACCATCCCGCCGGCGCGCCGTACTACACCAACCTCGGCGCCTGTGATGGGACCGGCGCCAACCAGCCGCCGGTGGTCAGCCTGACCTCGCCTGCGAACGGTGCAACGTTCAGCGCCGGCAGCACCATCACCGTCAATGCCACCGCCAGCGATGCCGACGGCAGCATCAGCCGGGTCGAGTTCTTCCGCGGGGGCACCTCGCTCGGGGTGGATACCACCGCCCCGTACAGCGCGAGCTGGGCCAACGCGAGCGCCGGCAGCCACACCCTGCGTGCGGTGGCAACGGACAACAACAACGCCACCACCAGCACCGCCACGGTCACCATCACCGTCAACGCAGCCAGCGGCGATACCACCGCGCCCAGTGTCCCCGGCGGACTGGCCGCCGGTACCCGTACCGCCAACAGCGTGGCCCTGAGCTGGAACCCGTCCACCGACAACAGTGGTGGCAGCGGCGTCGCCGGCTATGACGTCTACCGCAATGGCAGCCTGGTGGGCTCACCCTCCAGCGCCAGTTATGTCGATGGCGGGCTCACCGCCGCCACCACCTACAGTTACCGCGTGCGGGCCCGTGACAACGCTGGCAATGCCTCCGCGCAGGGCACGGCGATCAGCGCCACCACGCTGGCCGGAAGCACGCCGGGCACGGGCAAGCGGGTGATCGGCTACTTCACGCAATGGGGCATCTATGGCCGCAACTACCGCGTCAAGAACATCGACACCAGCGGTGCCGCCGCACGCCTGACCCACATCAACTACGCGTTCGGCAACGTGCGCAACAACCGCTGCGAGGTCGGTGTCACCCAGCCTTCGGACCCGAACACCGGGGCCGGCGGTGATGCCTTTGCCGATTACAGCAAGTCCTTCAACGCCACCGAGAGCGTCAGCGGCAGCGCCGACACCTGGGACCAGCCGCTGCGCGGCAACTGGAACCAGCTCAAGCAGCTCAAGGCCAAGTATCCGGGCATGAAAGTGCTGATCTCGCTGGGTGGCTGGACCTGGTCGCGGGGCTTCTCCAGCGCGGCGCAGCCGGCCAACCGCCAGGCCTTCGTCGCTTCGTGCATCGACGCGTACATCAAGGGCAACCTGCCCGTCACCGACGGCGCCGGCGGCGCAGGTGCGGCACTGGGCGTGTTCGATGGCATCGATATCGACTGGGAATACCCCGTGGCCTGCGGGATCGCCTGCGGCCAGCCCGAGGACAACGCCAACTTCACCGCACTGATGGCCGAATTCCGCCGCCAGCTCGACGCGGTGCGGCCGGGGCTGCTGCTGACCGTGGCGGTGGGCGCAGGCATCGACAAGATCCGTGTGACCAATCCGGCGGCGTACCACCCGTACCTGGACTACATCAACGTGATGACCTACGACTTCCACGGTGCGTGGGATCCGAAGACCAATCACCAGTCCGCGCTGTTCGATTCACCCAACGATCCCTCCACTGGCGACCAGAAGCTCTACAACAGCAACGATGCCATCGAGGCGTTCATCAGCCGCGGCGTGCCCGCCGCCAAGCTCAACCTGGGCATCGGGTATTACGGGCGTGGCTGGACCGGCGTGGCCAGCGGCAACAACGGCATGTACCAGACCGCGGGCGGCGCCGCACCAGGTACCTACGAGGCCGGCATCGAAGACTGGAAGGTGCTGAAGACGCTGGCCTGGCCGGGCTACACCGACGCAACGGCCGGGGCTACCTGGATCTACAACGGCAGCACGCTGTGGAGCTTCGACACCCCGGCCAACATCACCCGCAAGATGGGTTATGTGAAAGCCCAGGGGTTGGGCGGTGCGTTCGTCTGGGAGTTCAGCGGTGACGATGCGCAGGGCACACTGACCAAGGCCGTCAGTGATGGCCTGAAGTAAGAAAAAAAGCGGGGACGCCCGGCGTCCCCGCTTTTTCAACCCGGGATGGCAGGGCACGTTGCCCGCGGCCCGCTAGCCGGACTTGCGCCGGAACAGCAGTGCCGAAGCCCCCAGCATGACGATCGGAGGCAAGGCGTAGGCGATGCGGTAATCAAACCGCAACGCGCCGGCCATGCGGCCGAAGAACAGCTGCAGGAGCCAGAAGCCCAGCGCGAACAGGATGCCGAGGAACAGGCGCTTGCCCATGCCCCCGCTGCGCAGCGAACCAAATGCGAACGGCACGGCCGCCATGCACAGCGCCAGCACGTTCAGCGCGTAGAACCAGCGGCCCCAGTACACGTCCTCGTATTCGCGCGCTTCAAGGCCGTTGCGCTCACGGTACTCGATGCTGTTGCGCAGCTCGGCGGCGGTCAGGTTGCGTGGCCGTGCGATGCCTGCCGCCAGCGCACCGGCGTCCAGCTTTGACTCCCATGCCTGGGTGGGCAGCTGCTCGCGCTGCACCGACCGCTCGCCGAAGGTATCGCGACGGACGCCATTGAGCGTCCAGCCCTTCTGGTCGTGCTCGACCGTCGCCGCGTGCGTGATCGAGACCACATCGCCGTTGGCGGGCGCGATCTGATACAGCCGCACGTCACGCAGCACCAGCCGCGTGCCCCCCCCGTCGAGCAGCTGTTCCTCTCCACTCTGCGCGTTGAGGAACGTGTCGCCTTCACGGGCCCACAGCCCTGCATAACGCGAAGCGTCGGCACCGGCACCCCAGCGGGCGGTGGCCTTCACCGAATCGGCGCGCTGCTGCGCCCACGGCGCCAGGGTTTCACCGTTGACCACCATCAGCCCGGTGAGCAGGGAAAGCGCCACCACCACCGAGATGCTGAGGCGCCGGCGCGACAGGCCCAGCGCGCGCAGCGCGGTCAGCTCCGAGGTCGCCGCAAGCTGGCCCAGGCCCATCAGCGAGCCGATCACCGCCGCGGTCGGGAAATAGGTGTAGGCCCGGCGTGGCAGGGTGTACATCACCCAGGCCGCCGCATGACCAATGGTGTAGTCGCCCTTGCCGATGTCCTTGAACTCACCGGAGAAGGCCATCACCACGTCCAGGCCGAGCAGCACGGCCCAGGTCAGCAACACCGTGCCGAACACCGCACGGCCGAGGTAATAATCGAAACGCATCGGGCGCAGCTTCATGCGCGTGCTCCCTTCGGGCGCGAGAGGCGGCCATCACGTGCGTACACCCAGCACGCCAGCGCAAGCAGCGGCAGGGTCAGCCACCACAGGCCCACGGCCCCGGGGATGCGGCCGTCGGCAATCCAGCCGGTACCGATGAACATCAGGTTCATGCCCACCATGTAGGCCAGGAACGCCAGCATCATGCGGCCATAGCGCTGCTGGCGCGGCGAACTGCGCGCCAGTGGCACGGCCAGCAATGCAAATGCCAGGGCGATCAGCGGCGGCGCGAGGCGCGAGTGCAGCTGCGCCTGCGCACCCGGGCGCTTGTCGCCGAACAGCGCGCCGGTCGGCAGCAGTTCCGGATCATCGTCCTTGCGGGTCTGGGCACCGTCCGGCATGGCCACATCGTTGCGGGCGAACGTGGCCAGGCGGTAATCCAGGCCATCGGCTGGCGGACCTTCGATCTGGTGGCCGTCATTGAGCTGCAGGTAACGCTGCTTGTCGCCCTCGAAATACATCCGCCCGCTGGCGGCCGACACCACTTCGATCCGGCCCTCGCGCTCGCGCTGCATGAAGACCTTGCCCAGCTGGGTGCCGTCGGGGGAAACCGCGGACAGGTACACCACGCCGCCATTGGGCAGCGAGGTGAAGCGCCCGGCCTCCAGGCCTGCCAGCAGCACGCTGCGGTTGGCCTCGTCGATGAGCCGCTCGCTGGTCCTGTCCGCCCAGGGACCCAGCCACATGGAGCAGGCCCCGATCAGCACCACCACCGGAATGACCAGCATCAGCAGGGGGCGCAGCAGGCGCTTCGGCCCCACCCCCACCGACGTCAGCACCGACATTTCCGAATCGCGGTACAGCCGCGCCACGGCCAGCAGCAGACCGAGCAGCAGGGCGAGCGGCAGGATCAGCGGCAGGTAGACCACGAACTGCAGGCCCAGCTGCGAGAACAGCAGCCGCGCAGGCAGCCCGCCATCGGCGATGCGACCGAGGATGTCCACCATCACGCCGCCCATGCTGACCACCAGCAGGACGATCAGGGTAGCCAGAAAGCTTTGGACGAAGTCGCCCAGCAGGTATCTATCGAGCTTCAACATGGGGCGGTGGTTTAAACTCTCGGATTCGTTCGCGGTACCGCCCAGTCTACTGGCTGAGCGTAAACGGTCCGCGATTGTACGTATTTGCCAACGGAATCTGCTCAATGGCCCTCGAATTTACCCTGAACCACCTCGCGCCGGCCTCGGCCGAGGTCGACTGTCTGGTCGTCGGCGCCTTTGCTGACCACACCCTTTCCCCCGCCGCGCAGGCACTCGACGCCGCCAGCGGCGGGCACCTGAGCCGTCTGGCGCAGCGTGGCGACGTGGCCGGCAAGACCGGTGCCACCACCCTGCTGCATGACCTGCCGGGCGTCACCGCCCCGCGCGTGCTGGTGGTTGGCCTGGGTGACGCCGCCCGTTTCGGCGTGCCGCAGTTCCTCAAGGCCATCGGCGATGCCATCCGCGCCCTCAGGACTGGCGCCACCCGCAGCGCCCTGCTGACCCTGGTCGACCTGCCGCTGAAGGACCGCGATGCGGCCTGGGCGATCCGCCAGGCGATCATCGCCGCCGACCACGCCAGCTACCGCTACACCGCCACCTTCGGCAAGAAGAAGGCCGAGGACGCAGGCCTGCAGCAGCTGGCCATCGCCGGCAGCGACGAGCAGGCCCTGCTGCAGGGCCGTGCGATCGCCGCTGGCGTCGAGTTCGCCCGCGAGCTGGGCAACCTGCCGCCGAACATCTGCAACCCGGCCTACCTGGGCGAGGTGGCACAGACCTTCGCCGCCCAGCATGACGGGGCCGAGGCGGAGGTGCTGGATGAAACGCAGATGGAGGCACTGGGCATGGGCTCGCTGCTGTCGGTCGCGCGCGGCTCGGCCAACCGCCCGAAGCTGGTGGTGCTGAAGTGGCACAACGGCGGTGACGCCAAGCCGTACGTGCTGGTCGGCAAGGGCATCACCTTCGACACCGGCGGCGTGAACCTGAAGACCCAAGGCGGCATCGAGGAGATGAAGTTCGACATGTGCGGTGGCGCCAACGTCATCGGCACGTTCGTCGCCGCGGTCACCGCGAAGCTGCCGCTGAACCTGGTGGTGGTGGTGCCGGCCGTCGAGAACGCCATCGATGGCAACGCCTACCGCCCGTCCGATGTCATCACCTCGATGTCCGGCAAGACCATCGAAGTCGGCAACACCGATGCCGAGGGCCGCCTGATCCTGTGCGATGCGCTGACCTACGCGCAGCGCTTCGAGCCGCAGGCGCTGGTCGATGTGGCCACGCTGACCGGCGCCTGCATGGTTGCCCTGGGCCACCAGACCGCTGGCCTGATGACCAAGCATGACGACCTGGCCAACGAGCTGCTGGCCGCCGGCGAGCACGTCTTCGACCGCGCCTGGCGCCTGCCGCTGTGGGATGAATACCAGCCGATGCTGGACTCGACCTTCGCCGACGTCTACAACATCGGCGGCCGCTGGGCCGGCGCGATCACGGCGGGCTGCTTCCTGTCGCGCTTCACCGAAGGCCAGCGCTGGGCGCACCTGGACATCGCCGGCGTGGCCAGCGACGAAGGCAAGCGCGGCATGGCCACCGGCCGCCCGGTCGGCCTGCTGAGCCAGTGGCTGCTGGACCAGACCGTCCGCGGCTGATCCACTGCCCCGATCCGGGCCGGCCCGCGTGCCGTCCCGGACCTCGCCCGGGCTGCCCGGGCACCGCCCCACCGGATTCCGCCATGCCCCGCGCCGACTTCTACCTGATCGCCAAGCCCCGCTTCCTGACCGAGCCGTTGCGGCTGGTCTGCGAGCTGGCCCGCAAGGCCAACGACGCCGGGCTGTTCACCCTGGTGCTGGCGCGCGACCAGGCCCAGGCCGAAGCGCTGGATGAGCTGCTGTGGGCCTTCGATGACGATGCCTACATTCCGCACCAGATCGCCGGCGAAGATGCCGACGAAGAAGAAGCGCTGGTGCTGATCGCCGCGCCGGGCACCGAGGCACCGGTGCGCCCGCTGGTGATCAACCTGCGCGATGAACCCTGGATGGGCGAATGCGACCGGGTCCTGGAAGTGGTGCCGGCCGACCCCGACGCGCGCGAACCGCTGCGCGAACGCTGGCGACAGTACAAGGACGCCGGTTACGAGCTGTCCAAGCACGACATGTAAACCGCGCTCGCGGCGAATCCCCGCCGCCGCAGCGCCTGATCCTCCCCGATACCCAGCCCGGTTGCCCCGCATGACCCAACTCGACTCCAGCTACGATCCGACGTCCTTCGAAAAGGCCACCTACGACGCCTGGGAGACGGCCGGTCATTTCAAGCCCTCCGGCAAGGGCGAGCCCTACACCATCCTGCTGCCGCCGCCGAATGTCACCGGCACGCTGCACATGGGCCATGCCTTCCAGCAGACCCTGATGGATGCTCTGGTGCGTTACCACCGCATGCGCGGCTACGACACGCTGTGGCAGGTGGGCACCGACCATGCCGGCATCGCCACCGAGATGGTGGTCAGCCGCAACCTGGCGCTGGCCGGCAAGGGCGAGACGCGTGATTCGCTGGGCCGCGAAGGCTTCATCGGCAAGGTGTGGGAGTGGAAGCAGGAATCGGGCGACATCATCGAGCGCCAGATGCGCCGCCTCGGCACATCGGCCGACTGGTCGCGCAGCACGTTCACGATGGATCCGCAGCCCTCGCAGGCGGTGATCGAAGCCTTCGTGCGCTGGCACGAGCAGGGCCTGATCTACCGCGGCCAGCGTCTGGTCAACTGGGACCCGGTGCTGAAGACGGCGATTTCCGACCTGGAAGTGGAGAGTGCCGAGGAAGACGGGTTCCTGTGGTCCATCGCCTACACGCTCGCCGATGGCCGTACCTACGAGCATGTGGAGCACGACGCCGACGGCGTGGAGACGCTGCGCGAAACCCGCGACTACCTGGTCGTGGCGACCACGCGCCCGGAAACCCTGCTCGGCGATACCGCCGTCATGGTGCACCCGGAGGACACGCGCTACGCCGCGCTGATCGGTACGCAGGTGACCCTGCCGCTGACCGGCCGCACGGTGCCGGTGATCGGCGATGCGTATGTCGACCGCGCGTTCGGCACCGGCGTGGTCAAGGTCACGCCCGCGCACGATTTCAACGATTACCAGGTGGGCGTGCGCCACGGCCTGCCGATGATCAACCTGTTCACGCCGGTGGCCGCGCTCAACGAGAACGCACCCGAACGCTTCCAGGGCATGGACCGCTACGAGGCACGCAAGGCCGTGCTGGCCGAACTGGAAGCCCTCGGCGTGCTGGTGGAAACCCGCGCGCACAAACTGCAGGTGCCGCGCGGCGACCGTACCGGCCAGGTGATCGAGCCCTACCTGACCGACCAGTGGTTCGTGAAGATGGATGAGCTGGCGCGTCGTGGCCTGGCGCTGGTCGAAGGTACCGATGGAAAGCCGGGCTCGATCTCGTTCGTACCGCCGAACTGGATCAACACCTACCGCCACTGGATGACCAACATCCAGGATTGGTGCATCAGCCGCCAGCTGTGGTGGGGCCACCGCATTCCGGCGTGGTTCGACGACGCCACCGGCACCTGCTACGTCGGCCGCGATGAAGCCGACGTGCGGGCCAGGAACGGACTCGGCAGCGAGGTGGTGCTGCGCCAGGAAAGTGACGTGCTGGAAACCTGGTTCTCCTCGCAGATCTGGCCGTTCTCCACGCTGGGCTGGCCCAACGAACAGGCCATGGCCGAGCGCGGTTTCGACCGCTACCTGCCCTCCTCCGTCCTGGTCACCGGCTTTGACATCATTTTCTTCTGGGTGGCCCGCATGATCATGGCCACTGACAACCTGACAGGCAAAGTGCCGTTCAAGGATGTCTATTTCACCGGCCTGATCCGCGACGGCCAGGGCCAGAAGATGTCCAAGTCCAAGGGCAATGTCCTGGACCCGCTGGACATCATCGACGGCATTTCCATCGAGGACCTGGTGGCCAAGCGCACCAGCGGGCTGATGCAGCCGCGCGCGGCCGAGAAGATCGAGAAAGCCACGCGCAAGGAGTTCCCGGACGGCATCGCCGCGCACGGGGCCGATGCGCTGCGCTTCACCATCGCCGCGCTGGCCACCCACGGCCGCGACATCAAGTTCGACATGAGCCGCGCCGAAGGCTACAAGAACTTCTGCAACAAGCTCTGGAACGCCAGCCGCTTCGCCTTGATGAACACCGAGGGCGCGACGTTCCAGGGTGCGCCGAAGCCGCGCACCGACGCCGAACGCTGGATCCTCGCACGCCTGGCAGCGACCACCGCCGAGGCCCACGGACACTTCGCCGCGTACCGGTTCGACCTCCTCGCGCAGTGCCTGTACGAGTTCGCCTGGAACGCGTTCTGCGACTGGTTCCTGGAACTGAGCAAGCCGGCCCTCAACGGCAGCGATGCCGCCGACGCCCAGAGTACGCGCCACACCGTGCTGTATGTGCTGGAAGCGCTGCTGCGCCTGCTGCACCCGCTCACCCCCTTCATCACCGAACGCCTGTGGCAGCAGGTAGCCCCGCGCCTGGGCCTGACCGAAGACTCGCTGTCGCTGCGGCCGTACCCCACGGCGGACGAGTTCGCCGGTGATTACGCCCAGGCCGAGGCAGACGTGGAGTGGCTGAAGCTGGTGATCAGTGCGGTGCGCCGCGTGCGCAGCGAGCTCAACGTGGCCCCGTCGCGGCTGGTGCCGCTGCGTCTGCAGGCGGGGCTGGCACAGGACCGCGTGCGCGTGGACCGCTTCGCCGCCTCGCTGTCGTTCCTGCTGAAGCTGGAAAGCATCCAGTGGTTGGCCGAGGGCGAATCCGCGCCGCCGGCGGCCGCGGCGATCGTGGGCGAGCTGAAGTTGCTGGTGCCGCTGGAAGGCCTGGTCGACCTGGACGCCGAACGCGTGCGCCTGGACAAGGAAATCGCGCGCGTACAGGGCGAAAAGGAAAAGAGCGAGACCAAGCTGTCGAAGTTCACCGAGAAGGTGCCGGCAGCGGTGGTCGAGCAGGAGCGCGTGCGGCTGGTGGAATGGACCACGCAGCTGAGCGGCCTGCAGGAACAGCGCGCCAAGCTGTAACCGCCGGTGGCCGGGTCGTGCCGGGGCGCGCCCGGCCGGCCCCGGCTTACAACGGCGGCATCGTCTGGATGTCGCCGTCCACCAGCTCCATCGCCATCACCAGCGCATCCTCCCGCCCGACGGCCGCAGGGTAGTAGCGGGGACGGCGGCCGATCTCGTTGAAGCCTTCGCTGTGGTACAGCGCCAATGCAGGGGCATTGGATGGCCGCACTTCGAGGAAAACGCGCTGCGCACGATGATCCCGCGCCAGCTGCACCATCGCCCGCAACAGGCGGCGGCCCAGGCCGCGCGTCTGCGCCAGCGGGTCGATGCAGATGTTCAATAGATGCGCCTCGTCGGCCGCGATGCTCAACACCGCGTAGCCGACCAGGGCACCGGCCTCCTCCATTGCCAGCGCCGGGTATCCGGCGCGCAGGCAGTCCACGAAAATCCCACGGGTCCAGGGGAACGGGTAACCCCGTAGTTCGATCGCCATCACCGCATCGAGATCCTGCTCATGCAGGGCACGCAGCACCGGCCTGGTGGCATGGCGCTGCGCGCTCACGGCGCGGCCCCTTTGCGCCGCAACGCACGCAGCGTCGGCCACAACGCACGTTTTGCGGCGGCATTGCCACGCAGCGTGTCCAGCGGCCAGCTTTCCATCAGTGCGCGCGTGGCCGCGTCGTTCGGATTGCACCCCGATGCCCGCAGCAACGCCATCTGCAGCCGGTCGGGCAGGCGCACGGAGGGCTGGCGACCGCCATTGCCCACCGCCCTGCGTGCCACTGCCGGCGTCGGCTGTACGGCCGGCGGCGCCTGCGGTGCAGCGCTGCGCGGCACGGGCCGGTCGTCTGCCCGGGGTCGTTCAGGGGCAGCGGCCGCGGGCGCTTCGCTGCGCGCCTGGTCCACGGCTGCAACGCCGGTTGTGGGCGCTTGCTCCGTCTCACGCGCCACGCTCACCTGCAGCGCAGCGGCCATCTCCGTTGCCAGTGCACTGTCGTGATACACGGTGTAGCCCATGGCCTGCAGCCAGGCCTGCTGGGCCGGCGACCACAACACGGGCAGGTCGGTGCTCACGCGGCCTCTGTTTTCCTGCGCATGCGCTGCCAGGCCCACATGCCCGGGCCGGACAGCGCGTAGATCACACCCACCCCCAGCAGCACGCGCGGCAGGTCGATCACCGCGATCGCGATCCCGATCGGCAGCAGGGCCAGCACCAGGAACGGCACCCGGTCAGCGCGCGGCCCCTTTTCGCCGCCTCCCTTGAAGCTGGAAAAGCGGATGCGGCTGACCATCAGCAGTGCGGACACCAGGGTCACGCCGAGCGCCACATACCGCAGCTGCTCGCCGCTCCAGCCCAGGTCGCCATCGGCGAAGGCCCACACGAAGGACATCATCAAGCCGGCCGCCGCCGGGCTGGCCAGGCCGATGAACCAGCGCTTGTCGACCACCCCCACCTGCGTGTTGAAGCGGGCCAGGCGCAGTGCGGCGCAGGCGGCATACAGGAAGGCCACCGCCCAGCCCACGCGGCCGAACAGTTCGCCATCGAACTTCAGCGAGGCCAGTGCCCAGTGGTACATCACCAGCGCCGGCGCCATGCCGAAGCTCACCAGATCAGCCAGCGAGTCGTACTGCACGCCGAACTCGCTGCTGGTGCCGGTGAGCCGGGCCACGCGACCGTCCAGCCCGTCCATGACCGCGGCCACGAACACCGCGATGCTGGCATTGACGAACTGCCCGTTGGCCGCGGCGATGATCGCGTAGAAGCCGGCAAACAGGCCCGCCGTGGTGAACAGGTTGGGCAGCAGGTAAATCGTGCGCGAGCGCGCTGGCGGTTTGATCGGATCCATGCGGGCAGTTTAATCGACTTGCCAGCCGCCGACTGCAATGCTGCAATCCAGCTTTCCGCCTGACCGGCCCGGAGCCCTGAAATGCGCGCACTGACCTGCCTCGCCTGCCTGCTGCTGGCCGCTACCGCCCACGCCGCCCCTGTCTACAAGTGGAAAGACGCCAACGGGGTCACCCAGTACTCGCAGAGCCCGCCTGCCGGCAAGGTGTTTGAAACCCGGCAGCAGGCCCGTGAACCGGGCAGCAGCGCACCCGCAGCGCCGGGCACTGCGGCAGAATCCGCGCAGTGCACGACCGCCCGTGCGAACCTGGTCCTGCTTGCCGGCACGGGTCCGCTGATGCAGGACACCGACGGCGACGGCAAGCCGGATGCGCCGCTGCCCGAGGCCGATCGGGCCAACCAGCGCACGCTCGCCGAAACCGCCGTCAAGGCGTGGTGCCCGGCGGCCACGGGCTGAAAAGCGCGCCCGCGCACGGCAGGCCCCGGGCTGGCAGAATAGAGGCCTTCTGCCGTTTGACGATGCCGACGATGCGCCTGTCCAAGTTCCACCTGCACACCACCAAGGAAACCCCCAGCGACGCCGAGCTGACCAGTCACCGGCTGATGCTGCGCGCGGGCATGATCCGCAAGCTGGCCTCCGGCCTGTACACCTGGTCGCCGCTGGGCCTGCGCGTGCTGCGCAAGGTCGAGCGCGTGGTGCGCGAGGAAATGGAGCGTGCCGGCGCGGTGGAGCTGCAGATTCCCACCATCCAGCCGCAGGAACTGTGGGAAGCCACCGGGCGCTGGGAAAAGTTCGGCGCGCAGCTGCTGAAAATCCGCGACCGCAAGGACCAGGGTTTCTGTTACAGCCCCACCGCCGAAGAGGCGGTGACGGATTTCGCCCGCCAGGAGCTGTCCAGCTACAAACAGCTGCCGGTCAATTTCTTCCAGATCCAGACCAAGTTCCGCGATGAGATCCGGCCGCGCTTCGGCGTGATGCGTGCCCGCGAGTTCCTGATGAAGGATGCCTATTCCTTCCATCTGCACGATGCCGACCTGGTGCGCGAGTACGAGAACATGAAGGCCGCCTACAGCCGCGTGTTCACCCGTCTGGGACTGGAATTCCGCATGGTCCAGGCCGATTCCGGTGCGATCGGCGGCGACGCCTCGCAGGAATTCCATGTCATCGCCGACTCCGGCGAAGACGCCCTGGTGTTTTCCACCGGGTCGGATTATGCGGCCAACATGGAGGCCGCCGTGGCCGCCGAGCCCGCACCGCGCGCAGCGGCCGGCGAGCCCATGCGCCGGGTTGAAACCCCCACGCAGAAAACCTGCGATGAGGTGGCCGCCCTGCTGGAAATCCCGTTGCAGCGCACGGTGAAGTCGGTTGCGCTGATGACCGCCGAAGGCTTCGTACTGGCCCTGGTGCGGGGCGACCACGAGGTCAATGAAATCAAACTGGAGAAAGTGCCCGGCCTGGCCGGCCAGCGCTTTGCCAACGAGGCCGAGATCGCCGACCACCTGGGCAGCATCCCGGGTTTCCTCGGCCCCGTGGCGCCGCTCAAGGCCATCCGCGTGGTGGCCGACCGTGAAGTGGCCGCCCTTTCCGATTTTGTCGTCGGTGCGAATGCAGCCGGATACCACCTGGCCGGCGTCAACTGGGGCCGTGACCTGCCTGAGCCGGAAGTGGCCGACATCCGCAACGTCCGCGCGGGTGACCGTGCCAGCGATGGCGGCGAGCTGAAGATCGCCCGTGGCATCGAGGTTGGCCACGTGTTCCAGCTCGGCCGCACGTATGCCCGATCGCTGCAGGCCACCGTGCTCGATGAAAACGGCAAGGCCGCCGTGCTCAGCATGGGCTGCTACGGCATCGGCATCTCGCGCATTGTCGCCGCCGCCATCGAACAGAACCACGACGACGCCGGCATCATCTGGCCGGACGCCATGGCACCGTGGCAGGTGGTGGTATGCGTGATCAATCCGAAAGGCGACGCGTCCGTGTCCGCCGCGGCGACAGAACTGCTGGAAACCCTGCAGGCCTCCGGCGTCGACGCGGCGCTGGACGACCGTGGGCTGCGCCCCGGCGCGATGTTCGCCGACATGGAACTGATCGGCATTCCGCACCGCGTGGTGGTGTCCGAACGCGGGCTGGCCGCCGGCACGTACGAGTATCGCGCGCGCCGCGCGAGCGAGGCGGAAAGTCTCGATCGCGACACCCTGCTGCGAAAGCTGCTGGGTTAATGGCGAAGGGCCGGGATTATTCCCGGCCATTCCATGAAAATCTTCGGCAGGGCGGGGCGATTTTGTTGTACTTGTTCCGGATGCGCATTACGCTTGGGCTCCGGCCAAGGAATGGCAGACCCTTCCCTTATTATCCGGAGTATTGAATGAGCATTGACCTGAGCGGTCTGTCGGCCCGTGAACTGGGTGCCCTGATCCGCACCGCGAAGAAGCAGCAGACCATCGTCGCCAAGCGCCGCCCGATCACCAAGGTGCGCGCCCAGCTGACCAAGCTGGCCAAGGTCGAAGGTTATTCCATCGAGGAACTGTTCGGCGCAGCGCCGGCGCCGCGTGCCCGCAAGGCTGCCACCAAGGCGCCGTCCAAGACCGCCGGCCGCAAGCTGGGCAAGGTCGCGCCGAAATACCGCAACCCGGCCAATGCCAAGGAAACCTGGACCGGCCGTGGCAAGCAGCCGCGCTGGCTGGCCGAGTTGACCAGCAAGGGCAA
The DNA here is from genome assembly GCF_011761925.1 of Xanthomonas sp. 60. Taxonomy (NCBI): domain Bacteria; kingdom Pseudomonadati; phylum Pseudomonadota; class Gammaproteobacteria; order Lysobacterales; family Lysobacteraceae; genus Xanthomonas; species Xanthomonas sp. 60. The sequence goes on along the minus strand of NZ_JAASQW010000001.1, from coordinate 197,107 downwards.
GAAGGTCGAAGAGTTCCTGATCAAGAAGGCCTGAGCGGCCTTTGCGATGAAGACAGGACGCCGGCTGCGAAGCCGGCGTTTTTTTTCTGCCGCCGATACGCGCTCACAGCGTCTTGCGGGCCGGTATCAGCAGGTTGCCGAACAGCAGACCGGCCACCAGCGCCATCACCACGTTGGTCACCGTCAGCAGCACGCTCTGGCCCGCGCCGACATCCTGCTGCTGCACCAGGGTCAGTACCCCCCGCAGGCTGGTGCTGCCGGGCACCATCATGATGAAGCCGGGCAGCCTGATGATCGCGCCCGGTCGCTGCGCCACGCGCCCGAACAGGTTGCCGGCGGCGGTCAGCAGCATCGCCGAAAGGAACACGCCGGCCGGTGCACCCCAGGCATGGCCGGCGAACTTGGAGATCGCATAGCCGGCGATCGAGGCCGCCATCACCCAGGCAAAATCGCGGCGGTGTGCCTTGAACAGCATCGCAAAGGCGAAGGCGGCGGTGACCAGGGCCGCCCATTCCACCCAGGCCGCCTGCGGGCGCGAGGCGCGCACCAGTGGCTCCAGGCCGAGGATGTTGCCCAGAGTGACCGCGATCATCGCGCCCACCGTGAGTTTCATGATGGTGGTCAGTGCGCCGGCCAACCGTGCCGTGCCGGATACCCAGTGCTGGCTGGCCAGTTCGTTGACGGCGTTGGTCAGCGCCATGCCGGGCAGCAGCACCACCAGCGAGGCGATGATCACCGTGTTGAGATTCAACGCGCCCACGAAACTGGCCACCAGCGTGGCCACCAGGCCCGCCAGCAGCGCGGCCAAGGCTTCACCGGCCTCGCGCGTGGCAGCGCGCTTGCCGGTGAAGCGCCCGAGGAAACCGATCAGCAGCCCGATCACGCCGGCGGTGGCGATATCCAGCCACGGCAGTTTCCAGAGTCCGGCCACGCCGGCCGCGCCGAGCGCATAGGACAGGACTTCGCGCACCTTTCCCGCCCGCCCGGGATCCTGGTCCAGCTGCCGCAGCGCGGTGTGGCCTTGGGCAAGGCTCATCCGGCCGTTGGACACCTGGTCGACGATATGGTCGGCCACGCTGAGTTTATGCAGGTCATTCTCGCCCGGCGCCAGGCGGATCACGCGGGTGATGTCGCTCGAACCGATGGCCTTGGCCGGATCGCTGAAACTCAGGATGATGCCTGTCGGATTCGACCAGGGTTCGCAATCCAGGTCCAACTGCTGGGCCAGCGCCACCACGGCCGCCTCGAGGCGCTGCGCGGTCGTGCCGTAACTGTGCAGGCGCCCGGCGATCTCGCTGACGAAGGCGACCCGCTGTGCATAGGTGGCCTGGGGTGTAGCGATGGGGGCGGTATCGACGGGCATGCGCGGTAGTATCACCCACGCCCCGCCGCCGCAGAAGGGCGGGGCGGAATCAGAACCGTCCGGCCGCTGCATACGACATGCACACGGTATGCTGCATCATTGATGCCGACCATGACCTCAGACCATTCCCCCCACCTCGAACAGGATGCCGGAGATTCCGGTCGCGTCCTGCTGTCCGGTCACTGGACCCTGCGCACTGCCCTGCAATCGGCGGACGTGCTGCGGGGGATGCCGGAAACCCTGACCGCGATCGATGCCACGGGCATCGAGCAGCTTGACTCGGCCGGCGTGCTGCAGATCCTGCGGGTCGCCCACCGGGCCGATCTGGGCGAGGACACGCTGCGGTTCCGCGAAGACCATCGCGCACTGGTATCCACCATTGAAGAGGTCGCCGATGACCGCCCTAAGGCCAAACGCGACTTCGGCGTGCTGGCCGCGCTGGAGCGCCTGGGCCGGAGCATGCATGCCACCGGCCGCAACATCGTGGCCCTGGCAAGCTTCCTCGGCGAGAGCCTGGTCAAGGGCGCGCGGCTGATCAAGGAGCCGCGGCGCTTCCGCCTGACCGCCACGGTGCACCAGATGGAGCAGGTCGGGCTGGACGCCGTGCCGCTGGTGGCGCTGCTGTCCTACCTCGTCGGCGCGGTCATCGCCTTCCTCGGCTCCACGATCCTGCGCGACTTCGGTGCGGAGATCTACGTCGTCGAGCTGGTCAGCATCGCGTTCCTGCGCGAATTCGCCGTCCTGCTGACTGCCATCGTGCTGGCCGGCCGTACCGCCAGCGCCTTCACCGCGCAGATCGGCGCGATGAAGGCACGCGAGGAGATCGATGCGATGCAGACCCTCGGACTGGATCCGATGGACCTGCTGGTGCTGCCGCGCATCGTTGCCCTGCTGATCACCCTGCCCCTGTTGACCTTCATCGCGATGGCCGCCGGCCTGGCGGGGGGCGTCACGGTGGGCGCTTTCGATCTGGGCATCCCGCCGCAGATGTACCTGGCGCGCATGCATGAAACGATGGAAGTGCGGAACATGCTGGTCGGCCTGGTCAAGGCGCCGGTGTTCGCGCTGGTGATCGGCCTGATCGGCTGCCTGGAGGGCCTGAAGGTGGAAGGCACTGCGCAGTCGGTGGGCGAGCGCACGACCTCCAGCGTGGTGCAGACCATTTCGCTGGTGATCATCCTCGATGCCTTCGCGGCATTGTGGTTCATGCAGGTGGGCTGGTGACCATGGATACGATGACCGCCACGAACGCGGCGCACGAGGCGCAGGACGACGACACGCTGGCCATCCGCGTGCGCGGCCTGGTCAACCGGTTCGGCAGCCAGACCGTGCATGACGGCCTGGACCTGGATGTACGGCGCGGCGAGATCCTCGGCGTGGTCGGCGGCTCGGGCACCGGCAAATCGGTGCTGATGCGCTCCATCCTCGGCCTGCGCACGCCGGACGAAGGGCAGGTGCACGTGCTCGGCCGCGATGCGCGCGCCGAAGACTACGAAAGCCGTATGCACATCAAGCGCAACACCGGCGTGCTGTTCCAGGACGGTGCCCTGTTCTCTTCACTGACCGTGGGCGAGAACGTGCAGGTGCCGCTGAAGGAGCACCACGCAGAACTGCCGGACCGCTGGCATTACGAGCTTGCGCTGCTGAAGGTGAAACTCGCCGGGCTGCCGGCCGATGCGCTGGATAAACTGCCTTCGCAGCTTTCCGGCGGCATGCGGAAGCGTGCGGGCCTGGCCCGGGCGCTGGCGCTGGACCCGCCGCTGCTGTTCCTGGACGAGCCGACGGCGGGCCTGGATCCCATCGGCGCGGCGGCCTTCGACCGGCTCATCAAGACCCTGCAGGAAGCCCTGGGCCTGACCGTGTTCCTGATCACCCATGATCTGGACACCCTGTACGCCATCTGCGACCGCGTTGCGGTGCTGGCCGACCGCAAGGTCATCGCCAACGCCCCGTTGCCGGAAATCGAGAAACTGGATCATCCATGGATCCAGGAATACTTCCACGGACCCCGCGCGCGTGCCGCCCGGGGCGAACAGATCGAGAGTGCCTGAGCCATGGAAACCAAAGCCAATTACGTGCTGATCGGCGCGTTCACCCTGATCACCGGACTGGCGCTGCTGGCGTTCGGTCTGTGGGCGGCCAAATACTCGTCTGACCGCACCTGGCAGGAATACCGCGTGGTGTTCCGCGAGGCGGTGACCGGCCTGTCGGTGGGCAGCCCGGTGCAGTACAACGGCATCGCGGTGGGTTCGATCACCGAGCTCAACCTGGTGCCGGATGATCCGCGCCAGGTCGTGGCGCGCATCCGCCTGAACTCGAATACCCCGGTCAAGACCGATACCCGCGCCAAGCTGGCCATCACCAGCCTGACCGGTCCGTCGATCATCCAGCTCAGCGGCGGTACGCCGCAGTCGCCGGCGCTGACGGCCGTCAACAACGAGCCGGCACCGATCATCCCAACCACGCCTTCGGCGCTGCAGAACATCACCGACGTGGCCAACCGCATCGTTGAGCGCATGGACCAGGTCCTGAGCGATCGCAACGTGGCCTCCATCAACGCGACACTGGCCAACCTGGAAACCATCAGCGGCGGCCTGGCTGATCGGGATTCGGGTACGCAGGCGCTGCTGCTCAGCGCGCGCGACGCCGCGCGCAGCCTGGATACCACGCTGAAGACCACCAACGGCACCATCAACCGGCTGGACCAGAACCTGGTGCAGCAGCTGCCGGGCATCATCGAGAAGCTGGACCGCACCATGAGCCAGCTCGACCTGGCCACCGGCAATGCCAACGCCATCCTTGGCGAGAACCGCGCGGCGATCAACAGCTTCGCCAGCGATGGCCTGGGCCAGCTCGGCCCGACATTGACCGAACTGCGCGGCCTGATCCGGGACCTGCGCCGTGTCAGTGACCGCCTGGAGAACAATCCCGCGCGCTACCTGCTGGGTCGCGACGCACCGAAGGAGTTCGATCCCAATGAATGATGCCCGCACCCTGATCCCGCGCGCCGCGCGCGTGGCACTGCCGCTTGCCCTGCTGGTGGCGCTGTCCGGCTGCTCGATCCTGGCCAGCGGTGACCGTGACAAAGTCACCATCTACGCCCCTGCGGTGCAGACCAAGGTCGACCCGGCATGGCCCACCGTGACCTGGCAGCTGGTGCTGTCCAAGCCGAGTGCCGCGCGCCTGGTAGACAGTCCGCGCATCAACGTACGGCCCAGTCCTTCCGAGCTTGAGGTGTACCGCAGCGCCACGTGGGCACAGCCGGCGACCGACATGATCGAGGATGCCGTGCTGCGTGGCTTCGAGGATTCCGGCAAGCTCGGCGGCGTGGCCCGCTCGGCCACCGGCATCCGCGCCGATTACCGGCTGGCACTGGATATCCGGCGCTTCGAATCGGATTACCGCGGCCAGGCCACGCCGACGGTGGTGATCGACGTCAATGCCAAGCTGATCCACGTGGTCGACCAGCGCGTGGTGTCCAGCCGGACGTTCCGCGAAGAACAGCCGGTGGCCAGTACGGACGTGCCGGCCGTCACTGCAGCGTTCGAGCGTGGCCTGAACGAAGTGACAGGGCAGATCGTGGGCTGGACGCTGACCTCCGGCCAGCAGGACCATGCGGACCTCAACCCGGGCCGATGAAGCGGGTGTGCTGGGCGGGACGCTGACCCGGCGGCGACCCTAGCGGGCGGCGATCTGCCGGAAGGTCAGGTTGATGCGTTCCCCCGCCACCTTCGCGGTCTTCGGCACGGCATGCTGGTAGTGGCGCTGCGTGGCACGGGCCATCACCAGCAGGTCGCCAGGGCCGAGCAGGAACTCCGCTTTCAGCGCGGGATCGTCGCGCCGCCTGAGCAGGAACCGTCGCGCGGCCCCCAGCGTGAGCGAGGCGATCACCGGGTTCTCGCCGAGTTCTGCCTCATCGTCGCTGTGCCAACCCATGCTGTCGGCGCCACTGCGGTAGCGGTTCACCAGTACGCTGTTGAAGGGCGCGCCCAGTGCGTCCTGCAGGCGCTCGCGCATCCGTTGCAGTTCGGGCGTCCAGGGGTGCGGGAGGAAGTCCGCACCCGAGTAGCGGTAGCGCGCGCCAAGGTCGCCGATCCAGCAGCTCAGCCGCGGCGAATCCACCCAGCGTCCGAACATGCGGATGCGATGGGTTTCCCAGGGAATCCCGGCCTGGAGATGAGTCTGCAGGGCATCTGCCGCAGCGTGGTCGAGCCAGCCGGCGTGGTGGTGGATGTCAGCGTCGGGGAGTGGAGTCGGGAAGAGCATGCATCTCCTCGGAAGTGGGGGCGCCGAGCCCCCGTCATCAGCCGCGCTTGAACGCCACGCCCGTCTTTTCGACCAGCTCTTCCTCGCTGACACCCGGCGCCGACTCAACAAGCACCAGGCCCTCCGCGCCGACATCGAACACCGCCAGATCGGTGATGATCCGGTCCACCACCCCCACCCCTGTCAGTGGCAGCGTGCACTGCTTGAGGATCTTGTGCTCGCCGCCCTTGGCGGTGTGCTCCATCAGCACGACCACGCGCTGTACGCCGGCCACCAGGTCCATCGCACCGCCCATGCCCTTGACCATTTTCCCGGGCACCATCCAGTTCGCCAGGTCACCCGTATCGGTCACCTGCATGGCGCCCAGGATGGCCAGGTTGACGTGGCCACCGCGGATCATCGCGAAGCTGTCATCGCTGCCGAAATAACTGGCACCGGCACGTGCGGTGACGGTTTGCTTGCCGGCATTGATCAGGTCCGGATCCAGCTCGGCTTCGGTGGGGAACGGTCCGATGCCCAGCAGCCCGTTCTCGGACTGCAGCCAGACATCCACGCCTTCTGGAATGTGGTTGGCAACCAGCGTCGGCAGGCCGATGCCCAGGTTCACGTACGCACCGTCGGTCAGTTCACGCGCTGCGCGTGCCGCCATTTCGTCTCGGGTCCAGGCCATCTCAGTTGCTCTCCGCGCGCACGGTGCGCTGTTCAACGCGCTTTTCAGGGGTCGGGTTGTGCACGATGCGGTGCACATAGATGCCCGGCAGGTGGACCTGGTCCGGATCGATGCTGCCCACCGGCACCACCTCCTCCACCTCGGCGATGCAGACCTTGCCGGCCATCGCACAGGCCGGGTTGAAATTGCGCGCGGTCCTGCGGAACACCAGGTTACCGGCTTCGTCGGCCTTCCACGCCTTGACCAGGGCCACGTCGGCGCGCAGCGCGGTTTCCATGACGTAATGCTTGCCATCGAACTCCCGCGTCTCCTTGCCCTCGGCCACCACCGTGCCGTAGCCGGTCGCGGTGTAGAACGCGGGAATGCCGGCACCCCCGGCGCGCAGACGTTCGGCAAGCGTGCCCTGCGGATTGAACTCAAGTTCCAGTTCCCCGGCCAGATACTGCCGTTCGAACTCCTTGTTCTCTCCCACGTAGGAGGAAATCATCTTGCGGATCTGCCGGGTCGCCAGCAGCTGGCCAAGGCCGAAACCGTCCACGCCCGCATTGTTTGAAATGGCCGTGAGGTCCTTGACCCCGCTGTCGCGCAGGGCCGCGATCAACGCTTCCGGAATGCCACACAGGCCGAACCCGCCCACCGCCAGCGTCTGGCCATCGGCCACCACGCCCCGCAGGGCCTCCGCGGCGCTGGCGAAGCGCTTGCTGCGCTTGCCGCCGGTCGTTTCGGGAATGCTCATCCAGGCCCTCACCTTGCTGATGTAATCCCCCCATTCTAGGCGACCCCACGGCGGGGTCACGTGGCGTTGCGGCATGGAAACGCTTCCCACACAGGCCAGCGATTACACTGGTCCACTGCACTCACAAAGGATCTGACCGATGCCCCTGCCCGCCTTCAAGGCCTACGACATCCGCGGCCGCGTGCCGGACGAACTGAATGAAGATCTCGCACGCCGGATCGGCGTTGCCCTGTCGGCCCAGCTGAAGCCGGGTACGGTGGTCGTGGGTCACGACGTCCGCCTCACCAGTGCTGGCCTGCAGGACGCCCTGACCGACGGCCTGCGCGGTGCCGGCCGCGAAGTCATCGACATCGGCCTGTGCGGCACCGAGGAAGTCTATTTCCAGACCGACTTCCTCAAGGCAGCCGGCGGCGTGATGGTTACCGCCAGCCACAATCCCATGGACTACAACGGCATGAAGCTGGTCCATGAAAACGCCCGTCCGATCAGCTCTGACACCGGCCTGTTCGCCATTTCCGACGCCGTGGCCGCCGATACCGCGCCGCCGGCCTCGCCGGCTGCCGGTATCACCGCGCAGCACGACAAGTCCGCCTATATCGAGCACTTGCTGTCCTACGTGGATGCCGCGGCGCTGAAGCCGCTGAAGATCGTGGTCAATGCAGGTAACGGCGGCGCTGGCGCGATCGTCGACCTGCTCGCCCCGCACCTGCCGCTGCAGTTCATCCGGATCAACCACGAACCGGACGGCAACTTCCCCAACGGCATTCCCAACCCGCTGCTGCAGGAGAACCGCGCGGCCACGGCCGAGGCGGTCATCCAGCACGGCGCGGACTTCGGTATTGCCTGGGACGGTGACTTCGACCGCTGCTTCTTCTTCGATCACACCGGCCGTTTCATCGAGGGCTACTACCTGGTCGGCCTGTTGGCCCAGGCCGCGCTCAAGCGCCACCCGGGCGGCAAGATCGTTCACGATCCGCGCCTGGTCTGGAACACCGTGGAGATGGTCGAGCAGGCCGGCGGCGTTCCGGTGCTCTGCAAGAGCGGCCATGCGTTCATCAAGGAAAAGATGCGTGCCGAAGATGCGGTCTACGGCGGTGAGATGAGTGCGCACCACTATTTCCGCGAGTTCGCCTATGCGGACTCGGGCATGATCCCGTGGCTGCTGATTGCCGCGCTGGTTTCGGAAAGTGGCCGCTCGCTGGCGGACTGGGTCGAAGACCGCATGGCGGCCTTCCCCTGCAGTGGCGAAATCAACTTCAAGGTGACCGATGCCAAGGCGTCCGTGGCCCGCGTAATGGAGCACTTCGCCTCGCATGCGCCGGCGCTGGACCATACCGACGGCATCAGTGCGGACTTCGGCGACTGGCGCTTCAACCTGAGAAGTTCAAATACCGAGCCGCTGCTGCGTTTGAATGTAGAATCGCGTGGCGACGCCGGGCTGCTGAAGGCACGGACGGACGAAATCGCGGCAATTATCAAACAGTGAATTCTAGGGTGACCATGAGCAATATCCAGCCTGTCATACTTTCCGGCGGCTCCGGCACGCGGCTTTGGCCGCTTTCCCGCGAAGCCTACCCGAAACAGTTTCTGCCGCTGGCTGGCGAGTTGACCATGCTGCAGGCAACATGGAGCCGGGTTGCAGCGATTGCGGCACACGGCCCCATCGTTGTTGCGAATGAAGATCATCGTTTCGTCGCGGCCGAACAACTGGCCCGACTGAACGTCCTCCCGACTGCCATCATCCTTGAGCCGATAGGGCGTAACACGGCACCGGCAATCGCAGTAGCGGCTCTCGAAGCGATGAAGGACGGCGGCGATGCAACACTCCTTGTGCTGCCGTCAGACCACGTAATTGTCGATGAGAAAGCGTTCCACACGGCGGTCCACGTTGCTGCGGAAGCAGCCGACCAAGGCAAGCTCGTGACCTTCGGCATCCGCCCATCCGGGCCAGAGACGGGTTATGGCTACATCAAGGCAGCGGGCACTGGGGCGGTCAAGCCGGTAGACCGCTTCGTGGAAAAGCCCGACCTGGAAACTGCGGCCCGCTATGTGGCCAGCGGGGAGTTCTTCTGGAACAGTGGCATGTTCCTCTTCAAAGCCTCACGCTACCTGGACGAACTGCAACGTTGGCATCCTGAGATGCTGGCGGCCAGCCGCATAGCGTGGGAAAAGGGAAGTCGCGACGCGGACTTTACCCGACTGGAAAAGGCAAGCTTCGCCGCAGTGCCGTCTGATTCAATTGACTATGCAGTAATGGAAAAAACCCTCGATGCGGTCGTCGTGCCGCTCGATGCGGGCTGGAATGACGTGGGATCATGGACTGCGCTCCGCGATGTGTCGGAGCAGGACGGCAGCGGCAATGCTCACCACGGCGATGTGATCGCGATCGACTGCCGCAACACATACGCCTATGGCGAGCGCCTCGTCGCGCTGGTCGGGCTCGATGACGTGATCGTAGTCGAGACCGATGACGCCGTGCTGGTCGGCAAGGCCGACCGCATGCAGGAGGTCAAGGAAGTGGTAGCACGACTGAAAGCAGAGGGCCGCAGCGAGGCCACCTGGCACCGCAAGGTCTACCGACCGTGGGGCGCTTATGATTCCATCGACAACGGCGAGCGGTTCCAGGTCAAGCGGATCACCGTAAAGCCAGGTGGTACGCTGAGCCTGCAGATGCACCACCACCGGGCCGAACACTGGATCGTGGTGAGCGGCACCGCGGAAGTCACCCGCGGCGACGAAGTGCTGCTGCTGAGCGAAAACCAGAGCACCTATATTCCACTGGGCGTGACCCACCGACTGCGTAACCCGGGCAAGCTGCCGCTGGAGCTGATCGAAGTGCAATCCGGCAGTTATCTGGGCGAGGACGATATCGTCCGTTTCGAGGATACCTACGGCCGCAGTTGAGGCCAGCCACAAAAGCGCCGGGCTCACCCGGCGCTTCGGGGTCTCAGCGGTCCGCTGCGATCTCCGCCATGACCCGCTTCAGGCCGTCCTGCCAGGCAGGGAGTTCAATCCCGAAGTCCTGCTGGAGCTTGCGGTTGTCCAGTACGGACCACGACGGACGCTTGGCCGGCGTCGGGTACTCCGTGCTCGGAATCGCTTCCACCAAGGGCACCTTCGCCAGCACCCCGGCGTGCAGGGCCTCGGCGAAAATCGCTTCGGCGAAGCCATTCCAGCTGGTCTGGCCCGAGGCCGTCAGATGCCACGTACCCGACAGCTCGTCGCCGTGCTGCAGGGCCAGTGTGGTGACGTCCGCGATCAGTGCCGCAGGCGTCGGCGTACCGATCTGGTCCCCGACCACCCGCAACTGGTCGCGCTCTGCGCCCACCCGCAGCATCGTGCGAAGGAAGTTCGCCCCGTGCGACGCGTAGACCCAAGCCGTACGGAAGATCAGATGACGGCCGCCGGCCGCGCGTACGGCGTCTTCGCCGTCGCGCTTGCTGGTGCCGTACACACCCAGAGGTGCCGTTGGCTCGTCTTCGAGGTAGGGCGAAGTGCCCGCGCCGTCAAAGACATAATCGGTGGAGTAATGGACGAACGGCACATCATGTGCGGCGCACCAGCGGGCAATCACGCCAGGCGAGACCGCATTGGCACGGAAGGCCGCTTCGGCATCCTGCTCGGCCTTGTCCACTGCGGTATAGGCCGCTGCATTGACGACGATCGAGGGCTGCACGCGGTCAAGCAGGGCGGCAAGATGTTCCGGGTGGTTGAGATCCGCTGCCTCGCAGGCCGTGCCATCGGGCAGCGCGCCACTGCGCGTGGTGGCCACCACCGTGCCCAGCGGTGCCAGGGCACGCAGCAGTTCCTGCCCGACCTGGCCGTTGCCACCCAACACCAGCACAGTCATGGCAGGAACACCGGGAGACGCTCTTCAGCGATGTCCTTGAGGAACGGCGCGTTTTCATCCTTGGCGGAGAGCGTCGGCGCGCTGATCGGCCAATCCACGGCGATGTCAGCGTCATTCCAGCGCACGCCAGCGTCTGCCTCTTTCACGTAAACGTCCGTGCACAGGTAACTGAAGACCGCCCGTTCAGAGAGCACGGCAAAGCCATGCGCGAACCCTTCCGGAATCCAGAACTGCTTCTTGTTCTCCGCGCTCAGGATCACCGCTTCCCACTGTCCGAACGTCGGCGAGCCCCGGCGGATATCCAGGGCGACGTCGTAGACCTCGCCCTCCAGCACGCTGACCAGCTTACCCTGCGGGCGCGGCCACTGGTAATGCAGGCCGCGCAGAACGCCCTTGGCCGAGGTTGAAACATTGCTCTGCACGAATCGGTCAGGTAGGCCAAGCGCCTTGAAGCGCTCGGCATTCCAGGTTTCGAAGAAGTAACCGCGCTCGTCGCCGAAGACGGCCGGCTCGACGACAGCACAGCCTTGGAGCCGGGTCTGGATGACCTTCACCGCACAACACCTCGGGCTGCCAGAGCGTGCAGGTACTGGCCGTATCCATTCTTGATCAGCGGAGCCGCCAGCGCCTCCAGCTGCTCTGCGGTGACCCATCCGTTACCGAACGCGATCTCTTCCGGACAGCACACCTGCAGACCCTGACGGGTCTGGATGGTCTCGATGAAGTTGGACGCCTCCAGCAGCGACTGGTGCGTACCGGTGTCCAGCCACGCATAGCCTCGGCCCAGCGGCTCCAGATGCAGCGCGCCTTCGTCCAGGTAACGCTGGTTGAGATCGGTGATTTCCAGCTCGCCACGCGGCGAGGGCTTCAGTTCAGCCGCGTAGTCGCTAGCCTTGCCGTCGTAGAAATACAATCCGGTCACCGCGTAGTTGGAACGCGGATGCGTCGGCTTTTCGACCAGGCCGATCACCTTGCCGTCCTTGTCGAACTCGGCGACGCCGTAACGTTCCGGATCATTGACCCAGTAGCCGAACACCGTGGCGCCCTCCTCGCGCGCATCGGCGCGCTTGAGCACCTCGGTCAGGCCATGGCCGTGGAACACGTTGTCACCCAGCACCAGGCAGCTTGGCGAGCCGTTCAGGAATTCTCGACCGATCAGGTACGCCTGCGCCAGGCCATCCGGACTCGGCTGCGCCGCGTACTGGATATCCATGCCCCACTGCGAGCCGTCGCCCAGCAGCTGCTGGAACAGCGCCTGCTCGTGCGGAGTGTTGATGATCAGTACTTCGCGGATGCCCGCCAGCATCAGCACGCTGAGCGGGTAATAGATCATTGGTTTGTCGTACACCGGCAGCAGCTGCTTGCTGACGCCCTTGGTGATCGGATACAGCCGCGTGCCGGAGCCGCCGGCCAGAATGATGCCTTTACGCTGGGTCATGGACAGATTCCTTGGTGATCAGGCAGTGGTGCCGATGCGCTGCAGCCGGTAGCTGCCATCAAGCACGCCGTTGACCCATTCCTGGTTCTGCAGGTACCAGTCCACCGTGTACTCGATTCCCTGCTCGAAGGTGTACGCCGGCTCCCAGCCGAGTTCATCCTTCAGCTTCGACGCGTCGATCGCGTAGCGGCGGTCGTGGCCCGGACGGTCGGTCACATAGGTGATCTGGCTGCTGCGCGGCTGGCCGTCTTCGCGCGGACGGCGGGCGTCGAGCAGCGCGCAGATCGCATGCACCACTTCGATGTTTTCCTTTTCGGAATTGCCGCCCACGTTGTAGGTCTCGCCCACGCGGCCCTTGGCCAGCACCGTGCGGATCGCCTCGCAGTGATCGGTCACGAACAGCCAGTCGCGCACCTGCTTGCCGTCGCCGTAGACCGGCAGCGGCTCACCGGCGAGGGCCTTGGCGATCACCAGCGGGATGAGCTTTTCGGGGAAGTGGTACGGGCCGTAATTGTTCGAGCAGTTCGTGGTCAGCACCGGCAGCCCGTAGGTGTGGTGGAACGCGCGCACCAGGTGGTCCGACGCCGCCTTTGACGCCGAGTACGGCGAATTGGGCGCGTACGGGGTGGTTTCGGTGAACTTGCCTGTCTCGCCCAGCGTGCCGTACACCTCGTCCGTGGAGACATGCAGGAAGCGGAACGCGTCGCGCTTGTCCGACGGCAGGGCCTTCCAATAGTCACGGACGGCTTCGAGCAGGCCCAGCGTGCCCACCACGTTGGTCTGGATGAAGGCACCCGGACCGTCGATGGAGCGGTCGACATGGCTTTCGGCAGCGAAGTTCAGCACCGCGTCGGGCTGGTGCTCGGCCAGCAGCCGGGAAACCAGCGCGCTGTCACCGATGTCGCCTTCCACGAACACGTGGTTCGGGTTGCCTTCCAGGCTGGCGAGGGTCTTCAGGTTCCCCGCGTAGGTCAGGGCATCCAGGTTGATGACCTTCACACCGCGAGCGGCGGCCTCCAGAACGAAATTACCGCCAATGAACCCGGCGCCGCCGGTGACAAGCCATGTAGCCACTAATCAGTCTCCTAGAAAAATCAAATAATTAAGCCCGGACCATCCTGATCCTGGCGTTGGCGGACTCGCCGCCGAAGTACGCGACAGGATACAGCGCCACGGCGAGACCCGCTCCAACTGGAGAGGCGCGGCATCATTCTGATGGCAATCGCGACAGTATGGAGGATCACGGCGTCCAGACAATTCACGAACGCTACACATCCTTTCAGCCACCGACCGCCGGTCGCGAAAAGTTCAGCTCAGGGTCCGCGCCACACCATACGCATTCGCATGGTTGGGTGGCTGGCGCTAGAATCAGGAGCCCACCTACGAACCGGCTGCATTGCGGCCGGCGTCCCTGATCATTGAAGGACCCCGTACCAGATGAAGATTCTCGTCGCGTACAAGCGCGTGGTGGACTACAACGTCCGCATTCAGGTCAAGCCCGACGGCTCCGGCGTGGTGACCGACGGCGTCAAGCTGTCCCCGAATCCGTTCGATGAAATCGCCCTGGAAGAAGCCCTGCGCCTGCGCGACAAGGGCATCGCCAGCGAAGTGGTCGTGGCGACCATCGCCCCGGCCGATGCACAGGCGCACCTGCGCAACGGACTGGCCATGGGCGCCAACCGTGCAATCCACGTCGTCACCGACCAGGCCATCCAGCCGCTGACCGCCGCGCGAACCCTGCTCAAGCTGATCGAGAAGGAGCAGCCCGACCTGGTGATCCTCGGCAAGCAGGCGATCGACGACGACGCCAACCAGACCGGCCAGATGCTCGCCACGATCTGGGGCCGCCCGCAGGCAACCTTCGCCGGTAAGCTGGACATCGCTGATGGCAAGGCCACGGTGGTGCGTGAAGTCGACGCCGGCCTGGAAACCCTGGAAGTCGACCTCCCGGCCGTGGTGACCACCGACCTGCGCCTGAACGAGCCGCGCTTCATCAAGCTGCCGGACATCATGAAAGCCAAGGCCAAACCACTGGAAACCCTGCAGTTCGCTGACCTGGGCGTGGACGCAGTGGATACGCTCAAGACCACCCACTATGCCGCCCCGGGCAAGCGCAGCAAGGGCGTAATGGTCAAGGATGCCGCCGAACTGGTGGCCGCACTCAAGCAGAAGGGGTTGCTGTAATGAGCCAGATTCTCGTCATCGCCGAACACCTCGACGGCAAGCTCAATGCCGCCACCGCCAAGACGGTCAGCGCGGCCGCGGCCATCAGTGGCGCCGACATCCACGTGCTGGTGCTTGCGGCCGATCCAGGCGCCGTCGCGGCCGAAGCTGCCGCCATCAGCGGTGTTTCGAAGGTCCTGACTATCACCAACGCGGCCAATGCCGCCCCGATCGCGCAGGTGCTCGCGCCGCAGATCGCCAAGGTGGCGACCGGATACTCACACGTGTTCGGACCCTCCACCACTTTCGGCAAGGACCTGATGCCCTGCGTGGCTGCCCTGCTCGGCGTGGCCCAGGTATCCGACCTGATGAGCGTTGAAGGCAGCCACGCCTTCAAGCGTCCGATCTATGCGGGCAACGCGATCATCACCGTGGAAGCGCCTGCCGACCAGATCGTGGTTGCGACGGTGCGCAGCGCGTCCTGGCCGGAAGCCGCACAGGGTGGGAGTGCAAGCATCGAGGCGGTGGAGGTTGAGGCGACCCTGCCGACCCATACGCGCTTCATCAACCTGGCGGCCGCCAGCAGCGACCGCCCGGACCTGCAGAGCGCCAAGCGCGTGGTGTCCGGTGGCCGCGGCGTCGGTTCGGAAGAGAACTTCAAGATCATCTTCCAGCTGGCCGACAAGCTCGGCGCGGCGGTGGGTGCATCGCGCGCGGCCGTGGATGCGGGGTATGTCCCCAATGAACTCCAGGTTGGCCAGACCGGCAAGATCATCGCCCCGGAACTGTATGTGGCGGTGGGTATCAGCGGTGCGATCCAACATCTGACGGGGATCAAGGATGCTGGTACCATCGTCGCGATTAACAAGGACCCGGACTCTCCGATTTTTGAAATCGCTGACATTGGACTGGTCGGTGACCTGTTCACCTTGCTGCCAGAACTGGAAGCTGTGCTTTGACTTAGCTTTCCGCTTAGCCACCAGACAGGTGGTACTTAATCACAAAGTGAACCAACGGCGGAATCAGGGGTCCTTATGAAACGGGTAGTATCCATCTTCATGTGTCTGGCAGGGCTAAGTGCCTGCCAGCAGGAGAGCAACCTTCCGCCAGCAGCAGCGCCTACACTTGCGTCGGCACCTGCGGGCACCCCATCCCGCGCTGATACGACGGATGACCACAGCATCATGCTTGAACCGTCCTCACTCCCGGCGTGCGAGCCGGGGAGCATCGTGAAGGTTCAATGGGATACACATAACCTGACGACCAGTACGGATTTGCAACTGTGGGTCATCGAAGCGGGCAAGGAGAAGCTATTTGCCAGCGGAGGCGTCAGAGGTGAGGCTAGCACGGGCGCGTGGACCCGGCCTGGGACCATTTTTTTGCTCAAAGCCGCAGGTGACGGCGTAGTTGTAGCGAAAGCAATAGTGGGTGGCCCCGACTGCTGACCCTCGTTGTCTGCAGATTGACTCACTTATGCAAGGCCATTTCACACAACAGGAGTTCCGGCGATCTTCGATTGGTCGCCAAACAAGTTTCCTCACGGCTAGAATCGGTGGTCAGCGGACCCCGCACTGGCTAAGGATAGCAATTACGTGTTCGCCAGCTCTAATTTAATCCAGGAAGATCCATGATCCGCACCCATTGTCTCGTCATCGCAGCCTGCCTAGCAGTCGCCGCCTGCACTTCGGAAACTCCGTCGCCCGCTGAAGGGAAGCCGCCTAGTAGCGACAACCAAGCTGCGCCTGCACCACCAGTCGAGATTATCGAAGCGGTGTCGTCAGAAAAGCTCTCGATCACCCCGCGTTCCGTCCCGGCGTGTGACCCGGGAAGCGAGGTCACTGTCAGCTGGAATTACTCTGAACTGCCAGCGGAGTCCAAGCTCGAGCTGTACGTCGTGGGTGACGGTAGTGAGAAGCTCTTTGTTGCGTCAAACAATGTGAACTCAGCGAAAACTGGCCCTTGGGCCCGCCCCGGCACCAAGTTCGTGCTTAAGGCTGAGAGCGCCAGTCAAGTGCTAGCAGAAGCCGTCGTGGGCGGACCACGTTGCCAAGAATGAATAGGCGGTATCTTCGGCTGGTGCCCGCGATTCCGTTCCAACGCCGCTGATTCGCGCTCCGCGCTTGCTCAGGAAGAGTGCGTGCTCGCAGTAGTTACTCAAAAAGAAATCATTTAATGACGCCCAAAGCCATCCCCGTCAACTCTCTTTCACGGCACATTGAGCCGCTGCAGGACGCGCTTGCGTCCGCAGCAACCTCCGTTGTGCACAGCGGTTACTTCGTACTAGGGCCGTCGGTTCGTGCATTCGAAGACGCCTTCGCCGACTACTGCGGTGTAGCGCACTGCATCGGCGTGGCAAATGGCACGGACGCACTGGAGCTTTCACTCCGCGCGGTTAATGTTGCACCCGGCGATCGCGTAGCTGTCGTTGCCAATGCAGCCATGTATGGGACTTCTACCGTCCTTGCATGCGGGGCCGAGCCCATTTTCGTGGATGTACTCGTTGGAAACGCGACGATGGACCCTGCGAAACTCCGGACAGTCTTAGAGGCCCAACCTGTCAAGGCTGTCATCGTGACGCATTTGTATGGCCAATTGTCCCGCATCGAGGAAATCGCAGCGATCTGCGGTGAGTTTGGCGCTTCGCTCATTGAGGATTGCGCGCAGGCACACGGCGCGCGAAATGCGCAGGGTCTTGCGGGGTCCTTTGGAGATATTGCCAGCTTTAGCTTTTACCCGACTAAGAATCTCGGTGCACTGGGTGACGGCGGTGCGGTGACCACGAACAGCCCGCAGTTGGCAGAACGTGTTCGTCAATTACGGCAGTACGGATGGACGCAGAAGTACACCAACGGTATTGCGGGCGGACGGAACAGTCGTCTTGATGAAATCCAGGCAAGCATGCTCTCAGTGATGCTTCCTAAGCTTGATGCTTGGAATAGCCGGCGCCGTGCCATTGCGGCAAGGTATTCCCAAGAAATCAGAAATTCTCAGATCATTACCCACGCCTGCGGGGGCGATGATTATGTCGCCCATCTGTATGTAATCCGCACCCAGAACCGCGACATGCTGAAGGCCCATCTGGACAATGCTGGCGTGCAGACCGATGTGCACTACCCGCTTCCCGACTACAAACAGCCTTGTCATGGCGGACGATTCGATGATGTCACACTCCCGGTAACAGAAGTGGAGGCAGCAACTGTTCTTACTCTGCCGTGTTTCCCCGAGCTCACTGACGCCGAAGTTGACCGGGTCATCGCTGCATGCAACAGCTTCTAACTCCCGCACTCTCGATTGTCGTACCTGTCTACGGCAATGAAGGATCGATCCAGCAGCTGATCGATGCATTGAATTCCATCCGCCAGCGAGTTGATGGGGAGTTCGAGGTTGTCTTTGTCGTGGACGGAAGTCCCGACAAAAGCTATGCGCGTCTACGAGAACTTTTGCCAACGAGTGGATTCAACTCACAACTGCTTGCGCTGTCGCGGAACTTCGGCGCCTTCCAGGCGATTCGCACTGGTCTGGAACATGCCAAAGGGTCCGTGATCGCAGTCATGGCCGCCGACCTCCAGGAACCTCCCGAGCTAGCACTGAAATTTCTGGCGGCACTGTCAGGTGGACAATATGACCTGGCAATGGGTGTTCGCGAGGCCCGCGCTGATCCAGGCGCATCAAAGCTGGCGTCAGCCATGTTTTGGGAGCTTTATCGGCGGTTCGTGATGCCAGATATTCCGAAAGGGGGTGTCGACATCTTCGCAGTCACGCGCCAGACACGCGACCGCCTCCTGCTGCTGAAAGAAAGCAATACAAGCCTTCTCGCCCAGCTGTTCTGGATTGGCGGCAGGCGCGCGTTCGTTCCCTATGAGCGCCAGCGGCGCGAGCACGGAAAGAGCGCTTGGACATTCAAGAAAAAGCTCAGATATCTGTCCGACAGCGTCTTCGCCTTTACTGATCTACCGGTTCGGGCACTGATGGCTCTGGGGTCCCTTTCACTCATTGCGGCAGTCGGCCTTTCCATCCTCATTCTCGCAGCAAAGTTCTCCGGGTGGGTCCAAGTGCCCGGGTACGCCGGAACTATGGTGACGATCCTTTTCTTTGGCGCATTGAACTCTTTGGGCTTGGGCGTCGTGGGTGCGTACGCTTGGCGTACTTTCGAGAATACCAAGGCGCGGCCCTTATCTATTATTCAGTCTCTAGAGCACTTCAAGGAAAGCAGCGCATGAGCTTCTTTTGCCACCCAAACGCCCTTTGTGAATCCACGCAAATTGGCGCTGGGACCAAAATCTGGGCATTTGCACATATTCTTCCTGGCGCGGTCATCGGCAGCGACTGTAACATCTGTGACGGCGTCTTCATAGAAAATACAGTCAGCGTAGGCGACCGTGTCACGGTGAAATGCGGCGTGCAGTTGTGGGATGGTGTACGTCTGGGAAACGACGTGTTCGTTGGCCCGAATGCTACATTTACGAATGACATGTTTCCACGTAGTCGCCAGCATCTCGCCGAGTACCCGGAAACAGTAGTGGAAAACGGGGCTTCCATCGGAGCGAACGCGACCCTTCTACCCGGCATACGTGTCGGAAGCGGCGCGATGGTTGGGGCGGGCGCGGTGGTCACCAGGTCAGTACCGCCGAATGCAATTGTCGTTGGAAACCCAGCGCGCATCATTGGTTATACCGACACGCGCCGAACCTTGAGCAAGAGTTCCAGCAACGCTACCGAAGTGAGGGCAGACCCCGTTGACAGCACCGTCCGCGGGGTTAAGTCCTACACGCTTTCCTCGATTCCAGACATGCGTGGGAGCTTATCCGTCGGGGAATTTGATAGAGAGATTCCGTTCACACCCAAGAGGTACTTTATTGTATTCGGCGTACCTACAGCGGAAACGAGGGGTGAACACGCGCACTGGCAATGCCACCAATTCTTGGTCGCCGTTAAGGGATCAGTGCACGTAGTAGCAGACGACGGATTCAACCGCCAGGAGTTCATCCTGGATAAGCCAAACAGCGGGCTTTACCTGCCTCCGATGACTTGGGGAATTCAATATAAATACTCAGAAGATGCTGTGCTTTTGGTATTTGCATCTGACTATTATGATTCCAGCGACTATATCAGGGATTATGGGCAGTTTCTAGCAGCAACGCAGACATCCGCGCCTGCCTGAACGCCATGCAGCTATCGCGCACAACCAAGTCGTCCATCCTCAGATTTCTCGCATCCGGCGCGGCGAACACTGCGTGCACTTATGTGCTTTACTTAGCCTTGCTTCGCTTCGTCGACTATAGGATTTCTTACACGACCTCCTACCTAGCAGGAATCGTATTGGCCTATGTTCTCAACAGGTTCTTCGTTTTTAGGTCGAGTAAGGGATGGCGGTCCGTTGCGCTATTCCCGCTAGTATACGCCGCACAATACATCGCCGGTATTCTCATTACTTCGTTCTGGGTAGAGGCAGCTGATCTCCCTCGTGAACTAGCGCCTTTAGCAGCGATTTTTATAACGATCCCGATGACCTTTTTGATGTCACGACTTGTTTTTGGGAACCGGCTGAAAGAAGTAAAAGAAGCCAGTAAACGACACGTTGAATCCACTAAACCTGACTGATCTATGACACCACCGCACTTTGCTCTAACTCCGCGCGTAACCGCCCTGTTGGTAATCGGCGCTGTGTTGCTGCTCAGCGTGGCGACCTATCAGCCTGGATTTTTCGGCGATGAGCTCTTTCCCAATTATGTTGCTTCCACCAGTAACTCTTTAGCCGAAACGTTCCTGCGAATAAACGAATATAAAGCGAGACTGGTTTTCAACGGCGTATGGGCCCTGGCGACGTGGAACCAGCTACCAAGGGCGGCCTTTGCCGCACTTAACTCCCTCGCTATGATATGGGCCGCATTACTGTCGTATCAAATCTCAACACGTCTGCTTAAGGCGGGATCCCTCCTTGCAACCTTGGTCGCGCTGGCTGTTGTCATTTCGAGGTTTGGCCTTGTTTTTTATTATGACTACCTTTCCGGAACTATCGGCACGCTGGGACTCGCACTGTTTCTGACTACGGCCTATGTTCTCTGCAAGAGCTTAATCAACCGCGACTTGAACTTGATACGCGGAACAACAGTCATCGCGCTAAGCACTGCTACGGTGCTGACATACGAAACATACATTGCGGGGCTAGCCGCACTTGGCGCATGCACCTTTGTAACCACTGCGTTTCAGTGTAGGCGCACATCCGCTGGCGGCACCGCGGCGATCACATTCGCTACGAGCGTCCTTATGGTTGTCGTGCCCCTGTTGACCTTCGTTGCGGCAACGCGACTTATGTCGACTTTATCGGTTATGACGGGGACAGCGGGCCAAACAATTGCCGTTGACTACGGCACCGTAAAAACGTTCACTCAGTTTTTCTCTAACTCCTTTTTGGGAACCAATATTGGTAATGATTGGTTTGTCGGAAAATTGGTTTCAACCACATCGTTCGGTTGGTATCTTGGCGTCATCTCGTCGATACTTGTGATTTGTCTCTGGATTTGGGCGTTGAGCTCTTCAAGAGGCCGGTGGGACCGACAGAAGCTTACATGCGCAGCATTTGCGCTAAGCGTCGCCTTTGCCACTTTGGCCATCTCCAGTCTCCCGGGTTTATCGCGGGCGGACGCACGTTGGCTTTTTCCTCTCAGCGCTTTGGTCCCTCTCTTGGTGCTGACACTCCCCGTGTCGCTACCACGCAACCTCTTGCTTGTTTCGGGGTTGGGTATCAGTCTGGTACATCTCGCTGCCGGGAATGTGCAAGGTATCTATAATACGCGCGCCTCCGTCGCCGCCGGCGACATCACACGCGCAATGCAAAGTATGAGCCCCGTTGCTTCAAGGGGTCTTGTCTATGGACTGCCTGACAACGAGCTTGAGTGGATACTGGGTGGCGATGCACTTCAGGGCAACGATGTCCGCAGCGGTCAGATATTTTGCCGCGTTAGTTTGCGTAAGCTGCCATGCGTCGACCCGAAATCTGCGTTAGCCTCGAACGCTGCCAGCTCCTATGATTTTTCGCTCATCCTTTCAAATGACGGTTCCAGAAATCACGTCTACCTTGCTTCAGACCGGCTGACAAGGAGTTTGTCGCTCAACGATAAACATTCAGCCAAGTCAATTACGGTGCTTGGTGGCAAGAGCAACGGATGGCCCGATTGGCGCTGGACTGGTGACCGTGCTACCACGGGCGATAGTGTGATAGTTACTGATTTATCCGCCCACGCAACAACTCTTCTTGACGCAGAGCATCTTCGAGGTAAAGCGATTGGATACGAGGTTGCGTCTGCTAATGGCGAGGCAGCTTCATTTCGAATGCAAGTGAATTGGCTTAATGCCGATAACACCCTTATTGCACCGCAGATCGAGGTAGTTCAACTTGGCGGCGTTAAGCCAGAAACTCATATGATGTTGCTTCTACCCCCTCCAGACGCGCGAATGGGCGAAATTTACATCACTACGCATACTCCGGACTCAGCACCCGTCGCTTTCAATGAAGTCTTTCTTGCATCGTTTTGAGCATCATCGGGCTAGGCAATGGATTGCCGCCAGCCGTCTGCTTGCGATGCGCTCCCAAAGTGGGTAACGGTCAGGTCTGGCATTCAGTTTCTCTGCTGGCGCGTCCGACGGAACTGGGGGACCTGTCTGCATCGCGGCTCCCCTCAGCCCAATACTCCAAGCTACTGAAGTGTGTCGTTGGCAAGGAAATCGTTTCGCGCCCCCGAGAAGGCAGGGTTTAGCTCGCCAACCAATGTATTCCGCAAATGTTCGGCCGCCTCGTAATTTTTGTCGAGCATATTACTTCGGGCGACTCGTCTTGCGACACTGATCACTCCAGGCTCAATCGGGCTGGGTGCCAGGCGAGCTTACAGGCGCGCGGTAACTCAAGCTATCGTTGCTGCTAACTGCTCGGCATGATCAGCGGTATCAGCCAACAAAGGCTCGTTTGCGTCCTTCGTCGTCGTAGGAGTGCCGCGAACTGTCCATGCTGATTCGGGCACGGAGCAAGGCGGGACGACACTCTCGCTGAAGCTTTCATCGCATTCCCCCTCCTCGACTGACTAGAAGTAAAAGTTCTAGCGGGGTCGTTGGGCTAGATCGTGCAAATGGCTATTGATTTTTTTTCGTGAGCCGACGCCACTACCGCCCTGCGACGGCGAACTCGTTGCCATTGCCGATCTCATGACCCGCGGCAATTGCCGCGGAGCGGCCAACCTCCCAGGCACCTGAACACTTCCTAGTCGAATCAGGTGTCCAATTTCGATGGTCAGAGCTCCCAGATCCTAAGCTCCCCCGATAGCCTGGCACCCGATAAGTAGAACTTTCTGGCATCTTTAAATAGCCAGGAGGCTGCATGCGCACATCAAAGTTCAGCGAGACGCAGATCATCACGAGCCTCAACCAGTGCGATGCCGGGCTTGCGGTGAAGGATCTATGTCGATAAGCCGGCGTCAGCACGGCGACGTATTACCAGTGGAGGAGCACGTACGGCGGCCTTGATGCATCCGAACTTCGTCGGGTGAAGGACCTTGAAGCTGAGAACGCCAAGCTCAAACGGATGTACGCGGAAATGGCGCTGGACAACGCGGTGCTGAAGGACCTGATCGCAAAAAAACTGTAGGGCCGGGTCAGAAGCGTGAGGCGGTGCGTTTCCTCACCGAGGTGCACGCGCGTTCCCTGAGCCGGTCCTGCGGTGAGGTGGGCTTGTCTCGTGCGGCAAGGTATGCGCCGCCACTGGACTGGACCGTGCGCGATTCGGAGTGGATCTCGGCTTTGGCCAAGCTAGTCGAGGAGCGGCCAAGTCGAGGTTTCTGGAAGTGCAGTGATCAACTGCGCAAGAAGCGGCCAGATTGGAACCTGAAGCGGATCTGTCGTGTGTATGAGGCGATGAAGCTCAACCTGAGAAGGGCCGCCAAGCTCCGCCTACCAAAGCGCGAGCGGGTGCCGCTGTATGTTCCCAGGCACCCCGATACCGTTTGGTCCATGGACTTCATGAGTGACGCGCCGGCCTGCGGCAAACGATTTCGAACATCCAATGTGGTCGATGACTTCAACCGCGAGGTGCTGCACATTGAGGTAGATACCTCGCTCAGCTCCGGCCGCCTGGTGCGCGTGTTCGAGCAGCTCAAACGTGATCACGGATTGCCGCAGGTTCTACGATCGGACAACGCCCCTGAGTTTCTGGGCGAAGCATTCACCCAGTGGGCCAAACTCAGCGGCGTGGCGCTGCACTACATCCAACCTGGCAAGCCCAACCAAAACGCCTTCATCGAACGCTTCAACCGCACCTTCCGCGAGGAGATGCTAGACCAGCACCTCTTCGCTCGCCTCGAGGACGTGCGCGAGGCAGCGCATTGGCGGATGATCGATTACAACGAGATTCTTCAACATGACTCACTCAGCGGCATGAACCCGTGTAGCACCGTATCGCCTACGCCAGAAGCTCTACTTTAGAAATGTCTGCTTGACGGGGGAGCTTACGCGATCCCAAGCTCCTCGAATCTCCAGGCAGCTTTACTAATAATACTCAGGCACCTGATTACGCTGCCTTAGACGAAGGGGCCAGATGGCGAATCTGTCAAACATACCTAATTGGCGGCGGCCGGCCGTGTTGCCAATTGGCGTTCGCCATGGACGCTTCCTCCGCTTCGTGCGGCACATTTGCAGCGCAGATTTTCCATAAAGTCGCCCTTAGTTCATTTAGAATGCCGGCGCAAGATGCTTGCGGCGGCGCCCCCATGTATCCACATTTCTCGCGCCGGATATTACCGCTCCGTCTTAAATGTGACCGCTCTGGACAAAACACCCCACAGCGCCTTTCGCGAGTAATACTGTGAAATGAACACTCGTTCTTGCACAGAAAGATTGCTCCAGCGATCGTCGCTTCTCAGGATTTCCACAATCTCTGCAGCCATCTCTCGCGGGTCGTCACTAACTGACATGAAGTCTGCCGCGTCTCCCAGACCCTGCATCCCAACCGAGGTTGTAACGCACGGCGTGCCATAGCGCATGCTCTCCAGGACTTTGCCCTTTACCCCTCCGCCGAAACGCAAAGGCGCGACCGATACCCGCGCTCTGCGGTAGTAGCCCTCTAGCGCTTCGTCGGTGACGTAGCCGGTGACTTGAATACTCCCGGAAGCGAGTTCCAGAACCTCCGGCCGTGGGTTGGAGCCAACGAGGGTCACCGCCACTTCGCCCACCTCGTTTTTCACCAAGGGGAGTACCTCCCGGACGAACCATGTGGCGGCATCGACATTAGGGGCATGCGCGAAGCCTGCGACGAAAAGGATTCCGGAGCGCTCGCTTGGCCCCGGAACCTCGTTGTCGGGAACAGGCTCGTAAGCGTAGAGAGGTATGGTCTCCGCGCGCGCGGTAGCGTCAGGAGCATTGGTTGCCAACCATTGACTCACGTGCGACGTCTCGTCCGTGGACGGGTAGAGGATCACATCCGACTGCTGCCACAGCGCGTGCTCGTAGGAACGGAACCGGCGCATTTCAACTTCGAGCTCCTGATCCGGCTGAAGTTGGAGCTGCTGCTGCATTCGCAGGTGGTGGATGTCGTGACCATAGTAAACAAGTGCGGCGTTCGAGTGTTCACGAACGCTCTTCACCAGATCGAACGAGATGTGAGGCCGGTTAAGAATGACCGCCTCGAAATACTGTCCGTGCTCGCTCATCCACGAATCAAAGCGGCCTACGTATTCCGATCCGTACAGCACCTCCACTCCGATCGCTTGGAGCGCTGGTGTGTATGCGAGATCGTGATAGGCATTCGCCGGCCAGAACGTGACCTGCAGCCCTTTGCGCACAAGCATTTCAATGACTTGCCATGTTGCGCGGGACCCGGCGTCCCGATCTGGTTGCGGAACGTAATGATCTACGACGAGCACGCGCCGACGATCACGCGAGCGGTCACGCGCGAGAAACACATTCTCCCCATTGGGAAACTGTCCGGCGCGAAGCGTATCACCCCAGCGGGCCAGGAACTTGCCACGGTTTATACCCTGCCAGGCCTTGACGCCGGAGGACTCGTCCGTACCACTGGAAACACCTTCGTAATGCACAACCACGGACGCAGGCTGCATGTAGACCTTGAGACCATGTGCCCGGACGCGGAACGCGATGTCTGTGTCTTCGTAATAGGCCGGCGCAAAGTGGTCATCGAAACCGTTGAACTCACGGAAGAGCTCTGCGCGCATCATGATCGAGGCGCCGGAAACGTAATCCGCCTCCTTCAAATAACAGTACTGCGGCTTGGTTGGGTCATCCAATCGGCCGAAGTTCCAAGCGCTGCCGTCTGCCCACACGATGCCGCCGGCCTCCTGCAGCCGTCCGTCCGGGTAGATGAGCTTCGATCCGACCAGGCCCGCATCGCTGCGTTGACTGAAGACGTCTACCAGCGCATCCAACCAGCCCGGCGTCACTTCGGTGTCATTGTTCAGCAGACAGATGTACTGACCGCGGGCCAGCGTAAGCGCTTGGTTGCACGAACGCAGGAAGCCAAGATTGACTGGATTGTGGTGGTATCGAAGGCCAGGAATCAGCGCAAGCTTTTCGATCTCTTTATCGCCAGACGCGTCTTCGAGAATGAGAACCTCGAATGAGACGTTTGCACCGGCCTTGGCGATGGACGCAACGCACGCCAAGCTTTGTGCGTAATTTCCATAGGTAGGGATGACGACGGAAACAACAGGCGCGCTTTCGCTCGTGAAGCTTACGGTGCGAAGCGTTTCCTCGGGATTCTGCTGCACCTGTTCAAATGCAAGACCCTCAGGCGGTACAACGCGAGCCTCTTCCTCCTGGCGGAGAAGAAGCCGTTTGACGAGCGGCACGAAAGGCTTCGCCAAGGGATGACGCGCCATGCCGGATTCACGAAGCGACCTGATCACCATGCTCCATTCGCCACGCAGAACCCGCGCTGCAAATCGAACAGGTCTGGTGATCTTCCACGACCGCGAGCTGATGAGGTTATCTGCAAACTTCTGCAGCGCATCAAGCTCTGCCTGGTAGCGCCCGATCAGCTCGGCCACTTTGTGCATGTCTTCGGACGAGGTCACCCCTGCGCGCGGCGACAAGGCGCCGACCTTACTCATGAGTCGCCCGATCTCCTCACGGTGTGTTTGAAGCTCCTCATGGCCGGCATCAGTCAAATCGCTTACAAGGTGTCGCTCTGCCTGTAGCTCATTGCGCTTTTCCCAGAGCTCTGTGAGCGCTTTTTCAAGATTTTTCGCATGCTCCCGCTCACGAGTCAGGTCCGCGGTCAGTTCGGCGACTGCTTTTTTGAGCCCCGCTTCCTGCTCAGCCCCCACACGAAGCGTCTCGCGCAGCATCGCCGTCTGCTCTGACAAACGCGCCGATTCGTCCCGCGCATCACTCAATGCGCTCAACAAGCGGTCACGCTCAATCCCTGTCTGGGTCGACACTTCTAGCTTCTTATTCAGAGCTGCGATTTCTTCGTCTTTCCGGCTGGACAGATTGCTGAGCTCGGCATAGTCCTCGCGCGCACGCTTGATCGACTCCTGCAGCGCCTCCAAGCCGCCCTTCTCCACAGCCAGTTGATGTTGCAGCATGCCCGCAACGTCTTTCTCCCGCTGCAGTGAAGCCATGAGTTCAGCTTCGGCGCCCTCGCTCTTGGCCAGCCTTTCAATCAAGTTCTGGAGGTTGGTCCGGAGATTTTCCTCATTGACCCTCTTCAGCCCCAGCAACTCCTGGTGCTGCTGCAGTGAACTGCGCAGCGATATTTCCTCGCTCCTGTGATGCGCAAGCGTCTCGGACGCCAGGCGCAGCGCACTCCTGAGAGCGCCTTCGTCCTGCGGCCCCGGAGCGGCCACCTGACCCGACGCCGCGTCAACCACATCTCCGCTGCGTTGGCGGACAACGCTGTCCGCAGATGTTAGACCACCCTCCGCCAGAAGCCTGTTGAGACGGCCGACTTCCGCCTCTTCGCTTGCGAGCCGCTGCTGAAGTTCCGAGATCCTTTCGTTAGACGCCCCGAGATGTTCATGCAGGCGATTGACCTCGGCCTGCTCCCTGGCGACATGCGATCGAAGACTTGCAATATCCTCGTCTTGGGCCTGGGCCCATTTTGCAACCTTACGATGGTGCTCGAAGAGATCTTCCGACTCCGCATAAAGGATCGAGGGCGCCAGCGTTGGCAGCAACTCCTTGCGTGCCGCTGCCACAACAACGAAATACACGGCGTCAGGCATTGATGCGACCCGGTTTTCGATCGTCTCGCCAGTGTCCGTCAATGCTTCGTACGCCCCCGTCAGTCCCGCAACATCCAAGGGCACGATCGTCGAGCAGACCGACATGCGATGTCCGCTCATCTGCCACGCAGGAAAATGCCTGGAGATGAGGTCCGTGAACTCCGTCAAATAGAGCTCTTTGACGTGGTACTCGTTATGGTAACCAGCCCTGTCAGAGTAGACCTCTTTATTGGGCGAAGACATTACGAGTACGCCATCCGGCCTCAGAACACGACGGATCTCGGACAGCATCTCTTCCTGCCCACGGAGGTGTTCGATCGTCTCGAACGATACGACAACATCCACGCTGTCCGACGCAAGCGGGATGGCAGCCGCAGAGCCCTGCACGTAATCGAGGTTCGAAATCGATGCGTACCGTACGGCGGCGTGCTTGACCGCCTCATTGGAGATGTCGACTCCGACGACAGACTTTGCGCGCGCAGCAAGCATCGCGCTGCCGTAGCCTTCGCCGCTGGCGATATCAAGCACAGCCTTGCCCTCCACCAAGGGAAGACAGCATGCATAACGATGCATGTGTTCCTGCCTGATGACGCCGTGTTCTGTAGGAACGAAACGCTCCCCAGTGAAGTTAATCATTTCTGCTCCTTGCAAACATCAATATCCATCATGGGGATCCCCATCAACCCAAATCGCATCGTTTCGTCAATTGCCCGGAACTCCAACGCATCGTGGATCCAGTGCTGCTGCGTGTGATCGTGCTGATCGCCGGAAGCAACAGCAGCGTCGATCATGTAGGAGCCAGATGGCATCACGGGCATGCGGAAGGTGAAAGCGCCCGAAACAGTGTCGCCCGCCTGCCCCGACACAGGGGTGTCCCTGCAGGCCAAGTAGCTGTTGTCACCAAAGAGTCGTTGTCCCAGCCGATCCTTGACGTAGAAGCCGACAATCAGATTACTGAGATCGCGCTTCAGCTCCACACGGATCTGCAGGCTTACAACTTCACCGCCTTCCAGAATTTGAACCTTTTCACCATCCTCGCGTGCAAGACTGACCTCGACGATCTGGGCACCCATTGCACCGAATTCTGGTCCGACGTTATCCGGATCAAATTCAAATACCGCCAAGCGGTTCGGGACGGCTCTCGGCTCCGCGCCGCGCATCGATACATCGGCCAGTTCGCCTGAGCGCCGCCTGACCTTCCGTGTGACCACCAGGCCTTCGTCGCCCAGCTCCTTACGGCCGACCACATGCTGCTCGGCCATATAGGCCTCAACGACTTCCTGCGACGTTCCACCCAGCCGCATGCGCCCAGACTCAAGCCAGACGGCGCTTTCGCAGAGATTTGTCACGGCGGCGGCGTCGTGACTGACGAAGAGCAGCGTTCCGTTCTTCTGGAATTCACGCAGAAAGCGCATGCATTTCTGAGAGAAGAACGCATCGCCAACTGCCAATGCTTCATCGATGATGAGAATGTCGGCATCCACGTGCACTATTACCGCGAAGGCGAGCCGAACAGACATTCCGCTCGAGTAGCTGCGCACCGGTTGATCGATGAACTCGCCGATGTCGGCGAACGCCAGAATTTTGTCGATCCGCTGGTCGATCTCGCCGCGCGAAAGGCCCAGGATCGCAGCATTCAGATAGACGTTCTCACGTCCCGTGAACTCCGGATTGAAGCCACTTCCGAGCTCGAGCAAGGCCGCAACGCGTCCGCGAACATTGATCGACCCCTCCGTTGGCGTCAGGGTGCCTGCGATCATCTGCAGCAGTGTCGATTTCCCCGAGCCGTTACGGCCGACGATACCGACTGTCTGCCCACGTTTGATCGAGAAACTGACGTCACGCAGTGCCCAGAAATCCTTGTAGAACGATTTTCGCTTGCCTGCCAGAGCCTGCCACAATCGATGCGACGGGCGCTCGTACATGTGGTACGCCTTCCCTACGCCCTTTACGTCGATCACGATTTCATCGCCTGCTACGTCAAAGGACATCGGCAAACCCCGCGCGCAATTTGCTAAACACTGCGTATCCGAGGCCCGCAACAGCGCAGGCGATCAAGGTGTACATCCCAAGGCCTGCCCAATCGGGCATGCGCCCCCAGATCACCACCTCACGGGTCTGATTGATGATGAAGGTGAGCGGATTGAGTTCGAAGACGATTCGATAGCTTTCGGGCACCGATTCCACCGGGATGATGGCGGACGAAAGGAACAGCATCGCGGTTGCCACGACGCCGGCGATCTGTCCGATGTCCCGGAGATAGACGCCCAGGGCAGAAACGATCCAGCCAACCCCAACCGTGAGGATCGCCAAAGGCGCCAGCACCAGAGGCAGGAACGCGGCCGTAGGGTGGACGTACCCCTTCAGACACAGATAAAGCACCAGCAACACGAGCATGTTCATTGCCAAATGGAACAGCGCAGAG
The DNA here is from genome assembly GCF_011761925.1 of Xanthomonas sp. 60. Classification (NCBI taxonomy): domain Bacteria; kingdom Pseudomonadati; phylum Pseudomonadota; class Gammaproteobacteria; order Lysobacterales; family Lysobacteraceae; genus Xanthomonas; species Xanthomonas sp. 60. The sequence continues at coordinate 166,970 of NZ_JAASQW010000001.1, read as the reverse complement.
AACGTCATGCTCCACACCAGAATATCCAAGGGGAAAACCACCCGTTTCACGTATCCGGTGTTGCCAATGATCAGCTGGGGCGCGCGAATGAAACACTCGGCAAAGAACCCGTGCACCGTCAGACCGGCGAACAGGATCAGCGCGAAGTCTGTAGTCGAGCCTGAGGATCCAGGCCATCGCCCTTTCATGATGAAGCCGAACGCCAGCGTATAGACGAGCAGCATCAGGAACGGGCTGATGAGCGACCAGAGCAGCCCGAAGCTCGCGCCACGATACCGTCCCAGAACCTCTCGCTGTGTGAGCTCGTAGGTGAGCGACCGATGCTTTCCGAAGGCTGAAAGAATTCCCATATCAGCCGCCTTGCGACAACGCAGCTTCCAGATCCACCATCAGATCCCCCACCTCCTCCACACCCACACTCAACCGCACCAGCGCATCGCTGATCCCCAGCTGTTCCCGGCGTTCCACTGGAATCGACGCGTGCGTCATCACCGCCGGATGATTCACCAGGCTTTCCACGCCGCCCAGCGACTCGGCCAGCGTGAACAGTTCGGTCTTCTCGCAGAACCGCTTCGCCGCCTCGAACCCACCCTTCAGCACGATCGAGACAATGCCGCCGTAGCCGTTCATCTGACGCGTCGCCAGTTCGTGCTGCGGATGGCTGGTCAGCCCGGGGTAGATCACCTTTTCAACCGCCGGCTGCTTCTCCAGCCACTGCGCCAGGGCCAGCGCGTTCGCGCAGTGCGCCTTCATGCGCAGCGGCAGCGTCTTCAGGCCACGCAGCGCCAGGAAGCTGTCGAACGGGCCCTGCACGCCACCGATGGAGTTCTGCAGGAAAGCCATCTGCTCAGCCAGTTCGGCATCGTCACCCACCACGACCATGCCACCGACCATGTCGGAGTGGCCGTTGAGGTACTTGGTCGCCGAATGCAGGACCAGGTCCGCGCCCAACTCCAGCGGACGCTGCAGCATCGGCGAGGCAAAGGTGTTGTCGACCACCACAATGAGCCCATGCCGCTTCGCCACGGCGGCAACCGCGGCGATATCCACGATCTTCAGCATCGGATTGGTCGGCGTCTCCACCCAGACCATCTTCGTCTGCGGCGTGATGGCGGCCTCGAAGGCTTCCAGATCGGTCAGATCCACGAAGCTGAAGTCCAGCCCCGCCGTGCGCCGGCGCACGCGCTCGAACAGCCGGAACGTCCCGCCATAGATGTCATCCATCGCCACGACGTGGCTTCCGGCATCCAACAGTTCCATCACCGTGGAGGTCGCCGCCATGCCGGAAGCAAACGCGAAGCCGCGCGAGCCCCCTTCCAGCGAAGCCACGCAGCGCTCGTAGGCAAACCGCGTCGGGTTGTGCGTACGCGAGTATTCGAACCCCTGGTGCTCGCCGGGGCTGCTCTGCGCATAGGTCGAGGTGGCATAGATCGGCGGCATCACCGCGCCCGTGCTGGGATCGGGCGACTGACCGCCATGGATGGCCAGCGTGGCCAGCGACAGCACGCGGTCGCTGCCGTGCTTGGAAGGATCGGACATGGATGGGGCTCCTGCAGGCGCCCGGAACGGTCGCCATCAAAGGTGGGGGAGTCTATCAGCGGTGGCTTAATCGGAATTGACGCAATCAGACAGCCAGTTGAGTCGAGCCGGAGGCCGCAGCCGCGCCTTACTGGACGCGGCGTCGCAGGTAGTTGAGCAGGTCGATGCGGGTGATCAGGCCCAGGAACGCATCACCGTCCATGACGATCGCCACCTGCCCGCGATCAAACACCGGCAGCAGGGCCTCGATCGGCGACTTCACGTCCAGGCGATCCAGCTTGCTGACCATTGCGGTGGACACGGTGTCGCGGAAACGCGACTCGTCGCCATACACATGCAGCAGCACGTCACTCTCATCGACGATGCCGACCAGCTGGTCGCCCTCCATCACCGGCAGCTGCGACACGTCGTACAGCTTCATGCGCTGATAGGCCGTGGTGAGCAGGTCGTTCGGTCCGATGACCACGGTGTCGCGCTGGCCATACGGGCGCAGGATCAGGTCACGCAGATCGCCGTGCTGGGGACGCTCAAGGAAGCCGTTGTCCAGCATCCAGTAATCGTTGTACATCTTCGACAGGTACTTGTTGCCGGTGTCGCAGACCAGCACGAGCACCCGCTTGGGCGTCGTCTGCTCCTTGCAGTATTTCAATGCGGCGGCCAGCAGCGTGCCCGTGGAGGACCCGCCGAGGATGCCCTCCTTCGCCAGCAGATCGCGGGCGGTGTGGAAGCTTTCGGCGTCGCTGATGGCGTACGCCTTGGTCACGCGGCTGAAATCGGCGATCGAAGGCAGGAAATCCTCGCCGATGCCCTCCACCAGCCAGCTCCCGGACTTCTCGTTGAGATTGCCGTCATTGATGTATTCGGCCAGGATCGAGCCGACCGGATCAGCCAGCACCAGTTCGGTCTTCGGCGACTGGGAGGCAAACGCGCGCGACAGGCCGGTCATGGTGCCGGAGCTGCCGCAACCGAACACGATGGCATCCAGATCGCCTTCCATCTGCTCGAGGATCTCCGGCCCAGTGCCGAACTCGTGCGCGGCCGGGTTGTCCGGGTTGCCGAACTGATTGATGAAATACGCCCCCGGCGTCTGGTCGGCGATGGTCTTGGCCAGGTCCTGGTAATACTCCGGGTGGCCCTTGGCCACGTCGGAGCGGGTCAGCCGGACCTCCGCCCCCATCGCCTTCAGGTTGAAGATCTTTTCCCGGCTCATCTTGTCCGGCACCACCAGGATCAGGCGATAGCCCTTCTGCTGTGCCACCAGCGCCAGCCCGAGCCCGGTATTGCCGGCCGTGCCTTCCACCAGCGTCGCCCCCGGCTTGAGGTCGCCTCGCTTTTCTGCTGCCTCGATCATCGACAGACCGATGCGATCCTTGATCGAGCCACCCGGGTTGGCGCTCTCAAGCTTCAGGTACAGCTCGCAGAGGCCGGTGTCCAGGCGCTGGGCCTTGATGATCGGGGTCTTGCCGATGAGGTCGAGGACGGAAGCATGGATGGGCATTCGGGGGGACTTCGGTTCGCGCCACGCAGGGCCGGACCGTTGATTATCCGCTGGTTGCCTGTGAATGTCAGTCGGAATCGCCCCGCACAGTCGGTCCCGGTCACCGGGCGTCGTACTGGACTTGAAGGTGACGCGGGCCGCGACGATCGACGAGGAAGTCGGCGCGGCCCGCGACGGTGAAACGGTTGCAGGCCTGAGGCCGCAGCGACGCGGCGTTCAGGCCACGGAGCCGAGGGCGGCTCCGTTTTCGGCCCGGTTCAGCGGGCCCTGATGCGCCTTCCCGGCGCAGGGTGGAATCAATGCGCGGGGGAGGACGCGGGCGACGACCCTGCTTCGTAGAGGCTCTGCAGGCGTTGCTTGGTCTGCAGCTTACGGCGTTTCATCTCGCCCAAGGTGGCATCGCTGACAGCAAACACGCCAAGCTCGGCATCCATACATTGCCTGTTCAACTTCCGGTGTTCGTCATGGAGGATCCGGAATTCCGGGTCACGGGCGCGGCGGGCCTCGATCTCGCTCTGGGGCTGATCTTCAAACATGAGTTACCTCCTGCAGCTGAAACACGAACGCCCCGGCCGGTCGGCACGGGGCGCTGTCTGGGAAGGACGGCAGGGCGGCACGCAGGGTCGCATCGCGTCCGGCTGACCGCAGCACATCGCGGTTGTATGCCTTGTTCGGTTCGCGCCCCGATTGCATCGGCCCGGCCCTCCTCTTCGTCCGGTCCGCGGAATGCGTCCCGGACGATTGACCCTACGCGCGGCGAGGTGCCCTATCAAGCCCTATGCGACAAAAATGCCAGCTCTGTCGACGAGCGGTTCAGGCTGACCGCCACCACCGCCGGAAATCCGCTCATTCATTAACGAAAACAATACTTTAAGGTGAAACAATCACCTCGGCGGAACGGGCTTTGGTCGCCGCAGCCTGCTTGCCCGCCACCTGCAGTCGGGAACCGCTGACGCCCGCTGCCACCAGCGCGTCACGCAGGGCTTCGGCACGTCGCTGCCCCACGCCCGCTGCGGCATCCCAGGCTTCGATCCGGACCCGGCCCTTCTTGCCGATGTTCAGATACTCCGCAAGCGCCTTGACCTGGTTCTTCGCTCCACCGGAAAGCGCTGCCTGACCGCCGCTGAAGGCATCACCTGACAGCGTGAACACCTCACCGCGGCTTTCGAAGCGGCTGGATGGCAGCTTCTGGCCCGACACCAGCTCGGCTTCCTCGCGCGCCAGCTTGGCCGCGTTCTGCTGGGCGCTGCTGAGCCGCTGCTGCTGGCGACCGGCAACGGTGGTCAGCGCGTTCTCGGCGTCCTGGCGCGCCAGGGCCTCGGTTTCCGCTGCCAGGCGCAGGCGTTCGCTTTCCTCGGCCTGGATCTGCGCCTGTACCCGGAGGCGCTCGGCTTCCTGGCGCGCGCGGGCGGCTTCGCGGCGGCTGGCTTCGATCAGCAGATCGCTCCGCGTCCCTTCCAGCTGGCGTGCCTGGCGCTGGGCCAGCGACGCCCGCACGGCGGTCTCTGCGATCTCCACCCGGCGCTCGGCCAGATAGGCAGCCAGCTCGCGGTCACGACGCTTGGCTTCGGCCAGCGCGCCGATGGCCTGCTGCGCCTGCACACGCTCGAAGGCCGCCAGTTCGGAGGTCTCGGGGTTGGCGTTGATGCTCATCAGGCGCTGGTTCAACTGCAGCACCAGGGGATCGTCGGCCGCGACAGCCAGCGCAGGAGATGCCATCAGGCCGGCCAGCAGGATCAGGCGGGGGGTGCGCATCAGCGGCCCTCCCCGGTCTGCAGCTGCTTTTCCAGCTGGCTCACTTCGTTGCGACGCAGCTGCAGCTGGGCGACCGCCGTGGCCTCTTCGCTGCGCGCCCGCGCCAGGTCCGCGTCGGCCGCGGCACGCTGGGCCAGCGCGGGCGCATTGCGGCGCTCGCTGCGGCCTCCGTTGGCGGCAATCTGGGCCCGCTGCAGGCCCTGACGGGCCAGCTGCACCAGATCCGGTGCGTACTGGTCGGCGTCGGCCTGGGTGGCCTTCTCCACCGCCTGGCGGGCCTGGGCCAGCTCCTGCGCCCCGTCCTGTGCCAGGGCGGGTGCGGAGAGCGCGAGGGCCAGCGCCATGACATACAGGCCGTGGCGCATTTGTGCGAAGCTACGTCGATTCATTTGGGGAGGCCGTGCCGGAGGATTGTGCACGGCCATTGTCGTCAAGCCGGCACCATGCTTGCAACTTGGATGGCCGGCCCGTCGTTTTTGGGGAAAAACGCGTATGGATATCGGCTACTTCCTGAAGCTGATGACCGAGAAGAACGCCTCGGACATGTTCCTGACCACCGGCGCACCGGTCTACATCAAGATCGAGGGCAAACTGTACCCGCTCGGCAACACCGGGCTGCCTCCGGGGATGGTCAGGAAGATCGCCTACTCACTGATGGACGAGGAACAGGTGCCGCAGTTCGAGCGCGAGCTGGAGCTGAACATGGCCATCGCGCTGTCCGACGCCGGACGGTTCCGCGTGAATGTCTTCAAGCAGCGGGGCGAGGTCGGCATGGTCATCCGCGCCATCCGCAGCCGGATCCCGAGCATCGAGGAGCTGCATCTTCCCGAGGTGCTCAAGGACGTCATCATGACCCCGCGCGGACTGGTGCTGGTGGTGGGCTCGACCGGCTCGGGCAAGTCGACCTCGCTGGCCTCGATGATCGATCACCGCAACAGCACCACGACCGGCCACATCCTCACCATCGAGGATCCGATCGAGTACCTGCACAAGCACAAGCTCTCCATCGTGAACCAGCGCGAGGTGGGGCTGGACACGCACACGTTCCATCACGCGCTGAAGAACGCCATGCGCGAGGCGCCCGACGTCATTCTGATCGGCGAGATCCTCGACGCGGAGACGATGGAAGCGGCGATCGCCTTCGCCGAAACCGGTCACCTGTGCCTGGCGACACTGCACTCGAACAATGCCGACCAGACGATCGAGCGCATTTTGAACTTCTTCCCGGAAAGCGCGCACCGCAACGTGTTGATGAACCTGTCGCTCAACCTGCGGGCGGTCATCAGCCAGCGCCTGGTGAAGGGCAAGGACGGCCGCCGGCTGCCGGCGACGGAGGTGCTGATCAACACGCCGATGATCCGCGACCTGCTGCGCCGCGGCCAGGTGCACGAGATCAAGGCCGCCATGGAGGCCTCGCTGGAGGAAGGCATGGAGAGTTTCGACCAGTGCCTGTTCCGCATGGCCAAGGACGGCACCATCGAGATCGAAGAGGCCCTGCGTGCCGCCGATTCCCGCGATGGACTGGCGCTCAAGTTCCGTCTTTCCGAGGGGGGCAGTGGCGAGCATGATCCGTACGCCGACTTCTCCGGCAGTCCGGGCGGCATCACCCACGGATTCTGATTGCGTTCGGGACGCAGGGGATCATCGGATGATCCGCTGCGTCCTCTGGGGTTTCGACCGCGTTGGCCGGGCAGCGCCCGGCGCTCCGGCCTGCGTTACTCGACGGTGACGCTCTTGGCGAGGTTGCGCGGCTTGTCGACGTCGGTCCCGCGCGCCAGCGCGGTGTGGTACGCCAGCAACTGCACCGGAATGGTGTGCACGATCGGGCTGAGCAGACCTGCGTGGCGCGGCGTGCGTATGACATGCACCCCTTCCGACTCCACGAAATTACTGTCCTGATCAGCGAATACGAACAGTTCGCCCCCCCGTGCACGCACTTCCTGCATGTTGGACTTCACCTTCTCCAGCAGAGCGTCGTTCGGGGCGATCACCACGACCGGCATGTCTTCGTCCACCAACGCCAGCGGGCCATGCTTGAGCTCGCCGGCCGGGTAGGCTTCGGCATGGATGTAGGAGATTTCTTTCAGCTTGAGCGCACCTTCCAGGGCAATCGGATAATGCAGTCCGCGGCCGAGGAACAACGCATTGGGCTTGCGTGCGAAACGCTCCGCCCACGCTGCGATCTGCGGCTCCAGATTCAACGCATGCTGCACGCTGCCCGGCAGGAAACGCAGCTGCTCCAGATAATCCGCCTCCTGTGCCGCGTCGATCCGGCCATGCAGCTTGCCCAGCACGACCGTCAGCTGGAACAGCGCGGCCAGCTGGGTGGTGAAGGCCTTGGTCGACGCGACACCGATTTCGGCGCCGGCGCGGGTGTAGCACACCAGCTCACTGGCGCGCGGGATGGCGCTCTCCGGCACGTTGCAGATTGACAGCGAGTGCACGTGCCCCAGTGACTTGGCGTACTTCAGCGCTTCCATCGTATCCAGGGTTTCACCGGACTGCGAAATGGTCACGATCAGGTGCTTCGGGTTTGCATAGGCGGCGCGGTACCGGTATTCGCTGGCGATCTCCACGCTGCACGGCAGGCCGGCGATGGATTCAATCCAGTAACGCGCGGTCAGCCCGGCGTAGTAACTCGTCCCGCAGGCCAGGATCTGCACGCCTTCAATGCCGGCAAGCACCGCTTCGGCATTCTTGCCGAACAGCTCGGCCGGGAACCCACCGGCGTCGATCGCCGCCTCGATGGTGTCGCCCAGCGCGCGCGGCTGCTCATGGATTTCCTTCTGCATGAAGTGCCGGAAGGGCCCCAGCTCCAGGGACGCCAGCGACACGTCCGACAGGTGCTCATCGCGCTGCACCTGGACATCGTCCGCGCCGTAGACCTGTACGCCGTCGCGGCGGATATCGGCGGTATCACCTTCTTCGAGGAAAATGACCCGGCGCGTGGCGGAAATGATTGCCGATACGTCGGAGGCCACGAAGTTTTCACCTTCACCCAGGCCTACGAGCAGCGGGCAGCCCATACGCGCGCAGACGAAATGCTCCGGCTCGGCACGGCTCATCACCGCCAGCGCGTAGGCGCCGGTGAGCTCCTTCACCGTGCGCTGCAGGGCGACGAGCAGGCTGCAGCCATCGCTCAGGTTGTGGTGCATCAGGTGGGCGATGACTTCGGTATCGGTCTGCGACTCGAAGGTGTATCCGAGCCCGCGCAGGCGCTCACGCTGCTCTTCGTGGTTTTCGATGATGCCGTTATGGACCAGCGCCACGCCCTCGCTGATGTGCGGGTGGGCGTTGGCTTCGGTGACGCCGCCATGCGTCGCCCAGCGCGTATGGCCGATGCCCAGGTGGGCCTCGAAGCCCTCGGCGAGTGCCGCCGATTCCATCTCCGAGACGCGGCCGGTGCGGCGGACACGGTGCACCTCGGCCTGCACGCCCTGCTTCAGCACGGCAATGCCCGACGAATCGTAGCCGCGGTATTCCAGACGCTTCAGTCCTTCGATGAGAACCGGCACCACATTGCGATCAGCGATCGCACCCACGATTCCGCACATTAACGTTGTCTTCCTGGGGACCAATTATGGACATTCTAGCGGTTCGACAGGACAACAGATGACCGGGTGTTACATGTCAGGCCGCGTCCGCCTGCCGCTCCGGCCGGGCCGCGTCGAACGCCGGCAGGGCCAGGCAGGCCGCCTCGACCCGTTGCAGCAGCGGATAAGGCGTGAGGTCCAGGCTGACCCGGCGGGCGTTGTACAGCTGCGGCACCAGGCACGCGTCGGCCAATCCGGGCTGCTCGCCATGGCAGAACGTGCCGGTGGCCGGGCTGGCCGAGAGCATTGATTCCAGCGCGCCCAGGCCCTGCGCCATCCAGTGCAGCGTCCACGCCGTGCGTGCCTCGGCCGGCACCTCCAGCGAACGCTCGAGATACTGCATCACCCGCAGGTTGTTGAGCGGGTGCACATCGCAGGCCACCAGCTGGGCCAGGCCACGAACGCGCGCGCGCCCGGCCGCGTCAGGCGGAAGCAGCGGCGCCTCCGGGAAGGCCTCGTCGAGGTATTCCAGGATCGCCATCGACTGCACCAGGATCTGCTGACCGTGCTGCAGGGTGGGCACCAGCTGCTGGGGATTGAGTTCACGGTACGCGGCGGCGTGCTGCTGCCCGCCCTCGCGCACCAGATGCACCGCACGGGCCTGCCAGGTCAGGCCCTTCAGATTCAGGCCGATGCGCACGCGATAGGCGGCGCTGGAGCGCCAGTACGTATGCAGGACGAGCGGATCGCCTGCTGCGGCGCCGGCCACACCCGTATTCACGGCGCGCTGGCCTGCTCGATGCGCTGCTCGATGGCACCGAAAATGCTCTGCCCCTCGGCAGACAGCATCTCGATGCGCACCACGTCGCCGAAGGACATGAACGGCGTGCTCGGCGCGCCATCGCGCAGCGTCTCGACCACGCGCTGTTCGGCAAAGCAGGAGGCGCCCTTGCTCGTGTCCTCGTTGGCGATCGTACCCGAGCCGACGATCGTGCCAGCGCTCAACGGCCGCGTCCTGGCCGCATGCGCCACCAGCTGGGCGAAGTTGAACTGCATGTCCACACCGGCGTCCGGCGCGCCGAACCACTGCCCGTTGACGTGGGTCAGCAGCGGCAGGTGCACCTTGCTGTCCTGCCAGGCCGGGCCCAGCTCATCGGGCGTGACGAACACCGGCGACAGCGCCGAGCGGGGCTTGGACTGCAGGAAGCCGAAGCCCTTGGCCAGCTCGCCCGGGATGAGATTTCGCAGGGACACGTCGTTGACCAGACCGATCAGCTGGATGTGGCCGGCGGCCTGGGAGGCGCTGACCGCCATCGGCACATCGTCGGTGATGACCACCAGTTCCGCCTCCAGGTCGATCCCGTAGTCCTCGCTGACCACCTTGACGGCATCGCGTGGACCGTAGAACGCCGCGCTGGTGGCCTGGTACATCAACGGATCGCTGTAGAAACTCTCTGGCACTTCCGCGCCGCGGGCACGCCGGACGCGCTCGACGTGCGGCAGGTAGGCGCTGCCGTCCACGAACTCGTAGGCGCGCGGCAGAGGGGCCGCCAGCGCCAGCGGATCGAGGTCGAACACCCCATCGGCGTCACCCGCCTGCAGCGAGGCCGACAACGCCATGAGCCGCGGAGCGGCCTGGCTCCAGTTTTCCAGCGCCTGCTGCAGCGTGGTTGCGATGCCGGTCGCGCGCACCCCGTGCCGCAGGTCCCGCGAAACCACGATCAGCGTGCCATCGCGGCCGCCTTCCTTCAGAGACCCAAGCTTCATGCGTGCAACTCCGCCGTCCAGAAACAAGTTTCAAGTGTAATGAAATAACCCGCCCCGCCAAGCTGCGCTGCGGCACGCGCCCGGCCCGCAAGGCTTCGGTCGCTTGCCGCGCCAACCTGAACGACTCACTTTGCGTCACCTCCCGATCATGCTCTAGACTAGGCCGGTCTGCAGCGGCCGTCCGTTTCCCTTCGGGATCGCCGGCGAGCCAGGTCACCCGACCCCTCGCCCGCCCCCACTCCGACGCCGTACGTCACGCATTCCAGCCTGCGCACCGCGTCGGTTGACCCCAATTTCTCGCAGCGCGGTTCACGGGAACGCTCCGAGTCAGCCGATCTCAACGATCAGCCCCCGCCTCGCCAGTCGGCGATGCGTTACTCATGTTTTTCTGGAGTTTCCTCTGATGTCATTTGAATCCCTGGGCCTTGCGCCCTTCCTGCTGCGTGCGCTTTCCGAGCAGGGCTACGAAAACCCGACCCCGATCCAGGAGCAGGCCATCCCGCTCGCCCTGGCCGGGCGCGACCTGCTGGCCGGCGCCCAGACCGGTACCGGCAAGACCGCGGCCTTCGGCCTGCCGCTGCTGCAGCACCTCGGCACCCGCTCGCAGGAAGTCTCCAGCGGCGGTCCGCGCAAGCCCCGCGCCCTGATCCTGACCCCGACCCGCGAGCTGGCCACCCAGGTGCATGACAGCCTGCGCGGCTACAGCAAGTACCTGCGCATTCCCAGCGCCTGCATCTACGGTGGCGTCGGCATGGGCAACCAGCTCGATGTGCTGCGCCGTGGCGTGGACCTGCTGGTGGCCTGCCCCGGCCGCCTGATCGACCATCTCGAGCGCCGCAGCATCGACCTGTCCGGCATCGAGATCCTGGTACTGGACGAAGCCGACCGCATGCTCGACATGGGCTTCCTGCCCTCGATCAAGCGCATTCTGGCCAAGCTGCCCAAGCAGAACCGCCAGACGCTGCTGTTCTCGGCGACGTTCGAAGAGAGCATCAAGCAGCTGGCCATGGAATTCATGCGCAACCCGGAGCAGATCCAGGTCACGCCGAAGAACACCGTCGCCGAGCTGATCACCCACCGCGTGCACCCGGTCGATGGCCACCGCAAGCGTGACCTGCTGCTGCACCTGCTGGCGCAGGACAGCCGCGAGCAGACGCTGGTCTTCGCCCGGACCAAGCATGGCAGCGACAAGCTGGCGGCGTTCCTGGACAAGTCCGGCATCAAGACCGCGGCGATCCACGGCAACAAGAGCCAGGGCCAGCGCCTGCGTGCACTGGCCGATTTCAAGGCCGGCCGCGTGACCGTGCTGGTCGCTACCGATATCGCCGCGCGTGGCATCGACATCAACGAGCTGCCGAAGGTGATCAACTTCGACCTGCCGATGGTGGCCGAGGACTACGTGCACCGCATCGGGCGTACCGGCCGCAACGGCGCCACCGGCGAGGCGATTTCGCTCGTCGCGCAGGATGAAGTGAAGCTGCTGCGCCAGATCGTGCGCATGCTCGGCCGTGACATGGACATCCGCGATGTGCCGGGCTTCGAACTGCAGGTACCGATCCGCTGGGGCAACAGCGCCCCGGGCAAGGCCGACAGCGATATGGGCGAGCGCGCCGTGCGCAAGCCGACGCACTCGCGTCGTGCCCATGGCGATGCGCCGCGTCATGCGCATGCGGGCCCGAAGAAGCCGGGCGGCGGTCGTCGTGACGGCGGTGCGGGTGCCGGCCAGGCGCGTGCCGCGCAGGGCCAGGGCCAGCGTCGCGGCGGCGGCGGCGGTGCCGCTGGGGCCGGCCGCGGCCGCAGCCCGGGTGGCAACGGCGGCAGCCATCGCACGGTCTGATCCGCGCGGCGGGCACGCCCGGGCAGTGCCCGGCAACCGCTGAAGGCAGATGAAAAAGGACGACGCGCAGGCGTCGTCCTTTTTTGTGGGTCCGCCAGGGATGCGCGTTACCCGCGCGGCTTGGTCGGGTTCAACAGGTTGCCGAAGAACACCGCGTTCACCAGCAACCGCTCCGTGCCATGCCAGTACTTGCGGTGCGCCGGATCATCGGCGAACAACACCACGTTGCCCTGGCCTTGCGGGGACACCAGCAGCCAGGCCGAGCCACGCACGCGCTCCCGGTTGCGCGCGGACAGGTACCCGTTCACCCGGGGCTGCGCATCGATCCGCACGACAGTCGAGAACCTGTTCGCGCTGGGCTGCAGCACCACCGGCGTTTCCTTGGGAACGGCCAGCTCACGGCGCGGCGCGCCAAAGCCCAGCGGGTGCGAGATGTCCACGTCCGCGCTGAGGATGTTGCCGCTCACCCGCTCGATCGCCGCCAGGTCACGCTGGTCCCCGAACGCCTGCCGCTCGGCGTCCTCCGGCACTTCGGGAGCGCCCAGCGTCTCGCCCTCGGCGAGTTTCTTCTCGATCGCCCACTTCGATGCCGTGCCGTAGGTCACCAGCGAGCCGCCGGCCTGGATCCAGCGTTTCAGGGCCGCGATGGCCTTGTCATCCACGGCGTCATAGCGGCCACCGGCCAGCACGATGCTCGTGTAGCGGTCCAGCGGCACCTTGCCCAGCTGCGATGGATCGATCTTGCTCGCAGGCAGCTGCAGGTGCTGGTCGAGCAGGAACCACGCCGAACCGATCTCCGTAGCGTTGACCCCTTCGCCCATCACCAGCGCTACGGCGGGCCTGCGCAGCGCCTTGACGCCATCGCTGCCCAAGTCGATGCCGGCGCGGCTGTGCCCGCTGGCCAGCGCATGAACCCGCACCGGGGCCGCCACGGCCACCGAGTGCACCGCATCCAGCAGCGCGGCGCCCTGCAGCGGCTGGCCGGCGACGGGCACCACGATGCTGCCTGCACCGAAGGCGACGTCGCCGGCCGGCGTTGCGGCCGTGAATGGCTGGAAGGCAACGCGCGTGGCCAGTCCTTTCGCCTGCAGCGCCTGCAGCCCACGCGCTGCATTGCGATCACGCCAGTCCAGCACGTAGGCAAATGCCGCCTGCCCGCCAATGACTCCGCCCTGCACCTCCGGCACCGCATCCACGCGGCTCCCCGCGGTGATGCGGCCCTTGCTGCCTGCAAAGGCGAGCCCGTACGCCGGTGCGATCGCATAGGACGTGCTGCCATAGAACACATCGCCCTTGATCGGCGGCGTGTCCGCGAAGATGGCATGCACGAGGCGGAACTGCGGCTGCGCGGCGTGCACCACGTACGCATGGCCCGGCTCGAACCGGCGCCCCTCCAGCGTCACCGCCGTGCTGAGCGCGTGCACTTCGATCCGGTGCAGCAGCAGCAGTTCGAGCAGCTGACGGGTCAACGCCGGATCATGTGCGTCGCCGAAGACGAAGCTCTTCCACGGCTGCTGACCGGCCTGCTTCACCGCGGACTGGAAGAAGGACTTCTGCAGGTCCAGCAGCCCTTCGCGCTCGGCCACCGCGCCACGCACCGTACCCAGCCCGGTCGCCACCTGGTTGCGGATGGTGAAGGGGAACGTCAGCAGGCCATTGGTCGACTCCTGCACGCGCCCGCGCGAACTGGCCTGCTCCACCGTCACACCCACTGCCCCGTGGAAATCGGGGTAGGTGGAGCCGTAGACAGGAGAAAAGTTGTCGAAGTTCTCGCCGGTGTAATACAGCGAACCCAGTGCATCGAGCGAAGCGGCGTGGTACTTCGCCAGGGTCCTGTTGAACGCGTACGAGGCAGCGGGAATCAACGGACTGTGCATGCTCCTGGGCGAAGGCTCGAAGTAGTACGTGCTGTCCTTGCCCATTTCGTGGAAGTCGATCTGCACGTTGGGGTACCACTGGTGGAAGACCTCGATCTTGGGCCGGCTGTCCTGCTGCGTGAGTGCCAGCCAATCGCGGTTGAGATCGGTGAAGTAGTGGTTGGTGCGCCCCTGCGGGAAGGGTTCCACATGCTCCTTGTCGGCGGGGTCGGCCGATGCCGGGGAGGAGGCCCACGCGTTGTGCCAGTCTGCCGCGCGGTCGCGCCCGTCCGGGTTCTGCGCAGGGTCGAACAACACGACGGCGTTCTGCAGCCACTGCTGTGTCTCGGCACTGCGGTTGGCGACCAGGTAGTAGGCCGTGAGCAGGGCCGCCTCGCCGCTGGAGGTCTCGTTGCCATGCACGCTGTAACCGAGCCAGACGACCACTGGGCTGTCGCCCGCCGCGCTGCGTGGCTGCGCCGGATCGACCAGCGTGGCGTGCTGCTGGCGCAGGCTTTCCAGTCGGGACTGGTTGCCGGCCGCGGTCACCGTGGCGATCAGCAGGGGGCGGCCTTCGTAGCTGCGACCGATCTCCTTGACGCTGATCTTGTCGGAGTGGCGTGCAAGCTCCTTGAAATAAGCGACGAGCTGGTCGTGCCGGGTGTACCGGCTACCGATCTCATAGCCCAGGAACTGCTGTGGCGTGGGGATGGCCGGGTCGAATTCGCCGGCCTGCGGGAAGTAGTAGGCACTCTGCGCCAGCGCCGGCGCGGCGGGCAATGAAAGGGCCGCGGCGGCGGCGGCGAACAGCGGAAGAAAGAGACGACGATGGAAAGACACTGCGATTCCCCGGTTGCGGCGTCATGCCAGCTGATGCGAAAGCGCCCGGCATGACGCAGGGCCTGCCGCGCCACGCGCGGCCCGGCAGACGATTGAAAAGGCTAGAAGCGGTAATCAAAGCCGAGCGTGAAGTAACGCCCGCGCAAGTCGTACTGGCTGAAATCGTACGGCGCGCGGATGCCAGGGAACGAGGCGTCGTAGGGCGGCTCCTCATCGCCCAGGTTCTGCACCTTGGCGTACAGCGTGAGCTGCTCGAAACCGGCATAGGCCGCGTAGAGATCGAACTGGCTGTAGCTGTCCACGCGCTGCTGTACAGTGCGCGCGGCAGCCGTGCGCTGATCATAGCCACCGGTGTAATACCAGGTCAGCGCCGTGCGCCAGTCGCCGTATGCCCAATCCAACGTGGTCGTGGCCTTGTTGCGCGGCAGGGTGGCACCCAGGTTGCTGCCGGCGTAGTCCACCAGAGGTCCGCCGGTCACCGCGGGACGACGGTAATCGCGCACGTGGGTGAACCCGGTGGTCAGGTTGAAATCACCGACGCGTTCCGTGGGAAGCCGCTGGCGCAGCTCCACGTCGACGCCGGAGGTCTTCAGGTCGGTCAGGTTCTGGTAACGGTTGTAGACCGCCAGCAGCTTGCCGCGCTCATCGCGCAGCACGGCACCGGGCACATTGTTGGTGACCAGCGTCTGCGTGTTGTTGGTGCCGACCAGATTCTCCAGCTCGATCCTGTAGTAGTCCACGCTGAGGTTGGTGTTGCGCCACGGCGACAGCACGATGCCCAGGTTGTAGCTGCGCGTGCGCTCGGGCTTGAGGTCGGTATTACCGACGGTGAAGAAGGTCGGGTTCTGCCGCGAGCCGGCAAGGTCCGGATCGAACGGATCCACCACGCTGCCGTAGGCGATGCTGGTACTGTCCGAGTTCTCGGAAAGCGACGGTGCACGGAAGCCCTTGGACGCCGAGGCACGCACCAGCAGGCTGTCCAGTGGCTGCCAGCGCAGGCCGATCTTGGGTGAGAACGCATCGCCGAAATCATCATAGTGGTCGGCGCGTGCGGCCACGGAAACGTCCAGTTTCGAAGCGAGCGGGAGGTTGGCCTCCGCGTAGGCGGCGGTGACCGTGCGCTCGCCGTGCACTTCGGCGATCGCCGGCCGCACCTGCAGGCCCGCATCGATCTGCCACGGGTTGTTCGAGTCCAGCTTCTCGTGGCGCCACTCAACGCCGGAGGCGAATCCGATGTCGCCGGCCCACGTGCGCCCCAGTGTGCCGGACAGCTTCGCGTCGAGGCCCTGCAGTTTGGATTCGGCGGGGCGCAGCGTCGCGATGTTGATGGCATCCCGCACCGCCTGCGGCGTGGCCGAAGGATCCAGCAGATTGTAGCTGCCCGAGGCCAGTGCATCGGCCAGCGCCCAGCGGTTGGCGAAGCCACCCGAGACCGTTTCGCGCTCGCTGCTGCGCGCACCAAACGCGCCGACCTCCCAGTCCCAACGCTCGGTGCTGCCACGCAGGCCGACCAGGCCGCGATAGGACTGCGAGCGGTTGGTCTTCACCGTGCCCCCGAGGTTGAAGAAGGTGTACTCGATCGGCACCGCACGCCCATACGGGTTGTACGGATTGCCCGCTGGCAGACTGGAGGAGACCGGCTCGGCCAGACCCGTGTCGGCGTTGAGCGCGAAACGCCCGCTTTCCAGAGTGAAGTAGGGGCTGCTGCCGAACCACGCCACGCCCTTGACCTCGCTGTACAGGACTTCGCCGAAGGCCTCCACGTTGTCGCCGAGCCTGACGGTGCCGTTGGCATAGGCCTGCCAGCGCTTGGTCGAAGGGATGAGCGTGGTGAACGGTGCCTGGTTGAACCCGCAGGTATCGCCGGCGAGGCCATCGATCGGTGCGCTGGCCACGCGCGTGGTGCCTTCCGGGCACTGCCCGTTGGCATCGAGCATCGGTACGGAGGTGCCGTTGATGAGATAGCGCGCGCCCTTGGCCGACCAGCCGTTCCAGCGCCCGCCGGGCTGATCGCTGTAGATGCCGGAGCGGGTCAGGTCACGCTCGTCCTGGTCCAGCCGGTCGCGGTTGTAGCCTTCCAGGCTGACCAGAATGTTGTAGCCATCGGTGTCGAGATCGCCGAGGCCGCCGACGAACTTGAATTTGTGTTCGTCCAGGCCACCCTGGTCGGCCGTGCCCACGCTGCCGCCGATCTCGGCGCCTTCGAAATTCTGCCGCGTGATGATGTTGACCACACCGGCCACGGCATCGGACCCGTACACGGCCGAGGCACCGTCCTTGAGCACCTCGATGCGCTCCACGGCCACCAGTGGCAGCGCGTTGAGGTTGACGAAGGTATCCGAGAGGCCGCCTGCCGGGAAGCCGTAATTGGCCAGCCGGCGCCCATTGAGCAGCACCAGCGTGTTCTTCTGCGAGAGGCCGCGCAGGCCGATGCCCGCAGAGCCGGACGCCCACCCGTTGTTGGTGGTCTCGTTGGCCGCATTGCCGGTGTTGGCGGAGATCGAACGCAGCACGTCGGCGACCGAGGCCTTGCCCGTGGCATCGAGCTGTTCGCGGCCGATGACCTGGACCGGGTTGGCGGCTTCGGTGTCGGTGCGCTTGATGTTGGAGCCGGTCACCCGGATGGCGGCGAGTGTGCTGGCATCGTGGGCGGGGGCCGTGGCGGGAGCGGTTTCGGCAGCGGCAGACAAAGGCGCGGCCAGGGCGGCGGCCAGGGCCGCCACGAGCAGGGTGTGCTGGGGCATGGACGAAATCTGTGAGGTGGTGGAGGCGTGACCCGAGTAGGACATGCCGGGCGCTGAACCGCCCAATAACATCTCTTCATACGGATATAAGTGAAGTTATCATCTCTTCATCGCGATGGAAAGAGATAAGGGGTGACGAGGCCGCCGGGCAACGGCGTGGCCCGGTACAATCGGCGCATGGAAATCTTCAAAGTCTTCATGGTCGAGGCAGCCCATCGTCTGCCCAACGTGCCGCCTGGCCACAAATGTGCGCGGCTGCATGGGCATTCGTTCCGCATCGAGCTCAAGGTGGAAGGCGAACCCGGCGCCGAGTCGGGCTGGATCATGGACTTCGGTGATGTGAAGGCGGCCTTCCAGCCGATCTACGACCGGCTTGACCACCATTACCTCAACGACATTCCCGGTCTGGACAACCCGACCAGCGAAAACCTGGCGGCGTGGATCTGGGGCGAGCTCAAGCCTGTCCTGCCCGCACTGAGCGAGGTGACGATCCACGAAACCTGCACGTCCGGCTGCCGCTACCGCGGTCCGGGGGGTCTGTGAGGGGCTGAGCTGACTGGCGGTTCAACCGCTCGTCAGAACCTGCCCAGCCCCTGTTGCAATGCAGCACGAAAGGCGTATGCTGCACTGCAACAGGTCGCCACCGGGAGTCATCCGGGCGTGCAGACCCGCCGGACACTGCATGGGTCCCTCCCCCCGTGCAGTCGCAGGACCCGACAGATCCCTCCCTCTGTCGGGTCCTTTTTTTTTTCAGTTCATCGCGGCGACGTGTGCCTGCAGTCCTTGCTGTGACGGGTCATCGCGCAGCGGCTGGGCCTGCTGATCCGCAAGCGCGCGCTGCTGCGCCTGCTGACTGACCTCCTCAAGCTGCTGCATGGACGCCTCCACCGGCGTCTGCGCGGCCTGCGCCGTGGGCATGGAAGCGCGCTTGTGCAGGGGATCATCGAGCGCGCCGTTGACGAGGAACAGCGTGTGGCCGGCCGGCTTGTCACGGGTGGCCGTGCTGACCAGCACATGATCCACCCGGTCCAGATCATTGGCCTTTGCCAGCACCAGCAGGCTGGCGCTCATCCGTTCGCTGAGCGCATCGAAGGTGCGCCCGTGTTCTGCATCCAGCGTCGCGACGCCCTGGCGTATCTGCTCGTAGAGCGTGTGGTCGGGGTGCGAGGCATGCGTGGGAGACAGCGGGAGGCCCGGGATTTCGTCCCTGCCGGGCGGCTCGACCGACGCCGCGCGGGCGGGCATTGCCGTGGGCAGCTCGGTGGGGGACGGCGCCTGATCGACCGGCTGGACAGACGGCACGATCTCACGTGCCAGCAAGGCCTGCTGCAGCTCTGCGGTCGAGGTGACCGCGGCCTTGACCACCACGCCATCGATGCGCTGCAGATGCGCGATCGGGCTGTGGACATCCCACGTGCCGTCTTGCCGTGGTTCCAGGGCCAGCGACGTGGTGCCTGCCTGGATGCCGTGAGCGACGCGGGTCTTCTCGACCGCGTCCAGTACGGCGTCCAGCGTTTCCGGAAAAGGCTGCACGCCGTGCTGCAGATAGGTGGCTGCAAGGTTGGCGCGTTCCTGCGCGTGGGAATCCAGCGGTGCAGGTGGCTGGATCGCGGCTACCTGCGCGTGGTGCAGCGCCAGCGCCGGTTGCAGCACTGCGTGGGTGGCGTCCAGCTCGCGCTGCAGATTCTCCGTGGCCACACGCTCGCCTTCGTGCCACTGACCTTCCGCATCGCGCTGGTACTGCCGGCCGTCGGAAGCCACCAGGGCGTCGGGATCCAGCGCCGTCCGGACGGCGGACGGCATCTCGCCATGGCGCTGCCAGTCCTGGGCGGTGTAGACCGCTTCATACCGTGCCGCAATGGCCGCACGGCTCTCGGCCACGTTGCTCTCCACGATCTGCGCGGACTGCCGATCCAGCTCTGCAGCCCGCTCAGGGCTGGCGTATACGCGCTCGTAAAGCGGGAGGTTCTTTTCCTGGTAGCCGATAGCCACCACCCGCGACCACTGCGCCGTGGACGCATCCTGACGCCAATCGGCCGGGCGCAGGCTGCTGCGGTCGGCATCGTTGGCCGGCAGGGTATAGGGATCGCGTGGCCGAGGCACCTCGCCCATTGCCAGTGCGGCGGCCACATTGCTGGCCCGGTAATTCAACTCGGCGGCTTTCTCCGGCAGCGCGGAAAACTGCTGCGGTCGCGGATCGGCCGCTGTGCCTGCCGCATCGCCATTGCCGCTGCCCGCATCGGAAAGATGGGCCAACTCCTCACGCAGCCATTGTGAGCCGTTGTACGACCACGCAACGCCCTCGCGATCGGTCTGGTTGAAGATCCGGTGCTGGTCCCAACGTTCGGCCAGTTTCTCACCGAGGGTATCGCCCACCAGCGACCCATAGGCGATGAAACCCAGGGCAACCGGGCCGCTCACGCTGCCCAGGGCAAGCCCCGCAGCGCTTCCCCCGGACCACCCTCCCAGCCCGCGGCTCATGAAGTGGCGCTGCTCGGACGACGCGCCCTCAGGATTGCTCTGGCCGTGCAACAGATTGATCCGGCCTTGAACCTGGGAGGCCTCGTACAGCGTGCCTGCCGCGCCCAGTGCGCCCAACGCGCCAAGCGCGCGTACGTGCGGTCGTTGCACCAGGGCAGGCTGATACGGCCGGAGCTCGACCTGCTGGGCGGCGAGTCGTTGCTTCAGCGATTCGGCCGGGTCCAGGGACGGCGGAACAGGGTCGGCACCTCGAGCGACTGGCTGACGCACAAGCGCTTTTTCCATGCCAACGGCCAGCGGCTCCGGCATCTGCAGAGGCAGGTCCACCACCGTTCCGGGGGGACTGTGCCACGAGGGATCGGCAACGAGCTGATGAACCTGTCCAGCGACAGTGGCGCGGTCCACCTTGGGCGCGACGCGAAACAGCATGTTACCGTGCTCGGAGTGGTGCACCACGTTCAAGCGTGGGTCCTGCGGCTCGTGCAGGCGTTGCAGCAACGGCTCACCGAGCAGCGCGTTGTGGTAATCCGTCATCAGGTTGAAGCTGCGCACGCCGAGTCCATCGCGCAGATAACTGCCACCGATATCCGAATGCGCGCCCGCCACGGTGACATGCAGGAATCGGCCATCGGCCGAGTGGCCCTGCGGCAGGATCTGGTCAACCGGAAACAGCCCACGTCGTTCGTTGGCGGCGCTGATCTGGAAGCCCGAGACCACCGACGGCGGCAGGCGTCGATCCATCAATTCCATGTAGCCGGTGGGAACAGGGTCGTACAGACCGACCGACATCGGCGTCTTTCCGGGCGGCTGATGGTAACGGCTGTAGACCGTGTGCAGTTCGCCGTCGGCATTGCGGACCTGGGTGGCACTCAGGAAGTCCGGAATGCCGCGGTCTTCAATCATTCGTGCCAGCAGAGGCACTTGGCTGGCGCCGCGGCTGAAGCCTTCCAAATGTAGGCTGAGCCGCGCGGATGGGTCTTCGTCGAAGATGGATTGGGCGCGCTCCACCATCTTCGCGTACGTCTGTTCTGCTCGCTCCAGGCTCGTGCGTCCGAGTGCGCCGTCCAGTGTCCGCGCCATTGGATTTGACTGTGTGCCGGGACCGGGAGTGTATGTTGAGAAAATACGCGTTGCGCTTGATTCGTCCAAATGCTCAATCTGATTGAATACTCGGCCAATATTGGTGGCATGGAGCGAATCCTGACCGATGTCGTTGCCCGTGCCGTCCATCAGCGCTACGATAAGATGTGAATGCGAATCCGTGCGATCAAATAAAACCGGCGCCTTAAAGCGCAACAACGCCTCAGATGCATTTGTATAACTCCGCAGATGACCCTCATCGGCGCTGAAGTGCGGGACATCATCAGGCGGCATACCGTCGGCAGCGAGTGGAAGTGACATACGCCGCTTGTTGGAGACCTCGGGCAACCGCTGATCATCGGCCATCGCGCGCTCCCTCAGGCCAGGTCCGTGTCCACGCCAGCATCAAGTCACGCCGACTGCAGCTCCTCGGATTGGCTGGATCCTGAAGATGCTTGGTGACCACCCACGCCCGCATATACACATTGACTGTTCGGTCGTTGACCTCCAGCAGGATTTCTACGTCGCGTACCCAGTGAGACCCCTTCCAATCCTCACGCACCTCATCTTCCGGCACATTGTGCAGGATCAGGCGCTCCGGAAAGACGGTGTCCAGATCAAGCGCGATTTCACGCTCGACACCGTCCAAAGCGGTCCATCGGATATCGACCGGACTGGGGAAGCCGTGCCGCTGGAAATCCTCGCCAGTGCTGAAACCCGCGCGCCAAGTCTTTTTCCAATCAGGTGCACGGGGAGCTCCGGAAGGATGATCGAGATGTAATGAAAATTGATGTCTACGGAATATGATGCTGCAGCGCACGGTGTGATAGCAGCGGGCCCCGAAGGAGTACTCATGAAACCACAACGGCCAATCCGGGCGTCCGACATTGGCGCCGAAAGGCGCATACATCTTTTTCAACAAGTCACTGGGGAACACATCATTCTCCACGTCGCGCAAGGGAAATTGGGTATGTGAGCTGGCCGCCCGAAGACTGCAGTATGCGTGCTTCCCGCGGGTGCAGGAAAGGTCGAATGCGTCGCCCATGCCGTTCAAGAGGCTAAATAGTTTTCTGCCTTCAGGCAGCCAAATGAACGGAATAGCGTCACTGATCTTCGTGCGATCACCTAGGCGAACCTTGGGCTCAGATGCCCTTCTACATTCAAAGGGTCAATGATCGCCGGAGCCTGTGCCCTCCTCAGGCCACGTCCGTGTCCACGCCAGCATCAGGTCACGCCGACTGCAACTCCTGGGATTGGCTGGATCCTGAAGGTGCTTGGTAACCACCCACGCCCGCATGTACACATTCACTGTGCGGTCGTTGACCTCAATAAGAATCTGAACCCTGCGCAGCTGGCGCGACGCCTTCCAGTCTTCGCGCACCTCATCTTCCAGGACGTTGTGCAGGATCAGGCGCTCTGGAAACACGGTGTCCAGGTCAAGCGCGATTTCACGTTCGACACCGTCCAAAGCGGTCCACCGGATATCGACAGGGCTGGGAAAGCCGTGCCGCTGGAAATCCTGGCCGGTGCTGTACCCCGCGGTCCAAGTCTTTTTCCAATCAGGCGCGAATGGGGTTCCAGACGGCCTATCCAACCGTATCGAATGCTCACGTCTGCTGAAGATGATGCTGCATCGTAACGTGTTGTAACAGGTCGCGCCGAACGCGTAATCATGAAACCACAACGGCCAATCCGGGCGTCCGACATTGGCGCCGAAAGGCGCATACATCTTTTTCAACAAGTCACTGGTGAACACATCATTCTCCAAGCCGCGCAAGAGAAAGCGGGTGTGTGAGCTGGCCGCCCGAAGGCTGCAGTATGTGTGCCTATCACGGGTGCGGGAAAGGTCGAATGCGTCGCCCCTGCTGTTCAGGAGAGGCTGAACAGTTCTTCCACCTGCAGACATCCAAATGAAAGGAATAACGTCACTGATCTCTCCACGCCATCTCATGGGCAAACCTTGGGTTCAGATGCCCTCCTACATTCGGATGGTCAATGATCCCCGGACCCCGTGCCCTCCTCAGGCCACGTCCGTGTCCACGCCAGCATCAGGTCACGCCGACTGTTGCTCCTGGGGTTGTCTGGATCCTGAAGGTGCTTGGTGACCACCCACGCCCGCATGTAAACATTGACTGTGCGGTCGTTGACCTCCAGCAGAATCTGCACTCTGCGCAGATGCCGCGACACCTTCCAGTCCTCGCGCACCTCCTCTTCTGGCACGTTGTGCAGGATCAGGCGCTCAGGAAACACGGTGTCCAGGTCAAGCGCGATTTCACGCTCTACACCGTCCAAGGCGGTCCAGCGGATGTCGACCGGGCTTGGGAAACCGTACCACTGGAAATCCTCACCAGTGCTGAACCCAGCGTACCAGCCCTCTTTCCAGTCAGCGTCGTATGGTTGTCCTGACGGTGAGGAAAGATGCGAAGTCAACGCATGTTGATGCCGAGCAAATACGATGCTGCATTTTAACGTGTTGTAACAGGTCGCCTCGAATGCATAGTCATGAAACCACAATGGCCAATCCGGGCGTCCGGCATTGGCGCCGAAGCGCGCGTACATCTTCTTCAACAGATCATTGTTGAACACAACGGCCTCCAATGGCATCCGCACTATTCCGAACTTGGCTGATGAGCAGACGTGCCCCTCGCCTCAGGCCAGGTCCGTGTCCACGCCAGCATCAGGTCACGCCGACTGCAACTCCTAGGGTTGTCTGGATCCTGAAGGTGCTTGGTGACCACCCATGCCCGCATGTAAACATTGACAGTGCGGTCGTTGACCTCCAGCAGGATATCCACGTCGCGTACCCAGTGAGCCCCCTTCCAATCCTCGCGCACCTCATCTTCCGGCACGTTGTGCAGGATCAGGCGCTCCGGGAACACGGTGTCCAGGTCAAGCGTGATTTCACGTTCGACACCGTCCAAAGCGGTCCACCGGATATCGACCGGACTGGGAAAGCCGTACCGCTGGAAATCCTGGCCGGTGCTGTACCCCGCGGTCCAAGTCTTTTTCCAATCAGGCGCGAATGGGGTTCCAGACGGCCTATCCAACCGTATCGAATGCTCACGTCTGCTGAAGATGATGCTGCATCGTAACGTGTTGTAACAGGTCGCGCCGAACGCGTAATCATGAAACCACAACGGCCAATCCGGGCGTCCGACATTGGCGCCGAAAGGCGCATACATCTTTTTCAACAAGTCACTGGTGAACACATCATTCTCCAAGCCGCGCAAGAGAAATCGGGTGTGTGAGCTGGCCGCCCGAAGGCTGCAGTATGTGTGCCTATCACGGGTGCGGGAAAGGTCGAATGCGTCGCCCCTGCTGTTCAGGAGAGGCTGAACAGTTCTTCCACCTGCATACATCCAAATGAAAGGAATAACGTCACTGATCTCCAAGCCATCTCATGGGCGAGCCTTGGGTTCAGATGCACTCCTACATTCAGATGGTCATTGATCGCCGGACCCCGTGCCCTCCTCGGGCCAGGTCCGTGTCCACGCCAGCATCAGATCGCGCCGCTCGTCGCTATTCGGGTCGCCAGGGTCCTGTAGGTGCTTGGTGACCACCCATGCCCGCATGTAAACATTGACTATGCGGTCGTTGACCTCAATAAGAATCTGAACCCTGCGCAGATGCCGCGACGCCTTCCAGTCCTCGCGCACCTCATCTTCCGGCACTTTGTGCAGGATCAGGCGCTCCGGAAACACAGTATCCAGATCAAGCGCGATTTCACGCTCTACACCGTCCAAGGCGGTCCATCGGATATCGACCGGGCTCGGGAAGCCGTGCCGCGGGAAATCCTCACCAGTGCTGAATCCCGCGTACCACGTTTCTCTCCAATCCGCTGCACGGGGAGCTCCGGAAGGATGATCAAGATGTAATGAAAATTGATGCCTACGGAATATGATGCTGCAACGTAACGTGTGATAGCAGCGGGCCCCGAAGGCGTAATCATGAAACCACAACGGCCAGTCCGGGCGTCCGGCATTGGCGCCGAAGCGCGCGTACATCTTCTTCAACAGATCATTGTTGAACACAACGGCCTCCATGGCATCCGCACTATTCCGAAGTTGGCTGATGAGCAGACGTGCCCCTCGCCTCAGGCCAGGTCTGTGTCCACGCCAGCATCAGATCGCGCCGTTCGTCGCTGTTAGAGTCGCCAGGGTCCTGTAGGTGCTTGGTGACCACCCACGCCCGCATGTACACATTCACTGTGCGGTCGTTGACCTCCAGCAGAATCTGAACTCTGCGTAGGTGCCGCGACGCCTTCCAGTCCTCGCGCACCTCATCTTCAGGCACGTTGTGCAGGATCAGGCGTTCCGGAAACACGGTGTCCAGGTCAAGCGCGATTTCACGCTCCACACCGTCCAAAGCGGTCCATCGGATATCGACGGGGCTCGGGAAACCGTGCCGCTGAAAATCCTCGCCAGTGCTGAATCCTGCGTACCAGTCTTTTTTCCAATCAGGATCGTGTGGTTGCCCTGACGGTGAAGAAAGGTGCGGAGTCAATGCATGCTGATGCCGCGCAAATATGATGCTGCATCTCAAGGTGTTGTAACAGGTCGCCTCGAATGCATAATCATGAAACCACAACGGCCAGTCCGGGCGCCCGACATTGGCGCCGAAGGGCGC
Source organism: Xanthomonas sp. 60 (assembly GCF_011761925.1). NCBI lineage: Bacteria > Pseudomonadati > Pseudomonadota > Gammaproteobacteria > Lysobacterales > Lysobacteraceae > Xanthomonas > Xanthomonas sp. 60. The sequence goes on along the minus strand of NZ_JAASQW010000001.1, from coordinate 141,414 downwards.
GTACATCTTTTTCAACAAATCATTGTTGAACACATCATTCTCCAAGCCGGACGAGGGAAAGCGGGTGTGTAAGCTGGCCGCTCGAAGGCTGCAGTACGCGTGCCTACCGCGGATGCGGGAAAGGTCGAATGCGTCGCCGCTGCCATTCAGCAGATGCTGAACAGTTCTTATGCTTGCAGACAGCCAAATGAAAGGAATAACGTCACTGATCTCCACGCCATCTCATGGGCAAACCTTGGGTTCAGATGCACTCCTACATTTGGATGGTCAATGATCGCCGGACCCTGTGCCCTCCCCAGGCCAGGTCCGGCTCCAAGCGAGCATCAGATCGCGCCGCTCGTCGCTGTTCGGGTCGCCAGGGTCCTGTAGGTGCTTGGTGACCACCCACGCCCGCATGTACACATTCACTGTGCGGTCGTTGACCTCCAGCAGAATCTGAACTCTGCGCAGGTGCCGCGACGCCTTCCAGTCCTCGCGCACCTCATCTTCCGGCACGTTGTGCAGGATCAGGCGCTCTGGAAACACGGTGTCCAGGTCAAGCGCGATTTCACGCTCCACACCGTCCAAAGCGGTCCAACGGATATCGACCGGACTGGGGAAGCCGTGCCGCTGGAAATCCTGGCCGGTGCTGTACCCCGCGTACCAATCTTTTTTCCAGTCAGGAACGCGCGGAGTTCCAGACGGCCTGTCCAACCATATCGAATGCTCACGTCTGCTGAAGATGATGCTGCATCGTAACGTGTTGTAACAGGTCGCGCCGAACGCGTAATCATGAAACCACAATGGCCAATCCGGGCGTCCGACATTGGCGCCGAAAGGCGCATACATCTTTTTCAACAAGTCACTGGGGAACACATCATTCTCCAAGCCGCGCACGGAAAGCGGGTGTGTGAGCTGTCCGCGCGAAGACCGCAGTATGCGTGCCTATCACGGGTGCGGGAAAGGTCGAATGCGTCGCCTCTGCCGTTCAGGAGAGGCTGAACAGTTCTTCCACCTGCAGACATCCAAATGAAAGGAATAACGTCACTGATCTCCACGCCATCTCATGGGCGAGCCTTGGGTTCAGATGCACTCCTACATTCAGATGGTCATTGATCGCCGGACCCCGTGCCCTCCTCGGGCCACGTCCGTGTCCACGCCAGCATCAGGTCACGCCGACTGTTGCTCCTAGGGTTGTCTGGATCCTGAAGGTGCTTGGTGACCACCCACGCCCGCATGTAAACACTGACTGTGCGGTCGTTGACCTCAATAAGAATTTGAACCCTGCGCAACTGGGGCGACGCCTTCCAGTCCTCGCGCACCTTATCCTCCGGCACGTTGTGCAGGATCAGGCGCTCTGGAAACACGGTGTCCAGGTCAAGCGCGATTTCACGTTCGACACCATCCAAAGCGGTCCACCGGATATCGACAGGACTGGGAAAGCCGTGCCGCTGGAAATCCTGGCCGGTGCTGTACCACGCGGTCCAAGTCTCTTTCCAATTAGGCGCGCGTGGAGTTCCAGACGGCCTGTCCAACCGTATCGAATGCTCACGTCTGCTGAAGATGATGCTGCATCGTAACGTGTTGTAACAGGTCGCGCCGAACGCGTAATCATGAAACCACAACGGCCAATCCGGGCGTCCGACATTGGCGCCGAAAGGCGCATACATCTTTTTCAACAAGTCACTGGTGAACACATCATTCTCCAAGCCGCGCAAGGGAAAGCGGGTGTGTGAGCTGGCTACCCGAAGGCTGCAGTATGCATGCCTGTCATGCGCACGATAAATGTCGAATACGTCGTCGCGGCCATCCAGCAAGCGCTGAGCATGTCTTCCATCTGCGGGCGCACAACGGCAACCGCTGTCACCATGGATCACCGGGCATCGCCCGTCCCGTCAGGCGAGATCGGCCTCTCTGCCACCATCAGGTCGCGCGCCGCGCGACGCTCGCCGCTCTTTATCCTCAGGCGAAAATGGCAGGACGGTTCGCCGCAGGTCAGCCCCGCGCAGGCGGCAGGCAACGGTTGTGCTCGAACCACTGCATGTACATCAACACCGTCCACAGGTGCGGGTGCCAGCGCCGTTCACCGGCCAGGAACCGCGACCACATCCGGCCGATGATCTGGGGATCTGCGAGGCCACTCGCCTGCAGCCGCGAGGGCGTCAGCAAGGCATCGGCCCATTCGCGCAGCGGGCCACGCAACCAACTGGCAATGGGGGGACCAAACCCCCGCTTCGGGCGCATGACCAGCGCTTCGGGCAGGTAGCGGCACAACAGCTGTTTTAGTATCCATTTCTGCTGTCCTTCGTGCAGCTTCAGGCCCGTGGGCAGCTGCCATGCGAAGTTCACCAGCCGGCGGTCCAGCAACGGCGACAGCGGCGACAGCCCGGCGAGCCGTCCGGCGTGCTCCACCTTGGCAAGAATGCCGTTGCCGAGTTCCATCCGGAAATCCAGCTGCTGCACGACATCTGCTGGATCTCCCCCCGCGAGCAGCAGCGGTCCATCGCGGTACGCCGTGCGCGGTTCGATCACGCCGGGCACCAGACGCCAGGGTGCGCGCCAGCGCGAGACACGCATCAGGTAATGGTGCGCCACGCCGGTGGCGGAAGCCTCGGCGAGGAGTGCACGCAGCCCGCCTTCGCGCCAGCGCTCCGGCTCCTGCGCATCCCACTGCGCCAGCCATGCCTGCAACGGCGACGGCACCCAGTGGCTGAGGCGCGCGTTGCGGATCGCGCGCACGTATGCCGCGTGACCAAAGAAAAGTTCGTCGCCGCCGTCGCCCGTCAAGGCCGCGCGACACTCCATGCCGAGGGCATCGCTGGCCAGAAGCGTGGGAATCTGCGAGGTGTCGGCGAACGGTTCGTGCCAGGCCTGCGGAATGCGTTGCACCTGTTCCAGCACGTCTCGCTCACTAAATACGTGTGTCTGGTGCCGCACGCCAAGGTGGCGGGCAACGCCCTGCATCCACGCACGCTCGTCGTGACAGGGATGTTCGAAGCCTATGCCCAGCGTGTGCACCGGCAGGGAGCGCTGTGACTGCAGGACTGCACAGACCAGCGATGAATCCGTCCCGCCGGACAGAAACGCGCCTGTATCCTGCGTCCCGGCGCTGGCGATCGAGGTAGCCACTGCACGCTGCACGTGACCGTCAAGCGCGTCCAGCGCCTCCTCCACGCGCCATGTCCTGCGCTGCCCCAGCGCGCGCTCGTGTGCTTCGCGCACCGACCACCAGGGGCGCTGGTCAACGCCCGGTAGATGGTACTGCGGCCCACGCAGCACCTGTGCGCGTGTCAGCGTGAGTACGTGTCCCGCATCGAGCTTGTACACATCCCGGTAGATGCAGTGGGGCGCCGGCACGTAGCCATGCCGCAGGTACAGCGCCAGTGCACCGCCTTGGACCACCGGCTGGAAGGCGGGTAGCGCGCGCAGAGCACCGAGCGTGTCGGCGAAGACGAACGCCCCGTCCACCCAGCCGTAATACAACGACCGCTGCCCGGCCGGATCCCGTGCAAGAATGAGCTCTTGTCGCTGTGCGTCCCAGCAGACCAGTCCAAAGGCTCCATCCAGCGGCTCCAGCACGGCATGCAGACCCTCCCGCGCCATGCGGTCGACCAGTTCGTCGGCACGCACCCGACCGCCGCCACGCGTCACCCCCGCCGAGCCAGCGAATGCAAGTACGTGCCGGCCACAGGTTGAACGCGCGTTTGCAGCGTCCGGCGACCAGACGGGCACGTCACCGTCCGCGTCCGGCCGCCAGCGGCCGAGGAGGTTCGATGCAATACGCGTAGCGTCCTGCGCGCTTGCGATGCGCTCGAGGTCATTGTGGCGGGAAGAAAACACGGTGAAGGCACGGGATGCAAGGCACACCACGATGCCGCCCGATCTTCATGAAGGCCATGAACGATGTTGTAAACCCAAGCGCCTGCCATCACCTCGGCGTGGAACTGCCCTGTTCACCGCAGGTCAGGCCCCGGAGTGCCCCGCGCCCGCTTCCGGCCGATGTGCCGCATCCGCGCGCGGCACCACGAACTCGAACACGGCGCCAGCGGACCCGTCGAGCAGGCGGATCGTCCCACCATGCAGTTCGACGATGCGGCGCACGATCAACAGCCCCAAGCCCCCCTGGTTTCCGCGGTTGGAGCCCAGCGCCGACGGCGCATGGAACAGCGTGGCACGCAGCGGCTCGGGCACGCCCGGTCCGGTGTCCTCCACGCGCACCTGGATGCCGTCGGGAACTGGCGCCAGCGACACGCGCACGCTGCCGCCGTCAGGGGCGTGGCGCAGTGCGTTGTCGATCAGGTTGGTCAGCACGCGCTCGATCAGCGCCACGTCCGCACACACCAGCGGCAGGCCCGCCGGGCTCACCGGCTGCAGCTGCTGCCCACGCGACTGCGCGGCAAGTTCGAACTTCTGCAGGACATCCTGCACCAGCTCGGGCAGCGCGAAGGTCTCCCACTCCAACTTCACCCCGCCGTGTTCCAGGCGCGCAAGCTCGAACAGCGAGCGCGCCAGCGCACCGACCTTCGCACTCTGTGCCAGCGCGATGGCAAGGTAGCGCCGGCGATCCTCCATTGAAAGGCTGGTTTCCTTCAGCGCCATCGTTTCCAGATAGCCATGCAGTGACGACAGCGGCGTGCGCAGGTCATGGGAGATGTTGGCGACCAGTTCGCGGCGCTGCAGGTCCTGCTGCTGCAGCTGCTGCCACTGTTCACCCAGGCGCTGGGTCATCTGCGCGTAAGCATGCTCCAGGATCACCAGCTCATCGCGTTCGCCAGGCGCCAACGGGCCGGGCGGCGGCATCACGGCCGGCGCCTGCAGGTCCAGCGACTGGATCCGTCCGGTCAACACGCGCAGCGGCCGGGTGACCCAGTAGAACGCGGCCAGCCCGGCGAGCACCGCGAGCACCAGAACCACCGAAGCACCCAGCAGCAGCGTGCGCCATTGGCTGCTGGCGGCCAGGTCCTCGGCAAGCATCTGCCGCTGCTCGCCCACAAGCACCACATAGACATAGCCGGCCGGGCGTCCCTTCACGATCAGTGGCGCGGCACTGAACACCTTGCGCCGGTCTACGCTGCGCGGGTCATCGCCCAGGATCGGCAGTGGCTGCCCGGACAGCAGCGCCTGGATCGGTGCCAGGGCGACATGGGTCCGCAGCACGTGGCCTTCCGGCGCATCATGCCCGACGATGCGGCCCCGGGTGTCGAGCAGATACGCTTCCACGCTGGGATTGACCGCCATCAGCTGCCCGAACAGCGCACGCACCTGCGGCTGGCGCATGCCACTTTCATCCATCACTTCACTGCGCTGCGCGATGTGCGAAGCCAGCCCCAGCGACAGCCGCTGCACCACCTCCTGCTCGTGACGCACCGACATGCGCATCTGCATCGCCAGCAGCACCGCGCCACACACCAGCACCAGGGCGCAGAACACCACGGCCAGCTTCTGCCACAAGCGAAGGCCGATCATGGCGCCGCTCCCGCAGGCACCACGAGTTTGTAACCACGCCCCCACACCGTGATGATCCGCTGCGGGTTGGCGGCATCGTGTTCGATCTTGTTGCGCAGGCGGTTTATGTGCGTGTTGACCGTATGTTCGTAGCCTTCGTGGCTGTAGCCCCATACTTGATCCAGCAGCTCCATGCGCGAGAACACCTGGTCGCGATGGCGCGCGAAGAACAGCAGCAGGTCGAACTCACGCGGCGTCAGCTCCAGTTCGCGTCCATCCACCAGCACCGTGCGTGCCAACGGATCCACCTGCAGCCCGCCGACCTCCAGCACGCCCGCGTCGAGCCGGGCGGACTGCGCCATGGCCTCGGCGCGCCGCAGCAGCGCACGCACGCGCGCCACCAGCTCAGGAATGGAGAAGGGCTTGGCCAGGTAATCATCGGCGCCCAGTTCCAGGCCGACGATGCGCTGGGTCTCGCTGCCGCGCGCACTGATGATGATGATCGGCACGTAGCGGGTCAGCGCCCGTGCCCGCCTGCAGATCTGCAGGCCGTCCACGCCCGGCAGCATGACGTCCAGCACGAGCGCATCCCAGGGACCTTCCTGCTCCAGCAGCCGCATGCCCTCATCGCCGGTGGCGGCATGCTGCACCTGGTAGCCCTCATCGCCCAGGTGCAGGCGCAGCAGGTCGGCGATAGGGGCATCGTCTTCAACGATCAGGACGCGCTTGCTGCTCATCGTGGTAATCCGCCTTGAGACACCGCTGCATTGTCACCGGCAATGGCCCGGCAATCCTCACGAAACATTTAACCCTGCGTGAGGACTCGTTGATGCGGACCGGCGCAGCATGCCTCCATCGACCCCCTTGGAGTTGGACATGCCCCTGACCCGCCGCAACCTGCTTGGCCTGAGTGGTCTGGCCGCTGCCGCCGGCGTGCTAGGCGTCACCGCCTGCAGCCGCGCCGCCGCCCCCGCCGCCGCGGCCACGCCAAGTGAACGCTTCGAGATCGAGCGCACCGACGCCGAGTGGCGCGCCCGGCTGACGCCGGCCCAGTTCGCCGTGCTGCGCCAGCATGCCACCGAGCGGGCTGGCAGCAGCCCCCTGGATCGCGAGCACCGCACGGGCACCTTCCATTGCGCAGGTTGCGCCCTGCCGCTGTTCGCCTCGCGGACCAAGTTCGACAGCGGCACCGGTTGGCCCAGTTTCTGGGCGCCGCTGGACAACGCCGTCGGCGAGACCCGCGACCGGACCTTCGGCATGCTGCGCGTGGAGGTCCACTGCCGCCGCTGCGGCGGCCACCTGGGCCATGTCTTCAGCGACGGCCCGAAGCCGACCGGGCTTCGTTATTGCATGAATGGTGCGGCGCTGGCCTTTACCCCCAGCAGTCAGGGCGGTGCCGGGGGCGGTGGCGACGCGCGTTGGCGGGTACCGGTGTGATGACCTTTTCCTTCTGCAAGGAGCGTTGCTGATGTTGCTGCTGCTGGCCTATCTGGGAGGCGTGCTGACCCTGCTCAGCCCCTGCATCCTGCCCGTGCTTCCGTTCGTGTTCGCACGCGCGGGCGGGTCGTTCCTGCGCAGCACCCTGCCGCTGCTGCTGGGCATGGCGCTCACCTTCACCGTGGTGGCCAGCTTGGCCGCAGTGGGCAGCGCGTGGGTCGCGCAGGCCAACCAGGTGGGGCGCTGGATCGCGCTGGCGGTGATGGCGGTGTTCGCGCTGGCGTTGCTGTGGCCGGCCCTGGCCGATCGCCTGCTGGCCCCGTTCCAGCGCGTCGGTGCCCGCCTCAGCGCGCGCGCCGACGCCGCCGATGACGCCGGTCGTGGCGGCGTGGGGACGTCCCTGCTGGTGGGCATCGCCACCGGGCTGCTGTGGGCGCCCTGTGCCGGCCCGATCCTCGGGCTGGTGCTGACCGGCGCGGCCCTGAACGGTGCCAGCGCTAGCACCAGCAGCCTGCTGCTGGCCTATGCGCTGGGCGCGGTGACCGCTCTGGCGCTGGCCTTGTGGCTGGGCGGACGCGTGTTCAACGCCCTCAAGGCGCGGCTGGGCCTGGGCAATACACTGCGGCGTGGGCTCGGCGTGGCAGCGCTGCTGGCCGTGGTGGCCATCGCCATGGGCTGGGACACCGGCGTGCTGACCCGCTTGTCCACGGTGAGCACCGCGCGGCTCGAGCAGGGCCTGCTGGATGCCGTGCCCGGGGTGCAGCCTGCCGGTGCGATGAGCAGCACCGCCGCCGCTGGCGATGCCCCGCTGCCCGTGGAGGGCGAGCTGCCCGCGCTGGACGGTGCGACCGGCTGGCTCAACAGCCCGCCGCTGACCCGCGAGCAGTTGCGCGGCAAGGTGGTGCTGGTCGATTTCTGGACCTACTCCTGCATCAACTGCCTGCGTGCCATGCCGTACGTGCACGAGTGGGAACGCCGCTACCGTGACCATGGCCTGGTGGTGCTCGGTGTGCACACCCCGGAGTTCGCCTTCGAACGCGACCCGCGCAACGTCATGCGCGCGGTGGAGCAGCTCAAGGTGGGCTACCCGGTGGCGCTGGACAACGAATACCGCATCTGGCGCGCGTTCGAGAACCGCTACTGGCCCGCGCATTACTTCATCGACGCGCAGGGTCGGATCCGCGCGCATCAGTTCGGCGAAGGCAACTACGCGCACTCCGAACAGGTGCTGCGTCGCCTGCTGCAGGAAGCCGGGCAGCGCGATCTGCCCCCGCCGGTGGATCCCGCCGCGGCGGGCCTGGATGGTGTGGAGATGCAGGCCGACATGGGCAACCTGCGCTCGCCGGAAACCTATCTGGGCCATGCACGTGCCGAGCACTTCGCCTCTCCTGGCGGGCTGCGGGCCGACGCCGTGGCCGACTACACCCTGCCCCCGGCGCCGGCACTGAACGAATGGGGCCTGCAGGGGCGCTGGAAGGTCGGTCGCGAAGACGCGGAACTGCAGCAGGCCGGCGGGCGCATCGCGTTCCGTTTCCATGCGCGCGATCTGCATCTCGTGCTGGCCCCGGCGGATGATCGCAAGCCCGTGCGGTTCCGCGTGCTGATGGACGGCAAGCCCCTGCCCGCCGGTGACCGCGGTGGTGATGTGGCGGACGACGGCACCGGGGTGGTGGACGAGCATCGCCTGTACCAGCTGGTGCGCCAGCGCGACAGCATCGGCGAGCACCTGTTCGAGATCGAGTTCCTGGATGCGGGTGTCCAGGCCTATGCCTTCACATTCGGCTGAGGAGTACGCATGAACATTTCACTGGAAAAAGGGGTGGCCGCAGCGGTTGCCGCGCTGGTGATCGGCGGGCTGGTGTCCTTCTGGGTGATTGCCGATGCGCCGGCGGCTACTGCCGCTGCTGCGTCGGCGCGGGTCAGCGAGGAAACCCGCGTGCTGCCGGCGGCAACCGGCGCGGCGGCGTTCAAGGACGAGCGCACCCAAGCCAGCGTGGTCTTCGCAGGTGGGTGCTTCTGGGGCGTGCAGGGGGTGTTCCAGCACGTCAAGGGCGTGAGCAACGCCGTGTCCGGCTACATCGGTGGTGATGCCTCCACGGCGCATTACGAGCGCATCACCAGCGGCCGGACGGGCCATGCCGAGGCGGTCAGGGTGGACTACGATCCGCGCCAGGTGAGCTATGGTCAATTGCTGCAGGTGTTCTTCTCGGTGGCCCACGACCCCACCCAGCTCAACCGGCAGGGACCGGACCGGGGCACGCAGTACCGCTCGGCGATCTTCACCGATGATGCCCGGCAGCAGGCCGCCAACCGCGCCTACGTGGCACAGATCGCCCCGGTGGTGGGCGCACCGGTGGTGACCGAACTCGGCAGCGGCAAGCGTTTCTTCACCGCCGAGGGGTACCACCAGAACTACATGGCACGCTTCCCGGAGGCGGCCTACATCCGCTACTACGACGCGCCCAAGGTGGCGGCTCTGCGCCAGCAGTTCCCCACCCTGTACCGCAGCACGCCAGTCCTGGTGCCGATGAAATGAGCGGCACGCAGCGTTGCGGGCATGGGCCAGTGGACGCGCCGGTGCGGCTTGCTAGACTTGCCCCATGTTCGCCACCTCATCGCTGACCGGCAGCAAGCCGGAACAATACGCCCAGCTGCTGGACCAGGCGCGTGCCCTGGTCCACGGCGAGGGAGACCGGATCGCCAACGCGGCCAACCTGGCGGCGCTGGTGTACCACGCCCTGCCCGATCTGAACTGGGTGGGCTTCTATCTTTACGACGGCAGGGAACTGGTGGTCGGCCCGTTCCAGGGACTGCCGGCCTGCGTGCGCATTCCGCTGCACAAGGGCGTGTGTGGTGCAGCGGCGACCCAGCGGCAGACGCAGCGGATCGAGGATGTGGACGCTTTCCCGGGACACATCGCCTGCGATTCCGCCTCGCGCTCGGAGCTGGTGGTTCCGCTGGTGAAGGGCGATCAGCTGATCGGCGTGTTCGATATCGACAGCCCGGTGCTGGCGCGTTTCGATGCGGACGATCAGGCCGGGCTGGAAGCGATCGCGCAGGCCTTCGTCGACGCGCTGGAATGAGCACCACCACGCTGCGCAACATCGGGCCCAAAAGCGCGGCATGGCTGCGCCAGGTGGGCCTGCGCAGCCACGAGGACCTGGTCGCTGTGGGTGCGGTGGGCGCTTTCGTGAAGGTACGCCGCGCCGGCTTCAAGCCGAGCCTCAGTCTGCTGTATTCGCTGCAGGGGGCGTTGCTGGACTGCCACTGGCAGTCGCTTGACGAGGCCCAGCGCGCTGCGCTGGTGCAGGCCTACGAAGCGGAGATCGCGCTCCAGCCGCTCAAGCCGACGGGTCCTGCGGCAGGACCCGTGCGCGAAGAGCGTTTCCGCTAGCGCCGGGGGCACGACCCGGCACCGATCCCGGCCCTGAGCGGGGCAGCGCCCCGCTGCACGCCGGTTACTGCGGCTGGTAGCGAAGCCGCAACTGGTATTCACGGCCCGGCTGGTTGTACCAGGCCACCGTTTCGTAGGAGCGGTCGAACACGTTCGCCACCCGCGCCAGCACCGTCCAGTCAGGGCCCAGGGCATATTCGGCGCGGACATCCAGGGTGCCATACCCCCCCAGGCGCACGGTGTTGGCGGCATCGTCATAACGCTGCCCGACACCCTGTGCGGTCAGGCCCAGGCGCAGCTCGCCGAAGCGCCGGTCGACATCCACGCGCGCGGTACGTTGCGCGCGCCGTGCCAGCCAGTTGTCGTACTGCGTGCTGCCGCTGGTGCGGTTGCGCGGGTCGGTCCAGCTCAGCTGCGCGGACACGTCCAGGCCAGCCACCTGCATGCCACCGGTCAGTTCAGCCCCCACGATCCGCGCCTTCTCCACCTGCTGCATCATGAAGGTCGACGCGTCGTAGGTGATCAGGTCGTCCACGCGCGTTTCGTAGGCATCAAGGGCCCAGCGCCACTGCGTGCCCTGCTGCCCGATGCCCACGTTGGTGCTTCGCGCCCTCTCCGGATCCAGCGTCGGCACGCCGCTCCACGGGTCATACAGATCACTGAAGGTCGGCGCCTTGAACGCCGTGCCGTGGGTGGCCGTGAGCCGCAGCCCATGATCCAGCGTCATCGCCCAGCCCACGCTGCCGGTGACATGGCCACCGAACTGCGCGTTGTCGTCATTGCGCAGGCTGGCCTGCAGCTGGTGCGGCCCGAACTGGCCCTGGTACTGCACGAACACGCCGGTGTTGTCGCGGCTCTCGACCAGGTAGCCGGCACTGCTGCCATCCAGGCTGTCATCGCTCCAGTCCACGCCCGCGGTAAGCAGCTGTCCTGCGGCAAGCTGGGCGTCGGCCTGCAGCGAGGCGCTGTCGCGGTGTGTCTGCGCGCTGCCGGTGGCATCGAAGGGACCGCTGTTTTCCGCTTCGTTGTCACTGCGGCCGGCCGAGGCGGTCACGGTCAGGCGCGCGGAGGGCGTGTAGCGCAGCTTCGCCGCAAGCACCTGCTGCCGCGTTTCGGCGTAGTTGTAGTAACCGTCGTAATGGTTCTCGGCGTCGGCGCGCAGCGCGCTGGCCTCGGCGCTCCACTGCGGATTGAACGTGTAGCCGCCGCGCAGGCTCTTGGAGACGTTGCGATACCCGTCCCGGTCAGGTTCATCCGCGCCGCAGCCGGCGAACGGAGAGAGCGAGCCGCGGCACGCATTGATGCCATCGCTGTGCTGGTAACCGATATCGGCACCGAACCAGCCCTGCGCGGTGCCGCCGCCGATGCCACCGCTGGCTTCGCGCAGGCCGTTGCTGCCTCCCCCGAGCTGCAGGTGCGGTGCGAAGCCGCCCTGGTTGCGCCGGGTGAAGATCTGGATCACACCACCGATGGCATCGGCACCGTACAGGCTGGACTGCGGTCCGCGCACGATCTCCACGCGCTCGATCTGCGCCAGCGGCAGGTCCTGCAGCATGGCCAGGCCGAAATCAGCGGTATTGATGCGCACGCCATCCACCAGCACCACGGTGTGCGCGGAATTGGTGCCGCGCAGGAACAGCGAGGTCTGCTTGCCGAGCCCGCCGGTGTTGGTGAGGTTGATGCCCGCACGACCCTGCAGCAGCTCCTGCAGCGAGCTGGACTGGCTGGCCTCGATCTCGCTGCGGCTGATCACCTGCGCCGGCGCAATGCTCTGCGACAGCGGAATGGCCGTGCGGGTCGCGGTGACCAATACTCCATCCAGTGCGGTTGCGTCATCCTGCGCCTGCGCTGAAGCGAGCGAGGGCAGTGCGGCGAGGATGGCCAGGGACAGCAGGGGGAACGACTTGTGCATGCATAACTCCGTTGCCGCGCACGCCCGCGCGGACCTGTGGGGAAGCGGCGATGCAGGAGACAGGACGCGGCGCACCGCATGCAGGCGATGGCCGTCGCCGATGCCCGCCGCATCGCAACCGAAGGCTTCCAGGCCGGTCTCCGGGCTTGCCGTCGGTGGAGGTCCACCGGGCGGACGCCTTCCCATGCCATGGCACAGTGGCGCAGTGTCCGCTTTGACGTGCATACCGTTGCGGGGGCAGCGCCGGCATGGCATCGAGCGATGCGTCACCGGCTTCCCGTTTCAACCTGCCAGCCTTGGCCACAGGTCACCTGGAAGAGCGCGCAGTCTATGCGAAAGCCGGGGCTGCTGCAGGCCGCAGGTGGGCGTGGGGACCGGCAGCCACTAGAATGCAGCTCGCTCTGCGGATGTTGCTGCCATGTTTTCCTGCATTACCGATGCTGTTTGCCGTCACCCCGCGCCAGCCGGCGGGCGTCCGTCATGATCCTTGACCTGGTGCGCCACGCGGCGACCGGTCGCGAGGCGTTCCTGGATGGACGCACCGATCCACCGATGCTGCCGGCGGACCAGCAACCCCTTGTCCACGCGTATGCACAGCCCTGGGAACGGGTGGTGAGTTCGCCCCGCCTTCGGGCGCTGCACACGGCCTTGGCACTGGCCGCGCCACACGGCCTGACCGTGGTGCCGGAGGAAGAATGGGAAGAACTGGATTTCGGCGACTGGGATGGCCAGCCGCTGCTGGAACTGCCTGAAGACGCGCTGGCCGCCTTCCACGCCGACCCCCACGGCAACCCACCGCCCAACGGCGAAAGCTGGGGCCACTTCGAACGCCGCATGGCGCGTGCTCTGGCGCGGCTGCTCGACGATGAACAGCCACCCTCGACGCTGGTGGTCACCCATGGCGGCCCGATGCGGATGGTGCTGTCCCAGGTGTGCGGATTGCCGCTGTCGCTGTGCTGGGCCCTGCGGATCGATCACGGTACGCGGTTGCGGCTGCGCGTGGAGCGCAATGACGACGGCGCGATCTGGGGCGAACTGCTGGAACTGCAGCAGCCCTGAACCTTCCGATCTGCGTGGCTCGGCCCGGTGGCGTCTACAGGCCCGGCAGTTCGCGCAGGTCGTCGAGCACCGCCACGGCATTGGCGTGCTCCAGATCCAGCCCGCGCGGATAGCCATAGCGCACCAGTGCGACCGGCATGCCGGCGTCCTGGGCGGCACGGTAATCGGTGAGCGAATCACCCACCATCAGGCACTGCCCGGGCCGCAGGCCGAAGGCGCGGGCCAGGTGGCGCAGGGGCTCGCCGTCCGGCTTGCGCTGCGGCAGCGAGTCGCCCCCCAGCACCTGCGCGAACACCCCGCCAAGCCCCAGGTGCTGCAGCAACGGCGCTACCAGGGCCACCGGCTTGTTGGTGCAGATCGCCAGCGGCACGTTGCGCGTGCGCAGCACCTGCAACGCTTCGGCCACCCCATCGAACAGCCGCGGGCTGCGCAGCAGGCATTCGGTGTAATGCACCATGAAGCCCGGCATCACCATGTCCAGATCCACCTGGCGGCCAGCCGCATCGAACGCCTGCTCGACCAGCCGACGCACGCCGTCGCCGATCCAGCCGAGCACCGTGGCTTCGGGCACGCGCGGCAGCGACCAGTCGTCCAGCGTGCGGTTCAACGCCTCGGCGATGTCGCCCGCGCTGTCCACCAGCGTCCCGTCCAGATCAAAGACCACCAGCGGATAACGGTAAGGCGCAGAATCAGTCACGGCGTGCACGCGGTTCTTGAAGGGAACTGCATTCTACGAGTGACCCGGTGAGTGTCGGCGCAACGGCATCAGCAGTACGCGGCGAAGGCCTCGCTGCTGAAGCGCGCGTGCAGGAAATCAATGAAGCTGCGCAGCAAGGGCGACTGCTGCCGGCGCGAGGTGTAGACCGCATACAGCGCCATCTCCTCCAGCGCGTAGTCGGGCAGCACCTTCACCAGTTCGCCGGAGCGCAGCAGCGGATTGACCTGGTAGGCGGGCAGCATCGCGATGCCGGCCCCTGCGCGGACCGCCTCCAGCAGCAGCGAGGCATCGTTGGCGGTGATGGTGCCGCTCACCCCTACCGCAACCACGCGCTCGTCCCGGCCCAGCCGCCACTCGCCGCGGCCCACGTAGTGATGGCTCAGGCAGTTGTGCGAGGCCAGCGCTTCGGCGGTTTCCGGCACACCGTGCCGGCCCAGATAGGCCGGAGCGGCGCATAGATGCGAGGCACAGGGGGCCAGCCGCCGCGCGATCAGCGCCGGATCGACGGCGCGGGTGATGCGCACCGCAAGATCGATGCGCTCCTCCACCAGGTTGACGATGCGGTCCACCATCTGCAGGTCCACGCGCGTTCCCGGAAACGCCTGCACATAATCGGCCACGGCGCCGGCCAGGTGCAGCTGCCCGAAGGACACGCTGACGGTCACCCGCAGCAGGCCATGGGGCCGTGGATCGGCACTGCCCAGTTCGGCCTGCAGCGCGTCGCCGACGTGGCGCAGTTCACGCAGGCGCTGCAGCGCCAGCTCGCCCGGCCCGGTCAGGCTGATCCTGCGCGTGGTCCGGTGCAGGAGGCGCGCGCCAAGCCAGCGCTCCACCTCGGCCAGGTAGCGCGTCACCATCGCACGAGACATGTCCAGGTGCTCGGCGGCCGAGGTCAGGCTGCCACGCTCGGCGACAGCGATGAAAACCTCAGCAGCGGTCAATCGGTCCATTTGTTCGATCCAGGCAACAAACTTGTCCCTTATACGCTGTTTTTCGGACGTAACCGCGCGCCTAGAGTGGTCGCACCTGCTTTCCCACGGAGTTCAACCATGAAAATCGCGCTCGTTGGCGCCACTGGCAACATCGGCCGTCAGATCGCCCGCCACGCCTTGGCCCATGGCCACCAGGTCACCGCCCTTGTCCGCAGCGAGCGCGTCCTGGCGGACGAACTCTCCGGGGCCGCGGCGGTCATCGTCGACCTTGCCGACCCTGCCGCACTGGCAGCGGCCGTGGCCGGCCACGATGTGCTGGCCAGCGCGTACGGGCCCGGTCCGGGCGATGACGCGGCGCAGATCGCAACCGTCGCCGGGCAACTGCTGGACGCTGCGCGTGCGGCGGGCGTGCCGCGCCTGGTGGTGGTCGGCGGCGCCGGCAGCCTGGAAATCGCCCCCGGCGTGCAGCTGGTCGACACGCCGGACTTCCCGGCAGCGTACAAGCCCTTCGCACTTGCCGCGCGCCAGGCGCTGCAGCACCTGCGCACTGCCGATGACATTGAGTGGACGTTCTTCTCGCCCGCGGCGGAAATCGGCCCCGGCGAGGAGCGCGGACAGTACCGCGTGCAGGCCCGCACGTTTCTCGCCGATGCTGCAGGCCACAGCCGGATCAGTTACGCCGATTATGGAGCGGCGTTCGTGGCCGAGCTGGAGAACCGCGCCTATCCGCGCGAGATCATCACTGCGGCGTACTGAAGGCGCATGGCCAGACCGCGCAGGGGCCGGCCGTACCTCAACGCTCGAACAATTCACCCTGCTGCACCGGCTCAGGCGCCCGGAAGCCTCCCAGCCCCACCCCCACGAGCCGATAACGCGTCTCCGGCGGCAGGTCCACGCGTGCGCGCAGGGCCAGCGCGATATCGCGCAGCTGCTCCATCGACTCCGGCGCCCGCTCCGGCGTGAAGCTGCGCGTGAGTTGCCGGAACTGCGCCGTCTTCAGCTTGAGCACGACCGTATGGCCGACGCGTTCAGTCTTGCGCGTCGCCGTCCAGGTCTTCTCGGCGAGCTGCACGATCGCCGGCGCCAGCTCATCCAGCAGCAGGTCCTCGGCGAAGGTATCTTCCGAAGAAATCGACTGCACCACATGGTCCGGCTCCACCGGGCGTTCATCGATGCCGCGGGCGCGGTTGTACAGGCTGCGGCCGAAGCTGCCGAAGGCTTCCTCCAGCGCCGCCAGCGGCCAGCTGCGCAGATCGCCGCAGGTGGCGATGCCACGCTCGGCGAGCTTGCCTTCCATCACCTTGCCCACACCCGGCACGCGGCTCACCGGCAGGGTCAGCAGGAACTGCTCCACCCGCTGTGGCGGGATGGCGAACTGGCCATCGGGCTTGCGCCAATCCGAAGCGATCTTGGCCAGGAACTTGTTCGGCGCGATGCCGGCTGAAGCGGTCAGCGCGGTTTCCTCGCGGATCTGCGCACGGATCTGGCGCGCGATGTCCGTTGCCAGCGCCGCACCGCCCAGATGCGACGTAACGTCCAGGTAGGCCTCGTCCAGCGACAGCGGCTCGACCAGCTCGGTATGCCGCAGGAAGATCTCGCGCACCTGCCGCGACACCGCCTTGTACCGGGCGAAGTCCGGCGGCACGAAGATGGCGTCCGGACACAGGCGCTCGGCACGCATCGCCGGCATCGCCGAACGGATGCCGAAGACACGCGCTTCGTAGGACGCCGCGCACACCACTGAGCGGGCACCCCGCCAGGCCACCACGACGGGCTTGCCGCGCAGCGTGGGATCGTCGCGCTGTTCCACCGACGCGTAGAAGGCGTCCATGTCCACGTGGATGATCTTGCGCACTGGGCTCATTGGGCGCGGGTTACCGGTATTGGACATTGGTAGGCCACACGCCGAAGTATGGTCTTTGCACATCAACAGGATGCGCGTTTTCCCTTGAAAACTCTACGCTTGCGTACGGTGCAGCGATTTGATTGCGGGTCTGCCGCTCGGGCATGCTCGGGAACTTGCCTTCTGATTTTCTGCTTCCAGGACAGCGTTTTCCATGACCCGTCTCAACGCGTATTCGCGTGACCAGCTGCTGGCCAGTGCCCGCGGCGAACTGTTCGGTGCCAACGCCGGCCGCCTTCCCAACGACCCGATGCTGATGTTCGACCGCATCACCGACATCAACGATGACGGCGGTCCGCATGGCAAGGGCATGGTACGCGCCGAACTGGATATCCGGCCGGATCTGTGGTTCTTCGACTGCCACTTCATCGGTGACCCGGTCATGCCCGGCTGCCTTGGACTGGACGCCATGTGGCAGCTGACCGGCTTCTTCCTGACCTGGCTCGGTGCGCCGGGCCGCGGCCGCGCGCTCGGCTGCGGCGAGGTGAAGTTCACCGGCCAGGTGTTGCCCGATGCGAAGCGGGTGACCTACGAGGTCGACATCTCCCGCGTTATCAACCGCAAGCTGGTGATGGCGCAGTCCGACGCCCGCATGCTCGTGGATGGCCGCGAAATCTACGCCGCGCGTGATCTGCGCGTCGGCCTGTTCACTTCTACCGAGAACTTCTGATGCGTCGCGTCGCCATTACCGGAATGGGCATCACCTCGTGCCTGGGCAATGACCTGGACACCGTTTCCAGCGCATTGCGCGAAAGCCGTGCGGGCATCACCGCCCTGCCCGACCATGCCGAGGCCGGTCTGCGCAGCCAGGTCGGCGGGCGCGTCGATCTCGATCTGGATGCGTTGATCGACCGCAAGCTGAAGCGTTTCATGAGCGATGCCTCGGCCTTCGCCTACCTGGCCGCCCGCGATGCGATCACCGATGCCGGCCTCACCCCCGAACAGGTCAGCCACCCACGCACCGGCCTGATCGCAGGCTCCGGCGGCGGCTCCAGCGAATGGCAGGTGGAAGCGGCCGACATCCTGCGCAGCCGTGGCGTGCGCAAGGTCGGTCCGTACATGGTGCCCCGCACGATGTGTTCCACGGTATCGGCGTGCCTGGCCACCGCGTTCCAGATCAAGGGCCTGAGCTACTCGCTCTCGGCCGCTTGCGCGACTTCGGCACACTGCATCGGCGCGGCCGCCGACCTGATCCGCCATGGCGCGCAGGATGTCATGCTCGCGGGCGGCGGCGAGGACCTGCACTGGTCCATGAGCGTGATGTTCGATGCCATGGGCGCGTTGTCGACCAGCTTCAACGACACGCCGGCGACCGCCTCGCGCCCCTATGACAAGGACCGCGACGGCTTCGTCATCGCCGGCGGTGGCGGCATGCTGGTGCTGGAAGACTGGGACCACGCGGTGGCCCGCGGCGCGCACATCCACGCCGAGCTGCTCGGCTACGGCGTGACTTCCGATGGCGCGGACATGGTGGCCCCGTCCGGCGAGGGTGCGGTGCGCTGCATGAAGATGGCCATGGCCACCGTGGAGCGGCCGCTGGACTACCTCAACACCCATGGCACCTCGACCCCGCTGGGCGATGTCACCGAGCTGGGCGCGATCGCTGAAGTGTTCGGCGAGGCGATTCCACCGTTGTCCTCGACCAAGGCGCTGTCCGGGCATTCGCTGGGGGCAGCGAGCGTGCACGAAGCGATCTACTGCCTGCTGATGATGCGTGATGGCTTCATCGCCGGTTCGGCGAACATCGGCGAGCTGGACCCGAAGGTGGACGGGTTCCCGATCGTGCGCGAGAGCCGTGCGCAGACGCTGGACACGGTGATGTCCAACAGCTTCGGCTTCGGCGGCACCAACGCGGCGCTGGTGTTCGGCCGCGTGTGATCCGGCGGGGCACTGCCCCGCGGGTTTGCCGGCGATAGGTCTGGCCGCCGCTAGGCGAGCAGTGCGCGCACGTCGTGCAGCGAGTCCACGATGCGATGCCCCAGCGCACGCTGGGCATCGTCCGGGATGATCAGGTCCGGCACCTGGATGACCGTCATGCCCGCCGCCAGCGCAGCGCGCGTGCCGGTCGGCGAGTCTTCCAACGCCAGGCACCGCGGCGGCGCGATGCCCAGCCGCTCGGCCGCCAGCAGATAGATGTCCGGCGCCGGTTTGGGCAGGCGCACGTCGCTGCTGGTCACCACCGTCTCGAAATAGCCGATCAACCCGCAGGCTGCCAGCTTGCGCCCCGCGCGGGGCTGCCGCGTGGAGGTTGCCACGGCCCGCGGTATCCCACGCGCACGCAGCAACTCCAGCAGTTCGATGATGCCCGGCCGCAGCGGCAGCCCTGCCTGCGTGCGCTGCTCGTACAATGCATGGCTGCAGGCCTGCAGGTTGGAGATCAGGCTGGCATCGTCCACCTGCGCCTGCAGCAGCGCCAGGCAGTCCGCATCGCCCAGGCCCACCATGCGCAGGAAGAAGCCCTCGGGCAGCGGTGTCCCGAGCGCAACCGCCGCCTCGCTCCAGCAGGCCACCGACACACGTTCGCTGTCGATCATCAGCCCGTCCATGTCGAAGATCACCGCCTCTGGGCACAGGGCCGGTGCGGCGGCCGCGCGCCCATCCGCCACGGCGACGTGCCCGGCCTCAGCCATTGAACAGGGTGCGCAGATCGGCCTCGTCCAGTGTCCGCCACTGGCCTTCTTCCAGCCCGTCCAGGCCCAGCCCGCCCACCCGGCTGCGGTGCAGTGCCTGCACATGGTTGCCGATCGCAGCGAACATCCGCCGCACCTGGTGATAGCGGCCTTCATGCAGCGTCAGGCGGGCCTGACGTGGGCCCAGCACCTCCAGCTCCGCCGGCAGCAACGGGGTCTTCTCCGATTCCAGCATCAGCGTGCCGCTGGCGAAGGTGGCCGCCTCGCTGCCACGCAGGTCCTCGGCCAGCGTCACCTCGTACACCTTGGCCAGACGGGCCTTGGGCGAGATGATCCGGTGCAGCAGCCCGCCATCGTCGGTGAGCAGCAGCAGACCGCTGGTCTCGCGGTCCAGCCGGCCCACGGTGGACAGCACCGGATCGCGGTCGCGGTAACGCAGCGGCAGCAGGTCGTACACCAGACGCCCCTTGTCCTTGGTCGAGCAGGTCACGCCCGGCGGCTTGTGCAGCGCGATGGTCAGGCCGACGGGCGGGTCCAGCGGCTCGCCATCGACGCGCACGTTGTCATGGGCGACCGCATCATCGGCGTACAGCACCTCCCCCGCGGCGTCGGTGATGCGTCCCTCGCGGAACATCCACTGCACCTCGCGGCGGCTGCCATAGCCGAGGTTGGCGATCAGCTTGACCAGCTTCATCGTCCGCCCCCACGCACCGCTTCAAGCAGTTTGAAGCCATCACGCTCGGCCAGTACGCGCACCGTGCCGAAGCTGTCGTTGAGGATTTCCTCGTACGGCAGGTGGCGATTGGCCACCACGTACAGGCGGCCACGCGCACGCAGCGCGCCGGCGGCCACGGCGATGAAGCGCCGGCCGATGTCCGGGCGGTTTTCGCGCGAGGGCGTGTGGAACGGCGGATTGCTGACGATGACGTCGTAACCCGAATCGATCCCGGCGGTCACGTCCTGCCACAGCAAGCGCAGGGCCACCGGCCGCGGCAGCGTGGCCAGGTTGGTTTCGGCCAGCGCCAGTGCGCGCTGCTCGGCTTCGTAGAGGTCCAGCGCGGTGATGCCCGGGCAGCGCTCGAGCAGCTCACGCGACAGATAGCCGTAGCCGGCGCCGAGGTCGGCCGCGCGGCCGGCCAGGTCGGCAGGCAGGTGCTCGGCCAGCAGGGCCGACGCCGGATCGATGCGGTCCCAGGCGAACACGCCCGGGCGGCTCATGTAGCGGCCACCCAGAATCGCACGGGGTGCATCCAGCGCGGCCCAGCGGGCCATGAGCGCGGCATCGTGCGCTTCGCCCAGCGGCGGGCTCCAGTACACCCGGCAGTGGAACTTGGTCAGGCTGCCACCGATGCCGGCGATCTGCTTGAAGTCGTCCTGGCCTGAACGCGCACCCTCGTTGTTGTGCTGGCAGGCCACCACGATCCCGCCCGGCGCGAGCAGGGAAAGCGCCTTGGCGAACAGTGCGCGGGCTTCATCGCGCTGCCGCGGCGGCAGCACCAGCACCATCGCGAAGCGGCCTTCCTGCCCGCTCTCCAGCGACGGCGAGACGGTCCAGCCGCCGGCTTCCAGTGCCTGGGCGAAGGGTGCGAAGCTCTGCTCACAGATCAGTTCGCGGCCTTGCGCATGCTCGCGCAGCGGCCAGCCGTCACGCGCCCGCAGGAACGCGACCGGACCCTCGGGCCAGCGCAGCGCCCCTTGGGCGAAGGGAAGGAACAGGGACTGCAGGGGGGCGTCGTCGCGGGCGGCCATCGGGCGCAGGGTGCCTTGGTGTTCGGGGGAGGCGTCCATTGTACCGGCTGCCCGCACGCGGCCTGAAACCGGCCCGCTTTGCGAAATTCCAACACGCCATTGATCGGGCGCGAACACCGCAGGGGTCAGGGTAAAGGACCCAACTGATGGAGATACCGCATGCGTGCCTTGTTTGTCGGTGGCGTGGTGGACAACAGCGAGATGGATCTGGAGGGCAGCAAGCCGCCGGTGCACTATCCCGAAGACACGGGCGGCGGCCACGCCCGCTACCAGCTGCACCAGCTTGGCAAGGCAAGCGACGGCTCGGTGGTGTATGCGGTATACGGGGCGCCTGACTGGACGTACGAACGCGTAAGCGAGGTGGCTCAGGAGCGCAAGTACGCCACGCGGTTCGACGCGGAAGCCAGCGCCTACGAACACTGACCCCCTACGACCCTGCCCTGGCCGTTGTCTGTCTGGCAGGGGCCTCCAGGCAAACATGCCGGCCCTGGTGGCCGGCATTTCCCTGTCTGGGGTGGGTATCCGCAGCGGAAGGTTCAGCCTTCCACGGCGTCCGCACTGCGCACATGACGCACTGCGGCCACCAGCTGGGCCACCGAATACGGTTTGGCCACGTGCTCCTGGAACCCCGAGGACAGCGCGCGGCGGCGGTCGTCGGCACGTGCCAGCGCCGTGACCGCAACTGCCGGTAGCGCCGTCGCGCTCACCGCAAGGTCATCGCGCAGGGTGCGCACCAGTCCGTAGCCATCCATGCCGGGCATGCCGATGTCGGTGAGCATCACATCGAAGCGCTCGTGCTGGTTTCCGCTCAACACCGCGAGTGCTTCGCCTGCATTGCCCGCCGTGGTCACGGTGGCACCCTGCTCTTCCAGCATGCGTCGCAGGTAGTCCAGCACTTCGGGCTGGTCTTCCACGGCAAGGACGTGCAGCCCGCGAAGCGGATACGGTTCGATCACGCGTTCGATGATCGGGCCGCCACTGATGACCTCGCGCAGGGGCCGTGGACCCGTTTCCGGCTGGTAGCACGGCAGCCGCACGGTGAACGTGGCGCCCAGACCATGGCCTTCGCTCTCGGCCGAAACGGTACCGCCGTGCAGTTCCACCAGCTGCTGCACGATCGCCAGGCCCAGCCCGAGACCCCCGTGGCGACGCGTGGTGGTGCCGTCGGCCTGGCGGAAACGCCCGAACAGGTGGTGCAGGAACTCCGGTGCGATGCCATCGCCGCTGTCCTGTACCGAGACCACCCAGTGGGTGTCCTGCTGCTCCAGGCGCAGGGAAATCGTTCCCTCCGCCGGAGTGAATTTGATCGCATTGGAGAGCAGGTTCCACAGCACCTGCTGCATCCGCGTGGCGTCGCCGAGGATCAGGCAGGGGCGCTCGGGCACCGCCACGCTGACATCCAGCGCCTTGCCTTCTGCCACCGGCTCCTGGGCACCCACGGCCTGGCGCAGCTGCTGGCCCAGATCCAGCACCTCCACTTCCAGCTGCACCTTGCCCAGCAGCATGCTGCTCAGATCAAGCATGTCCGAGATCAGGCGCTTCTGCGCGGTGGCGCTGCTGGCGATCACGCCCAGGCCCTTGTAGAGCGGACTGGTGGCATCCACGCGCTGCAGCAGCAGTTCGCTCCAACCCAGGATGGTGGTCAGCGGCGTACGCAGCTCATGCGAGAGCGTGGCCAGGAACTCATCCTTCAAGCGCGCCATGTTCTCGGCCGCGCTGCGCGCGGCACGCTCGGACTGCAGCAGCTCCTCGCGCGCAAGCTCGATCTCACGCCGCTCGGTGACATCCGGGCTGCTGCCCGCCAGCCCGATGAAGCGCCCCGTGCGCGAGAAACGTGGGCGGGCATTCATTTCCAGCCAGCGCCATTCGCCGTCCGCGCGCCGCGCCCGTACCAGCGCCTGCATGGATCGCTGCGCCGCCAACGCTTCGCGCAGCTCGTAATCGAACACCGAGGCATCATCCGGGTGCACCAGTCCGCGCCACACATCTTCCGGCACGCGGTTTTCATCGCCGCCGAAAAATTCCGAAAACGCACTGTTGACGAACCGCGCATGCCCCTGTGCGTCGAGCACCCATACCGGCATCGGCAGGCCGTCGGCCAGCGCGCTGAAGCGGGCCTCGCTGTCGCCCAGCTCGCCTTCCATGCGCTTGCGTGCACTGACATCGAAAAAGAGCACTGCCACGAGGTCGTCACCCGACGCCCCCGCCTGCACCGCATCCACCGAGAACGTGCGCCCCAGGGCCCGCGCCTCCAGCTCGAACTGCGCGGGACGGCCCGTGCGGGCCACCTCCCCGTACATCCGGAACCACTCTGCCTCGTGGTTGGGCTCGATCTCCGTCATCCGCCGACCGAGCACGTCAACCAGCCCGGTCTCGCGCTCGAAGGCGGCGTTGACCTCCACGAACACGTAGTCCACCGGCCGCTCGTCCTCGAACAGCACCTTTATCACGCAGAATCCGGCCGTGATGCGCTCGAGCACGGTACGGTGGAAATCGCCGCCGAGCGCTGTCATGGCGGCCATCGGCGGAGCATCGAATGGCGAAGTCAGACTGGACAAGGGCTGGATAGGACCGGTTGCAAGAGAGCCAGCATGTTCCAGAGGACGTAGTGACAGCGTCAAGCGCCGTGCGTCATGGGGGATGAATTGCGCCTGAGCCGGGGCGATGGCACCGGAGGCACCGCCTTGTCCGCCGCCCCCCACGACCGCACACTGCGTCCAACCCCCCAGATCGCCGCATGCCGGCGTTGGAGCTGCAGATGAAGCCTCGCCTCCTTGCCGGCGCTTTGCTGAAGGGCATGCTGTCGGTCGGCATGCTCTCGGCCGGCGTACTGTCCACCACCGCCCTGCTCGCGGTTCCCGCCAGCGCCGCACCCCGCAGCGTGACCGATCCGCAGGCACCGCGCGAACTGCCTGCCGATGGCCCGGTGAGCGTGCGCTGGAACGACCCGGCCACCTTCTCCGAGCTGCGCAACAGCCCGAACCGCTTCGAGGCGCAGCGCGGTGACTGGGTGAACCAGATCGCCACCCACCTGCGCACCTCGGCCACCGCCGCCCTGCAGCCGGGGCAGACGCTGGAGGTGACCCTCACCGACATCAAGCGCGCAGGCGATTTCGAACCGTGGCAGGGGCCGCGCGCCACCGACATCCGCTTCATGCGGGACATCTACCCGCCGCGCCTGACCTTCCAGTACGTCCTCAAGGCCGCCGACGGCCGCGTGCTGGACGAAGGCGAGGCGCAACTGCGCGATACCGGCTACCTGCACGGCAGCGGGGGACTGGCCAGCAATTCCGATCCGCTGCGCTACGAGAAGAAACTCATCGACGACTGGCGCCGCCGCGTGCTGGCCAAGGCGGCGGCCGGCGGCTGAGCCCACCGCGAGCGCCCCGCCGGCGTCGGCTCAGGCGCCGACGTACTCGCGGCGCACGCGCTTGACCGCACAGGGCAGCTGGTAGGCGCTGACCCCGCACCGCGGGGCCAGTTCGGCCAGCGGCAGGGCATCTCCGCCCCACAGCTGCACATCGCTGCCCACGCCGGCCTGCGCGTGCGGTGTGAGGTCCACGGTCAGCATGTCCATCGACACCCGTCCGATCAGCGCGCCCGCAGCGCCGTCGATCACCACCGGCGTGCCATTGGGCGCGAACTGCGGGTAGCCATCCGCATAGCCCATGGCCACCACACCCACGCGGGTGCGTGCCGGGGCGACGAAGCGCGCACCGTAGCCGACCGGCTCACCGGCCTCGATCCAGCGCTCGGCGATCACCCGCGAACGCATGTTCATCACCGGCCGCAGGCGTGAGGTCAGCGCCGTGCCAGCCGGCAACGGATTGCCGCCGTACAGCATCAGCCCCGGGCGCACCCAGTCGCTGCGCACCCCGGGCCAGCCGAGCAGCGCCGGTGAGTTGCAGACGCTGGTCTGGCCCTGCAGCCCATCGATCGCGCTGGCGAAGGTAGCGGCCTGCTCCAGCGTGCGGGCATTGTCCAGCTCGTCGGCGCGCGCCAGGTGGGTCATCAGCACGATCTCCCCCACCTGCGGCAACACGCGCAGGCGTGCATGCGCTGCGCGGAACCCCGCCACGTCCAGTCCCAGCCGATGCATGCCGCTGTCCAGCTTCAGCCATACGGTCAGCGCAACCGGGCTGTCGAAGGCGGCCAGCGCCTCCACCTGCCAGGGCGAGGCCACGGCGGTCCACAGCCCGTGCGCGGCGATGAGTGGTAGCTCGCTGGCCTCGAAAAACCCTTCGAGCAGCAGGATCGGGGCGGCGATGCCGGCCGCGCGCAGCTCCAGGGCTTCCTCGATCGTGGCCACCCCGAAGCCATCGGCCTGTGCCTCCAGCGCCTGTGCGCAGCGCACCGCGCCGTGCCCATAGGCATCGGCCTTGACCACCGCCAGCGCCTTGCCGCCGCCAAGCTCGCGGGCCAGCTGGTAATTGGCGCGCAGGGCGTCCAGATCGATCACCGCACGTGCAGGACGCATCAGCGGCCTCCTGCATGCGCACCGGCCGCGCGGCTGCCATAGCGGAAGATGTCCAGGCCTTCGGTGCTGATTTCAGGCGTGCGCCCGCTCATCAGGTCGGCCAGGTAGCGGCCCGAACCACAGGCCATCGTCCAGCCGAGCGTGCCATGGCCGGTGTTGAGGAACAGGTTGCGCAGCGGCGTGGCGCCAATCACCGGGGTGCCGTCCGGCGTTGCCGGCCGCAGCCCGGTCCAGAATTCCGCACGGGAGAGGTCGCCTCCCTTTGGATACAGGTCACGCACCACCCGCTCCAGCGTCTCGCGGCGTCGGGGCGACAGCGAGAGATCGAAACCGGCCACCTCGGCCATGCCGCCCACCCGGATGCGGTTGTCGAAGCGGGTGACGGCCACCTTGTAGCTTTCATCGAGAATGGTGGAAACCGGAGCCATCGCCGGATCAGTGATCGGCAGGGTCAGCGAATACCCCTTGAGCGGATATACCGGCAGCTGCAGCCCGAGCGGCGCGACCAGCGCGGGCGAGTAGCTGCCGAGCGCCACCACGTACTGGTCAGCGGTCTCCAGACGGCCATCCACGCGCACACCGGTGATGCGGTCACCGTCGCGCTCCACACCCGCGATGTCCACGTCGTAGCGGAATTCCACGCCCGCCGCTTCGGCCATCGCCGCCAGGCGCCGGGTGAACAGCTGGCAGTCACCGGTCTGGTCGCGCGGCAGCCGCAGCGCCCCGACCAGCCCGTCCACGTGCGCCAGGGCCGGTTCGGCGGCGTGGATGCCGGCCCGGTCCAGCACCTCGTACGGCACGCCGTAACGGGCCAGCACCTCGATGTCCTGCGCGGACGCATCGAGCTGCTGCTGGGTGCGGAACAGCTGCGTGGTGCCCAGTTCACGGCCTTCGTAATCCAGCCCGGTTTCCCCGCGCAACTGGTTGAGGCAGTCGCGGCTGTACTCGGACAGGCGCACCATGCGGCCCTTGTTCACCGCGTAATGCGCCTGCGTGCAGTTGCGCAGCATCTGCCACAGCCAGCGGTACTGGGCCAGGTCCATGCCCGGGCGGATCGCCAGCGGCGCATGCTTTTCAAACAGCCAGCCGATGGCCTTCTTCGGCACGCCGGGCGCGGCCCACGGCGAGGTGTAGCCGAACGAGAGCTGCCCGGCATTGGCGAAACTCGTCTCCAGCGCCGGGCCGGGCTGACGGTCCACCACGGTGACCTCAAACCCCGCCTGGCGGAGGTACCAGGCACTGGTGGTGCCGATGACGCCGCTGCCGAGAACCAGAACGCGCATGCAAGTCTCCAACACGATCATTCCCTGCACAGAGGCGCGCCGGGACCCTATACGTAGGAGTATAGAGAGCTCAATCCAGTGGATTTGCGGGATTTTCGATGAAGGCTCAGGATATTCCACCACGAACGTCCATAGACAGGTGAGGCCATGGCCGCCCGCAGCCGCGAACTCGACAAGATCGACCGGAAAATCCTGCGCCTCCTGCAGGCGGAAGGACGCATCTCCTTCACCGAACTGGGCGAGCGGGTGGGCCTGTCCACAACGCCGTGCACCGAACGCGTCAGGCGGCTGGAGCGTGAAGGCATCATCACCGGTTACCACGCGCACCTGGACCCGACAGCGCTCAAGGCCAGCCTGCTGGTCTTCGTGGAGATCAGCCTGGCGTACAAGTCCGGCGACATCTTCGAAGAGTTCCGGCGCGCGGCCCTGAAGCTGCCCAACGTGCTGGAATGCCATCTCGTCTCAGGCGATTTCGATTACCTGCTCAAGGCGCGCATCAGCGAGATGGCCTCCTACCGCAAGCTCCTCGGCAGCACCCTGCTCACCCTGCCGCACGTGCGGGAATCCAAAAGCTATATCGTGATGGAAGAGGTCAAGGAGACCTGGGCACTGCCGATCGCCGACTGACCGTCGCCCACGCCGTCCCCAGGATCCTGCTGGCGCGGCCGCTCGGAGCATCGGCGCGGCTCAGGGATCGATGCGCGAGTCCGCGCCCTGCGGCACGCTGTCGTGATACCGGCCGGTGCGCGAATCGAATACGCGGTTGGGACCGGCCTGCTGCACGCCTGGAATGATGCGGCCTTCCCGGTCGTAGACCTTGGCCGGCGCCGTGGTGCGCGGTGCCGGCAGCGCCTGCGCCGGGCCCGTGCTGCTGATCGGCCCGGCCGGCGGGGAGGGCACCGGGCGTGGGCCCTGCATGGGCGCGGGCACGGCCGGTGGTGCCGGCCGCGCGGGCTGCACGGGCCGTACGGGCTGCACGGGCGGCGGCGGAGAGACCGTGGTGGCGCCGCGCGTGGTGGTCGGGCTGGCAGGCGCCGCCACCTGGGCCAGCGCGAGGGTGGGCAGCAGAAGGGCCCCGAACAGCAGCGACGAACGTTTCATGGCACGCTCCAGCGGACGATTTGCCCCAGCTTGGCCCTGCGCCCGTGTGCCGGCCATGAACGCCGCACCGGCTTGCCTGATCCCGGCGCATCCCCATCTATAGAGCACCCCCACGGAGAATCCGCATGAGTGACTTCGACCTCACCCCACCCTCCGACGCGCAGCGCCAGACCCTTGCGGCCCAGCTCAGCCCCGACGAAGCCCGCGTCCTGCTCGCCCACGGCACCGAGGCCCCCTTCTGCGGCGTGTTCCTGGACAACAAGCAGGACGGTGTCTACTGCTGCCGGCTGTGCGCGCTGCCGCTGTATCGCTCGGGCACCAAGTTCGACTCCGGTACCGGCTGGCCGAGCTTCTTCGCCCCGTTCGCGCCGGGCCACGTGACCGAAATCCGCGATACCAGCCACGGCATGGTACGCACGGAGATCACCTGCGCGCGGTGTGGCAGCCATCTGGGGCACGTGTTCCCGGACGGTCCGCCGCCCACGTTCGAGCGCCACTGCCTGAACTCCGTCTCACTTTCCTTCACCCCGCTGGGCACCCCCTATGCCGACCCGCTGGGCCGTGGTGGCGCGGAGGCCGAGCCGGCGCGCTGAGCCCGCGCGCCGTCCCGTAGCGCCGCCCGGGCCGACGGACGTCACACAATCGCCCCTTCAGAAAACCGACGAGCCGGCCGACAACGGTGATACCCCCTCGCCCTGCGTCACGCCATGCTCATCATCATCGGTTTCCTCGTCGTCATCGCCAGCGTCATCGGCGGTTATCTCGGTGCCCACGGCAAGCTTGGCGTGCTGTGGCAGCCGTATGAGGTGGTGATCATCGGCGGCGCGGCGCTGGGTGCCTTCCTGGTCGGCACGCCGCTGAAGGTGGTCAAGGACACGCTGCGCGCCACCCTCGGGGTGTTCAAGGGGCCGCAATACAAGCAACAGGACTACATCGACGTCCTGAGCCTGGTCTATGAACTGCTCAACAAGGCCCGGCGCGAGGGCTTCATGTCGTTGGAAGAGCATGTGGAGCGGCCGGCGGACAGCCCGATCTTCGCCAATTATCCGAAAGTGCAGGCCGACCACCACCTGGTGGATTTCATCACCGACTGCCTGCGCCTGATGATCGGCAGCAACATCGAACCGCACGAGCTGGAACCGCTGCTCGAGCTCGAACTGGACAAGCACCACGCCGAAGCACTGGCGCCTTCGCAGGTCATCAACCGCGTCGCCGACGGCCTCCCCGGCTTCGGCATCGTGGCAGCCGTGCTCGGCATCGTGGTCACCATGGGCTCCATCGGCGGGGACATCGTGGAGGTCGGCGGGCACGTGGCGGCCGCGCTGGTGGGCACCTTCCTCGGCATCCTGATGGGCTACGGGTTCGTCGGTCCGCTGGCCTCGGCCATCGAGGCGCGTGCCGAGCAGGACAGCCGCATCTACGAAGCGGTCAAGACCGCCCTGCTGGCCTGTCTGCGCGGCTATAACCCGAAGATCGCGCTCGAGTTCGCCCGCAAGACGCTGCCCACCGACGTGCGCCCGGCCTTCGCTGCGTTCGAGCAGCACCTCAAGACGGTGAAGTAGGCCATGGCCGAGACCAAGCCCACCGTCATCATCCGCCGGGTCAAGAAGGGCGGCCACGCCGCGCACCACGGTGGCTCGTGGAAGGTCGCCTACGCGGACTTCGTGACCGCGATGATGGCCTTCTTCCTCGTGCTCTGGCTGATGGCCAGCACCAGCCAGCCGCAGCGCGCGGCGATCTCCGAATACTTCCGCAACCCGAGTCCGCTGAGCGGCACCAGCAGCACGCCGGCGCCAGGCATGGCAGGACCGGGCGGCGCCAGCACCTCGATGATCAAGCTCGGTGGCGCCACCGATGTGAGCCGCGGCGACAGCAGTGATCCGTTCCAGAACCGCAAATCCTCGCTTGCCCAGCAGGTCGAGCAGCGTGACCAGCAGGCCCATCGCGAGCGCGAGAAGCAGCAGCTCGAATCATTGATGCAGGAACTGCAGGAGGCGATCAGCAAGAGCCAGGCACTGGAACCGTTCAAGGACCAGCTGCTGCTCGACCTGACCCCGGAAGGCCTGCGCATCCAGATCGTGGACAAGCAGAACCGCCCGATGTTCGACCTCGGCGGCGCCAGCCTCAAGCCGTATACGCGCGACATCCTGCATGAGCTCGCGTCCTACCTGAACCATGTGCCGAACCGCATCAGCCTGACCGGCCACACCGACACCACCGCCTACAGCTCCAGCCGCGGTTACGGCAACTGGGAGCTGAGTGCGGAGCGTGCCAATGCCGCGCGGCGTGCACTGGTGGACGGCGGGCTGCAGGAGGACAAGGTCACCCGTGTGGTCGGCCTGTCCTCGTCGGTGCTGTTTGACAGGCAGAATCCGCAGAATCCGATCAACCGCCGCATCAGCATCGTGGTGATGACCAAGGACGCCGAGGCCACCTCGCTGGCGGGCGCCGGCCCTGCGGTGGGCATGTCCGCGGCCACGGTCGATCCAGACGTGCAGGCGGCCACTGCGCCCGAGGTCGCCCCTTGACGCGCGGCCCGGCGGGCTTCAAGCGGGGCGGTGCACAAGCCCCTACAATGGACGCCTGAACCTTTTGCAGGCGATTCCCACGATGTCCAAGCAGTCCAAAGCCAAGCGTGACAAGCGCAAGAAACAGCAGGGCCAGCGCCCCTTCATGCGCCTCAACGATGCGCAGCAGGTGCAGAACCATGCCGTGCTGACCAACGAAGAAGACCAGGTCATCGCGGCCATCGGCCTGCAGGGTCGGCAGTGGCTGCTCTCCATCGGTGGGCAGACGATGGGCAATGCGGAAAACCCGATCCCGATGCTGGCCATGCTCAAGCACCTGGCCAATGTGCAGGAGCAGGAAGGCCGCAAGGTCGAGCTGCAGTATTCCGAGGGCCTGAAGGGCCTGGTGGAAGCCGTGGCCGCCGAGAAGGGCCAGAGCGTCGATGACTACCTGGAAGCGCTGACGGCGGAGTTCCGCAACGTCGATGCCGAAGGCGCCGACGAAGACACCTCCGGGGCCAGCGAAGGCCAGGCCCAGGGCGATGCCGCCGATGCCGACGCGGACCAGGACGCAGCGCAGGCGCCTGCCGACGACGCCAAGCCGCAGGCCTGAGCCTGCCTCCGGCGCGGTGGCGGTCTACATCGACGATGCGGTGCAGGCCTGGCGCGGACAGCGCTGGGCGCACCTGATGGCCGACACCCTGGCCGAGCTGCACGCCATGGCGGCGCAGCTCGGCATTCCCCGGCGCGCCTTCCAGAACAAGGCCAGCGGGGCGCACTACGACGTACCCGCGCCACTGCGTGAGCAGGCCATCGCGCTGGGCGCACGGGCTATCTCGCGGCATACCGATCGCGCGCTGCTGAAGGCCGTGATCGCCAATGCACGGTCACAGTACGAGGCGGACGGCTGAGCCCCTCGTCGCTGGCGTGCGCGAGCGCTGCGCCGGGTCGGGCTGCGACCTGGCGTGGCGAACAACCGCCGCCGTCGCTGCTGCCGGCCGTGTCCGGGCGCCCCTGTCACCCTTCAGCATGACCATTCTGTTCCGCTGGAGGCTGAACGTGGACGCGCCTCCGACAGATCACGTCACCAAACGTCTTGATCGACAGCAGATCCCTCCGGGAACCCACCGTATCGTGAGCGCCGATACCATCAGACTGGAGTGAAAACATG
The DNA here is from genome assembly GCF_011761925.1 of Xanthomonas sp. 60. Lineage (NCBI taxonomy): Bacteria > Pseudomonadati > Pseudomonadota > Gammaproteobacteria > Lysobacterales > Lysobacteraceae > Xanthomonas > Xanthomonas sp. 60. Next base: position 109,717 of record NZ_JAASQW010000001.1, on the reverse strand, counting down.
AAATACAGAACCGGCGCAGCGGCCTTCGCGACCCTGATGCTCTCCGGCTGCGCCTCCATTCCGCTGCACGATCAGGCCGCGGGCGTTCGCCTGACCCACGAGGAGCCCAAGGGCTGCCAGTTCCTGGGCGATATCACCGGCAACCAGGGCAACTTCCTGACCGGAAGCTACACGTCCAACAAGAATCTTGAATCGGGTGCGCGCAACGACCTGAAGAACCAGGCTGCGGCCAAAGGCGGCAACGTGGTGTACCTGCTGACCAACCGCGCCGGCATCACCGGCCGCCAGGGCAGCCAGGCGCAGACCAACGTCACCCTCAGCGGCAACGTATATCGCTGTCCCTGAGCTGCAGGGTGCCTGCCGACGCGCCGCCCAGCCGCAGGGTGCACGGGCGCCGGCACTCGAGCGGTTGCGGCGGGTGCGGGGGCACAGCCCCTGCCCTGCCGCTCAGAAAGGATCGCTGCCCAGGCGCACTTCCACGTTCAGCAGCGAGCACAACGCCAACATCGCATCGTCATCGCGCGTGAGCGCCATCCATCCAGTGAACCCGTCGCTGCCCGCATCCACGCTCCACAGTGTGTAATTGTGCTCGCGCAGGCGGTCAAATGCCGTGGACATCAACTGCACACCGTCCAGCTCCCGTGCGAAATCCTCATCGTCCAGGTCGCCACCCCAATCCACCTGCAGATTGAAGCGCGCCGACAGCTCGTTCACCGCCGACATCAGCGACTCCAGATCGTCGCGGTCCACCTCCAGGCCTGACTGCCAGTTGATCGCCGCCAGCAACGGCGGCAGCCAGTCACTTTCAGCTTCCAGCGGCTCGCCCTGCTCGGCCAGCAGCTCGCGCCAGCGGTTGAACTGCTGCAGCGCCAGTTCTTCGTCGCCCGGGTTGATCAGCACCAGAAGGTTCCAGATACGCGCTTCGAAATCGGCTTCGTCGAAATCGTTCTCGCTCTCTTCGAAATCGAAATAATCGCTGTTGTCTGGCATGGTCGGAATCCTTGGCGCAAGGGCACGCATTCTACGCGCCGGGCCGCCGGCCCGCTGCATGGCAGTAGGGCGATCGCGCGGGGAACGGTATCCTGTGGGCATGAAGCCGGCCGTGGTGGCCGTCAAAGTGAACAACGAAATGAGCGAGACGCCTCCCGATCACCTGGCCATCAACCCCGACAGCCCCTTCCACGACGCCCAGGCGCTGGAGCGCGGCGTCGGCGTGCGCTTCAACGGCATCGAGCGCACCGATGTCGAAGAATATGCGGTAAGCGAAGGCTGGATCCGCGTGCAGGCCGGCAAGGCGCGTGACCGTCGCGGCAACCCGATGACACTGAAGATCAAGGGCACCGTGGAGGTGTACTACCTGGATCTGCAGCAGCGCAACGCCTGATCCAACAGGTGGCAGGCGTGCCGGCCGGAGCGGGCACGCCGTGCGTTCACTCGCGCTGGCGCGATTCCAGCAGGTCCAGGTTGCGGATCAGCTTGCGTGAGATCTCATCGGAAATCACCCCGCGCCGGGTCAGCCGGAACAGTTCTTCGCGCTCGGCCACCAGGCCCGCGCTGCGCAGCTGACGGTAGCCCCGTTCCATGCGCCGCACCTTTTCCGGGTTCACGTCCGGGCCGTTGTCCTTCTCCAGGTGCCGCTGGTACAGCAGGCTCACGCGCGAGGCCGCATCGTTGTAGAGCTGCACGTTTTCCGTGGTCTGGTTCTGCACCAGCTGCTGGCGCGTACGCTCCACCCCGGCAAGGGCCGCCTTCGAAGCCAGTTTGCGGGCCAGGTCCTCCTCCTTGCGTTCGCCCGAGTCGGCCGGCAACTGCAGTCCCTTGAGCAGCTGCGGCAGGGCCGCGCTCGCGGTCACCAGCGAGAACAGGATCACCGCAGCGGCAAGGAAGATCACCAGGTCACGCGCCGGGAACGGATCACCACTGGGCAGGAACAGGGGCAGGGTCAGCACGCCGGCCAGCGTGATCGAACCGCGTACGCCCGCCACCGAGGTCGCCACCACGATGCGCCAGCCCGGCGCTTCATTGTGCTTCTGGCCGCGCCGACGCGCACGCAGCAGGTTCCAGCGCAGCGACAGCCACACCCACAGCAGGCGCAGCGCGACCAGCACCAGGTTGATCACCAGCACGTAGACAAGCAGCCACCACGGGCTGTGATGCCCGCTCTCGCCCATCGTCGCCACGGCGCGCTCGACGATGCCGGGCAACTGCTCGCCGAGCAGCACGAACATGATGCCGTTGAAGGTGAACTGCAGCATGTTCCACACTGCCGAACGCTGCACGCGCATGCTGCCGGACACCCGCCCGCTCATCTCCACGTAGCTCATGGTGATGCCCGCCGCCACGGCCGCCAGGATGCCCGAGGCCTCGATCTCTTCGGCCAGCAGGTAGGCCGCGAAGGGAATGAGCAGGTTGACCAGCATCGCAGCGCCCGGCTCCTCGCCGAAACGGCGCCACAGCCAGCGCTGGAACGTGGACACCCCGAAGGTGACCGCCACGCCGACCGCCAGGCCGGCGAGCGCCACCCACAGGAAGGTCACCGACGCGGTGGCGAGCGAGAACGTGCCGGTCATCACCGCGGCCACGGCGAAGCGGAAACAGACCAGGCCGGAGGCATCGTTGAGCAGCGACTCACCTTCCAGGATATGCATCAGCCGCTTGGGGATCGGCGCCTTGGAAGCGATCGCGCCGACCGCCACCGGATCGGTCGGCGAAATGATCGCCGCCAGCGCGAAGGCCACGGCCAGCGGCATCGCGGGAATCATCCAGTGGATCAGCAGGCCGGCACCGATGACGGTGAACACCACCAGCCCGAACGCCAGTTCAAGGATCGCGCCCTTGTCGCGGAACAGGCCCTGCTTGGGGATGCGCCAGCCATCAAGAAACAGCAAAGGCGGCAGGAACAGCAGGAAGAACATGTCCGGGTCGAGATCATGGCCCCGGTTGAACACGCCCGAGATCACCGCCCCCAGCGCGATCTGCACCAGTGGCAACGGCAGCGAAAACGGCAGGACTCTTACCAGATAACCACTGGCGACCACCGCCACCAGCATCGCCAGAACTACTTCAATCGTGTGCATGCATCCGTCCGCGAGTGGCGCCGCGGGAGGGCCGTCGGGGCCGGCGCCAGAGCGCAAAAACTAGCATATCGCCGACCCGCAGCGCATTCGGACGCGTCCGGGCATCAGGCCGGCAGCGCGCCATCGAACCGGTAGATGTCCATCGCCAGCAGGCCCGCCTCGATGCCCGCATCGATCCGCGTGGCGCCCAGCGCGGAGCCCCCGGCCGCCCCCATCGCGAAATGCAGCGGCTGCAGGTGTTCATCGGTGGGGTGCGCACGCTCGGCGTGTGGGGCCTGGCGGCGGTAGTCGAGCAGCGCACCGAGATCATCGGCCAGCAGGCGCTGTTCCAACCACTGGATGAAGGGGCGCACGTACGGTGCTTGCTTGCCCTCGTGGTAGGTGCGCAGGTCGTGCAGGTTGTGGGTGATGCTGCCCGAGCCCACCAGCAGCACGCCCTGTGCGCGCAACGGCGCCAGCGCGCGCCCCACTGCGAACTGGTGCGCAGGCCCGGCCTGCGGCTGCATCGACAACGGCACCACGGGGATGGCGGCGTCCGGAAACAGGAAGCGCAGCGGCACCCACACGCCGTGGTCAAGCCCGCGCGTGGCATCCAGCGTGGCCGGCAAGCCCGCCGCAGCCAGCCGCCCCTGCACCTCCGCCGCCAGGGCGGGATCGCCCGGCGCGGGGTACTGCAGCTGGTACAACGCCTGCGGAAAACCACCGAAATCGTGCACGGTGGGCGGTCGCGGGTGCGCGCCCACCTCGATGCGCGGTGTCAGCCAGTGTGCGCTCAGCACCACGATGGCGCGGGGCCGCGGCAGCGTCGCCGCCAGTGCCGCCAGTCGTTCGCCTACCGCGCCGGGGTGCAGCGCGGTCATCGGCGAGCCGTGCGAAATGAAGAGACTGGGCAGGACAGCCATGGCGGAAAATCCATGCGGAACGATCCCGTGCCATGCTCGGCGCGGCCCCCCGCAGCGTCAAGCGCGGCGCCGGAACGCACCGTCCGCTCAGCCTTCAACCCCCTCGGCCTGCAGCATCCCCAGCACGTCCGCCAGCGGCGCCGGCCGACCCAGCAGGTAGCCCTGCACCTGGTCGCAGCCATGGGCGGCCAGCCACTGCAGCTGCCCCGCCGTTTCCACGCCCTCGGCGATGATGGTCAGGCCCATGCTGTGGCCCAGCGACAACAGAGCGCGGCAGATGGAGGCATTGCGTGGATTGACTTCCACGTCGGTCACGAACGTGCGATCGATCTTGAGGATGTCCAGCGGCAGGTGCTGCAGGTAGGACATGCTGGAATACCCCGTACCGAAGTCATCCAGCGACACGCAGATGCCCTGCTCCTTCAGTCGCTGCATGGTCTGCAGTGCCTGCGCCGGCCGGCGCATCAGGCTGCTCTCGGTGAGCTCCACCTGCAGCGCGCCGCGGGCCAGTCCGAACTCTTCGATGGCCCGGGTGAACTCGCCCACCAGGTCGCTGTTGAAGAACTGCACCGCCGATACATTGACGGCGATCGGCAGGTCCCCGCATCCGGCGGCCACCAGCTGCGCCTGTGCCTGTGCCGCACTGCGGATCACCCAGCGCCCGAGTGCCAGGATCAGCCCGGTATCCTCGCAGAGCTGGATGAACTCGCCCGGCGGAATGAAGCTGCCATCGGCCTGCGGCCAGCGCAGCAGCGCCTCCAGCGCGGCCGGGGTGCCATCGGCGGCATGGCAGATGGGCTGGAAATACAGCTCGAACTCCGCGTCGATCGCATTGTGGATGCGGCCGGCAAGCCGCAGGCGCTCGGCCAGCCGCGCGTTGACGCTCGGATCGAAGCGGGCCAGCACCTCGCCCTCGGCGTGCGCACTGTGCGCGGCCTGCGCCGCCATGCCGATCACCTGCTCGGCCGAAAGGCCATCATCGGTGGCGTGCGTGGCCACGCCGATGCGTGGCTCGAACTGGTGCAGCGACTCCTGCCCGCGCACCGGCTCGGACACGATCTGCACCAGGGCATCAAGCGCACTGCGCGCATCATGCGCATCACTGAAGGCGAACACGAAGTCTTCAGCCGGCTGGAAGGCCAGCCAGCCATAGCGTGCGCCCAGCCCGCCCAGGCGCGAGGCCATTGCCTGCAGGACCGCCTCACCGATCTCACGGCCCAGCGCGTCGGCCACCAGCTGCAGGCCCCGCAGCTGGATATAGGCCACGGTATAGCCGCTGCCGCACGCATCCAGCGCCTCGGAGAGCGCGCGCGTGTTGAGCAGCCCGGTCTGCGGATGGTGGCTGGCATGGAAGGCCAGATCGCGCTCGTAGGCCAGCCGCTCGCTCACGTCCTCGGCCAGCACCAGGCAGGCGGTACGGCCATCGAAATCCAGGCTGGCCAGGTGCGCACGCACCTCGAACACGCTGCCATCCTTGCGCTGGTGCAGGCGGATCTTGGCATCGTGGTTCTCGCCTGCGCGGGCCTCGGCGATCGCATTTCGGATCTCATCCCAGCCTTCGCGCGGGCGGATGTCCAGGATGCTCATCGAGAGGAACTCCTCGCGCGAGTACCCGTACTGCTCCACGGCCGCCTGGTTGACCTCGATGAACCGCAGGGTGTCCGGATCGAAGACCCAGAACGGCGCAGGGTTGCGGTCGAACAGCAGGCGGAACTGGCGCTCGGCCTGGTCCACGCGGTCGCGCGCGGTGTAGCGCTCGCTGATGTCGGTGAGCGCACCGATCATCCGCCGCTGGCGGTCGGCCAGGGCCACGCGCTGGCCACGCGCGGTCACCCAGCGCACGTCGTCGCGTGCGAGCACGATGCGGAAGATCTCATCCAGCGGCGCGTCGCCGGCGAACGCCCGCTCGAATGCCAGCTTCAACCGCGCCACATCGTCGTGGTGCACGCGGGTGAAGAACTGCGCAAGCGGCAGCGTATCCACGGTCAGCCCGAGGATTTCGCGTGCCAGTGGCGACCAGTGCAGGGCGCACGCATCCTCGTCCACGTACCACGTACACACCCGTCCCACCTGGTGGGCCAGCTGCAGTTCGGCGTGGCCGGCACGCAGCTCCTCGGTCAGCAGGTGCTGGCGCCGCGCCGCGCGGCCGACGCCCCACACCACCAGGGCCAACAGTCCGCCATACAGCAGCAGCAGGGCCACCGCACCGCGCACATAGGGCCACCAGGCCGCCAGCACGTCACGGCGGCCCAGTCCGGCGTACACCGCCAGCGGGTACTGGCTGAGCGTACTCATCGCCGAGATGCGCGTCCTGCCATCGATGGCGCTGGTCTCCACGCCCAGCGCGATCACGCCATCGGCACCGAGCGCGCCGCGGTTGGGCAGATCGAAGCGCCTGCCCGTCACCTGGCCGCTGGCCGGCGCACGCGCCAGCACGTGACCGTCCACGTCGGTGATGGACACCACGCCTTCGCTGCCGATGTCCAGGCCACTGATGATGCGCTGCATCTCGCTGGCATGCAGTCGTGCCAGCAGCCAGCGCTCGTCGTCCAGGCGCAGCGCCAGCGGCACCACCCAGTTCAGGCCATCGAAGCGCTGCGGCGGCCCCAGGTACAGGCTGCTCTGGCTGCCGCGGCGTTTGCCATCCACCCATAGCGGCAGCTGCAGATCGCCGACCCCGCTGGTCAGCGCGCGGCCGAAGGCATCGACCACCACGATGCTGTCCAGCTCGGCATGCCGGTGCAGCACACCGGCGATGTTCTGGTCCAGCATGGCCGCGGCCTGCCCGGGCACGCTCGCGTAGAGGTGCGCGGCGTCGGCCGCGATACCCTGCATGGCACGTTCCAGATTGCGCAGTTCCAGCCACAGCAACCGCTGGCTGCCCATCGCGAGGGTGCGGCTCTGGCGCTGTGCGGCGGCCTCGCGGCGCTCCAGGTCGTTGGCCAGCAGGGCCACCAGCCCGGCGCCCAACAGCAGCCCAAGCAGCACGCCGCCCCAGAGCAGGGCGCGTTGTGGGCGGGCCAGCACCCGCATCAGCGTCAGCATTGCAGCAACGCAGGCGGTGGTGGAGCGAGGGCAGTCATGCGCGGAAGTTTTCCTCTTATCCAACATCACAGCGGCCGCGGCAGGCGATTCTTGACGCTTGCCGCCAGCCGATTCCCCGGCGAGACCCGCGGGGGCCCGGCACCGGCCCCAGAATGCATCAGTCCCATGACGACAGGAAGCGTCGCCGCCACACCGTGTGCGCCGCCCCCCCATCACCGCTTCGGACCGCCCGTATGGTTGCCGTTGCAACCGGCCCGCAGCCAGGGGATTAGACTGGTTCTTTCCCGTCGCCCGAGATGTCCATGCCCGCGCTGCGCCGCTCCGCCCTGTCACTGGCCCTGCTGTCCTGCCTCTCCCTCTCCCTCAGCGCCTGCGGTGATTCCGCGCCGGCGCAGGCCCCGCAGGCCGCCGCGCCCGTGGCGCCCGCCAAGCCCACCCCGCAGCTCGGCAGCTTCGGTTTCGATGCCGAAGGCATGGACCGCAGCATCGTCCCGGGCGAGGATTTCTATGGCTACGCCAATGGCGGCTGGATGAAGACGACCGAGATCCCGGCTGACCGCTCGCGCTTCGGCAGCTTCAACCTCATCGCCGACAAGACCCAGGCCGATACGCGCGCCCTCCTGGAGGGCGCCGCCAACGCCGCCGATGCCAGCGGCGAAGACAAGCTGATGGGCGACTACTACGCCGCCTACATGGATGAAGCCGGCATCGAACAGCGCGGGCTGGCGCCGCTGCAGCCGCAGCTGGACGGCATTGCCGGCATCGCCGACAAGGCCGGCCTGGCCAAGGCGCTGGGCGCGGACATCCGTGCCGACGTGGACCTGCTGAATGCCACCAACTTCTACACCGACCGCCTGTTCGGCCTGTGGGTGTCGGTGGACCTGCTGCAGCCCGAGCGCACCGCGCCCTATCTCGTGCAGGGCGGACTGGGCATGCCGGACCGTGATTTCTACCTGGGCGATGGCCGCATGGCCGTGCTGCGCAAGCAGTACCAGGAATACATCGGCAAGGTGCTGCAGCTGGCCGGGGTGGCCGATGCCGCCGGCAAGGCGGCGCGCATCCTCGCGCTGGAGACGAAGATCGCGCAGGCGCACGTCAGCCAGGAACAGACCAACGATGTGACCAAGGGCGCCAACGCCTGGACCCGTGCGGACTTCAACGCCAAGGCCCCGGGCATGGACTGGGAGGCCTTCCTGCAGGCCGCGCGGCTGGGTGGGCAGCAGGACTTCATCGTCTGGCAGCCGACGGCGGTTGCCGGCCTCTCGCGCTTGGTCGCCACCGAGCCGCTGGATGCCTGGAAGGACTACATGACCTTCCACGCGCTGGACCGCGCTGCACCGTATCTCCCCAAAGCGTTCGCCGATGCACGGTTCGCCTTCCACGGCACGGCGCTGAGCGGCACGCCGCAGCAGAGCGAGCGCTGGAAGCGCGCCGTCGACGATGCCAACCAGTCCATCGGTGAAGCGGTCGGCAAGCGCTACGTGGAAAAGCATTTCAGTCCGGCCACGAAGGCCCGCGCGGACGAAATGGCGCGCAACATCATCGCGGCCTTCGGCGCACGCATCGATGCGCTGGAGTGGATGTCGCCGCAGACCAAGGCCCAGGCCAAGGCCAAGGTGGCCGGCCTGACCGTCAGCATGGGTTATCCGGAGACGTGGCGCGATTACAGCGGCCTGGAGATCAAGCGCGATGATCCACTCGGCAATGCGCAGCGCGCGGCGCTGTTCGAATATGAGCGCAACATCGCCAAGCTCGGCAAGGCGCCGGACCACAGCGAGTGGTCCATGTTGCCACAGACCGTCAATGCGATGAACGTACCGCTGGAAAACCGCCTGGTCTTCCCCGCCGCGATCCTGCAGCCGCCGTTCTTCGACGGTGCTGCCGACGATGCGGTGAATTACGGTGCGATCGGTGCGGTGATCGGCCATGAAATCAGCCATGGCTTCGACAACGCCGGCGCGCTGTTCGATGCCACCGGTCGGCTGCACAACTGGTGGACGCCGCAGGACCTGCAGAAATTCAACGCGGCCGGCGATGCGCTGGCCGCGCAGTTCAGCCAGTACGAACCGTTCCCCGGCGCGAAGGTCAACGGGCGCCTGAGCCTGGGCGAGAACATCGCCGACGTGGCCGGACTGGCCACCGCCCACGATGCCTACCGGCTCTCGCTCAAGGGCACGCCGGGCGAGACGCTCGAAGGCTTCACGCCGGACCAGCGCTTCTTCCTCGGCTTTGCCCAGGCATGGCGCAGCAAGAGCCGCGAGCAGGCGCTGCGCAACTCGCTGCTGACCGACGTGCATGCGCCGGGCCAGTACCGGGCGCTGACGGTGCGCAACCTCGATGCGTGGTACCCCGCCTTCGATGTGCAGCCCGGGCAGGCGCTGTATCTCGCACCCGAAGCCCGCGTAAAGGTCTGGTAAGCCCAGCGCACGCCGGGCCTCGCCTGGAGCCGGGTCCTGCCCGGCTTCAGGCGGCCTCGCCCGGCCACGCCCGCAGGGTCTCCACGGGCAGGCCCATGCGGGCACACGCCCGGCTTGCCGCGCCATCGGGCAGTGCGCGGCGGAACACGGGGGCCAGGCCCTGGACCATCCGCATCGATGCGCGTGCCTGCAGCTGCTGTGCCGCCGTGCGTTGCAGCAGAGTGGCCGCCCAAGGGGGCAGCAGGGCGGCGCCCGCGCCAAGAAACACATCGCGCGAGAGCCCCGCTGCAGGCACCGGCAACCGCACCGCCGCCAGCACCTCCAGCACTTCGTGCGAGCGCGCATCCATCCGCAGCCCCTCGCGCTGGTCGGCGAAATACGCCGCCACCGCCGCTTCGCTGCACGGCACATCGCGCGCGCCCAACGCCTCGGCCACGCGCCGGTATTCGTCGTAGTACTGGTCCGCCAGCGCGGCCGGCACCTCGCGCACGTAGCGGCGATAGCCCTGCAGGAAGGCGTACGCCTCGGTCACGTGCACCCAGGTCAGAAGATCCGGATCATCCGCGGCGTAGGGCACGCCGTCCGCCGTCACTCCGCGCACGTGCGTGTGGATGCGGCGCACCTTCGCCACCAGCGCATCCACTTCGGCGCTGGCCGCGTAGGTGGTGCCCGCCACGAAGGCGGTCGTGCGCCGCAGCCGCCCCACCAGGTCGGCACGGAAATTGGAATGGTCATACACCCCTGCCAGTGCACGCGGGTGCAAGGCCTGCAGCATCAACGCGCACAGGCCGCCGGCCAGCATCGAAGGCAGCTCGGCGTGTATGCGCCAGGTCATGCTCTGCGGGCCGAACCAGCCCGGGTCACCGGCCGGCAGGTCGTAGCTGATGCCGCTGTGCCCACGCGGGAACGCCTCCAGCACCCAGCGGCGCACGGGGGAGGTCAGCGGACGGGACAGGCGGTTGAACAAGGAGGGCATCGGACGTCGTTTCTGCGCGCAGGAGCTTTGATTCTGGCTGAACCACACACCTGCGGGCGAGAAGGCGCGCTCACACCAAGGTGCATGTGCAGGTGCAGCAGCCAAACCCCTGCGACAACTTGTCGCAGGCACTTTTTGGCATTGTGCGCCGCACCACATCGACCTTGGCGCGACGCATTCAGCCAGACGACCCGCACGGCGCTTGCGTCCCGGCCATTGCACCGGCCTACGGAAGTGCTAGAAATGGACCCGTACCGCGACCCAATGCAGATGCCGCGACGTTCCCCAAAGGAGCCAGCCATGATTGCTTTGTTCAAAGGTTTGGGACTGCTGCTACGTGACAACGAGCTGTACCACAGTCCCTTCGAAAAACAGGCCGCGCACTGGCGCAACCTGAGCGAGCAGCAGATCCGCGAGGAAGTCACGCTGCTTGGCAAGGCCAAGACCCAGTGGCTGATCGCCTCCATCATCGGCTGGCAGTCCGTTTCGCTGCTCATCCTGGGCCTGATCGCCAATTATCTGTGGCGCGATGACTTCCACATCACCTTTACCCGGGTGGTCATCGTGTTCGGTTCCTGGGTATCGATTCTGTTCGTCATCTGGTTCATGGCCAACATGTTCGACCAGAAGGCCGGTTTCGAGCGCTGGATGAAGGCATTCAACAGCCGCGAGCGGATCAGCTCACGGGCCGATACCGTGGAGTGCGTGGCCAACGCCCTGGGCATGGCCGAGCATTATCCGGAGGTCCTGGACTACAAGCAGGCCGTGACCGCCAAGCGCGAACTGCGGCACGAAGACATCCGCATCATGAGCGAGATCGGACGGATGAAGCAGCATTCCGAACTGGTCGGCCGCCTCAACCATGTGGGTGAGACCCGCAACCACCGTGACATGACCCTGCAGCCCGCGTTCTAGCCTCGCCGGGACACGGCCACCGCGCCCATCCGGCCGACGATGCCACCGCCCTCACCCGCGGTGGCATTGTCCGTCTGCCGCCGCGGCGACACAGCTCGAACTGTCTTCCGGCAGGTCCGCACGCGCGCGCTGCTGGCCGGCCCGCACCTGGAACCGCTGCACCTCGCTGCGTTCACAGTGCAGGCCACCGGCCGCACAGGTTTCCCGGAACACCTGGTAATGGCAGCGGCCGCTCGCGCTGCGCATGCATTCAAAGGTGGTTCCGGTGCCGCGCACCGTGATCCGGCTGAAGAGCTGGTCCGCCCCCCGCTCGGTCACCCGTGTCACCGATGTACGGGCCGACGGCTCATGGCAGCCGAACAGCGAAAGCAGGCAGCTGAGAATCATGGTGAGATGACGCATTGGCGAATCCTTTGCACAGGGTGCGGTCAACGACGTGCGCGGCTTACATGCCGCGGAACAAACTCATGAAGGGCTGGCTGACGGTGAGGGTTTCCGGGCGGTGGCGCAGCCTCAGCACACCGCGGCCGGTATCATCACGGCTCACCGCCGCCACCGCTTTCATGTTCACGATGGTCGAACGATGCACCTGCCGGAACTGCGTGGCATCCAGCGCTTCAAGCAGCTCCCGCAGCGGCGTGCGCAGCACGCATTCGCCCTCGGCGGTGACCACCGTGGTGTATTTGTTGTCCGCGCGGAAGTAGGCCACGTCTTCGAGCATGATCAGCCGCGTATCGCGGCCACTGCTGGCGGTGATCCACGCCAGCGGCGGCTTCTCCGCGGTGCCCGGGCCCCTGCCCAGCCGCTGCAGCAGGCGCTCAAGCACGGCATCGTCGGCGCGCGGAGCGGGCAGCCGGCTCAGTACGCGCTCGCGCGTGGCGAGCAGCCGTTCATCGCTCACCGGCTTGAGCAGGTAATCCATCGCCCCCTGTTCAAACGCATCGATGGCGTACTGGTCGTAGGCAGTGACGAACACCACCTGCGTACGCGGACTGATCGTGGCCGATGCACGCGCCACCTCGATGCCGGTGATGCCCGGCATGCGGATATCCAGCAATGCGATGGCCGGCTGATGCGCGGCCAGCGCCTCCAGCGCCGCCGCCCCATCCTCGCACGCCGCCACGATGCGCAGCTCCGGCCACAGCCGGCCCAGCTGCTGCACCAGCGCCTGGCGCAGCAGGTCCTCGTCCTCGGCAATCACTGCATCAAGCGGCATGTGCGGCCTCCCTGGCACACACCGGTGGCAGGCTGATGGTCGCAGCCACGCCGCTCGGGAAGTTGGCCACGATGGCCACCCCCGCGTGCGGCCCGCAGGCCAGGCGCAGGCGCTCGCGCAGGTTCTTCAGCCCGACGCCGGTACCCGACGTGCCGCTGCCGAAGCCCAGCCCATCATCGGCCACGGTCACCGTGGCATGGTCATCGAAGGCCCGCGCGATGATCCAGATCGTGCCCCCGCCCGGCTTGGGCTCCAGGCCGTGCTTGATCGCGTTCTCCACCAGCGATTGCAGCGCCATCGCCGGCAGCTGCAGGGCCATCAGCGCATCCGGCACCTGCACGTCCACGGCCAGCCGCGTGCCCATGCGGATGCGCAGGATTTCAAGATAGGCCCGCGTGCGCTCCAGCTCCACGCGCAGCGTGGACAGCGATTCGTCCGCGCTGGGCAACGAACTGCGCAGGTACTGGATCAGGTGGCCCAGCATCTGTTCGGCACGGGGCGCGTCGGTGCGCGTGAGCACCTGGGCGTTGGCCAGCGTGTTGTAGAGGAAATGCGGTTCCACCTGCGCCTGCAGCAGGTTCAGGCGGGCCACCGAAAGCTCCTTTTCCACGTGGCTCTGCTCGGCGGCCGCCTGTTCATCGCGGCGTTGCTCGGCCACGCGACGGGTGAGCGCGCGGGTCAGGGTCTCTGCATTCTCATGATTGCTGCCTTCATCCAGCGCCAGCAGGTCGGCCCACCAGCCGGCATCGGGCTCGAACAGCAGCGTCACCGTGCAGGTGCCCTGCCCCGGCGTCACCGTGGCCTGCACCGCGTTGCGGGTGATCGCCAGCTGCGCGGGCAGGTTCCAGCGCGAGGGCTGGCGGCCGCTGCGCGTATCCATGCGGCGCACGAAGGCTCGGACCTCCAGGCCACCCGGCGCACTTGCGATGTCCTCCACGCGCGGCAGTCCGGCGATCGCCGCTTCCACCAGCGCAAACGCCGGCCCGGCGTCCATCGGCAGCTCGATCTGGCGGCGCTGGCGGCTCGATACCGTGCCACCGTCCAGGCGCCCGGCGAGCAGCCGCACGCGGCGCAGGTGGGTGATCGCACTGCCCAGGGCGGACAGCATGAGGAACATCGCCAACAGGCCGAAGACCCAGCCCGGGCCTTCGTCCATGCCGTTGAAGAAGCCACTCCACACCACGCCCAGCACAAAGATCGCAGCGGCCCAGGCAAGCAGATGGCGGAAGATCAGCGAGAGGCTGGCGAACACGGCCGGTACCCGGAAGAAGGATCCGCCGAGCATAGGCCGCCCCGTCCGCGCCGCAAGTCCCCTGCGACGAAACGGCCCGGCGGCCGATGAAACCCCACAGGGGCCGACCCGTGGCCGGCCCCTGCCACGTCGCAGGGATCAGCGGCGCTGGTCCGCGCTCTGGTCACGCACTGCCCGGAACGATTCCGAACGGTCCCAGTTCGGCCACGCCCGCGAATTGGCCAGGTCGTGGCCGAGCGTGTACAGCACTTCCAGGTCACGCGCCGCGCCAGCGAACGTCCAGTCCGACTGCCATTGGTCACCCTGCTGGTGATAGCGCTTGGCGGTGTAATCGTCCGATGCGCGCTTGCCCGCCGCCACGCCACCCTCCACCCAGTCCTGGCCGGCCGACCACGAAAGCGCCGGCACGCCGCGCTTGGCGAACGGGAAATGATCGGAGCGGAAGAACAACCCCGCTTCCGGCTTGGGGTCGGGCGTGTAGCGGGTGTCCCAGCGCGCGGCGACGTCCTTCAACTGGTCCAGCAGCTCGAACTTCGCCGAACCGTAGATCCCGAAATCGCGCGAGGGACCGAACGGCGCCATGCCATCCATGTTGATCACCGCCACGGTCTTTTCCAGCGGGTACAGCGGGTGCGTGGCGTAGTACTCCGAGCCCAGCAGCCCCTTCTCTTCGGCGGTCACCGCCAGGAATACCACCGAGCGGTCGGGCGTGCCGGCCTTGGCGAAGCCGCGGGCCAGCTCGACCAGCGCGGCGGTGCCACTGGCGTTGTCCAGCGCGCCGTTGAAGATGCGGTCGCCGTGGGCGTCAGGCTCGCCTACGCCGATGTGGTCCCAGTGCGCGCTGTACACGATCGTCTCGTCGGCATGGGCGCTGCCCTCCAGCCGCGCCACCACGTTGTGCGAGGTGATCACTTCGGTCTTCACCGCGTACTTCGCATCCAGGCTCGCCCCGGTCAGCTCCACCGGGGTGAAGTCACGCTGCTGTGCCTTGCGCTTGAGTGCTTCGAAATCCAGTCCGGCCGAACGGAACAGGTCCACGGCCAGGTCGCGCTGGATCCAGCCTTCCAGTAGGGGATGGGTCTGCGAAGGATCCTCGCGCACCACGTCGAACATGGTGTTGGTATTGGAGCCGGCGACGGTGGCCCAGCCGTAGGAGGCCGGTGCGGTCTCATGCACGATCAGTACGCCCAGCGCTCCCTGCCGCGCGCCTTCTTCGTACTTGTACGGCCAGCGTCCGTACCAGGTCATGCCCTTGCCGTCGAAGTCGCCCTTGCCGGTTTCGAAGTCGGGATCGTTGATCAGCACCACGGCGATCTTGCCTTCCAGATCCACGCCCTTGAAGTCGTCCCAGTTGCGTTCCGGTGCCTTCACCCCGTAGCCCACGAACACCAGCGGTGCCTTGCTGATGTCCACGTTGCTGGCACCATTCATGGCCGCGCGCACGGCGATCTGCTGGCCCTGCTGCAGCTGCTGCGTCGCACCCTTGCGGGTCAGTGCCAGCTGCGGCGTGCCCACGATGTCACCCTTGAGCAGCGGGACCGCCTGCGTCCACAGCCGCTTGCCGTCCTTCATGTCGCCGCCCGGCTGCACGCCGGCCGCTTCGAACTGGCGGGACAGGAAGGCCACGGTCTTCTCTTCACCGGCGGTGGCCGGGGAGCGGCCTTCGTAGGCATCGGAGGCCAGCTCGCGCGCATCGGCGGAAATCCGCGCGCCGTCGAACTTCGGCGTCGCCGCCATCAGGGCACTGGACACCGAAAGGGCCAGCACGCCCATCACAAGTCGTTTCATTGCTCTCTCTCTCACGCCTCACAAGAATCCCGAGTGTAAGCGCATCGCGCAGGTGTGCAGCCTGTGGCTATTTCGCCGGGACTTCGCGGGGCGGCCCCAGCGCCTGCCGATAGCGCGCGTGCAGGGCCATCACTTTGTCCACGTACGCAAGCGTCTCCGCGTACGGCGGTACGCCGCCATGGCGCGCCACCGCGCCGATGCCCGCGTTGTACGCGGCCGCTGCCAGCACGTGGTCGCCGTGGTACCGGCGCAGCAGCATGCGCATGTAGCGCGCACCGCCGTCGATGGACTGCTCGGGCGAGAACGGATCGGCCACGCCGTACGCCTTGGCCGTGTCCGGCATCAGCTGCATCACGCCCTGCGCCCCCTTGGGTGAGCGTGCGGCGGCGTCGAATCCACTCTCTGCATGCGCGATCGCACGCAGCCAGGCGTCTTCCACCCCGGTGGCCTTGGCCGTGGCGAGGAACGCCTTGGCATGCGCGCGCAGCTGCGGCGCCCCGACCCGGCCGAGCCCTTCATGCGCCGGCTCGCCTTCGGGCGTCTTGGCGGTGAAGCGCAGGAACACCGTGGAGCCCGGCAGGTTGCGCGTGGAGTACACCCGCTTCCCGTCCTGCTCGCGCTCGTACAGGACACCACTGAACACGCCCATCTCACCCCACAGGTTCGGCGTCTGCACTGCGGCATCGTCCACTTCGCGTGCGTGGCAGCGCGACCCCGGTTCCGGCGCGGTGGCCAGGCTCACCGTATTGCCCTGCACGCAGCGGTAGACCGTGCGCGCCGAGGCCGGCCCCGTGCTCAGGGCAAGCAGCACCGCACAGAGGGCACCAGGCAGACGGATCATCGGAGGGGAGGCATCCACGGCGTGCGAGCGTGCGGCCGGGCCTGCGAAACGGCGGTGAAGGACATGTCGCGGACGGCTCCTGCCCACGTCCGCCATGCCCGGCACGGCCAGTAGCCGCAAGGCCGCAGCGTCCCTGGACAGCGCGCGGGGCCCCGGTTCAGTTAGGCTTGCCATCAAGGACGACCGTCGCAGGTCAGCGCCGAGAGCCCTCCTCCCACCCGGGTGCCCTGACCATGAAACGCTTCCGCGTCCCGCTCATCATGTCCGGCACCGCGCTGCTCAGCGCCCTGGTGCCCCTGCTGGTGATGACCTGGCTGAGCTGGACCCAGGCCGTGCACGTGGAGCAGGCGCAGGTGAAGGACGTCGCCGAGCGGGCCCTGCGCCGGGCCGACCAGTCCTACCGCAAGGCGCTCGATGCGCTGGGCCGCATGCAGCGCGCGTCCCTCCCGGCGTGCTCGCCGGCGCACATCCAGCTGATGCGTTCGCAGGTGCTCGCAACGCCCTCGGCCGACCAGATCGGATATTTCGTCGATGACAGGATGCAATGCACCTCCTGGGGGCCGGCGGACGGCTCGGTGCAGTGGGGCACGGCCGATTACACCACCGCCGACGGGGCTACCCTGCGCCTGGACGTCAGGCCGGCGGCCACGCGGGGCATGCGCATGCTCTCGATGCGCCTGGGCGCGCACGACGTGCTGATGGATCCGGGGCACTTCGTCAACCTCATCGGACCGGACGACATCCGGGTGGCCATCGCCACGCCTGACGGCGCCCTGGTCGCCCACCAGGCCATGCCCGACCCCGCCCTGCTCGGCACCCTGCTGCGCGATCCGCGCGATGGCATGGATCAGCACACGCTGTTCGCCACCGCGCGCAGCGACGAATGGCTGGCCGTGGCCACCGCCCCGCGCAGCCGCCTGCAGAAGGCGTTCGTCGAGCAGATCTGGCTGTTCCTGCCGGGCGGCCTGCTTGCCGCCGTGCTGTTCGCCGGGGGCGGCGCCTGGCTCTCGCGTCGGCGCCTTTCGCTGCACGGCGAGCTGGCCAAGGCGATCCGCCGCAACGAACTGTACGTGGTGTACCAGCCGATCATCGAACTGAGCACCGGCATCTGCGTCGGTGCCGAAGCGCTGGTGCGCTGGCAGCGCCGCGACGGCAGCAATGTGCGGCCGGATGTGTTCATTCCCATCGCCGAAGACGGCGGCCTCATCGAAGCGGTCACCGACACCGTCATCGACCGCGTGATCACGGACATGCGTGAGCTGCTGGTCAGTGACCGCAGCGTGCACATCGCGATCAACATCGCGCCCGGTGACATGATCAGCGGCCGCGCGTTGAAGGTGATCGGGCGCAAGCTGGAAGGCACGCAAATCAACCATCCGCAGATCTGGCTGGAAGCCACCGAGCGCGGCTTCATGGATATCGACCGCGCGCGCGTGGTGATCGCTGCCGCGCGGCATGCCGGGCACGCCGTGGCCATCGATGACTTCGGCGTGGGGTATTCCAACCTGCAGTACCTGCAGCAGCTGCCGCTGGACGCGTTGAAGATCGATAAATCCTTCATCGATGCCATCGGGACGGACAGCGCAACCAGTCCGGTCACCGACCACATCATCGAAATGGCCCGCACGCTGGGTCTGTTCGTGGTGGCCGAGGGCCTGGAGACCGAAGCACAGCTGGCCTACCTGCACGCGCGGCAGGTGGAGTTCGGACAGGGCTGGCTGTTCTCGCAGGCGCTGGCACCGGAGGCGTTCGTCGCCTTCCATCGCCAGCGCCAGCAGCAGTACGGCGCCGCGCGCGAAAACATGCAGAACGAGCGGCACGCGGCCGAGGATCCACCGCCGCCGGGCTGAGCCAGGACGGTTCAGCCACGCCCGCTATACTGGCCGCCTCACCTGGAGGCCTGTCCCGATGCGCCACTGATGCCGCCGTCTTCCCGACGGCCTGATTCTTCCCGCCCCTGTGCGCAGGGGAGTTGATGGCATCTGCTGGAGGTCTCCATGACCGCGCTTCCGCTTACCCTTGACCGCGTGTCGTACCGGCTGGCCGACGGCCGCACGCTGTTCTCCGATCTGTCCTTTTCCTTCGAGCCCCGGCTCACCGCACTGGTTGGCGCCAACGGAGTCGGCAAGAGCGTGCTCGCCCAGCTGCTGGCCGGCACCCTGCAGCCGCAGCAGGGTCGCTGCGGGGGCGGCGGCAGGGTGCACCTGGTACGCGCGCTCAGCGGCACGCCCGGGGGCACGCTCGGCGAGCTGGCCGGTGTGGGCCCGGTGCTGGCGGCGCTGCAGCGCATTGGCGAGGGCAGCGTTGATCCGCGCGATTTCGCCCGTGCCGAGGGCCACTGGGATCTGCCCGTGCGGCTGGCCCGCCACTGGCGCGAGGCCGGGCTGCCCGCGCACCTGCAGGCACACGATGCGGCCAGCCGCCTGAGCGGCGGGCAGGCCATGCAGGTGGCGCTTTCCGGCGCGTGGGCGAGCGCGGCCGACTGGCTGCTGCTGGACGAGCCCAGCAACCACCTTGATGACGCGCAGCACCGGCTGCTGCAGGACCAGCTGGCGCAGTGGCGCGGTGGCCTGCTGGTCATCACCCACGACCGCCGGCTGTTGGAACGCGTGCACACCCTCGTCGAGCTGGATGCCGAGGGTCTGCATCGTTACAGCGGTGGCCATGCGGCCTTCGTGCAGGCCCGTGCGGCACGCCACGCCGCCGCGCAGGCCGGGCTGGACCACGCGCGGCAGGCCGACCGCCAGCAACGCCGGCAGGCGCAGGCGCAGGTGCAGCGTCTTCAGCAGCGACAGGCGCGCGGCGCCCGTGCCGCACGCGATGCGAACCAGGCCCCGATCCTGCAGGGCCTGCAGGCCGGCCGCGCCGAGGCCACCGCCGGGCGCCTGCGTAGCGTGCAGGCCGAGCGTGTAGCCGCTACGGCGGCACAGCTGCGCCAGGCGGCGGCAGGCGTCGCCAGCGCCCCCCAGCTGGCCGCGTTGCCACCCGCGCTGGCGCAGGGCCCGCGACAGGTCGCCGCATTGCGGGCGGTGGTGCTGCCGCACGGGCTGCAGGCGCCCCTCCATCTGACCCTGCTGCGTGGCCAGCGGCTGGCCGTCACCGGGGCCAATGGCAGCGGCAAGTCCACGTTGCTGCGGGTGCTTGCCGGGCAGCTGCCGCCGCAGGCCGGCACGGCGCGGGTCAACGTGCCGGTGGCCCTGCTCGACCAGCAACTGCTGGCGCTCCCCGGCGAGGCATCCGTGCTGCAGGCGCTGCAGGCCGCCGCACCCACCACCGACGCGGGCGTGCTGCGCACCCACCTGGCACTGCTCGGCCTGGATGCCACGCGCATCGAACGCGCGGCGAGCACGCTCAGTGCCGGCGAACGCCTGAAGGGCGCCCTGGCGTGCGCGCTCCATGCCGAGCCCGCGCCCGGCCTGCTGCTGCTGGATGAGCCCGGCAACGGCGTGGACCTGGCGGCGCGGGAGGCGTTGGAGGCGTTGCTCGGTCAGTACCGCGGCACACTGGTGATGACCAGCCATGACCCGCACCTGCTGCAGGCCCTGGGACCTTCGCACCGGCTGCATGCAGGACAGGCGGGATGGCAACTGGAAACATGCGTGCAGCGGTGACGTCCCCTTCAGGCTTGAGGTGTTACTCTGTAACACTACCGATTGATGCGGGTTCCTCGATGAAGTCTTCTCCTGCTGCGCTGCTGGATGCCGGTGCGCTCGCCCTGTCCAGCCTGTGCCTGCTGCACTGCCTGGCGCTGCCGCTGCTGGCGGCCGCGCTGCCGCTGTTCGGGGCATGGGCTGAAGCGGAATGGGTGCACCTGCTGTTCGTCGCCGTTGCGCTGCCGATCACCGCCGTGGCGCTGTGGCGCGCACACCAGCAGCAGCGCCTGCCCACCGGCGCATGGGCAGCGGCCACGCTCGGCCTGGGCCTGCTGCTGGCCGGTGCGCTGGGCTGGCCGAGCCACGAAGCCGAAACGCCCCTCACCGTGGCTGGCAGCCTGCTGCTGGCGGCCACCCATGTCTGGAATGCCCGCCGCCGCCACCGCCGCTGCCACGCCTGAGCGTTTTCCCGCGCGGTCACAGCGCCTTGCACAGCCCCTGCCTACAGTGCGGTGACACGACCCGGGGGGGGATCCCATGCACACCGCATTGCGCACACCACTTATCTTTCTTCCGCTGCTGCTCGCCGGCTGCGGCAAGTCGCCCGAGGCGCCCTACAGCGCCGATCCGCTGGTCGGCTGCTTCGCCACCAGCGCCCGCAAGGCGCCGGAGTTCCGCATCGAACAGAGCGGTGGACAGTACCTGGTGGCCTTCAGCCGGGAGCACGGCTGGGAGACCGATCCGTCGCCCCTGCAGAAGGCCACGCGCGCGGAAATCAGCCAGGCCTTCGGCAGCGGCGCCGGACAGATCCAGTCCGCCCTGGTACGCCCAGGTGGCGGTTTCGGCATCTTCCACTTCGCCCCCGGGGCCACGCTGAAGGGCAAGGACCGCAACAGTGATTACATGGCGCTGGTCCTGATCGGCGCAGGCCCGGTCTTCAAAATGGCCTGCGGGTCCTGAGCCGCATCGCACCTCGGTTACCATGCGCTGCCCTCACCTCTGGTCCTGCCCGTGCCCCACTACACCGGTCCCCTGCTCACCCGCGAAACCCTCGCCGTGCTGCAGCGGGCAGTCGCTGCCGGGCAGGCCGAATGGACCGGCTCGCTGGATCTCGGGCGCAGCGAAGACACGGTGCGCCTGGACAGCACGGGCTTCATCTTCGGCGGCACGCACCATGCGTTCCCACCGAAGCTGAAAGACCGCACGCTGTATTACTGGGACGGTGAGGCGTTCGAGCCCATCTCGCGCTACGGCACGGCCCTGATCAAGCTGGTGCCCACCGAATGGGGCGCGCCCACCTTCGAGATCGACGGCATCAAAATGTTGCCCTCGGCCAAGGTCTCGCCATATGAGGACGCACGGCGCAAGGTTGAACTGGTGGCCCCGGCCGGCAAGCAGCTGCTCGATACCTGTGGCGGGCTGGGGTACTTTGCCGCCTGCAGCCTGGACGCCGGCGTAGCCCACCTGCGCTCGTTCGAGAAGAACCCGGACGTACTGTGGCTGCGCACGCTCAATCCCTGGTCCCCGGATCCGGAAGCGGCCTCCGCCGGCGGTCGGCTGCAGCTGACCCAGGGCGATGTGTCGCAGGAAATCGAGGCGCTCGCCGCCAACAGTTTCGACGCCATCCTGCATGACCCGCCGCGCTTCGGGATTGCCGGCGAACTGTATTCGCAGGTGTTCTACGATCACCTCGCACGCGTGCTGCGCAAGGGCGGGCGGCTGTTCCATTACACCGGTGCGCCGAACCGGCTCACCAGCGGCCGCGATGTCCCGCGTGAGGTGGCCCGGCGGCTGGAAAAAGCAGGGTTCAAGGCCGACCTGGCGCTTGACGGCGTCCTTGCCATCAAGCGCTGAGCGCGGATCACCACCAGCCGGATGCTTCGCCGATCTGGTTCACGCCGGCCACCGCGGACGCCCCTGCCGCCGCACCGATGCTGAAACTGCTCACATAGCTTTTCAGATCGGCGCCGACAACCGCCATCAGGCGGCCGAACCATCCTCTGCGCACGGCCTGGCGGCTGTCCAGGCGCCCTTCGACCTTGTGCCAGAACGCGGCCGAGCCGCGCCCCAGCGTGAGCGATTGCAGGATCAGTTCGCGTGCCTCGGTCTTCTCCGGCAGCGTCTCCATGGCCTCTTTCTGCAAGGCCGCCAAGCGCGCATCCACCTCGTCGAAATCAGTACTGGTGGCGAGGACGTCGTCGATGCGCTCAAAGAAGGCGAACGCGGTCTCGCCGTAGGCTTCGCGCTCGCCCGCCATGAGGCGGGTCAGGGGCTGACTGTAATCGACCTCAAGCGTGGGCTGGAACGTGCGGATGAATTCCTCGCGCGAGGTCTCGATGGGATAACCGCAGCCATCCACGAGCACCGCGAGCGCTGTTGCCGCCGACGGCCCACCGTGATCGAGCAGACAGGCCAGGTAGGTGTTGTGCAGCTCACCGGCATCGGCGGGGTCGTCGCTCTGTGCCAGCGCCGGCGCACTGACCAGGGACAACAACGCAAGAGACAGCAAAGACGTTTTCATGGACACCTCCGGATCGAAGCGTGGGCTGCCGGATGAAAGCCAGCGGAGCCACATTAGGATCGGCGGCGTCGGAGCGGCGGGTTCTTCCTCGATCCGGTGCACGCGCAGACAGCACACGCCGCAGGAGGTGCCGTGCTGCCGCATGGCAGGCAGGTGACTGCGACCGGTGCACGGTCACCGCTACAGGTGCTGTTCCGTCACGACCTCGGCGCGTGCTTGGCCGCCCACATGTTATCCACCAGGTTGGGGTACGGCCGGCCGTTCTCCTCGGCGCGGTCTTTCGCCGCGGACTTCTGGGCGGCCGTGAGCGGCTGGGATTTCTGCCCCTTGGGATTGGGCTTTTTCCACGGCGGTGTGCGTGTCTTCTGCATGGGGTCCTCGCACGGCACAGGTGTCAGCCACGGCCGACACCTGCACCTTGCTGAAATTACTTCTTGAGGAAATTGAGCAGCGCCAGATTGAACTCATCCGCATTGCTGACGTTGCAGCCATGCGGCGCGTCCTTCAGCACCACCAGCTCGCTGTTGGCCACGGCCTTGTGCGTACGTGCACCTGAGCCTTCGAACGGCACAGTCCCATCGGCGTCGCCGTGGATCACCAGCGTCGGCACCGTGATCTTCTTCAGGTCTTCGCGGAAATCGGTGGTGCCGAAGGCTTTCTGGCAGCCGAGCGCAGCGGTCTGATCGGACTGGTGCGCCAGCGCGATGGCGTCCTGACGCTGGGCCTCGGTGACCTTCAGCTGCCCATTGGCGCTGAAGAATTCCTTGCTGAAGTTCTCGAAGAAGGCCTCACGGTCCTTGCCCAGGCCGGCAGCCATCTCATCTGCTTTTTCCTTGGTGAGCGGACCGTCGGGGTTGTCGTCGGTCTTCAGCAGGTACGGCGGCACCGCCGAAGCGAACACCACGCTGTGCAGCTTGTCCTGCCCGTACGTGGCGATGTAACGCGCCACTTCGCCACCACCCATGGAGAAGCCCACCAGGCTGACATCCTTGAGGTCTAGCTCATCGATGATGCCTGCCAGATCGGCGGCGAGCGTATCGTACTCATAGCCGTCCGTCGGCTTGTCGGAACGGCCGAAGCCCCGGCGATCGTACGCGATCACCCGGTAGCCGGCATCGCGCAGCACCGGTACCTGCGCCTTCCACGAAGCAGCGGACAACGGCCAGCCGTGGATGAGGACCACGGGCCGACCGGTGCCGCCGGAATCTTCAACGTGCAGACGGACCTTGGAAGCAGTCATGGGTACTCCTGGGAGGGGAAGGGGAGCCTCTACGCTAGTGACGGCTCCCTACGAACGGCGTGAAGGATCGGCCCTGCGCCGTGACATGCCTTACACGTGTGGGACGCGCAGCGGCGGTCCACCGCTATCATAGCCGCACATGTTCTGGCAGGACCGTATCGCTGATGTCGCAGCTGTGGAAGCCCTCGCGCTGGGGTCGCCTTTTTACCCGTTCTGAACCCTGGGTCCTGCAGCTGGAAGACGAGAGCCTCCAGCTGCACAGGGCGGGCGCTACGCAGCGCTTCACGCCCGGCGCGGACAGCGAGCTGCACGTCCGTCCCGGCCTGCTTTGGTCCCGCCTGCACCTGCAGCCGGACCACGGCCCCGCGCTGGCACTGCACGGCCTGCCCAATGCCCCTGCGCGCCGGCTGCACCGCGCCATCGAGGCCCTGCTGCAGCAGCGGGAGGCACGCGATCGCGTGCCCACCTTCCAGCGCGCGCTCGCGGCCATGCGCGCCTGGAACGGCGAGGCCGAAGACCTGCTCACCCGCCGCGAGGCCGAGCGTCGCTGGATCGCCCATGACTGCCTGCAGGCACTGCTCGCACGCCGCCCCGTGCTGCGTCCACGCGGCAAGGCACTGCGCACGTTGTTCCTCGACCCCGATGTGCATGCCACCGCCGAGGACCGCGATGCGGCGCTGATCGAACTCCAGCTCTGGGAGCAGGACTGGGCCGCCGCCAGCGAGGCCGCCAACGCGCGGATCCTCGCCGCTGAACTGGAGGCCGCACGGCCGCTGCTGGCGCGGGTGGAAAGCCGCCCGCTGAGCGAAGAGCAGTCCCGCGCGGTGATCGTCTTCGACAACCGCGTGCAGGTGGTGGCCGCGGCCGGTTCGGGCAAGACCTCCACGATGGTCGCCAAGGCCGCCTACGCCGTGCAGCGCCGCATCGCCGAGCCGGAGGCCATCATCCTGCTGGCGTTCAACAAGGAAGCCGCAACCGAGCTGCAGCAGCGCGCGGACACCGCCTTCGCGCGCGTGGGCCTGGGCGGCTCGCGCGTGCAGGCGCGCACCTTCCACGCGCTGGGCCTGGCCATCATCGGCAAGGCCACCGGCCGCAAGCCCGACGTGCCGGACTGGGCGGTGGATGCCACGCTCGGCTTCCGCAAGCTGGCCGAGCTGGTGGATGGGCTCAAGGACCGCTCGTTCGCCTTCCGCGCGCAATGGGACATGTTCCGGCTGGTGTTCGGGCGCGATCTTCCCGCGCTGGGCCATGAGGGCGCGGCCGATGGCTGGGACAAGGAAGGCAGCGCCTACCTGCGCACCCTCAACGGTGAGCGCGTGCGCAGCATGGAAGAGTGCGTGCTCGCCGACTGGCTGTTCTACAACGGCGTGGCCTACCAGTACGAGCGGCGCTATGCCTTCGACACCGCCACCGACACCTTCCGCCAGTACCGTCCGGATTTCTTCTACCCGCAGGCTGATCTGTACCACGAACACCTCGCCCTCGATGCGCAGGGCAACCCGCCGCCGCACTTCGAAGGCTACGCCGAGGGCATTGCCTGGAAGCGCGAGGAGCATCGCCGGCGCGGCACCGCACTGGTGGAGACCACCTCGCATGGGCTGCGCACCGGCGAGGCCTTCGATGACCTGGAAGATGCGCTCTCGGCACGCGGCATCGTGCTGGACCCGAACCCGGACCGCGAGATCCCGGACGACGGCCAGAAGCCCATGCCGGATGCCGACCTCATCGGCCTGGTGCGCACCTTCATCAGCCACGCCAAGAGCAACTGCCTCAGCCTGGACGACCTCGCCGCGCGCCTGCGGGCCCTGCCCGAAGACCAGTTCAAGGAACGCCACCGCCGCTTCCTGCAGATCGTGGCACCGGTGCTGGAAGCGTGGGACGACGCACTGCGCGCCGAGCGCGCCATCGACTTCGAGGACATGCTCAACCAGGCCGCCGAACACCTCGAACAGGGCCGCTATGCCTCGCCGTACACGCTGGTCATGGCCGATGAATTCCAGGATGCCTCGCGCGCCCGCGCGCGCTTGTGCCGCGCCCTCGTGCAGGCGCCTGGCACGCACTTCTTCGCCGTCGGCGATGACTGGCAGTCGATCAACCGCTTCGCCGGTGCCGATGTCTCGGTGATGACCGGTTTCCGCGAGTGGTTCGGCCATGGCCAGGTGCTGCGGCTGGAGCAGACCTTCCGCTGCCCGCAGGCCCTGTGCGATGTCTCCAGCCGCTTCATCAGCGCCAACCCGGCACAGCTCCGCAAACAGGTGCACTCGCGCACGCCCGCGCACGGGCCGGTGCTGCAGGCGTTCCAGGTGGCCTCGCGCGACCAGATCAGCGATGGCATCGCGCAGTACCTGCAGCACCTCCACGAGCAGCGGCTCACCGGTACCGTGCCACCGGGGCGCGATGGCAAGCTCAGCGTGTTCGTGGTCGGCCGCTACAACGCGGACCGCGCGCAGGTGCCCGGCAACTGGAAGGCACGCTTCGGCGCCACGCTGGAGGTGAGCTTCATCACCGCGCACCGCAGCAAGGGCACCGAAGCGGACTACGTGATCCTGCCGGGCATGGTGGACCGCGGCTTCCCCAACCTGCGTGCGGATGATCCCGTGCTGGGCCTGGCCATGCCCCATGGCGATGATTTCCCATTGGGCGAAGAACGCCGGCTGTTCTATGTCGCGCTGACGCGTGCACGGCGCTCGGTGGCGATGTTCACCGTGAGCGGCAAGCGCTCGGCCTTCCTCACCGAGCTGGTGCGCGCCGGGGCCGTGGAGGTCACCCGCCTTGACGGCGAGCCCCTGCGCGAGCAGCCCTGCCCCGCCTGCGATACCGGCGTGATCGTGACGAAGACCGGCCGCTACGGTGAATTCGCCGGCTGCACCGGTTACCCGCGCTGCGAGTACAAACCCACCACGCGGGTGACCTGACGGCCTGCTGCCCATGCGCTGCCGGGCAGGGCCCGGCAACACGTCACAGCTGGATGCGTGCCACGCTTTCCTTCGCGTCCTTGGCGGCGTCCTCGCCGTTCTTGATGCTCACGTACAGCACGTTGCCCTTCGCATCCAGGGCCAGGCTGTTGGGGTGCCCGGATACCTCCCAGCGCCCGGTCCGCGCGTAGGTCTGGCTGTCATACGCGGTCACCGTGCCGGCCTCACGGTTGGTCACGTACAACCGCTTGCGCGGTGCGTCCAGCAACACCGCCAGCGGACCGGCATCGGTGGAGATGCTCGCGATTTCCCTGCCGGTGGTACGGTCCAGCACCAGCACGCGTTGCCCCGGATGCTTCGAAGCGAAGCCTTCGATGCTGCCTGCCTGGTACTGCCGGATCATCGCCAGCCCCTGGTCGGTGACGAACATGCGGTTGCTGTCCGGATCCAGCGCGATGTTCATCGGCTGCTCGGCGGTGATCGGAAAGCGCTGCTCTACCTCGCCGCTGTCCGTGCCGATCACCACCACCTCACCCCGCAGGTTGCTGGTGTACACGCGCTTGTTGGCGGCATCCAGCGCCAGTCCCGGCGCCTTGGCGTTGCCCAGCCCCTCGAGGGTGGCCAGCAGCTTCAGCGACTGCGTATCCACCACGAACAACACGCTGCCCTCCTGTGCGTGGCCGGTCACGTACAGGCGATGGTTCGGCGCATCCACCACCAGTTCGCGCAGGTCATGGGTGTAGCGCGCCTTGCCGTCCGCACCGGTCTTCTTTTCCATCAGCTGCACCACGCCCAGTACGCGCTTGGCCGCGGTGTCGACCACGGTCACCGAAGTGTCCACCGTGTTGCCGACATACAGCCGGTCGTTGGCATCGTCCAGCACCAGCCCGAAGGCCTTGCGTTCCAGCACCACGCTGGCATCCACGCCGAGGTCATCGGCATCGAGCCACACGATCCGCGGCGCCTCGGAGGTTTCGGCGAAGGTGCCTGCCGAAGCCACCAGTACCTTGTCCTGCTTGGCGCTGTAAGCCAGCTCATACAGGCCGGTTGCCACTTCGGCGCGCTGCACGGCATCGGCTGCGATGGCCGGGCTGACAACCAGCAGCGCAGACGCGAGACCGCACAGCAGCGCGGACAGGCGAAGGCCGCGCGGGGCGGGACGGGTGCGGAGAATCGGGGCCGTGCGAACAGCCGGGGCAATGAACATGCGAGCGTCCTTGTAGAGGAAAGTCAGGATGTCCTTGCTTGCGCGGCCACGGTGCGGTGCCAGGCACCGGGAGCGGCCGTCCACGGCGTGGAGCGCGTGGTGAGGCTGGCTGGGTCGTCGCACAGGATAGCAGCACCTTCCGACTCATGGGGCCGCTGGCGGCGTGCCGCGCGTGCCTTACTCCAGTGAATGCACCTTCGCCGTGCCACGGTCCAGCACGTATTTGATGATCTTGTACGCATCACGATCAAAGCCCTCGGTGCCGGCTTTCATGCGCCGCGCCCTGGCCAGCGTGGGCGCACTGCCGTGGTAGCTCCAACCGTCCAGCACATGGAACTGGCGCAGGGCTTCACCCTGCTCCTCGATCGCCACGCGGCCACCGTAGGGCCATGCCGCCACCTCCAGGCGCTCCAGCGCGCCACGCAGGCGCAGCTCGTGCTCGGCCAGCGTCTCGCGCCCGCAGCACGCGCCCAGGCACTGGCGCAGCATCGAACGGAAGCACGGCCGCCCCTTCGGCAGGCGCTCAAGGCCCAGCAGCGAATAGCACAGCGCATGGTCATCGGCCACGCGCCGCAGGGATTCCTTCGCCGAACGCTCACTGGAGTACAGGCCGTACAGCATCGGCGCGCTGGTGAGATCGTGATCGGAAGAGTTCACCACCGAGATCTCGCCGCAGTACAGACGCAGGCTGAACTGCCGTGGGAGCTTGCGTAGCAGCCGGTTGTAGAGCGGCATCTGGCGCTTGACCATCTGCGCTTCCAGCAGCCGCGCGCCAAGGTCCCCGGCCATGGGAATGCAGGTGATCTGCTGGCTCTGGCGCAGCAGCGAGGCTTCTTCCGGCGTGCGCAGGTGATCCATCACGCGGGTGCGGATGTTGATGCTCTTGCCGATGTAAAGCGGAAGACCGCCCTGCGCACCGTGGAAGGTATAGACCCCGGGCGTGCGCGGCAGCTGCTCGGCGACCTCACGCAGATGATCCGGGTAGACATAATTGGCGGCACGGCTGGAGCGGCGTGCCTGGGCAGCGGATGAAGGCATTGGGGGAAATGCTAGCAGCGGTAATGCAACTGCTGCTGTACGGCGGCAAGCGGTAGCTGACAGGTTCAGCATCTGGCTGGAGGCGGCCATGGGAAACCCCTCGATTAAAGATTGCCCACCTCGTGCCGCTAACGTGTCGCATTTCCCTGCTTGCGAGCGTCGCAATTCACGGGACATGATCACTACCCGCTTCACCGCCGTCCATATCAAGGAATGAACATGAGCGACACCGTAGACAAGAGCAAGAGCCTGACCGAGCAGATGACGGAGAAGCTGACGGAGGGCCTGGAAAACGCCTTCGAGTCCGTGCACAACGCCAAGCAGGCCTATTACCGCAACAACCCGCTGAAGATTCCCAGCGAGAGCGAAGTCGGCTCGTTGATCCGCGCTTCGGTTGCGCAGAACGCTGCGGTTTCGGGC
The DNA here is from genome assembly GCF_011761925.1 of Xanthomonas sp. 60. Lineage (NCBI taxonomy): Bacteria > Pseudomonadati > Pseudomonadota > Gammaproteobacteria > Lysobacterales > Lysobacteraceae > Xanthomonas > Xanthomonas sp. 60. The sequence continues at coordinate 80,354 of NZ_JAASQW010000001.1, read as the reverse complement.
GGCGCCAGCCTGATCCCCGGCCCGTGGGGCATGCTCGCGGTGGTGCCTGAGCTCATTCTTGTCATCCGCAACCAGATCGGCCTGATCTACGACATCGGCGCCGCCTACGGCAAGAAAGACGTGATGACCAAGGAGCTCGCGCTCGGCATCTTCATCAGCGCGATGGGCAGCAGCGCGGGCAGCCTGCTGGTTTTCCACGGCGGCAAAGTCCTGGTCAAGCGGGCCTCGCTGCGTGTCATCCAGCGGCTCATCGTGCTGCTGGGGGGGAAAATCACCCAGGCGGCCATCAAGTCGGCCGTGGCCAAGTGGCTGCCGGGCGTTGGCGCAGCGGCGATGGCGGCATGGAGCGGCTATGTAACCAAGCAGATCGGTGCCAAGGCCAGGGAGATCATGCAGCAGGAGATCGAGCTGGACGGCTCCGCAGCGCTGGATGTGGATTTCATCGAGCCCCTGGACGTGGCCGATATGGATGCTGTCTCCGCCGGATTCGCCAACCCGATTGCCTACGGCAAAGCTCAGGTACTGATCGACCTGGCCAAGGTCGACGGGGTGCTCAGTTCGGAAGAGCGCGAAGCGCTGGACCTCTATCTCGAGGGAAGCGAGTGCACGCCTGAGCAGCGCGCCACCCTGCGTTCGGCCTTTGATGGACCGTCGTCGCCGCTGCAGGGGATGGACGAGATTGCAGCAAATCCAGAAGCGGCGATCTCGCTGCTCTCGACCATGGTCGCATTCGCGAAGAAGGATGGCGCGGTGCGTATCACCGAGAAGCTCTACATCAAGCGCGTGGCCGGCCTTCTGGGCTTCTCCGCCGCCGATGTGGACGAGGTTCTGGCTGCGGCCTGAGCTTGGCAGACAGCGCTGCCGGATGACTCTGGCGGCGCTACCCACTCGGACGCACCGTCCTGAGTCTCAGGATCCCTTCCGAAGGGCGCTGCCTCGTGCTGCGTCCGGTTTCCGCCGCTTCGTTGCAGGCAGGCCCGTCGCGCGGCTGCGTGGAACGGCCTCAGAAAAGGAATTGAACGCCCATGGGCTTCAGCCAGGCTGACTTACTCAATGTTGATCAGGTCACTTCACGTACACCTCTGGTAATCCCGGAATTCCAGCGTGGCTACGCGTGGCAGCTTGAGCAGTGGACCGCCCTCTGGGAGGATCTCACCAGCGTCGTGCACCGCAACGCAGCACAGCATTACACCGGCTCGATCATGGTCACTGACGCCGCCGTGGGTGAGGCCTGCGAGTTGATCGATGGCCAACAGCGCATGGTTACGATCGCGCTGCTGTTGGCAGCCCTGGGCGCCAACGCGTATCCCATCACCTTCCGCGGAAATCCTATCCTGCAGAACAGCTACGACCTGCATGCCCTCGGCAGGGAGGAGTTCGTGGCATCCGTTGCCCGCGAGCGATCCTACTACGCGCGCAACCTGTCCGCCGCCAAGCAGCATTTCCAGACACTGGCCGCGGCGCTGCCGGACGACAACCCGAGTTTCCGTGGCGCGGCTATTTCAGTGCCGACCACGTACTGGCGGCCATCCATGATCGTTTCAGCAAGAAACGAGGTGCGGGATTCTACGGCTGGCCGTTCGCAAAACTGGTGGTGCTTGCATGGGAGGACCGGCTTCGGGGCAAGCGCGGCTCACCCGATCGCCAGCCATGGGAGAGGTTTCACTGGTCCGACTCCGTTGAGCATATCTATCCGCAGACGCCGGACCCGATCTGGGGTGAAAGCATCTGCATCAAGGGCCGCAACAAGGACCAGGTGGCGGCAAGCATCGCCGGCTCGCTTGGCAACCTGTTGATGCTCTCGGGCTCGTACAACAGTGAGCTCTCCAACCGCCCCTTCCGCTGTGTCGACGGCAAGGACAAAGCAAGCCGCTACGCACACGGCAGCTATTTTGCAGAGCGGGTCGGTCGGGGCGATTTCTACAATGGTGTCAGGCTGGATGGCCGCAATGTCGGCAAACTGGTTGAGCGTTTCAACCAACCGCTGGTCGAGGCCAGCGCAGGACGAGCTGGAAAGGGTCGCATATGGAGATCATGAACACCACGCCTGGCACTTCAGGTGTAGTGAAGTGCCGGACGTGCTGCGGCCTAAGGTGGCACAGGGTGCGGGTGGATCAGCAACCCGCGGACTGGAAAAGTGACTTATTTTCCGCGATCAGCGATTCCTGGAAGCCGGGTCTACGCGGCGGCTGAAAATCAAGTGATACGCCTGAGCTTTTGATGCACAGGGCAGCCCCGCTTGCACCACTTCAAGGACGTCCTCATGAAGAACCGTGGTACCGCCAGAGTCAAGAGTCCTTATCAACCAGCGACCAGCGTTTCACGGATCGCCGTGATCTGCCTCCTTCTTTGTATGGCGTACACAGGCGGCTCCCCCAAGGCAGCATCGAGTCGGCTGGCCGCGGCGTCCATCGCTATTGCCACAGCGCTCGCATGACGTTAGTCGAAATCTGCGCACGCGGCTCCCGCTACAGGTCTGCAGCCGACTCCGCTTCAGCCCGCGACATGCGGTCAGCGCCAGCCAGGGTGCGGTGAGCAGAATGGTCATGGACCTCAGTGTTCAAATGGCTTGTGTACTCCAAAGGGCTCGGCATAGCACAAACTTGGAACCGGCGTGAGGTTTCTCATCCACGGACCCTACGGCCATGCGGTTTTCATTTGTATCGGAACTGGTAGGCGAGCAACAAATCGGCGTGCACATGAGCCAGCTCCGCAGGCGGATCGATCAACCGCAAACTAAGCCGATACGTTCCGGCCTGAGCATCGGGCGCCCACGCAAAGGCCAACGTGCGAACTCCCTCACCGGCCTCGATGATGCCTGCATCGATCAAGGAGCTGATATCCACGGTGTAGGGTTCAGCGCCGGGCACCAAGCCGTCTGGACCCACCTCCACCGCCGTCGCTGCCGCGTTTGGCCGTGGAACAAACCGAGCCAATCGCACAGGCACCTCCCGGCCTTCATCGAGTCGGATCAGGCGGACCTCGGCTGCCAAGCCCAGTCGTGTGACCTGGTCCCTCACTTCTGCAGAGCTGCGCGTTGCGCTTTCTCTTACTCGCACTGTCACGGCAAGTTGAGGTGTTGCGTTCGGCGAGGGCTTGGGTGCCTCAAACTCCACCAGCAGCGGCTGCTCCATCGCAACCAGCCTGAGCGGTCGGACGATGGGCAGTGTCCGGTAGCGAACGTCCGGCGTCATTGCTCTCTGCTTGTCTTCTGCAGGGCCACTACATGCCGCCATCAAGCAAAGCGCAACTACCAAGATGGCCGAACGCTTCACCGATAGGATGCACATGTAGGTTTCGGCTGAGTTCAAGAATGAGCGAAACATGGGCGCTCTTATTGTATCTCTTTCCATTTCATTCTCTATTTGGATCTCTTGGCGAAGGCCACCAACAACGCCGCGTTGACCTTGCTCAATGACGCCTGGGCATCGACCAGCTGGATGCTGAGTCGGTAGGTGCCCGGGGAAATGTCTTCTGCCCATGCAAAGGCCAACTCGCGACGTTCGTCATTCTCACCCGCACTACCTGCGGCCATGAGTGCTGTAGAGTCGACGGTGTCTGGGACGACACCCGGCACCATTTTGTCCATCGAGATAGGCACGCGAGCTGATCCGCTGTGACCGAAGAAGGCACGGCGTATCAGGGGGACAGGAACTGTGATTCCATCATCGATACGCTGCAACGTGATCTGGGCAGGCAAACCCGCATCTACGACGATATTGGCAGCCTCAGCTGCGCTCAGATCGGCCGAACGACTAACGAACAGATCCAGCGACAACGTTGGAACTGCATTAGGACCATTGACCGGCACGTCAAATTCCACGACCAGCGGCTCCTTCATCGGCACCAGCTTGAAAGGCCTGACGATCGGCACAGTGCGCGCACGCGCCTCCGGCGACAGGTTGGCGGCAGGGTCCGCTTCGGGGCCGCGACATGCGGTCAGCATCAGGGTGAGTGCGACTGTCAGAAAGGCCAGGAGCTTCGAGTTCTTCATATGCGTAACGGATCCAAGGGTCGCGCCCGGATAGATGCGGGTGCAGCTGACTGCGCCTGCACCTGCACCTGCGCTTGGTTGAGCGTGTGCGCATGCGCGGCGGGGTACCGAGCCTCATTCATCTGCTCAAGCAGCTGTTTTTTGAACGGTTGTAGTTCGGATTGAAGCTGTAGTTTCCCGGTGCTTCATCGAACTCTTTCAGCATGCTGCATTCACCTTCAGCGACGTCCATTGTTCGCCCATACAACGGGCTCTGGTACGTCTGAGCGTCTTCCGACCTCACCCGCCCCGGTCCAACAACCACCTCATGGTCCCGGGGGGACAATCCGTAGCGCTTCTCATATTCTCCGCCTGATATCTGGTAATTTAGATGGCCAGCAGCTGATGTTGAACCATCTGGCAACGGAGCTCCGGGTGCGGCAACACATACGGTTACGGTGTAACGATATTCCATGGTTCGCCCTACTTTGCGCGGGACTTGTAGGCCACTAGAAGATCAACGTCGAAAGCTGATAGGTCTGCGGGTGGGTCAATCAGGCGTATGCTCAAACGGTAGCTTCCAGGCATTAAGTTGAGTGCCGAGGCAAAATCGAGTGCGCGAATCTGCTCTGTCTCCGGGATCAGACCTACTGCGACGAGTGCTGTCGAGTCGACCGAGAAAGGGCCCATCTTATTGGTGCGACCATCCTTCCCTACGGCTTCAACCCAGTCGCCCGGAGCGCGCACGGAGCGCTGCCGCTGCAATGTCACGGTCTCTTCCCCTCCGTTATCGACTCGCGTGAGATGCACCTCCGCCTCAACAACCGAGCGTTCGATGATGTCCATTGCGCGAACCGCCTCAAGGCCGTCGGAGTCCTTCACCCAGATGCCGATTGAAAGCCAGGAAGACGCATTCGGCCCGGGCGGTAGGGCGTCAAACTCCACAACCAGCGGCTTCTCCATCGGCACCAGCTTGAACGGTCTGACGATCGGCACAGTGCGCGCTCGCGCCTCCGGCGACAGGTTGGCGGCCGGGTCCATTTCTGGCCCGCGACACGCGGTCAGCGTCAGGGTGAGTGCGGCCGTGAGACAGGCCAGCAGCTTCAGGGTCTTCATGTGAATAAAAGATCCGAGGGTTGCGCCTGGTTGACGCGGGCGTCAACCAGGCGGCAGACGGAATGCCCGCCCGCATTCACGCCATGCCCTGTAGGGCCACCGAGTGTTCCTGCACCTGCGCCTGATTGAGCATCTGCGCTTGTGCGGCAGCATGCTGATCCTGATTCATCTGCTCAACCCGCGCGAACGACTCCTGGACCGGTGTATTCACCGCGTCAGTAGTCAGCATGTCTACGCGTTTGTGGCACGGGTCAGCCAGTGCGCCCTCCACCGCGAAGATACGGTGACCGGCGGGTGCCGTAGCGGTTTCGGTGCTCAGCACAACATGATCCACTGCTTTGAGGCCCCCTTCCTTTGCCCGGCAAAGCAGGCTTGCGGCCACGCACTCGCTGGTGTTGTCGGGCTGCCGCCCGTGCTGCTTGTCCAACTCTTCGACATGACCACGGATGGAGGTCAGCAGGGTGCGGTCGTCCGGTGTCAGGTCTGCATCGCTGATAAGCCACTGCTTCAAGCTGCGTGGCGGCATGTCGTTGTAGTGCTCTTTGTTGAGCTTGCTGCTGGGAAACGGGGCCTGAATACTTCTGATAGGACCGACGTTATCGAGCGGCTTGAGGTTGCCCTCGAAGTTCTTCAACTCCATGATTGGTAAGGGACGGCCGTGGAGCCCTGCGTGGTTCAACGCGCCCCACGTGAAATCTATGCAGCTGTTGGTGGCGCCGTTGTAGTTCATGTCGAAGTTATGCTTCTCGGGATTCTCCGCAAAGTCTTTCAGCTTTTCGTACTGCGCCTTCGAGATTTCCATCGTCCGGCGGTAGAAGGGTGCGCTGTAGTTTTGAACGTCACCATTAGAAACTTCACCGGGCCCTGTAACAGAGCCATGCGCAGACGGCGCGAAGCCAAAACTGTTTCTGTCTTGACCATGAGATATCTCGAAATACAGATGACCAGCAGCTGATGTCGTGCCATTGGCCAGCGGTGTACCCGGCGCTGCAACGTAGATGGAGACGGTGTATCTAGACTGCATTACGCTTTCCTTACTTCGGCTTGCGTTGGTAGGCCAACAGTAGCTCTGTCTTCAGAGGTGCCAGTTCCTTCGGCGGATCCAACAGACGGAAACTGAGTCGATACCTACCAGGCGTGAGGTCAGGGGCCCACGCAAATGCCATGAACCTGAGGGCTCCACTACGGTGCGCAGCGCCAGTCTCTCCCAGTGACGTCGAGTCGACCGTGTCCCGGACTGCGCCCGGCACCATACCGCTGGATGGCACTGGCACCAGCCGTTGACCATCTTCGGCCGATTGATCATCGCGTATCAGCCGTACAGCAATCTCCCGAGAGTCTTCGATACGCATAAGAGTAATCTGCACCGGAAGACCCGCATCCTTTATCCTGTCAGTGACGCCCGCAGAATCGAGCGTGCCAGTAGCTCTGACGCGTATGCCAATGGATAGGGTGGAGCTGGCATTCGGCCCAGGCGGTAAGGCATCAAACTCCACAACCAGCGGCGTCTCCATCGGCACCAGCTTGAGCGGCCTGACGATCGGCACAGTGCGCGCACGCGCCTCCGGCGACAGGTGGGCGGCAGGGTCCGCTTCGGGGCCGCGACACGCGGCCAGCGTCGGCGTGAGTGCGGCCAACAGACAGGCCATGAGCTTCAAGGTTCTCGTATGCATCGAGGATCCAGCGAGTCGAACCGGGATAGGCCTGAGTAGATTGATCGTGCCGGCGGGGAAAGGCCATAGGACGCCCAGCTAGTGCAAATGAACCTCTGTGCGGTCGCGGCAATTGCAGCCCAGAGCGGCTGCGATCTGGATGTCGTTTGCTCGGCTCCGCGCCACTAGCGACACGGGGGCGTGTCGCAGGTAACGCGCTGCTGGGACCTGTGGCATCCAGACCCCTGTCAGCGCATCGGGAGAACGGGGCACGCGCTCAAGACCTGTTACCTGGTAGCGGCTACAGTTTTCCTCATAGCCAACGGGCACTTATCCCACGCAGGATGACCGGGCCAAGCAACGAAGAGTGCTGGCCGGGATTGGCATCCCGTATTCAAAGTGAATTGGCTCTGCTTTGCCGCCTCGGCACGGCGGAGAATGCATTGCCCCGCCGGTTCAACGGCGGGCGATGCGCGGGGATTCCGATCCGCCGGCTTTTCTCACTTTGAACCGGTATGCCAACCCGCATCGCCCGCCACCTCGCGCCTCGGCGCAGGTGGCCCACCGCCATGCGAGGCCACCGATGCGTGATTTCCCAAACAGTTCTCCCCGCCTGTACGCCCTGCTGGGAGAGTCCATGAAGAGCCTGCCGCTGCATTTCATCGAGAAGCTGGAATCGCTGCTCGACGAACCCTTGTACGGCACCCCCCCTCATCTGTACGTGGTCGGCAAGGAGACGGGCGCACCGCCGTACCCGGAGCACGACGAATCAGCGGCTGCAGCGCCTTCCGGCATCTCTGCGGCCGCCGCCTGGATGCGCCAGGCGAGGGACAAAGACCGATGGGTCTCCGCGCGCTTCCAGGGGTTGTCCACCGTGCTTGAACTGCTCCATGCGGTACAGCTGGAGCGTGGCGGATCCGAGGCCGAACCGATGCTGGGCGAGCACCTCGTGGAGGGCCTGCTGGTGACCGGGCGCCTGCTGGCAGGCCATCGGCTTGACGCCACTGCCCCTTCTGCACCAGCGTCCTGAGGCCGCCGCGCCGCCCTGTTCCATCGTGCGGTGAGTCCCAGCTTCTGAGACGCCTTCTGGTCATCCTCTTCGCCTCACGAGGAGCGGACCATGACGTACATCGACACACTCTGGCTGGCGGATTTTGACACCGCCCTGCTTGGCTACTTCGCCATCGACCACAGCGACGCCGGCATGGACCGGCGTCTGCTCAGCCGCTACGCCTGCCTGCCCCCGATGGAAGCGGCGCTGGCGTTCGGCACCGATTTCGACCTGGACCGGGCCGATGCGTTGTGGCCGCCGCCGGGGCTGATGCTGCACAGCTGACGCGGCCCGAACGCGGGGTGACAGCGGGCGTGCTTATCGATTTATCGACGCGCCTGCGCCTATAGTCTGGCAACTGCAATGGAGGGCATGGCCTGTGAAGCTTCGTTCGGTGTTCCGCCCTGCCCGACTCGCTCTCGTGTCGGGGCTTTTGACCAGCCTGAGCGCGTACGCAGAGCCGCCGCCATCAGGCAAAGACGGCCAGGGAGGAACGCGCAAGGTGGACATCGTCGAAGGCCCCACGTTCAACGGCCATACCTACACGACCGCGCCAGTCGAGGCGAAGCTTGGGCCACACCGGTTCAACTTTCCGGCCAACTACTACGATGACCAGATCGGCCCCCACGTTGGCGGCGGCGTGGGCATCACGTTGATTTGGCCTGAGATGAAGCCGGGGGATCCGGGCGCGAGGCGCTTGCGGTCACCGGTCTATCGCTATCGCTCGGTGATCGTTTCTATCGACTACGTGGACAAGGTGCCGATCGCGGATTTGATGGAAAAATCCGTGAGCAACGACGTGCTTAGGCCCGAAGGTACCATCCATGAGCGGGATCCCTTGGACAGGCTTGATCAACGTCTGCGTGGCGCTGAAACCATGGGCCTTACGCCGTATCTGATCGACAAGAGCAAGCTTGCGAAGTACGCCGAAGACTTCCAGAGAGAGACCGGGCTGGTCTATAGGGGAGCGGAGCTCAACTCGGAAGATTGGTATATCGCCAGATCGGCGACGGAGGCGATCGACACGTTCATCAAGTGCGACAGCGCTGATCGCGTGTCGGACGGGTTGGTTATCGAGGGTAAAGAGCTGATTTCGGACGGCAGCCATCGAGTCGCATACTGCACCCATACTTTCGTTGACTTAAGCGATAGCCTTGATATACGGATGATATATCCTCGTGTTGTTTTACGTGATTGGAAGCGAATGGAATCAACGGTTCGCGATGTTCTAGCCAAGTACAAAGTTCAATGATTGGCTTACGCGGAGAACAGGACGATGAGTGGACTGATCCAGAAGGATATGGACGTCCTCACGGATTAGGCGAATAAACGAGCAGCGAGCTTTATAGGAATTATTTGGCCCAGCTTCCGGGTGTGGACGGATATGGCTTCCTTTAGCGATTTGTTGACGCGCCTGTTCCTATAGTTCGCCCAACTGCAATGGAGGGCATGGCCTGTGAAGCTTCGTCTGCCGTACCGCCCTGCCCGACTCGCTCTCGTGGCGGGGCTTTTGACCAGCCTGAGCGCGTGCGCAGAGCCGGCGCCATCGGGGAAAGACGCTCAAGGAGGAACTCGCAAGGTGGACATCATCGAAGGCCCCACGTTCAACGGCCATACCTACACGACCGCACCGGTCGTGGCGAAGCTTGGGCCACACCAATTCAACTTTCCGGCAAATTATTACGACGACCAGATTGGGCCCTACGTCGATGGCGGCGTGGGCATCACGCTGATATGGCCTGAGATGAAGCCTGGGGATCCGGGGGCAAGGCGTTTGCGGTCGCCGGTCTATCAGTTCCGCTCCGTGGTCGTTTCTGTCGACTACGTAAATAAAGCGCCGATCGCAGGTTTGCTGGAGCGTCTGGGGAGCACCGACCATACCTACCCCGCGGATTCGATCTACCAGCGGGACCCCATGCGGCGGCTTGATCAACGGATCCGCGGCGATGAGACCTTCGGCCTTACGCCTTACCTCATCGACAAATCAAAGATCGCGCAGTTCAGTGCTGATTTCGAGCGTAAAAGCGGCGCGCCCTACAAAGGCGTGGAGCTGAACTCGGAGGACTGGTACGTCGCGAAAGACGCGTCAGGCTCCATTGCCACCCTTATCAAATGTGATAGCGCCGACCGTGTCCCGGATGGGTTGGTCATCGAAGGAGAGGAATTAGTGGCCAATGACGAAGGGCGTTTCGCTGGCTGTACTCATTATTTTGTTGATCTAGACGACAGGCTTGCAGTAGAGATGACCTATCCGCGGGCTGTTTTACGAGATTGGAAAGAAATGGAATCAGCGGTCCGTAATGTTCTAGCCAAGTACAAAGTTCAATGATTGGCTTACGCGGAGAACAGGACGATGAGTGGACTGATCCAGAAGGATATGGACATCCTCACGGATTAGGCGAATAAACGAGCAGCGAGCTTTATAGGAATTATTTGGCCCAACATCCGGGTGTGGACGGATATGGCTTCCTTTAGCGATTTTTTGACGCGCCTGTGCCTATAGTTCGCCCAACTGCAATGGAGGGCATGGCCTGTGAAGCTTCGTCTGCCGTACCGCCCTGCCCGACTCGCCCTCGCGGTGGGGCTTTTGAGCAGCCTGAACGCGTGCGCGGAGCCGCCGCCGTCAGGCAAAGATGCCCAAGGAGGAATGCGCAAGGTGGATATCGTTCAAGGCCCCACGTTCAACGGCCATACCTACACGTCCGCGCCGGTCGAGGCGAAGCTTGGGCCACACCGGTTCAACTTCCCCGCGAATTACTACGATGACCAGATCGGCCCCTACGTTGATGGCGGCGTGGGCATCACGCTGATCTGGCCGGAGATGAAGCCTGGGGATCCGGGCGCGAGGCGACTGCGGTCGCCGGTCTATCGGTATCGATCAGTGATCGTTTCCATCGACTATGTGGACAAGGTGCCGATTGCGGATTTGATGGAGCGCATGACGACCACTGACTTTATCGTCCCGGCAGATTCGGTGTATCGGCGGGATCCAATCCGTCGTCTTGATCAGCGGATACCCAGCGACGAGGTTTTCGGCCTTACGCCCTACCTGATCGACAAATCAAAGATCGCGCAGTTCAGTGCCGACTTCGAGCGTGAAAGCGGTGCGCCCTATAGAGGCATTGAGTTGAACTCGGAGGATTGGTACGTCGCAAGAAATGCATCAGGCTCCATTGATACCCTCATCAAATGTGACAGCGCTGACCGTATCCCAGACGGCCTGGTAACTGATGGGAAGGATCTCGTTCCCTCTGGCACCGATCGTATTGCTCATTGCACCCATTATTTCTTCGACTTGAGTGACAGCCTTTCCATTCGATTGATGTATCCCCGGGTTGTTTTACGTGATTGGAAGCGAATGGAATCAACGGTCCGCGACGTCCTGGCGGAGTACCGAGTCCGCTGATCGGATCACAAGGAGGGCAGGACGATGAGTGGATTGACCGAGAAGGATGTAAAAGTCCTTTTGCATTACGCAGACACGGGGAACAGAGAGCTCTACTGGAATTACCTCGCCCAGCTGCCGGGCGCTGATGGCTACGGCCTGCTCGCACTGGGCGTAGTGAGGAACGATAGCCTGCCTGGCCGCGTTGCGAACAACTACGCCCAGGACTATGCGTCTCATCAGTCAGAACGCGGCAAGCACCTACCTGATCGTCATATGTCTGAAAGACAGTGGGACGAATTCGGGAGCACGTTGCTTTCTCGGGATCTGGAGCGACGAGTGCAGTGGTTGGAGAGCGGTGACCCACAGCGCGCTCTCAACCTACCAGGCAAGGATGTCCAGCAGGCACACGATGCAGCCTTCCTCGACCACGGGCTGGACCCCAATTGCTGGACGCCGCGCCTTCTACTCGAAGCTGTGCGCGAAGCCAAGGGCGATGAGGCAGGTGAGCGTGTCTGGCGGTCGATGCTCAACAATGAGCTCGGCGGCGCGGTGCGGGTGTGGGACACCAGCGGCGCAGCACTTGGCGCCATGCCGAAGGCCGAAGCGGCGGCTTACCTGGGCAAGCTGACGCTTCTGGAAGCGGGGGCCATCTACGACCGATCGAACACAGATCCAAACGTCGTCGGATCGGTCATGCGCTTTCATGCCTACGATGAGAAGGCATCGAAGTGGTACAGAGTGGATACAACAGACCCGTATTTCGTCCCAAGGGAGGAGCGTGATCCGGCGAAGCTGGCCGAGTTGAACGACGTACGGGCGCTACGGTTGGAGCGTCAGGCAAAAGCCACGCAGTTCCATGCCGAGGATCCCAACACCTCCATCATGGCAAGCCCGAAGACCGCCGCGCTTGATATCCCGCAGAGGGGAGAGCCGCCACGGCAATTGGCGGATTTGAAGGCGGGAGATCCGAGCTACGCGCTCTACACGCAGATCGCCGAGGGGGTCAGAGGATTGGATGCGGCGCATGGACGAAGTTTCGATGCAACCAGTGAACGGCTGACAGCCAGCCTGCTGGTGCGCGCCAGGGAAAGTGGGCTGGATCGCGTTGACCATGTCCTGCTGAACACGCAGACGGCCACGGCCGCAGCGGGCGAGAAGGTATTCCTTGTGCAGGGTGCTTTGGACAACCCCGCGCACAAGCGGGTGACGATGACCATGACGGACGCCCTCCAGTCACCAGTGGAGGTGTCTCTGGCGCGAATCCCCGCGGCCGAGGAACAGGCCAGGCAAGTGGCGGCGGTGCAGGTTGAGCAACAGACGGTCGCGATGCAGTCCCAGCCGCTCCAGATGGGTTGATTGCGGTGTGTGTCGTACTAGACGCGCTGCCTGATGGGGGGTGCGCATAGGGACCTCTTCGCTTTGGTCAGTGATTGCGATACGTTCCATGCCCACAACTTGGTGCCGCCTGCATTTTTCCTCATAGCCAACGGGCACTTATCGCACGCAGCATGTCCGGGCCAAGCAACGAAGAGTGCTGGCCGGGATTGGCATCCCGTCGCAAGGAAACTATGAACTCTGTTTTGCCCCTTGGGCACGGCTGAGAATGCATCGTCTCGTCGATTACATGGCGGGCGATGTGAGGGGATCCCTGATCCGCCGGTTCGTTTCCTTGCCCGGTATGCCAACCCGCATCGCCCGCCACCTCGCGCCTCGGCGCAGGTGGCCCACCGCTATGCGAGGCCCTCGAAGCGTGATTTCCCCCGTAGCTCTCCCCGTCTGTACGCCCTGCTGGGCGAATCCATGAAGACCCTGCCGCTGCACTTCATTGAGAAGCTGGAATCGCTGCTTGAACAACCCTTGTACGGCAGCACCCCTCATCTCTACGTGGTCGGCAAGGAGACGGGCGCACCGCCGTACGCGAACGAAGATCCCCCGACCGCTCCAGCGCCGTCCGGCGCGTCTGTCGCCGCCGCCTGGATGCTTCAGCAGCGGGACAAGGATCGCTGGGTCTCGGCACGCTTCCAAGGGTTGTCCACCGTGCTGGAACTGCTCCACGCGGTGCAGTTGGAGCGCGGCGGGACCGAGGCTGAGCCGATGATTGGCGAGCACCTCGTGGAGGGCCTGCTGGTGGCCGGCCGGCTGTTGGCAGGGCATCGGCTTGAGGCGTCTGTCTCTCCTGCGTCGACGTCTTAGGGATAAAGCGCAAGGCGGTGGAGCGTTTCGCCAGAGCGCACTTTCCGTCCTCTGAGGCTCTTTCTGAAGATCCCTTTTTTTCCCACAAGGAAAAATTAAGGCTGACATCGACGACACTCTGGCCGACAGACCTCGACAGCCCGGTCGGAACTTCGCTATTGGTCACCACAACGCATGCATGAACCGGCGTCTACTCCGTCGCTACACGAGTTCGCCGCCGACGGAGCCAGTGCTGGCGGTACTTTGCTGCCCAGTACCAGAAGCTCTGACGTTGGCGTTCATATCAATTAGAACCGAGGCGCGCGTCCGTTCTCTATCGCGAATGCGCGATAGATGAAAGTTCTCTTGCACGTGCGGGAAGATCCTGACGCTCAGCCGCCTTGAGTCGAGAACATTTTGGATATCCAGCCGTCCAGCTTGACGATCCTGCCTACGTAAAAGTTCAGTGCCCAATGTGAGCAATGCTGCTTCAGTTCCAGTCATCGCTTGAGCCAGCGCTTGACGCTGACTTCCATCCTCGAACAAATAGACGAGGTTACTCGCTCCTCCCGAGGGTTCGCCACACAACCTTCAGTGGGGGCGAGGCTCTACTCTTGAGGGACGATCTACCTACCGCACTCAAAACCTGCGCAGAGAAAGGCCTAACCACTCGGATTGTGAGCAATGGCTTCTGGGGGAGACGTGCCGAAGGGGCGCTGAAAAAGAGCAATGACCTGAGGTCCGCCGGGCTGTCTGAGCTTAACCTCAGTACTGGAGCCGATCACATCAAATATGTACCTTTAGACAGCGTCTTGAATGCGGCTGAGAGCGCTATTGCTCGTGTAATGCGCACCTTGATCACGGTCGAAACCGATACAGATGCGGTCCCGAGGAGACACCGACGAGCGAAGTATGGAGGAAGAGACCAAGCGTTTGACGACCCGGCGCAAGTCGGCGCTGGTGCTTGAGATCCTCCAAGGCAAGGCCACCATAGCTCCGGCCCCAGCTCAAGGGCTGGCAGGTGCGCAGACGCGCACGTGGGCAACGGCCCAAGGTCGAAACAAAGGTCTGTCATGCCAAACGAGCCGACCTACGATGGGCTACCGACCTGTGCCGTGTCCGGGGCGGCAAGGACGGCTAGCTGAGCCTGGCAAACTGCAGCACGCGGCGGCTGCTGGGCTGGCACCTGTCACGCACCGGCGAGTATAGTACTGCGTCAGCCGCTCTGGAGCAGGCTTTAATCACCCGCTTTTGCACGCTGAGACGTGTGCCAAAGTGTTTCCTGCTGCGCTCAGATAACAGTATGGGCTTCATCAGCCGTGACTACACGTGCCTGGTGCGCAGCTACGGCCTGAACCAGGAATTCATCACGCCGCACTGCTCGCAGCAGTACGGGATGGTTGAGCGTGTCATCCGGATGCTCAAGGACCGGTGCGTGCATCGCTTTCGCTTTGGGAGCCAAGTCCATACCCTGCGGATCACTGGCAACTGGGTTGGCTTCTTTAACCAACAGCGCCCGCATCAGGGGCTCAAGACGATGACCCTGGGAGCGGCTTGTCCGGCTACATCAACCGCCCGACCTGAGCAGAAGCCGGTGAGTCATGACATGACTGGCTAGCCTCTCTTTCGCCCCGCGTATAAAGCCAGATCACTCGCAGTAATGCATGATGAGGGCACCAGCTCGTAGTGCTCTTCGGACACAACACGAATCTCATCGTCCTGGACGGCAAGTTCGAACATGGCAATCTTGTTTGCGGTAATGAACTGCGCAGATACAGGGCGGCAGACCAGCGCAGGGAATTTCTCTTTGCAGCAGGCTATGTCTTGTTCCGTCTGCTGCCGGCCATGTTTGTCCTTGCCACCCTTTGCTTGCACAGGAACCACATACTGCGCACCGTTACGATCCAGGCCGACGTAGAGCTCATCAATCTCAATCTGTCCGATGTCCTTCACCGTAGTGCGCAGGTGATTCTGCAACGACGATGCGGTGACGCCTAGGAAGATATCGATCAATCGGTTGTAGCGGACCTTGGCCAGCAGCGCCTGTTCATCGCCCAGCGCATGGGCCGCAATGATCTCGGGCGTGGCATCTGGAATCTTGACAACCAACTGATTTGCGCGTGGGACGATCAAAAGAGGGCGCTCTAACCGAAACTCGTACTTCGCACGCCCTGCACCATAAATGCCCCACTCGAAACCTTCCGGAGCCGTCGCCGTGATGGACGCAGGCAAGCTGTTGCGGTATTTGAACGAGTAGATAGTATCGCCAAGGTTCTTCGGCAACCGAATTCCTCGCTCTGCTGCCGCATGCTCGAACTCATTCCGCTGAAAAGGCACCCTGGCACTACCGGGGGTAAAGTTCTTTCGGAATACCTCGCCAATGATCTCAGAATAGCGGTTGAGTTTTTTTGGTTTCTGCGGCTTTTCCACATTGTGTCCTTCGCAAAAGTTTCTTCATTGTCGTGCTCCGGCAGATCTCTAGCTCAGAACACTCGATAGCTTGTTCGCCAACTTGCCGCGCTACTTGGGCTCACTCTCCCGGGGCACCATCACCTGACACCCAAGCCCGATCAACTGCCGACGCTTGCGCCTATCTTGGCGGATGTTAGCTTCAATCCTCGGCTCTCAATTACCTGTTCTGGGCTTAAGCACCCGTACACGAAGCTCAAGGCGGTCCTCGACGAAGAAGCGAGACGCGTTAGCCGAGTCTTAAGGAATCGACCGGACGGCAGCCTTTGACTTCGTATGTCCCGATTCCCGATGATATCAGCCAACGACCGCGCCCCGCGGTAGTGCCGGCCCGTCCAAGGTTGCTGGTCTCTTTCCATGAGACTGACTGGCCGCATGATGAGCGCGCGAGAGGGCACCGGCCCAGTGGATCTCGACGCATTCTCCGATCGACATTCAGCCTAGCGGGCCTTATAATTACTCCATGACCAGACCTATCGGAATCGACCTCTTCGCAGGGGCCGGCGGACTTAGCCTAGGCTTTGAGCAAGCGGGCTTCGATGTTGTGGCCGCTGTTGAGATCGACCCAGTGCATGCAGCAGTGCATGCGTTTAACTTCCCCAACTGCGCCGTCGTCCCGCGGTCCGTTACCGACCTCACGGGCGATCAGATTCGTGTCGCCGCGGGGGTGGGCCAACGGAAGATCGACGTCGTATTTGGTGGAGCTCCTTGCCAGGGGTTTTCCTTAATCGGCCGTCGTGCGCTTGATGACCCGCGAAATTCGCTGGTGAAAGACTTCGTACGGATCGTTCGTGAACTCGATGCGGACTATTTCGTCTTCGAGAACGTGAAGGGTCTGACGCTGGGTAAGCATCGCAAGTTCCTGGAGGAGCTCATTCAGGAATTTGAAGCATCCGGTTACGACGTTGTTAAGGACTGGAAGGTACTTAATGCCTACTCCTATGGTGTACCTCAGGACAGGCAGCGGCTTTTTCTCCTGGGCGCCAAGCGTGGCCTGAATATCCCCACTTATCCTCATCCAGTGACGGCGAAGCCGGGGCTCAAAGGCTCGTTGCTGCCCGATGCACCTACGTGTATAGAGGCACTGGACGACCTGCCCGATGCCGAGAGCTTCCCTGCGCTAAATGTTACTGATGAGGTCAGAGTTAAGAAGTTTGGTAAGAGCACGCGTTACTCCGCGCTGATGCGCTGCGAGGACGTACAGGGCTGGGCGTTTGGCTACCGCCGTGCGTGGGATCCACTGCTACTTACATCCAGCATGCGCTCTAACCACACGGAGCTTTCTCGTGCTAGGTTCGCGAGCACCTTGGCTGGGCAGGTTGAGCCGATTTCCCGTTTCCTTAAACTGCCCCCGAAAGGTGTCAGCAACACGTTACGCGCGGGGACGGATGCGGCACGCGGCGCATTTACCAGCCCCCGGCCGATTCATTACAAGTGGAATCGCTGCATTACGGTGCGTGAGATGGCACGCCTTCATGGGTTTCCGGATTGGTTCCGATTCCACGAAACCAAGTGGCACGGGGCGCGGCAAATTGGGAACGCGGTGCCGCCACCACTGGGCAGGGCCATTGCTGGGGAGCTTTTGAAAGCTATTGGCGCCACACCGGAGCGCCCAGCTAACGAGTTGGCGATGGGTGGAACTGGCTTGCTCAGAATGAACTTGGCTCAAGCTTCTGCTTATTGGGGTATTCCCAGCCCCATTGCGCAGAGAGACAGGAAAAGCGGTAATCGATCATCCACCAATTCGTAGCCTCACGCACGTCCTCCACGCGTGCGAAGAGGTATTGATCCAACACTTCTTCACGGAAAATTCGGTTAAAGCGTTCGATGAAGGCGTTCTGGTTGGGGCTTACTTGGTTGGATCTATCGCAACGCCATGGCGCTGATTTTGGCGGACTGCGTAAGCGCCTCGCCGAGGACCTCAGGGCCGCTGTCCGACCGCAGAATCTGCGATAATCCGTCATCACGTTTGAGCTACTCAAACGTGCGCGCCAGACTACCGTAGTTTAGAGAGATATTCATCTCAATGTGCAACGCCTCGCGGCTTAAGTCATCGACTACATTGAAAAATTCGGAACCGTTTGCCGCAGGCCGATGCGTCAGTCGTTGGTAGGTCGCCGTGCTGATACCAGATTGTCGACGTAGACCCTTCACCGCGAGCCTGCACCGCCCTGATTGACGATCATGATGATCTGCGTCTCTGTGGATCTTGATCTGCGCATGCGACCCTCTGGCGGCAACGATCTCACAAAGGTCTAGTTATCGGGCGCCTGCCTGCCGGGAGAGCTTACTATGCCACCAAAGTTACTATTCCATACACAGCATGAAGCCTCCCTGAGGCCATTTCCGCATGGTAGGTTGTCTATCAGTATGCCAATTGGCCTCCGACCAGGAAGCCAATGGCCAGTTATTTTGAAAAGCGCTTTTTCACGTCCAATCGGCTTGCCGTTAGGGTAGGACTCCAAACTTTCACGCCGCTCAACCTAGGAGGGACGACATCAGGAGAGCGGCTAATCGTAGAAGCTTTAGTAATTTCCGAAGGCAGCAGTCGGTGGGCTTTTTATCGCGCCTGGACGTAAAACTCGCATTGACGCACTAACGCTCCGCCTGAATTGATCGAACTCGATCTGAAATTGCTCTAAGGCCATCTACGGAACATAATCCCGATAGCCGAACCTTTATATTTAAATTACTTGACTTACTTCCTGTTACATTACGCATGCGACATATCAAGAGAGGCAAAGTAAAGTCCTTGGCGGAGACGTACTTGGATATGAAGCAAATGCGCGTCTCTACTGACGAAGAAATCTTGGCCCACGCCTCGTCCACAATTGTGTCACCAAACCGCTGCCGAAGCGCACCCTCGATCTCATAAGCTATTGAGTTAACCTTATCGTAGTCCACATCACCCGCTTGGTTCTTGCATACACTTTTATATGCTCTAGATACCGTCGGAAGTCCTGACTGAAGAAGGTGGCTAACAGCAAACCAGTGAAATAGAAGAGCAAGCCCGGAGGTTGACTCGTTCCTCCAATTAACGTAGCCATATAGATCCTGTATTTCCTCCAGCGAAAGTTCAGGAGATTCTTCAAACATAATCTGAAGAATTGCCGGCTCATCAATCAAGAAGTTTTCAATGCAATAAACAGGCAAGACGCATACGTTGTCGGGTGGCGGCTCTTCGCCAGTCAGAAGGTAGAGATCGCCATCAACGATAAAGATTGAATCTGCAGATCCGGCGGAAGCTTCTTTGTTTGCGGCCGCAATGACCTCGCTCCTCCCGCCCAATGGGAATACTCTGTCGATAGAGACCCTCTGATCAGAAAGCGCCCTTCCGAGCATGGTTGAAAAAATTTTCCTATAACCGTCCGCTGTATCTTCGATGTACACATCGACGTCATTATAATTTCTATGAAAGATTGCCTCCGCATATCTGGCAGCAACATTTCTTGTCGGAAATCCATAATCGTGTGTGGACATATTTTAACCCACCAGCGCGCATTTTTCTTTTCGGAAACCAACAATTTCGGGTGAATGGGTGGCAAATATCATCTGACTACCCGACCCTCTTGAAATTTCATCAACAAGGCGCTCCTGCCATCGTAGATGGAGTGATATCTCCGGCTCGTCTACAATCACGACGCCTTTGTCGCTCCGAGCAAACCATGCGTGAGCCAGAAGAATCAAAAGCTGCTTTTCACCTGAAGACATATTTGGAAGTGATATTTCTGCGCCATCTTGTAGCACCTTCAACTTCCCAAGTGAATCTACCGAAACACTCTTTCTTGAGTCGCGCAGAAACCCATTGATACTTTCGAGGAAGTTCTTCACCGGCTCATAGAATCTCTCAGCCTGTTTTTTCTGCTTATCCATTTCCGCAAGCAGCTTGTGGATTCGAAGAATTTGAGACTTATTCATCAACCACTCGATGTTGACCCCAGCGTTGCTTTCCTCAAGTACTGCCTGAATCTTCGAAAAGAACCTATTTATTTGAAGCTCAGCTAGGCGATTTCCACCCAAATTCATGGCCAGGGCTTCTATTTCTCGACGCCGGTCAAGAAGCCCCTGAAATTCTGCTGCACTCTGAGCCCTGCCAACTAGAGATTCCGGATCAAATTCTATGTAGTCAAACATGGAGTCTACGATGATATTGATGAGACGACCTCCCGCCCCGTCGCTCACCTTCCTATATTTTCTGTAAGCTTGCTCTACTAGCACTTGACACCTATCAAGCCCCTCTTGAACCCCCCTGCCCAGGACCTGCTTTCTCATGGCAAATGAGCGCGGCGAAGCATCGTCTTCGTAGTAGAACGATTCATTCTCATAACGACTGGCCCTTCTTTCCAATCCGAGAAATAGAGGGCGCCTAGACTTGAGAAATCTTGGATGTATCGTGGATACGGCGTGTACGAGCTCAACTCGCTGATCTTCAACGTACGCCTCTATTCGGTCAGATTTTGAGTACATATTAAGTTTGTCGTCATCAAGCTGGGACGCCTTGAACGGCACGTCCATCCCGTTTACTAGAAACGACAGATGCTTTCCAGTACTTTTTACACCAACCGAACTTAGCTCAGAATCATCCGTCACCGACACGCGTATTTCAGAGAATCGGATTGAGAGCAAGGTATATAAGTCTAGCGTGAGAACAGCTTGCATCAGACGCAGCGCGGTGGTCTTTCCACTTCCGTTGATACCAACTAGAAACGTCATGTCTGAATTAAATTCAATATCGAAGTTATATCGATTATGGACATTCCTTGCCACCAGTCTTTCGATTCTCACTTATACTCCTTTCCATGGTTAGATGTGTTGGTTGCAGTAAGGCCACCGGCCATCGACTTGAAATGGATGGCATGTGTAGCGGTTGCCGGAGGGTCTTCAGGTGCGATTATGCTTTCGTCAGAAGCACAAAAAAAGGCGGCCTCTCGGCCGCCTCTTTCGTGTCAATTAATTGACGAAGTCAAACCCCAACAGGATTAGCCTTCTCAACATCAATCCCGTACGTCTTGATCGCCCGGGCCACATCCTTCCCGGTCATCTTGCCTTCCTTCGACAGCGCCGCGATGGCCGCATGCGCGATGTAGTACCGGTCAACCTCGAAGAACCGGCGCAGGTTCGCACGTGTATCCGAACGCCCGAACCCATCCGTACCCAGCACCGTGAACGTCCCCGGCACGAACGCACGAATCTGGTCCGCATACGCACGCACGTAGTCGGTCGCGGCAATCACCGGACCCTGGCGGCCTTCCAGCAGCTGCGTCACGTACGGCGTGCGCTGCGTGTCTTCCGGGTGCATGCGGTTCCAGCGCTCGGCATCGAACCCATCGCGACGCAGTTCGTTGAAGCTCGGGCAGCTCCAGATATCGGCCGTCACACCGAAGTCCTTGTCCAGCAGCTCGGCCGCGGCAATGGCTTCGCGCAGGATCGTGCCCGAACCCATCAGCTGCACGCGCAGTTCGTTCTTTTTCGGCTTGCCGGCGTCGGTGAGCAGGTACATGCCCTTGACGATGCCTTCGGCCGCACCTTCCGGCATTTCCGGATGGGTGTAGTTTTCGTTCATCAGGGTGATGTAGTAGTACTCATCAATCTGATCTTCCATCATCGCCTTAGTGCCGTGCTGCAGGATCACCGTCACCTCGTAACCGAAGGTCGGGTCATAGCTGCGCACGTTCGGAATGCCACCGGCGGCCAGATGGCTGTGGCCATCTTCGTGCTGCAGGCCCTCACCGTTGAGCGTGGTGCGCCCTGCGGTACCGCCCAGCAGGAAGCCACGCGTGCGCATGTCCGCCGCCTGCCACGCGATGTCGCCCACGCGCTGGAAGCCGAACATCGAGTAGTAGATGTAGAACGGCAGCATCGGCACGTTACTCACCGAATAGCTGGTACCGGCGGCCATCCACGAAGAGATCGCGCCCGGCTCGCTGATGCCCTGCTGCAGCACCTGGCCGCTCTGGTCTTCGCGGTAGAACATCAGCTGGTCCGCATCCACCGGCTTGTACTTCTGGCCGAACGGCGCGTAGATGCCGATCTGCCGGAACAGGCCTTCCATGCCGAACGTACGCGCCTCGTCGGCCACGATCGGCACGATGTGCGGGCCCAGTTCCTTGTCACGCAGGGTGATGTTCAACGTCTGCACGAAGGCCATGGTGGTGGAATACGAACGCTCGCCACTGCTCTTGAGCAGGCGCTCGTAGTTTTCCAGCTTCGGCACGGTGAAGCTCTTGCTGGCCTTCTGGCGACGCTGCGGCAGGTAGCCGCCCAGCGCGGCGCGACGCTCCTGCAGGTACTTCACTTCCGGCGAATCCGGGCCCGGGTTGTAGAACGGCACCTGGCCATCGGCCAGCTGCTCGTCGGTCACCGGAATGTTGAAGCGGTCGCGGAAGTGGCGCACGGCCGCATCGTCGAGCTTCTTGGTCTGGTGGGTCGGGTTCAGTGCCTCGCCGGCGCTGCCCATGCCGTAGCCCTTGACCGTCTTGGCCAGGATCACGGTCGGCATGCCCTTGGTGTTCACGGCCTGGTGATAAGCGGCATACACCTTGTGCGGATCGTGGCCACCACGGTTGAGGCGCCAGATGTCATCGTCGGACAGGCCCGAAACCATCGCGGCCGTCTCCGGGTACTTGCCGAAGAAATGCTCGCGGGTATACGCGCCGCCGAAGGCCTTGCAGTTCTGGTACTCGCCGTCGACGGTTTCCATCATCAGCTTCTTCAGGACGCCATTGGTGTCCTTGGCCAGCAGGGCATCCCAGTAACCGCCCCACAGCAGCTTGATCACGTTCCAGCCGCCGCCACGGAACACGCCTTCCAGTTCCTGGATGATCTTGCCGTTGCCGCGCACCGGGCCGTCCAGGCGCTGCAGGTTGCAGTTCACCACGAAGATCAGGTTGTCCAGGCCTTCGCGGCCGGCCAGCGCGATCGCACCGAGGGTTTCCGGCTCATCGCTCTCACCGTCGCCGATGAAGCACCACACCTTGCGGTCGGACTTCTCGATCAGGCCACGGTTTTCCAGGTACTTCATGAACTGTGCCTGGTAGATCGCCGCCAGCGGGCCCAGGCCCATGGACACGGTCGGGGTCTGCCAGAAGTCCGGCATCAGCCACGGGTGCGGGTAGCTGGACAGGCCGCCACCGTCGACTTCCATGCGGAACTTGTCGAGCTGTTCTTCGCTGATGCGGCCTTCCAGGAACGCGCGTGCGTAGATGCCCGGCGCGCTGTGGCCCTGGATGAACAGCAGGTCGCCGGGGTGGTTCTCGCTCGGCGCGCGCCAGAAGTGGTTGAAGCCCACGTCATACAGCGTGGCACCGGAGGCGAAGGAGGCGATGTGGCCACCCAGGTCGCCCGGCTTGCGGTTGGCGCGCACGACGGTGGCCATCGCATTCCAGCGGATGATCGAGCGGATGCGCCATTCCAGCTCGGCGTTGCCCGGGCTCTTGGCCTCCAGGCTCGGCGCGATGGTGTTGACGTATTCGGTGGTCGGTGAGAACGGCAGGTACGCGCCCGAACGACGGGTCAGCTCTACCATGCCTTCCAGCAGCTGATGCGCGCGCTCGGGGCCCTCGACATCAATCACGGCCTTCAACGACTCGATCCACTCCTGGCTTTCCACCGGGTTCGGGTCGTTGTTCAGCAGCTCGTTCAACCAGTTCATTAGCGCTCCGATTTACCGCACGCACGCGCGCGACTGTTATTGATTTCTAGACCGTGAAGTGTAGCGCACCCATGGCTTTCGTCACTTCTCTACGGGTGCGTATGGTCGTAAATGGCCCATGTCCCGCTGACCTGGCCAGCCCTGTCCAGGCCAGTGCTGGCGGGGCATTGGCCGGCCTGCGGCGCCTGCCGACTTGCTGTACGGCGGCTGCCATGCCATTGATCGACGCTGGAAAAACCGGTTCACGCGCTTGGCCTCCTGCCTGCCGCCTTCCGCTCCGCCACGACGCCCGGGCCGCAGCCTGCGTACCCGCCTGATGCTGTGGTCGTGCCTGGTGCAGGGCGCATTGTTGCTGACGCTGGTCTCACTGTTCTATCTGGGTGCACGCTCGCTGGTGCGCCAGCAGGCCGAGCGCGAACTGGTACACCTGGCCGAGCAGACCGCGCGCAGCCTGGGCAACACGCTGCGTTCGGCCGAGATCAGCGCCGAGATGCTGTTGGCGCCACTGCGGGACCAGCATTTCGACACCGAACAGCTGCACAGCCTGCTGCAGGCGGCGGTCACCGCAGACCCGAACGTGGATGGCGCACGCGTGTTCATCGAACCCGGGCGCCTGCCCGGCGTTCCGGCAGGCTACGACTGCCATGCCCAGCTTCGGCTGGGCGTGGTGGAGCGCCGCTGCAAGGGCGATATCAACAACGAAGAGGCAATGCGCCAGCTGCGCGTGCACTCGCCGATGTGGACCGCGCCCTACGCCAATGCCGACGCCGGCGGCCGCCTGTTCATCACCCACACCATCCCGCTGCACGCCACCGGCCATGCGCTCCCGGCGGGGGTGGTCAGCGTGGATGTCCCACTGCAGCGCCTGCGCCTGGACCTGGGCCGCCTGCCCGGGGCGGTGGGACTACGCGCCACGCTGCTGGCGCCGGACCAGCGGGTGGTGCTGAGCAGCACCGACGGCGTGCGCGCCGGCCTGCCCATCCGCGATTACCTGCGCCTGCGGCCGGACCTGGCCCCGTTGCTGGGTCATGGCAGTCCTTCGGCAGGCAATGAGCTGGACCACCGCTCCAGCGAAGGCGTCCGCTTCCTCACCCGGGTGGCGGCCCTGGAGCAGCCGGGCTGGCGGCTGGTGCTTTCGGCCGACCACGATCTGCTGCTGGCCGACCTGCGTGCAGTGACGTGGGGCACGGTGGCGCTGGGGGTGCTGGGCCTGGTGTTGTGGCTGCTGCTGGTCCGTCGCCACGCCCAGCGTCTGCTGCAGCCCATGGAGGCGCTGACCGCCGCCGCGCGGCGCTTCGACGCCGGGCACTTCGAGCAACCGCTGGTGGCGGGCGAACAGGACGACGAGGTGGGCCAGGTCAGCCGGGCCTTCGAGCATGCGCGGCGGTCCATCGTGCAGCAGATGGCCACCATCGCCGAGCTGGCCAGCGCGCGCGAGCGCAACCAGAGCGAACTGCGCATCGCCCATGGCATCCAGCAGGGGATGCTGGCCGAACCGCCACAGCTGACCGGCGGTGGCTACCAGCTGCGTACCTGTGCCCTGCTGGTGCCGGCGCGCGAGGTGGGCGGTGATTTCCAGCACGTGGCCTGCATCGCCCCCACCCGCCTGTGCTTCGTGATTGGCGATGTCTCCGGCAATGGCGTGCCGGCGGCGCTGTTCATGGCCCGTGTGCTGACCATCCTGGAAGCAGCGATGCACCTGCACCAGCACCCGGACCGGATCCTCGCCGATGCCGCGCGTACGCTCGCCGACCGCAATGAGAGCTGCATGTTCGCCACCGTGCTGTGCGGCGTGGTGGATGTGGCCACGGGCATGTTCGAGCTGGCCAGCGCAGGCCATGAATCGCCGCTGCGGCGGCAGGTCAACGGCCGCGTGCGGGTGCTGCCGGTCCGCAGTGGCGCCGCGCTTGGCATCCCGAACGAAGACGGTTTTCCGCTCTCCCATGGCGTGCTGGCCGATGGCGAATACCTGGTTGCCTACACCGATGGCATCACCGAGGCGCAGTGCCCGCAGCAGACCTGGTTCGGGCTGGATGGCCTGCGTGCGGCGGTGGCGGCGGTGGCCGATGACCGCTTGGTATGCGCCCATACGGCGCGCGCGCTGGAGCGCTTCACCGGCAGCGAGCATGCCCACGACGACATGGCGCTGGTGGTGATCGGCCGGCATGTGGTGCCGTCGCCGGTCACGCTGCAGGCGCCGGCCACCCTGAGCGGACTGCAGCGCCTGCTGGCCTGCCTGGAAGACGGCCTGCGCGCGCGTGGCGTGGACGGCGAGCAGGTACACCGCGCGCAGTTGGTGGTGGATGAGCTGTGCGGCAATGTGATCGCTCACCAGCGCGATCTGACGCATGTGACTCTCGACGTTGTGGCAACCCCCACTGACGATGGGCTCGTGCTGGATGTCCGTGATGGCGGGAGTGCATTCGATCCGACCACGGTCCCCACGCCCGATCTGGACGCGCCGCTGGCAAAGCGCCCGATCGGGGGGCTGGGACTGCACCTGGTGCGCTCGCTGTCGTCCTGTTTCCAGTACCGGCGCCGCGAGGGCGTCAATCACATCCACCTGGTGCTGCTGCCGGCAGGACCGCCCAAGGAGTAAGCCATGTCCCGCCTCAACCTGCGTATCGATGGGGGTGATGGCCCTTACCAGCGCATGCACCTCAGTGGCCGGCTCGATGGCAGCACGCATGCCGCGCTGGACCAGGCACTGGAGCCGCTGCTGCATGAAGGCACGCACATCCTGGAGATCAATCTGGCCGGGCTGGAATACATCTCCAGTGCAGGCCTGCGTTCGATCTTCCGGGCCCGCAAGATGCTCGGCGCGCATGCCGGACGCGTGCTGCTGATGCAGCCCCAGCCGCCGGTGCGCAAGGTGTTCGAGCTGGTGAAGGCGGTGCCTGTGGACGAGGTGTTCGCCTCCCAGGACGAGCTGGACGACTACCTCGCCGCGATCCAGGCACGCATGGCCGAGGATGACCTCTGACCCCTGATCGGCGATAGGTCATTTGCGTCATCCTACATTTCGATATATCGTTTCGATACCGCTTTCCGATATATCGAAATGGCGCACCCTGCCTCTCCCGTCCGTCCCCCCCGCGCGCTCAGCCGCGGTGACCTGCGCCTGCTGGTGCTGGCGCTGCTGGCCGAGCAGCCGCGGCACGGGTATGAACTGATCCAGCACATCAGCGCCCTGTTTGTACGGGCCTACACACCGAGCGCGGGCACGATGTACCCGCTGCTGGCGAGCTTCGAGCAGCTCGGCTGGATCGTCGCCGAGGACGAAGAAGGCGACCGCCGTCGTTTCCGTATTACCGACGCCGGGCTGGCGGAGCGGCAGGCCCGCGCCGCGGAGGTGAAGGATGCACAGCATCGTGCACGCCACCGCGCGCGGGAGATCGCCAAGGCCGCCCTGCCAGCGCCCCTGCGCGATGCCCTGCGCCAGTTCAAGGGCGCTTTGCTGCACCACCACGGCCGCTGGCAACCCGGCGAAGCCGAGCAGGTGGCCGAACACCTGCAGCGCGCCGCTCGCCAGCTGATGGCACCCGACACCGCAGCGAGCTCGCCAGGCGATGCCCCGCTCCCCCCTGATTCCACCGAGGATTCCTGATGACCCCCCATGAAAACACGCGCCTGCGGCTGGACGTGCGCTTGCGCCACCTGACCGTGCTGCGCACCGAGGCGATCACCCCGCGCATGCGCCGCGTGGTGCTCGGCGGCGAGGATCTTGCCGGCTTCGAGTCCCCCGGCGCCGATGACCACGTCAAGCTGTTCTTCCCCAACGCGGATGGCGAGCTGGTGCTGCCGACGATGACGCCCGAGGGGCCGAGGTATCCCGAGGGCAGCACGCCCTCGCCTGCACGTGACTACACCCCGCGCGGGTGGGACCACGAGGCCGGCGAGCTGGCGATTGATTTCGTGCTGCACGGCGACCACGGCGTGGCCGGTCCGTGGGCCGCGCGCGCACAGCCCGGTGACCGGCTGGTGGTCGGGGGGCCGCGTGGCTCGTTCGTGGTCGCCGACGACTACGATGGCTACGTGCTGATCGGCGATGAAACCGCGTTGCCGGCCATCTCACGCTGGCTGGAAATCCTCCCGGAAACCGCCGAGGTCCAGGTGTTGATCGAGGTGGCAGACGAATCGGAGCGGCAGGACCTGTGGCAGGGCGACAAAGTGCGCATCCAGTGGCTGGAGCGCAACGGGTTCGCGGCCGCCAGCAGCACCCTGCTGGAAGACGCATTGGCCGATTTCGAGGCACCCGAGGGCGATACGTTCTACTGGATCGGCACCGAATCACGCCGGGCGCGCATGATGCGCAAGTTCTTCGAGGGCCATCATGCGGTGCCGCGCGACTGGATCCGCTCGACCGGCTACTGGAAGGCGCACCCGGAGGACACCGACGGCGATTGAGATCAGCGTGCGGGAATCGACCAGGCATCGCCCCTGCGGCAACGCGCGTGGAGCGATAATGCGCGCATGACCACCCTCTCAGCTGCATCGCTCAGCGCTGCCCTCGACCGCCTGCAGGCGGATGCGTCCACGTTTGACAGCACGCTGGCCGCGGCCGGCGACGCCCCCTTGCTGCGCCCCGCGTTGCAGGCGCTGCTGACCGCGCGGCTGGCCGCACTGAAGGCCGACGACGAGGTGGGGCAGGTGGCCGATGTGCTGCGCCGGGACCAGAAATACGCGCCCGCCGGCCGCCCCTCGATCCATCTGGTGCAGCTGCGCAAGCAGCAGGCCGGCGCCAAGCAGGCCGCGCTGGTAGCACGCCAGGCGCATGCGCGCGCCGCGCAGGATTTCGTGCGCGCGCTGGCGCTGAAGATCACCCCGCGCCTGACGCCGGTGGCGGTGACCGACCGCTGGCTGCAGCAGGCCATCTGACCGCCTGCCAGCACCCCGAAAAAAACGCCCGCTTGGAAGCGGGCGTTTTTCATTGCGACGCTGGACGGCGCTGGATCAGGCAGCCGGCTTCTCGCCAGTGGCTTCGGTGGTGATGCGGATCTTGACGTCGTCGCTGACGTTCGGAGCGTACGCGCCCACGCCGAAATCGCTGCGCTTGATGGTGGTGGTGGCATCGAAGCCCGCCGCAGGCACCTTGGCCATCGGGTGCTCGCCGCCGCCGTTGATGGTCACATCCAGGGTGACCGGCTTGGTGATGTCCTTGATGGTCAGGTCACCGGTGACGGTCAGCTTGTTGGTGCCCGCCGATTCCACCTTGGTGCTCTTGAAGGTCGCAGCCGGGAACTTGGCCGAATCGAAGAAATCGGCGCTGCGCAGGTGTTCGTCGAACTTGGCGGTGAAGCTGTTGAGGCCGGTCAGCGGCAGCTTCACTTCAACGCTGGACTTGCTCACGTCGGCGGCGTCAAAGACCAGCGTGCCTTCGGCCGAACCGAAGTGCGCGCTCGGGTTGGAGAAGCCGAAGTGGCTCCACTGCGCCAGCACGTCGGTGTGCGACGGATCGATCTTGTAGGTTCCTGAAGCAACCTGCACGGCGGTGGCGGCCGGTGCGGCATCGGCGGCGGGGGCGGCCTGCTCGGTGGTGGCCGGCGCGGTGGCATCGGCGGCCGGCTTGGCCGCTTCGTCGGCCGGCTTGGAGCAGGCGGCCACGGCGAGGGTCAGGGCCAGCGGGAGCAGCAGTTTGCGGGTAGTGTTCATTTCAGGTCTCTCTCGATTCAGATGGAAGAAGGGCAGCCAAACTCGACCCGTCCCGAAGGGGACGGACCGATTCAAACACACCGACTGTCAAACGATCCGGGCAGCTTCGTCGAAGGACAGCCGCGGTGAGCGCGGGAACAGGCCAGCGGTATCACCGTAGCCCAGATTGATCAGGAAATTGGTCCGCAGGGCGGTGCCGCTGAAGAACGCTTCGTCGACCTTGGCCGCATCGAATCCGGTCATCGGGCCGGCATCCAGGCCCAGCGAGCGCGCGGCCATGATCAGGTAGGCG
The DNA here is from genome assembly GCF_011761925.1 of Xanthomonas sp. 60. Classification (NCBI taxonomy): domain Bacteria; kingdom Pseudomonadati; phylum Pseudomonadota; class Gammaproteobacteria; order Lysobacterales; family Lysobacteraceae; genus Xanthomonas; species Xanthomonas sp. 60. The sequence goes on along the minus strand of NZ_JAASQW010000001.1, from coordinate 50,938 downwards.
CCCTGCAGGGTACTGTTGAGGAAGGCCGGCTTCTGGCGGTTTTCCTGCGGCCCTTCGAACCAGCTCTTGGCATCGGTGTGCGGGAACAGGTAGGGCAGCTTCTCATGGAAGTCCAGGTCGTAGGCGATGATCGCGGTGACGGGCGCAGCCAGGGTCTTGGCCAGGTTGCCTTCGGACAGGGCCGGGGCAAGCTTGGCCTTGGCCTCCTGCGAGGTCACGAAGACGAACCGGGCCGGGCTGGAGTTGGCAGAGGTCGGCGCCCACTTCACCAGATCGTACAGCGCGCGCAGTGTCGCTTCTTCCACCGGCGTGTCATGGAAATCATTGGCCGTGCGTGCGGTTCGGAACAGCTGGTCCAACGCGGCAGCGTCGAGTTCGTGCGACATGCATCCTCCTGGAAAGGCCTAGCGGACCGGCGGCACTGCGAGGGCACGCGACCGGCGTGATGCGGGCCAGTGTAGAGTGTCGCGTCTGCTGCAACACCCAGCAGCGCTGAAACGAATCAATGCCGGCAGTGAAACGATCGACCGCCCCGTGGACTATCACCGATGGCCGCGCTGGAAACGTCCGCCAGGCCGTGGCGCTGGCCGGTGCCCTGCAGCTGGGCACCCATCGGCCGCTGACGCTGGTGCCGCGCGCGCCCTGGCGCTGGGTGTCGCCGCGGCGATTGCCGGGCGATGCACACGGTTATGGCAACTCGTTGCAGGCGCTCGCGCACACGCCGCCGCCGCTGGCCATCGGCTGTGGCCGACAGGCCGCCGGTGCGCTGCGCGTGCTGCGTGCGCGAGGTTGCCGGACGGTGCAGATCCTTGATCCCCGCCTGTCCGCCAGGCACTGGGATCTGGTGGTGGTGCCCGAGCACGACGCGCTGCGCGGCGCCAATGTGCTCACCCTGCTGGGCAGCCTGAACCCGGTGGACGATGACTGGCTGGCGCTGGGGCGCGCGGCCTTCGCCGATTTCGGCACCCTGCCCGGGCCGCGCACCGCGCTGCTGGTGGGAGGACCGACCGCACACGCGCCCTGGACCGAACAGGCCATGCAGCAGGTGTTCGTCGAACTCGCCGCGCAGCTGCGTGCCGAGGGCGGCAGCCTGCTGGCGACGACATCGCGACGTACCCCGCCCGGCCTTGCCGAACAGCTGCGCGCGCAGTTCGCCGATGTGCCGAACGTGATCTGGGGCGATGGCGGTGACGGCGTGAACCCCTATGCGGGCCTGCTCGGCTGGGCCGACCGCGTGGTGGTATCGCCGGATTCGGTGAACCTGCTGTCCGAAGCCTGTGCCACGCGCCTGCCGGTGACGGTGGCGCTGGCGGACACCGCACAGGGACGCGTGGCGCATTTCCAGCAGGCCTTGCACGTCCGCGGCCGGCTGCAGGGGCGGTGGCTGCAATGGGACGCCACCCGCAGCGAGCCGCTGCGCGAGACGGCGCGGATAGCGGCGGAGGTGCGGCAGCGGTTGGACCTGCCTGCGGCGGTCGCGGGGCGATCGCGGGCCTGAACGGCGGGATTGGTGCCACAGCGGCGCCCGGCGGATAATGCGCGTCCGCTTCCCATTGCCCCGCTCGCCATGTCCGCGCGTCCCGCCCCTGCGTTTGCCCCGATGACGCTGCCTGCGCTGTTGCTGGGCGTGCTGGCGATGGGCGCGGTGGTGCTGGCGTCGAACGTGCTGGTGCAGTACCCCATCAACGATTGGCTGACGTGGGGCGCCTTCAGCTATCCGGTGGCCTTCCTGGTCAGCAACCTGATCAACCGCCGGTTCGGGCCGGGGCCGGCCCGGCGCGTGGCGTGGGCGGGGTTCGCGCTGGCGGTGGTGGTGTCGCTGTGGGTGGCCACCCCGCGCATCGCGCTGGCCTCGTGCACGGCCTTCATCGTGGCGCAGCTGCTGGATATCACCGTCTTCGACCGCCTGCGCCGGGGCGTCTGGTGGCGGGCGCCGATGGTGGCCACCACCTGCAGCGCCACGGTGGACACCACGATCTTCTGGAGCATCGCCTTCGCTGGATCCGCCCTGCCGTGGGTGAGCTGGGCGGCGGGCGATCTGGCGGTGAAGCTATTGATCGGCGTATGCCTGCTGGCCCCGTTCCGCGCGTTGCTGTGGAAGATGGCACCGGTACGCTAGGGCTCAGCGCGGAGGCAAGGTATCGAACGGCAGCCCGGCGGCGGTGCAGGCGCCGGAGATGGTTTCGCGGGCGGCGTCCAGGGCGTCGCTGGCGGGGGCCATGCGTGGGCGCCGGTCGAGGGTGCAGGCCAGGCCGAGGTCCAGCAGCGTGGCGTGCGCGGCGTGCAGTGCCACGGTCTTTTCCTCCGGCAGCCAGCCGCTGCCGGTCAGCGCGTTGATCAGGCCCGGGGTATCGCGCGGTTGCAGCAGTGCCGGCCGGCTCGCCGCGCCCAGCAGCACCCCCGCCTGCAGCAGGAACTCCAGGTCGGCCACCCCGCCCGAGCCCTGCTTCAGGTCCATCCGGGCGGCATCGCTGCGGTCCAGCTCGGCGCGCATGCGCTGGCGCATCTTCAGCACATCGCCGAGCAGCGCCTCCGGCTCGCGCACGCGGGACAACGTCTGCGCGCGCACGGATTCGAAATCGGCCAGCAGGTCCGCATCACCGGCCACGCCGCGTGCACGCACCAGCGCCTGGTGTTCCCACGTCCACGCGCGCTCACGCTGGTAGTCGCGGTAACTGGCCAGCGAAGACACCAGCGCGCCCTTGCCGCCATCCGGACGCAGCCGCACGTCGATGTCGTACAGCCGTCCCGCCGCGGTCACGGTCGCCAGCAGCGCCATCACCTTCTGCGCCAGGCGGGCATACCAGCGGCTCGGCTCCAGCGGACGCGCGCCATCGCTGGCTTCCACGCCCGGCGGATGGTCGTACAGGAACACCAGGTCCAGGTCCGAGCCGAAGCCGAGTTCCAGCCCGCCCAGGCTGCCGTAGCCGATGATCGCAAAGCGGCCACCGGGCACCGCACCGTGCGCGGCCCGCATCGCCGACTGCACCATGTCCAGCGCGGTTTCCACCACCACCTCGGCCAGTTCGGCCAGCTGCCGTGTGCTGTCCACCGCGCGCTGGCGGCCGTCCAGCGCGGCCATGGCCATGCGGAAACTCAGCGCCAGGCGGATCTCGTTGAGCCAGCGCAGCGCCGCTTCGGGGTCTTCCAGGGTGAGCACCTGCCGACACTCGGCGCGCATCTCGTCCGGCGCCGGCATGGGCCCGGAGACCCGCGTGTCCAGCAGCTCGTCCAGCAGCAGCGGATAGGCCACCAGGCGCTCGGCCAGCAGCGCGCTGCGCGCCAGCACGTCCACCAGCCGCGCCAGCGCGCTGGGCTGTTCGTCCAGCAGCGCCAGGTAGCTGGTGCGGCGCAGGATGGCCTGCAGCAGGCCAAGCACGCGCTTGAGCGCAGCATCCGGCCAGGGCGAGCGCGTGGCCGCGTGCAGCAGTGCCGGCAGCACGCGGTCCAGCCGCGCGCGCGGCGCATCGGAGAGTGCCTTCACGCCGGCGGACTGCGCGAAATCCTGCAGGGACTGGTCGGCCGCCGTCGGTTCGGCGAAGCCGGCGTCGGCCAGCAGCTGCGGATCGCCCGTGTGCGGCAGCCCGCGCCAGTAACTGGCCAGCGCGTCGGGCGCGGCGTGGCCCCTGCGCGGTGCCAGCAGCGCGGCGAACTCGGCGCTCACGCGCGTCTGCTGCGCCGCCAGCGCCTGCACCAGGTGCTCGACGTCCGGATAGCCCAGCCCGAGGGCGATGCGCAGGCGGTCCAGCGGATCGGCCGGCAGGGTGTGCGTCTGCGCGTCGCGCAGCATCTGCAGGCGGTTTTCCAGCCGGCGCAGGAACAGATAGGCCTCGCGCAGCGCGGCACCGTCCTCGGCTGCGATCTGCCCGGCGTCCACCAGCGCCGCCAGCGCGAACAGCAGCCGCCGCTCGCGCAGGGCCGGCTCGCGGCCGGCGCGGATCAGCTGCAGCGCCTGGCAGAGGAATTCGATTTCGCGGATGCCGCCGGACCCGCGCTTGATGTCCTCGTGCATGTCGCGCCGGGCGACCTCGGCGGTGATCGCCGCCTTCATGTCGCGCAGGCCATCCAGTGCGGTGAAATCCAGGTAGCGGCGGTAGACGAACGGCCGCAGCGTGGTCAGCCAGGCCTGGCCGGCGGCGATGTCACCGGCCACCGCGCGCGCCTTGAGCCACGCATAGCGTTCCCAGTCGCGGCCCTCGCGCTGGAAGTACTGGTCCATCCCGGCGAACGACAGCGCCACGCGCCCGGCACGGCCGAACGGCCGCAGCCGCAGGTCCACCCGGTGGCTGAAGCCATCGGCGGTGGTGTCATCGAGCAGCTTGGCCAGGCGCTGCCCGAGACGGGCGAAGTACTCTTCGGCGGCCAGCGGACGGGCGCCATCGGACTCGCCGCGCTCGGGGTAGGCGTAGACCAGATCGACATCCGAACTGAAGTTCAGCTCGCCGCCGCCCAGCTTGCCCAGGCCGAACACCACCAGCCGCTGCACGCCGCCGTCCTCGCTACGGACATGGCCGTGGCGCGCGGCGAACTCCTGTTCGAGCGCCTCCAGCGCCAGCCGCAGGCAGTCTTCGGCCAGCGTGGTGGCGCCGGCCAGCGTCTGCTCCACGCTGTCCTGCCCGGCGAGGTCACGCCAGATCAGCCGCGTGGACATGGCCGCGCGGTAGCGGCGCAGCAGGGCCGGCCACTGCGCGGGGTGGCCGGGATCGAGCACGGGCTGCGGCAGCGGTGGGCAACCGGGCTGCAGCAGATGCGCGAGCAGTGCTGGCTGGCGGCACAGGGTGTCCATCGCGAAATCACTGGCCACGGCGAGCTGGCGCAGGAAGGGCAGCTGTTCGATGGCGGGAGCTTCGCCCAGCGCGGCGCCAAGGCGGGCCAGCGCGCGGTCGATCAGCGGGACGAGGGCATCGGGCAGCGTCGCAGCGTTCAAGGTCATGCCCTGATTGTAGGGGCCTGCGCGTACATGAGCGGCCGATGGTTGCGTATTCAGGCGCTTTGCCCAGACACTAAAAAGCCCGCTTGCAGCGAACTGCCAGCGGGCTCTGCTCCCTCCCCCACGTCGGGATGCAGGGCCATCGTGCCGGGTGCAGAAGCAACTTGCACGCTGCACTGCAAAACAGTACTCCCAGGTACAGAAGCGTCAGCGGGCGAAAGACCATCCCACCAAGGTCGCAGCCCCCGCACCATGGACGATCGCCGATAATCAGGCTTTCCCCCAAGGAAGTGCTGTCGTCATGTCTGCAGATCGCATCGCCAACGCGCGCCTGCGCGACCGTGTGGTGTCCGCCGAGGCCGCCGCCGCGCTGATCCAGCCCGGCGAAACCGTGGCGATGAGCGGCTTCACCGGCTCCGGCTACCCGAAGGCAGTGCCGATGGAACTGGCGCGCCGCATTGAATCAGTGCACGCGCAGGGCCAGCCGTTCCAGATCAGCCTGATGACCGGCGCCTCCACCGCGCCCGAACTCGATGGCGCCCTGGCGAAGGCCGACGGCATCGCCATGCGCATGCCGTTCCAGAGCGATCCTGATGCGCGCAACCGCATCAACGAGGGCAAGCTGGATTACATCGACATCCATCTCAGCCATGTCGCCCAGCATGTCTGGTTCGGCTTCTACGGCGACATCGACACGGCGGTGATCGAGGTGTCGGCCATCCGCGAGGACGGCTCGCTGGTGCCTTCCACGTCGCTGGGCAACAACAAGACCTGGCTGGACCTGGCGAAGAAAGTGATCGTGGAGGTCAACGAGTGGCAGCCGGCCGGCGTGGATGGCATGCATGACATCTACTACGGCACCGCCCTGCCCCCGCACCGCACCCCGATTCCCCTGGTGCATGCCAACGACCGCATCGGCGAAACGGCACTGCGCTGCGATCCGGAGAAGATCGTCGCGGTGGTGCGCACCAACGGCCCGGACCGCAACAGTCCGTTCAGCCCGATCGACGCCACCAGCGAGCAGATCGCCGGGCACCTGATCGACTTCCTGCAGCACGAAGTGGCCAAGGGGCGCCTGCCGCCCAACCTGCTGCCGCTGCAGAGCGGCGTGGGCAATATTCCCAATGCGGTACTGGCCGGGCTGGCCCGGAGCGGATTCCGTGATCTGACGGCTTTCACTGAAGTCATCCAGGACGGCATGCTGGACCTGCTCCGCGACGGCGTGCTGAGTCATGCGTCGTGCACCGGTTTCGCGCTCAGTCCGCAGGCCAACGAGACGTTCAAGGAAAACATCGATTTCTATCGCGAGCGCATCATCATGCGTACGCAGGAAATCTCCAACCACCCGGAACTGGTGCGTCGGCTGGGCTGCATCGGCATGAACGGCATGATCGAGGCCGACCTGTACGGCAATGTCAATTCCACCCACGTGATGGGCACCCGCATCATGAATGGCATCGGCGGATCCGGCGACTTCGCGCGCAACGGCTTCCTGTCCGCGTTCCTGAGTCCGTCGACGGCGAAGAACGGCAGCATCTCGGCCATCGTGCCGATGGTCAGCCACGTGGACCACACCGAACACGATGTCTCGGTGATCGTGACCGAACAGGGCCTGGCCGACCTGCGCGGACTGCCGCCGCGCAAGCGCGCGCAGGTGGTGATCGATACCTGCGTGCACCCGGACTTCCGCGCACAGCTGCAGGACTACTTCGACCGCGCGCAACTCGAGAGCTACGGCAAGCACACCCCGCACCTGCTGCCTGAAGCGCTGAGCTGGCACCAGCGCTGGCTGGACACCGGCACGATGAAGGCCTGAGGCACGCGTGCACCGAGCCCCGGCGATGCGCGGAATCGTGCAGCGCCGGCAGGGCCGATGGCTTCAGATACGGTCTGCCTTCCACGCTGGTGCCGCCCGATGTTCACGCCCGCTCAATCCCCCGTGTCCCACGCCGCTGCCGGCGCCTGGGCATCGGCCCTGATCGCAGGGTCCGAGGCCAGCGGCGTGTCCCCCATGCCGCCCCCGATGCCTGCCCCGGCCTCCGTTGCCAACGCGGCCAGGCTGCCCGGCCTGGCGCAGGGCGGGCAGCCCGCCCCGACCCTGCCAACGCTGCAGCAGACGCTGTCGCAGCACATGCAGCGCCACGGGGCACCGGAAACAATCAGCTTCTGCCTCGCCAAGGGGAGCCTCCTGGCGCCGGCGGAGCGTGCGGTGATGCTGTGCTGCCTGACATGGGTCCTGCAGGAGGATTCCACGCTCGTCCAAGCCGACGCCATGCGCAGTTACGGTGTTGTCGATCGCGCCCCGGCAGTGGACCTGCACGCCTACCGAACGGCCTTGGGCGCGCTGCATGAAGCCATTTGCGAGTGCTACCACACCCTGCCAGGAACCTACGGGTTCGTGCAGCAGTCGGTGCAGTGCGCCAGCCGCTATGACCAGGCGCGGGACGCTGCGACGCGGCGCGAAGCCATCAATGGCTGGCTGCACTGGCAGTGGGCGGCGCTGGCCGCCGTCAGGTGCGATCCGCTGATGCACCCCACCGCGGAGGCGGGACATCGCGCGCTCTGCGTAGCCTATGCATTGGAGAACAGTCCCGAGGGCGGGCGCGTGCTGGACACGTTGCTGCCGCAGCGACGCAACGCCCGCTGACGCCACTGCGCCGGATCAGCGCTGCAGCGCCGCCAGAGACTCGGCCTGCAGCGCCTCATACAGCGCGAATTCGTCATGCACCCGGTCGCCCAGCGCGGCTTCGAAGGCCTCGCGGTTGGCATGCGCGGCATAGGCACGCTGCTCGCCGCCGCCCAGGTTGGACTGGAAGATACCGGCCGCGCTGACCGGCAGGAAATCCTCGTAGATGATCGGATCGGCCGTGGCCAGGCCGGCTTCGATCAGCGCTTCGGCGGGCAGGTCACCCCGCGCGGCCGCACGCCCGGCGTCCGTCAGCCGATAGCGGAAGTAGCCCAGGCCTTGCCTGCGCAGAGTGGCGGCATCGTCCGGGAAACCGGCAAAGGCGGCCTGCAACCGTTGGCCATAATCGCCGCCGCTGCTGCCGGCGCCCTCGGCTTCCCGGGCCTGCGCCAGCAACTGGTCGTACAGCGCGCGTCCTTTCGGGGTGAGGGCCAGGCCACGCTGTTCGATCTCGCCGAAGCGCGCGGTGTGGGTGCCTGCATCGCCACCGCCGTCGCCCCCGCGTGGAAAGTGCACCGGCTCTTCCAGGGCCTTGAAACTGGTCTGCCGCAGCAGGATGGGGACGGCCCGGCGCGGCGGCCCTTCAATGACCGCTTTGGCGGCCATGCCCTGGGCGATCATGGCGGTCTGTGCGGCGTCGATGTCCAGCGTGCGCGGGGTGAGGTGGTTGATGTGCGGGCCACGGAAACTCACCACGTCGGCGATCAGCCGGTGGGCCGCCTGCAGGGCCTGGTAGGTGGGCAGGTCCACCGTGGCCGCGCTGTGCCAGCGGAAGGTTTCCAGCGCCTCGGCAACGAACCGTTCGGCGTCGGCCGCGCCCAGGCCACCGTCGCGCTCGGCCTGCCCGATCAGCGCCAGCGCCGCCTCGGTGAAGATCCGGCGCTGCGACAGGATCTGCGCCGCCTGCTCCCGAAGTGCCGCGTCCTCGATCAGCTCCAGCCGCAGCAGCGAGGTGAACACACGGAACGGGTTGATCGCCAGCGCGGCGGCGGAGATCGGGCGGAACGCGGTGGAATGCACCGGGACACCGGCGACGCTGAGATCGTAGTAGCCCACCGGCTGCATGCCCATCACCGCGAACAGGCGCCGCAACGTGGCAAGCTCGGCGGCGGTCCCCACGCGGATCGCACCATGGCGCTCGTCGTCCAGGCGCGCGCGCTCATCGTTGCGCTGCAGTTGCGCAGCCAGCGCCGGATCGGCCGCCAGCGTCTGCGCGTTGATGCGCGCCACCAGCGCGATCAGATCGCCATACAGCGGCACCTCGGTGCGGTACATGCGGGACATCGCCTGCGCGAACAGGCTGCGGATGGCATCGGGCGAAACGAAGGCGGCGGCGTTCATGGAAGACTCGACAGGGGAAACGGGACCGGCGTGATGCCGCATTGTCACCGCTGCTGGCCGCCGGCGCGAGACGCACAGCAGCATGCCTGCCGGGGCTTCAGCGCTCGGACGGGCCCAGCTGGCGGCGCAGCATGGCGTCGAGCGTGATCGGGCGATCCCAGTGCCGGTAGCTGGCCACCATGGCATGTCGGAGCACGCGCCAGTGACGGTTCTCCGGCTGCACGGGAAGCCGCTGCACCACCGCTTCCCAGCTCCCTTGCGGATCAGAGGTGAAGGCACGCACGCTGTCACGGCAGCTGCGCTCGATCGCCTTGGCCCAGAAGCAGGCGAAGTAGACATCCGCCGCCTGCCACCCATGGGTGTTGACCAGCGCGGCCACGTAGCCGCGCGGCACGTCCGCATACCGCGAGACCTCATCCAGGAAGCTGTCCGGATAGCGTTCCGCATACCGGTTGATGTCCTGCAGCCAGGTATCCACCCAGGCGTCCCCGGTCTGAACGCTGTAAGCGGCGGACATCGCTTCGGTCTGCTGCGCATGCGCGGTTCCGGACAGGGCGAGCAGGCAGAACAGCAGGCGCGGCAGGAAGGTCATGGACCTGATTCTGCCGCATGGGCGCCCGCTTGTCAGGCGACGGTCAGGCAGGTCATGCCGTGGCCATCGCCTCGATGCGCGCGATCGCCCCTGGCCAGTCCCAGGCCGTGTCGGCAGTGACCATGCGCGGCTCGTCGTCGGCCACGCCGTGTTCGGTTTCATGGGCCCAGGTCACCGCATACGGCGTATGTACGCCCCAGCCGCCCAGCGTGACCACCGGCTCGATGTCCGAACGCAAGGAATTGCCCACCATTGCAAACCGCGTGATCGGCAGATCGAACTCGGCCAGCACGCGGGCATAGGTGTCCGGATCCTTCTCGGACACGATCTCGATACGAGGGAAAAGATCGTGCAGCTGGGCAAGCTTGATCTTGGCTTCCTGATGGAACAGATCGCCCTTGGTGATCAGGACGACCGGGTACTGCCCGGCGATGCGGGTCACCGATTCGCGGACGCCGTCGATGAGTTCGACCGGATGGCGCAGGGTCTCGTGGCCGATGTCGAGCATGCGCTGGATATGCGCGGCGCCGATGCGCTGCCCGGTGATCTCGATGGCCGCTTCGATCATCGACAGAGTCATCGCCTTGACGCCGTAACCGAACACCTTGAGGTTGCGTCGCTGGACCTCGAGCAGGTGACGCGCGGTCTGCGTGTCATGCACATCGATGTAGTGGGCCAGCAGGGCGAGGTAGTCTTCTTCCGCCTTGCGGTAGAACTCCTCGCTCTTCCAGAGGGTATCGTCTCCATCGAAGCCGATGAGACCCAGCGCGCGGGCGGGCGTTGAAGCTGAAGTAATCATCGCCCAAGAATACCAGCCCGCGCACCGGGGGCCCGGCGGCGGGCTGGCGGTTACCGCGCACGAGGGCCGACCCTGGACGGTCGGCCCGGCGGCTCAATTGCCTTCTGCGGCGCCCGCTGCGCCACGCTGCGCTTCGACGAACGCCTTGTATTCATCCGGCGTCAACTCACCGTCCTTGTTGGCATCGGCCTGGTCAAAGACCTGCGCCAAGCCTGCATTGGCCTGCGACTCGGCCTTGTTGATCGTGCCGTTGCCATCGGTATCAAGGCTGGCCCAGGTCTGGCCGCCACCGCCTGCCTGCCCGGCCGCCTGCCCGGCCCCGGCCGCCGAGGACGCGGCCGCGGCCGCGGCATCCTGCTGGGTCTGTGCCTGGCCAGCGGTTGATTGCGCCATGGCCGGGAGGGCGAGCACGCTGCCGGCAGCAACGATCAGGGCGAGGAGGGGCTTGCGGATGCGATGGGTCATGAAGATGTCTCCTGTGGAATGTGGCACGGGGTGTGTCGTCCGTACGCTTGCCACACTGCCAGCGCGGAAATGAACGCCTGTTGGGACGCGATCGACGTGCCAACACCCTTTTAACCCTTTCCGCTCGTCCCTCCACTAGCCCGCTGGTTAGCGATCGGTGAGCCCAGCGTAAGGTGCGCATTCAACGCTGCCGGTTTTAACCCGGCGCCAACACCCTGCTAGCGGTTTCCTTCGTTTTCCACCGCTGACCGCGCACTGAACACCAGCCACCCCAGCGCGACACCGGCGAGCGCACCGGTGATCTCAAGCACCACCCGCGTCCCGAGTTCGTTCGGATCGTGGATGGTCGCCAGGAACAGGCGCGCATAGAACGGCGACTCCATGCGCACGATGCCCATGTAGAAGAGCTTCCAGGAATCGATGCCGGCGCCGATCAGCACCGACACGCCGAACGACCACGCCAGCGTATGGCCAACGGCCCAGCGCAGCGGACGGGTGAGGTAATGGACGATCAGGTGGACCAGCAGACCGATCAGCAGCGCGATGCCGGCAGCCTCGAGCGAGCCGAGCAGTCCGAAATGCAGGGGAAGGTTCATGGCCACAGTGTAGAGGGTGTGCCGGTTATCCCGCGCTGCCCTGCACCGACTATCCTTGGGGGTCGTGGCCCAGGTCAGGAGCAATCGCATGCGGCAGGTCGTTGGAGGGGTAACCGGGCCGCGCGCCCTGCTGGCGCTGTGCCTGCTGCTGGGCGCCGCGTCCCCACTCACCGCCCAGCCGGCGCCGGCGCCGGACCCCGGTGCGCCGCTGCCGTATGTCATCGGTTTGCACGAGGCCTACCTCACGCCGGCCTACTGGGCGGCGCGGGTGCCACAGGCTGATGGCCCCCTGCTGCTGCCGGCGCAGATCGCCGCGCAGAATGCGCGCCTGCTGGCCGACGATCCCCATCTGCGGGACATCGCCGCGCTGCCGGCACGGCTGCCGGCCCGCGAGGTCCGGGCCGCCATCGGTGCGTTGTCAGCCTGGCCGTCGCGCACGCTGTACGGCGAAGACGGCCAGCCAATACCGGTCGCGGTGCGCGCAGCCATCGAGCGCAACGTGGACCAGGCCAACGTGCCGGCCAGCACGACACCGCGCTATGGCCTGGTCGTGCGGCGCGCCGCGCTGCGGACCTTTCCCACCACGGTGCGTGTCTTCAGCAGCACGGACAGCACCGATATCGACCGCTTCCAGGAATCGGCGCTGTTCCCCGGTGACAAGGTCGCGGTGATCCACCGCAGTGCCGACGGCCGCTGGTACTTCGTGCATAGCGAACGCTACAGCGCGTGGATCAAGACCGACGACGTGGCACTGGGTGAGCGCGCACAAGTGCTGGGCTATGCCACGCAGGGCCCGTACCGGGTGATTACCGGGGCCACGGCGATGACCGCCCATACGCCCGAGGAGCCGCGCGTTTCGCGCCTGCAGCTGGACATGGGCGTGCGCGTTCCGGTGCTGTCCGGCTGGCCGCCCGGCGAACCGGTCAATGGCCAGCAGGCGCACGCGGCGTGGGTGGTGCAGCTGCCGGTGCGCGAGCCCGATGGCTCGCTGCGGCTGGTGCCGGCCCTGCTGCCGCGCGCGCAGGACAGCGCGCCGGACTACCTGCCGCTGACACCGCGCCTGCTGCTGCAGCAGGCTTTCAAGTTCCTCGGCGAGCGCTACGGGTGGGGGCACGATTACAACGCGCGTGACTGCAGTGGTTTCATCTCCGAGATCTACCGCAGCTTCGGCGTGCTGCTGCCGCGCAATACCGGCGCCCAGGCCGCCAGCCCGCTGCCGGCGCGCCGGCTGTTCACCGCACGCGACGCCGTCGCCGCGCGGGACCGTGCCGTGGCGGCGCTGCAACCGGGCGACCTGGTGTACATCCCCGGGCATGTGATGCTGGTGATCGGGCACGTGGAAGGACGCACCTGGGTGATCCATGACACGGCGGGCGGCCGCTGGCGCGATGCGGAGGGCACGTCCGTGCAGGCGCATCTCAACGGTGTCTCGGTCACCCCGCTGGAGCCGATGATGGCCAGCGATACGCAGCGCTACATCGACCGCATCACCAGCATCCAGCGCATCGGCACCCGCGCACCTTCCGGACCACCCGAATGAAGATCACCCGTTTCGACCTGGGCATGCTGCGCGTGCCGCTGAAAACGCCGTTCAAGACTGCGTTGCGCACCGTGGATGCGGCCGAGGACGTGGTGCTGCGCATCCACACCGACACCGGGCACATCGGCCACGGCGGAGCGCCGGCCACGGCGGTGATCACCGGCGATACCCATGGCGGCATCGTGGCGGCGGTGCGCACGTGCATCGCGCCGCGGCTGATCGGCCAGGAGGTCGCAGACCTCAACCGGCTGTGCGCGCTGGTGCACACCGCGATGGAACACAACACCAGCGCCAAGGCGGCGGTGGAGATCGCGCTGTATGACCTGTGGGCGCAGCTGCACGGAGCGCCGCTGTACCAGCTGCTGGGCGGCGGCGAGCCACTGATCACCACCGACATCACCATCAGCGTGGATGACCCGGAGATCATGGTGGCCGACGCGCTGGCCGCCATCGAGCGCGGCTACACGGCATTGAAGATCAAGGTCGGCAAGGACATCGGACAGGATGTCCAACGGGTGAAGGCGATCCATGCGGCGGTGCACGGCCGCGCGACGCTGCGGCTGGACGCCAACCAGGGCTGGAGCGCGAAGCAGGCGGTGCAGGCCATGCATGCGCTGGAGCACGCGGGCGTGGGACTGGAGCTGCTGGAACAGCCGGTCAAGGCGCACGATCTCGCCGGCCTGAAATATGTCACCGAGCGGGTGCACACGCCGGTGATGGCCGACGAAAGCGCGTTCTCGCCACGGCAGGTGATCGACCTGCTCCAGTGCCGGGCGGCGGACATCATCAACATCAAGCTGATGAAGACCGGCGGGATCTCCAACGCACTGCGCATCGCCGACATCGCCGCCGCGCATGAGGTGCCGTGCATGGTCGGCTGCATGATCGAATCCAGCATCAGCGTGGCCGCCGCCGCGCATCTGGCCGTTGCCAGGGCTGGCGTGGTCAGCAAGGTGGACCTGGACGGCCCTGCGCTGTGCCGGTTCGATCCGGTCAGTGGCAACGTGCAGTTCGCTGAGGCGGTGATCCGCATCGGCGATGCACCGGGACTGGGCATCACCGAAGTACGCGGCATCCAGCCCCTTGCGTAAGCGCGGTGGGGGCGCGCCGCCGGCGCCAGCAGCGGCGGCGCAGGTGCTATAACGCTCAGTACCGCAGGGATGAGCCGAGCATGTCCACCCACCGCACCCTCATGAACGCACTGCTGCGCGCCGCCGCGCTGGCGCTGCTGGCCCTCGCCGGCACCGCCGCTGCCAACCCGCTCGAGGGGGCGCGCCAGCTGGTGGTGGTCACCACCGATGGCTGGGACAGCACCGCCGGGCAGCTGCAGTCCTTCGAGCGCGGCGCCAGCGGCTGGCAGGCCACGGCCGAACCGTTCGCCGTGGCGCTGGGCCGCAGCGGCAGCGCCTGGGGCATCGGGCTGCACCCGGCGCGGATCGAACAGGACGGTCCGCGTAAGGTCGAAGGCGATGGCCGCAGCCCGGCCGGGGTGTTCGCCCTGGGCACGGCGTTCGGTGCGGCCGCCAACGCGCGCACCGGACTGCCGTACCAGCCGATGCAGGAAACGAGCTACTGCATGGACGTGCCCGATTCGCCCTATTACAACCGGATCGTGGACGCCGGCCGGGTCGGTGCCGAAGCGGTGGCAGGCTCCACCGAGCCGATGCGGCTGGACCTGCAGGATCCGCAGGACGTGCGCTACCGGCAGGGCTTCGTGGTGGCGCACAACCCGCGCAATGAACCGGGCAAGGGCAGCTGCATCTTCGCGCACCTGTGGCGCGAGCCCGGCGAGGCCACCGCCGGCTGCACCGCCATGCCCGGGCCGCGCATGGCGGCGCTGCTGCAGTGGTTGAAGGCCGACCAGCAGCCGCGCTTCGTGCTGTTGCCACGTGCCGATTACCTGCGGCTGCAGGCGCAGTGGCAGCTGCCGCCGCTGCCCGACGTACACGGGTCCGCGCTGTGAGCACCGGCCCCGGCGCGGCGCCGGGCGGCAGCGCACCTGGGCCCAGCCTGCAGCGCGCGGTCAGCCGCTGGCAGATCGTCGGGCTGTCCATCAACGATGTGGTCGGCAGCGGGATCTACCTGTTGCCGGCCGCCACGGTGATGCTGCTGGGACCCTTCAGCCTGTGGGGCGTGGTGGCCGCCGGCGTGGTGGTGGCACTGCTGGTGCTGTGCTACGCGCAGGCCGCCAGCTATTTCGATGAACCCGGCGGCAGTTACCTCTACGCGCGCGAAGCCTTTGGTCGCTTCGCGGGGTTCGAGATCGGCTGGATGATCTGGTTGACCCGCATCAGTTCGGCGGCAGCGCTCAGCAACGCGCTGGCCGATGCCGTGGCGCGGTTCTGGCCCGGCGCAGACACCGGCCCGGGACGGATCGCGGTGATCGTGCTGTCGCTGGGGTTCCTGACCTGGGTCAACCTCATCGGCGTGCGCTCGGCCGCGCGCACCGGCGTGGCACTGGTGGTGGGCAAGCTGGTGCCGCTGGTGCTGTTCGTGGCCATTGGTGCGTTCTTCGTGGATCCGCAGCTGGCCTTCGCGGGCGAGCGCCCGGACCCGCGTGACCTGCAGCGCATGGGCGAGGCCGCGCTGCTGCTGCTGTACGCCTACGCCGGCTTCGAGAACATTCCGGCCGCGGCCGGTGAGTACCGCAATCCACGCCGCGATATTCCTTTCGCACTGATCACCATGATCATCACGGTGACGCTGATCTACGCGGCGGTGCAGGTCGTGGCGCAGGGCACGCTGCCAGGCCTCTCCACCTCCACCGCGCCGCTGGCCGATGCCGCCGCCGGCTTCGGTGGACAGGCCCTGGCGCTGATCCTCACCGTGGGTGCGACGATCTCCATCCTGGGGACCAACAGCAACACCATGATGATGGGCCCACGCTTCCTGTTCGCGCTGGCACGCGATGGCTACGGCTCAAAGGTGCTCGCCCAGGTCCATCCGCGCTTCCGCACGCCCGCCGCGGCGATCCTGTGCCAGGGCGTGATCGCGCTGGCGCTGGCATTGACCGGCTCGTTCGTGCAGCTGGCGCTGTTGTCGATGACCACGCGGCTGTTCGCCTATATCGGCACGGCGGCGGCGGTGCTGGTGCTGGCGCGGCGCTTCGGCGACCGTCCCGGTGCGCTGCAGCTGCCTGGCGGGCCCGTGATTCCGGTGCTGGCGCTGCTGGTCTGCGTGGGCCTGTTCCTGAGCGCGAGCCTGGCCAACATCCTCGCCGCGTTGGCAGCGTTCGTGGTGGGCGCGGTGATCTACCGTTTCCCGCGCGCGGACTCCATGAACGATTGACCCTGTGCTCACATCGCCGGCCCGGGTCATTAACGGGGCGATCTGCATTCTGGACCCTCATCCCCAGCAAGCGGAGCCCGAACGATGAGCCCCGATTACCAGATCCCCGGCCGAGTGCCTGAAGACGGCGTGCAGCGCCAGACGTTCACCGATTATTGGCGCGAGCGGTATCCCAGCGAGCCCTATTTTGATTCGAACTCCGCGTTCGACGATTACGAGCCGGCGTACCGCCTGGGTCATGAATCGCGTGCGCAGCAGATCGCGCGTGCGTATGACGAAGTCGAGCGCGAGCTCGAAGACCGCTGGCTCGCCGAGCGCGGCACCAGCCGTCTGGAATGGGAACGTGCGCGCCTGGCGGTCCGCCGTGGGTGGGACGAAGCCCTGCTCGCCGATCCGCGTCTGGACACACGGACGCACAGCGGCACCTGATCGGCCGCAGTAGAACTGTTGTTTCGGGGGTGAAGCCGGGCTCAGGCCCGGCTTCGCTTTGTCCGCGTACCGCGCGGCTGCGGACATCGGGTGCACGCCACGGGTGGTATACAGGAGGGGTTGGCCATCCGCATCCCCTCCTGGAGATACCCATGACCCGGAAACGTCCGTTGCCGTTCGCCGTCAGCCTCGCCTGCGCACTTGCCATCACTGCGTGTAACGCAGCCCCGCCGAATGCTGCCTCTGCCGCCGCCCCGACAGCCTCCGCGCCTGCCGCCGGCACCCCAGCGTCAGCTGCCAAGCCGGCCACCGGGCCGGTCTCGAAGATCGCCGCGTTCGATGCCGCGGACGTTGCCTCGTTCAATGAGCCGTGGGCCATGGCGTTCCTGCCCGATGGCAGCCTGCTGGTCACTGAAAAGGGTGGCCGCTTGCAGCATCTGGACATCACCAGCGGTGCAAAGCATGAGGTCACGGGTGGCCCCAAGGTGGCCTATGGTGGGCAGGGCGGACTGGGCGATGTCGTGCTGCATCCGGACTTCGTCCGCAACGGCCTGGTTTACCTGACCTTCGCCGAGGAAGGCCCCAATGACACGCGCGGGGCTGCACTGGCCCGCGCGAAGCTGGTGCTGGACGCGCAGGGAGGCGGTTCACTGCAGGACCTGCAGGTGATCTGGCGCCAGGTACCCAAGGTCAGTGGCCGCGGGCATTTCGGGCACCGGGTCGCCTTCGGTCCAGATGGCAAGCTGTGGTTGACCTCCAGCGAGCGGCAGAAGTTCGATCCGGCGCAGGACATGGCCAGCAATCTCGGCAAGCTGCTGCGCCTGAACGATGACGGCACGCCTGCGGCCGACAATCCCTTTGCCTCGCAGGGCGGGGTCGCGGCACAGGTGTGGTCGCTGGGGCATCGCAATGCGCTGGGGCTGGCCTTCGCACCGGACGGGAAACTGTGGCTGCACGAGATGGGCCCGGCCGGCGGCGATGAGCTGAACCTGATCGAGCGCGGTGCCAACTATGGGTATCCGGTGGTGTCCAATGGCAACCATTACGACGGTCGCGAGATTCCCGACCATGCCACCCGCCCCGAATTCGCCGCGCCGAAGGTCACCTGGAACCCGGTGATCTCGCCGGCAGGCTTCATGATCTACAGCGGCGACCTGTTCCCGCAGTGGAAGGGCAGCGGGTTCATCGGCGGGCTTTCATCGCAGGCACTGGTGCGGGTGAAGCTGGACGGCGAGACCGCCAGCGAGGCGGAGCGCTTCGACATGGGCGCGCGCATCCGCGAAGTCGAGCAGGGCCCGGACGGCGCCGTGTGGGTGCTGGAAGACGGCAAGAACGCCCGCCTGCTCAAGCTGACGCCGAAGGGCTGAGGCAACCGCCCGCAGCGTGCCGGGTCATGACGGCCCGGCACGGCGGAGGCTCATTCCTGGATGGAGACCACGCGCACATCGCTGCGCGCGCAGGCCGCGTCGACGCAGGTGCCGTTGATCCAGACCTGACCGTTGCCGATCATCACGCCCTGCTGGTTGACGAACACGGTATCGAAACTCTGCGCGGCGATGGTGCGCGCCACGCCGCGGGTGACGATGCTGTCGTACTCGCGCTCGAAGGTGGCGGCATCGCGGACCTGGCGCGCCTTGCCCGCCACATCCACGCGCAGCGGATAGCGCATCAGCGCTGCCACGGCCGCCTGGTCACCGCGGGCCACGCCCTGCTGCAGGTCCGTGAATACCTTTTCGTACGCGGCGGCATCACCCAGCACGCGCTCGATGCGCACGCGGGCATCCCCCTGCGCCGGCTCGGACGGCGGCGCATCGGCCTCCGGCGGTGTCGCCGGGGCGGCAGGTGCGGCGGGTTGGAAAGGTGCGTCGCGGGTGTGCGGCGTGGGGGCTTCGGTGTCATCCGGTGGCGTCGGGGCCGCCGGGCCCTGCATCGGCGGCGGTGCGGCGGGGTCGGCGCCCTCGCCTGCATTGTCTGATGGCCCGGCGGTCGCCGCGTGATCCGGCGGCGCGGGCGCCGGACTGGGCGAGCACCCCGCCAGCCACACGGTGGAGGCAAGCATCAGGGGAATCGACAGCGGAGAGGTCAAGCGCATGCGCGGCTCCTGCAGGGAACAAGGAGGCGCAGGCTAGCGCAGCCGATGTGAGTCGGCGATGCAGGCAGGCGCGAAGGCCGGTGCATGGGGCCCGGAGGCGCTGAAGCCGTAGCCGAACCCGTGGCAGATACGACACGCCATGGCTTGGCGACCCGCTCCGTGCCGGGGTGTACCGGCACGGCCCTGTGGCGGGCCTCAGCCGGCCAGCAACTCGAACTGCGCGGCTTCGCCAGTGATCGAGGAAGCGCACACCCACACGTCGAACAGGCCCGGCTCGGCACGCAGCACGCCATCGCGGCCGGTGAACGCCAGCTGCGAGCGGTCCAGCGTGAACGCAACCTCCATCGATTCGCCCGGCCGCAGCAGCACCTTGCGGAAATCCTTGAGCTCGCGCACCGGACGGACGCGGCTCGCCACGCGGTCGTGCACGTACAGCTGCACCACTTCTTCGGCCGCCACGCTGCCGGTGTTGGTCAGCGTCGTGGTCACGGTGAGGGTGTCGTCCCAGCCCAGCGTGGCGGTGCTGAGGTGCGGAACGCCGTAGGCAAAGCTGGCGTAGCCGATGCCATGGCCGAAGGCATACAACGGCTCGTTCGGAATCTCGCGCCAGCGTGCCTTGAACTCGGACATCGTCGGCAGTTCCGGGCGGCCGGTACGCGGGTGGTTGTAGAAATACGGCTGCTGGCCGGACACCTGCGGGAAACTCACCGGCAGGCGCCCCGACGGGCTGTAGTCACCGAACAGGACGTCCGCCACGGCGTGGCCGGTCTGCGTGCCGAGGTACCACGTCACCGCGATCGCCTGGGCATTGCGCACCGCGCCCTGCAGTGCCAGCGCGCGGCCATTGCGCAGCAGCACCACCAGCGGTTTGCCGGTCATCGCCACCGCTTCGGCCAGCGCCTGCTGCGCCGGCGGCAGGGTGATCTCCACGCGCGACTGCGCCTCACCGCTGTAACGCTGCGGTTCGCCCAATGCCAGCACCACCACATCGGCGCGCAGCGCAGCCGCCACGGCGGCCTCGATGCCACCGGACACCGCCGCTTCCAGGTCGCAGCCCGGCACCACGTCCAGCAGCGCCGGGTCGCCGATCGCGGCGCGCACGCCCGTCTCCAGATCCACATAGCGCGACTTGTCGCCGAACAGCGTCCAGCAGCCTTCGATGTTCTCGCGGTCCTGCACGAACGGACCGATCAGCGCGATCTTCTGATCCTGCCTGCGCAGGGGCAGCACCGACTGCTCGTTCTTCAACAGCACGATGGAACGGCGCGCGGCATCGCGTGAGAGTTCGTCATGCGCCTGCAGGTGCGACAGGTCGGCTTCGCGCGCCGGGTCCAGCGAACGGTATGGATCATCCAGCAGGCCGATGGTCTCCTTCAGCCACAGCATGCGGCGCACGCCTTCGTCGAGCACGCTCATCGGCACCTCGCCACTCTCCACCAGGCCCGGCAGGTGCTCGGCGTAGAAACCGCTCTGCATGCTCAGGTCCAGGCCGGCGGTGAAGGCCTTGGCGGTCGCGTCGCGATCATCGGCCGCATACCCGTGCGCCACCAGTTCCATGTCGGCGGTGTAATCGGAAATCACCACGCCCGGGAAGTTCCATTCCCCGCGCAGGATGTCGGTCAGCAGTTCGGCGTTGGCACTGGCCGGTACGCCGTTGATGTCGTTGAAGGACGACATCACGGTCACCGCGCCGGCATCGAAGGCGGCCTTGAACGGCGGCAGGTGTACATCGCGCAGGGTCTGCGGCGAGATGTCGACCATGTTGTATTCCATGCCCGCCATCACCGCGCCATAGGCTGCGAAATGCTTGGGCGTGGCCAGCAGCGCATCGTCGGCGCGCAGGTCATCGCCCTGGAAACCGCGCACGCGGGCGGCGGCGAACGCACAGCCCAGCACCACGTCTTCACCGGCGCCTTCGGCGCCACGGCCCCAGCGCTGGTCGCGTGCGATGTCCACCGCCGGCGCGTAGGTCCAGTGCAGGCCGGCGGCCGTGGCTTCGATGGCGGTGGCGCGCGCGGTGCGGCGGGCCAGGTCGGGCTCGAAACTGGCCGCCTCGCCGAGCGGGATCGGGAACACGGTGCGCATGCCATGGATGACATCAGCGGCAAGGATCACCGGAATACCCAGGCGGCTCTCTTCGATGGCTACCTTCTGGATGCGCCGGCCCAGCTCGGCACCGACCCCGTTGAACAGCGAGCCGACCTTGCCCTCGCGCACCTGCTGCAGCACCTGGTCGGCATTGCTGACGTTGGCTTCCGGGTTCACATCCGGGGCGAAGGGGCGAACCATGTCGGCGAACACGCCCAGCTGACCGACCTTCTCTTCAACGGTCATCTGCGCGATGAGGGATTCGATACGTTCGGAAGCCACCGGATGTCCTTGATGAAAACGTTTACAGTCCCGGCATTCTAGCGTTGCCGGGCACAAAAGTGAGGAACTTCTGCGTTCATTTTACCAGCCGCGGCCGCGCTGTCCGCCCCTCGCCGAGCCGCGTCAGGCGGTCGGCGGCGCGTGCGGCCCCATGAACATCGCGTCGCTGGAGGACTGGAACACGCGCAGCCCGAAGGCCGGCAGCACCGCCAGCAGGTGGTCGAAGATGTCCGACTGCACCGCCTCATACTCGGCCCAGGCCGTGCTGCGGGTGAAGCAGTACAGCTCCAGTGGCAGGCCCTCGGTGGTGGGCTGCAGCTGCCTGACCAGCAGGGTCATGTCCGGATGGATGCCGGCATGGTTGCGCAGGTAACACTCCACGTAGGCACGGAAGGTGCCCAGGTTGGTGATGCGGCGGCTGTTCACTTCGCCCTGGCCGCGCGCGCGCAACTCGGCGTTCCAGCTGGCCAGTTCGGCATCCTTGGCGGCCAGGTAGTCACCCAGCAACGCGAACTGCCCGATCCGTGCGCGGCTGTCCGCATCCAGGAACCCGACGCTGTGCTGGTCCAGGAACAACGCGCGCTTGATGCGGCGCCCGCCGGCCTCCTGCATGCCGCGCCAGTTCTTGAACGATTCGGTGACCAGCTTCTTGGTCGGGATGGTGGTGATGGTCTTGTCGAAGTTCTGCACGGTGACGGTGTGCAGGGCGATGTCGATGACATCGCCATCCGCATTCTGGCTGGGCATCTCGATCCAGTCGCCCAGGCGGATGCGCCCGTCGCCGCTGATCTGCACGCTGGCCACCAGCGAGAGGATGGTGTCCTGGAAGATCAGCATCAGCACGGCGGTGGCCGCGCCCAGTCCGGTCACCAGGAAGCGCAGCTCGACACCGGCCAGGGTAGCCACGATCGACAGGCCGGCGACGACGAAGATGATGATCTTCACGACCTGCAGGTAGCCCTTGATCGGCTTGTTGCGGGCGTTGTGGGCACGCCGGTCGTAGATGTCGTTGGCGGCGTCCAGGGCATGCGAGAAGGCCAGGGCCAGCGTCAGTACCGCCCACGCCTGGCAGGCGCCCTGCACGAAGGCGACCAGCCCGGGCGGCAGGTCCGGCACGTGGCCGATGCCGGAGGCGATGACCTGGCTGGGCACGATGTTCGAAAGCCGCGCCACGACCCGCATCATGTTGCTTCCACGACCACTGTCGGCACCGGGCAGGCGCGCCAGCAGGCGCCGCAGGCCGCGCAGCAGGACGCGCTTGGTCACCCAGTTCGCCAGCGCGGCGGCCAGCACCAGCGCCGTCAGGATCAGGGCAAGATAGGCCCCGGGATAGGGCACCAGGCTGTCCTGCAGACGGTCCAGCCAGCTCACGACAACAACAGCATCCAACATCAAAACTATCTCCTTGCGTACCCGCCTGGCGGATCTGCGGCGGGAACCTGGGGTCCTGCCGCGTGCGACGACGGTCAGGATCGGAATTCAGAGGTCACACAGGTAAGCCAGGCCGTCAGGCCGCGCGTTCGCGCTCGATGATCACACCCACCGCACGCGCGCCGCGCACCGCACCGGGTTTGCTCAGCTTCAGCCGCAGCCAGCGCACATCGAACTCCTGCAGCACGATCCCGGCGCAGCGCTCGGCCAGCGTCTCCACCAGCCCGAAATCCGATGCCCGCACGTACTCTTCCAGCCGCTTGCTCACGGCCTTGTAGTTGAGCGTATGGCTGATGTCATCGCTCGCCGCAGGGCGGCGGTTGTCGAAACCCATCTCCAGATCGAACACCAGAGTCTGGCGGATCCGCCGTTCCCAGTCGTAGATACCGATCAGGGCGTCGATCTCCAGCCCCTCGATGAATACCTTGTCCATGCAAACGCCCTGAAGAAGAGGCGGCCATGGTAACGGCCCGGGCGGGACGGCGCAGGCCGCCGGATGAACAGCGCGGCGCGCCTGCGGCGCGACTGGGCCGATAGCGTCACACCACCGGCAGCGTAGCCATGTCCCAGCGCGGGGTGACATCCACCGCCGCTGGCGACTGGTGACCGGCCTGCAGGCGCAGCGCGCCGGCGAAGGCGATCATCGCGCCGTTGTCCGTGCACAGCGCAGGACGCGGGAAACAGGCGCGCCCGCCCAGGCGCGCCGCCATGTCCTGCAGCCGCAGCCGCAGGCGCTTGTTGGCCCCCACGCCGCCGGCCACCACGATCACGTTGGTGCCCGCCGCCTCCAGCGCGCGGCCACACTTGATGACCAGCGTCTCCACCACCGCGTCCTCGAAGCCGCGTGCGATGTCGGCACGTGTCTGCTCGGTCTGGTCGCTGTCGCGCCAGGCCAGCAGGACCTGGGTCTTGAGTCCGGAGAAGCTGAAATCCAGCCCCGGGCGGTCGGTCATCGGACGCGAGAAACGGTACGCGCCCGGGCGCCCGGTCTCGGCCAGCGCCGCCAGCTGCGGCCCACCGGGATAGGGCAGGCCCATCATCTTGGCGGTCTTATCAAAGGCCTCGCCCGCGGCGTCGTCCAGGGTCTCGCCCAGCAGCCGGTATTGGCCGATTGCGTCAACGGCGACCAGCTGGGTATGGCCACCGGACACCAGCAGCGCCACGAACGGTGCGGCCGGCGGGTCGTCTTCCATCAACGGGGCCAGCAGGTGGCCCTCCATGTGGTGCACGCCGATGGCCGGCACCTCCAGCGCCCAGGCCAGCGAACGGGCCACCCCGGCCCCGACCAGCAGCGCGCCGACCAGTCCCGGCCCCGCCGTGTAGGCCACGCCATCGATGTCGCTGATCGCCATGCCGGCTTCGTCCAGCGTCTGCCGGATCAGGGGCACCAGCTTGCGGACATGGTCACGGCTGGCCAGTTCAGGGACCACGCCGCCGTATTCGGCGTGCAGCGCGATCTGGCTGTACACGGCGTGGGCGCGCAGGGCGTCGATGCCGGTGCGGTCGGTGTCATACACCGCCACGCCGGTCTCATCGCAGGAAGATTCGATACCGAGGACTCGCATGTGGTGTATTATGCGCCCCCTGCGTGCTCCTCAGGGGCGATGCAGGCCCCTGAGATGCAAGAAGACTGGCCAGATACAGGCCGGGCGCCTTGCAGTTTGTCGATTCGCCGCTATAATGTGCGGCTCGCCGGGTACAGACCCGGTTCTACACAGTGTCCGGAGATTCCATGCCCAGCGTCAAAGTCCGCGAGAACGAACCTTTCGAGTTTGCTCTTCGCCGCTTCAAGCGCACTTGCGAAAAGGCCGGTGTGCTGGCCGAAACCCGTAAGCGCGAGTTCTACGAAAAGCCGACCCAGGAACGCAAGCGCAAGGCTGCTGCTGCAGTGAAGCGTCAGCTGCGCCGTTCTTCGCGCGACGTCACCAAGCGTCAGCGCCTGTACTGATCGGACGCACTCATGGCGACAGGTCCTGCCTGTCGCGGTGAGGAAGAAGCCGGCACGCGCGAGCGTCGCCGGCTTTTTGCGTTCCCGGAGGGCCGTTCCGACGTGCCTCCCCTGAACCACCACACACGAGGTGCCCCATGAGCATGAAGCTGCAGCTCAACGAAGACATGAAGGCCGCCATGAAGAGTGGCGACAAGCACGCCCTTGGCGTGATCCGCCTGATCAAGGCCGCCATCCAGCGCAAGGAAGTGGACGAGCGCGTCGAACTCGACGATGCCGGCGTCATCGCCGAGCTGGACAAGATGGTCAAGCAGCGCAAGGACTCGATCAGCCAGTACGAAGCGGCCAACCGCGAAGACCTGGCGCAGGTCGAGCGTGAGGAAATGGTCGTGATCGACCGCTATCTGCCGGCCAAGATGGGTGAAGCCGAGATCGTGGCCGCCATCCAGGCCGCCGTGGCCGAGACCGGCGCCGCCAGCCCGGCCGACATCGGCAAGCTGATGGGCGCCCTGAAGCCCAAGGTCGCCGGCAAGGCCGACATGGGCCTGGTTTCCAAGCTGGTGAAGCAGCAGCTCGCGGGCTGACGTAAACGGCAGCGACCGCGCTGCCTGTGTGCCGCCGGGTGTCCCCGGCGGGCACGACGCCGGGCCTTGCCAGCACAGGCGCCGATGGCCAGTGGCGTGTTCTTCGCCTGCCGCTTCACCCCTTCTTCGACACGCCGCTGGTAGAAATGCCGCATGTCCGAACCGACCCTGCCCCCCGCCACCGACGCCTCCGGCAAGCCCGTGCCGCACGGTCTGCGCAAGTACGTGGACCGCCTGCAGCGCAGTTTCCCGATGGCCGTGCTCAACCGTTTCATGGAAGTGGACGTGCTGAGCCAGGCCGCCGCCGTCTCGTTCTATGCCCTGCTGTCGATGGCCCCGCTGCTGGTGCTGCTGCTGTGGCTTACCGCCTCGCTGTATCCGCCGGCACAGCAGGCGCTGGTGGAGCAGATCGGTACCGCGGCGGGAAGCAGCGTGGCCACCGTGGCCGAGACCGTGCTGAAGAACGCCGACGACCAGCCGGACATCGGTTCGCTGGCCGGCATCTGGAGCACGCTGTTGCTGTTCATCGGTGCCACGGCGGTCTTCGCGCAGCTGCAGGGCGCGCTGAACCTCATCTTCCGCACCAGTGGCGAGCGCCTGGAAGGCATCGCGGCGTGGCTGCGCAAGCGCGTGTTCTCCTTCGGTGTGGTGCTGGCGCTGGGCTTCCTGCTGGTGGTCTCGATGACTGCCACCACCATGCTGCAGGTGGCCTTCGCCCAACTGCCCTCGCTGCTGCCCGCGCTGGGCTACCTGAGCACATTACTGCTGTATACCGTGGCGTTCGCCTTCATGTACCACTACCTGCCTGACCGCCGCGTCGCGTGGCGCCAGGCGTTCATCGGCGGTGCCATCACCTCGGGCCTGTTCGCGCTGGGCCGCTATGGCATCGGCGTGTACATCGCGCAGGTGGCCCCCGGCAGTGCGTACGGCTCCATGGGCGCCCTGGTGATCTCGCTGGTCTGGATCTACTACGCCATGGTGGTGTTCTTCATCGGTGCGCTGATGACCTCGGTGATCGATGAGCGGCTGCGCGCCCACAGCCGCCTGCTGCAGGCCGGGCTGACGCCGCCGGAACCGGGCGCAGCGGCGCGCAACGGGTAAACTAGGCGGACGTTGTCTCCGCCCTGCACAGCCCCTGCGGCCGTGCCCCTGCTGGTTGCCATGGCCCGCATTCCCGACGCTTTCATCGACGATCTGCTTGCCCGCTCCGACATCGTCGAAGTGGTTGGCAGTCGCGTGCCACTCAAGCGCCAGGGCAAGGAATACGCCGCGCGGTGCCCGTTCCACGACGAGCGCTCGGCCTCGTTCACCGTCTCGCCGACCAAGCAGTTCTATCACTGCTTCGGCTGCGGAGCGCACGGCACCGCGATCAGCTTCCTGATGAATTATGACCGCCTCGAATTTCTCGACGCGGTGGACGAGCTGGCCAAGCGCGTGGGCATGGACGTACCGCGCGCCGAGAACCCGCGCAGTGCCCAGCAGCAGGACGACAGCCGCGAACTGTACGCCGCGCTGGACGCGGCGACGCGCTTTTTCCAGAAGCACCTGGAAGAAAGCGAAAAGGCCCGCACCTACCTTGAGGGTCGTGGCGTGGACGAAGCCAACCGCGCGCGCTTCCAGATCGGTTACGCGCCCGATGGCTACAGCGGATTGCGCGATGCGCTTGGCAAGGACGAGCGGCGGATGAAGCTGCTCGACCGCGCCGGGCTTTTCTCCAAGAATGATCGCGGCCACGTGTACGACAAGTTCCGCGACCGCGTGATGTTTCCGATCTTCGATCGGCGCGGCCGGGTGATCGCCTTCGGCGGGCGCGTGTTCGAGAAGGACGACGGTCCCAAGTACCTCAATTCCCCCGAGACCGCGCTGTTCCACAAGGGCCGCGAACTGTACGGCCTGTGGCAGGTGCGCCAGGCCAACCAGAAGATCGAGCGGCTGATCGTGGTGGAGGGCTACATGGACGTGGTCTCGCTGTTCCAGTTCGGCGTCACCCAGGCCGTGGCCACGCTGGGCACGGCGACCACGCCGGACCATGCCGAGCTGCTGTTCCGCAATGCACCGGACGTGTTCTTCTGCTTCGATGGCGATGCCGCCGGGCGTCGTGCGGGCTGGAAAGCGCTGGAATCGGTACTGCCGCGCATGAAGGATGGCCGCCAGGCCTTTTTCCTGTTCCTGCCCGATGGCGAGGACCCGGACACCATCGTGCGCAAGGAAGGCGCGCAGGCCTTCGATGAGCGGTTGAAGCAGGCCACCCCCCTGTCGCAGTTCTTCTTCGACGAGCTCACCCGCGAGGTCAACCTGGGCACGCTGGACGGCAAGGCACGCCTCGCCGAGCGCGCCAGGCCGATGCTCGCGCAGATTCCGGACGGTGCCTTCGGTGATCTGATGAAACAGCAGCTGGGCCAGCTCACCGGACTCGGCCAGGGCAACGCCGCGCGCGCGCCGGCGCCCTCGCGCCCGGCCACCCGGCCGATCCTCCCGGTGGCCCGGCGCAGCCTGGTGCGCGCAGCCATCGCGATCCTGCTGCAGCAGCCTTCGCTGGCGCTCTCGCTCGGCGGGCAGCACCATTTCCACGGCCTGCGCCTGCCCGGCGCGGACCTGCTGCTGGAACTGCTGGCGCTGGTGGAACAGCGGCCGGACATCAGCACCGGCGCCCTGCTCGAACACTTTGATGGCCGCGATGAGCTGGCCTCGCTGCAGACGCTCGCCGCGCAGACCCTGGCCGGCGATGAAGCGATGTGGACGCAGGAACTGCACGATGCCATCGAGCAGCTGGAAAAACAGCTGCTGCTGCAACGTCTGGATGACCTGCTGGCAAAGCAGCGCAGCCAGGGTCTGGACGATACTGACAAATACGAACTGCGCGAGCTGCTCAAGGCGCGCGCCAGCGTCCGCCTGTGAGGCACGGCGGACCCGGCGCGGCTGAGACCGCCGCCCTCCCTGGAGACTGCCCCCCATGACCCACCGGTGGTCGCGCCTGCGACCGGACAATTTCACCCTCGCGCTGCTGGCGACGGTCCTGCTGGCCTCCTTGCTGCCCATGAGAGGCGCCGCAGCGATGGTGCTGGACGACGTCACGGCGGTGGCCATCGCTGCCCTGTTCTTCCTGCACGGTGCGCGCCTGCCGCGCGAGGCGATCCTCGGCGGGCTGCTGCACTGGCGCCTGCACCTGGTGATCCTCGCCTGCACGTTCGTGCTGTTTCCGCTGCTCGGGCTGCTGTTCCTGCCGCTCAGGGGCTGGCTGCTGACGCCGGAGCTGTACATGGGCGTGCTGTTCCTGTGCGCCCTGCCCTCCACCGTGCAGTCGTCGATCGCGTTCACCTCGATGGCCCGCGGCAACGTGCCGGCAGCCGTCTGCAGCGCCTCGCTGTCGAGCATCCTCGGCGTGTTCCTGACTCCCCTGCTGCTGACCGCGCTGGCAGGCACCTCCGGCGGCATCCATAATCCGCTGCAGGCCATCGGCGGCATC
Organism: Xanthomonas sp. 60; assembly: GCF_011761925.1. Taxonomy (NCBI): domain Bacteria; kingdom Pseudomonadati; phylum Pseudomonadota; class Gammaproteobacteria; order Lysobacterales; family Lysobacteraceae; genus Xanthomonas; species Xanthomonas sp. 60. The sequence continues at coordinate 22,381 of NZ_JAASQW010000001.1, read as the reverse complement.
ATGCTGCAGCTGCTGGTGCCGTTCGTGGCTGGCCATCTGCTGCGGCCATGGATTGCCGGCTGGGTGGAACGCCAGCGCGCGCTGCTGCGCTACACCGACCAGGCCACGATCCTGCTGGTGGTGTACTCGGCCTTCGGCGAGGCGGTCAACGAAGGCCTGTGGTCGAAGACCCCGCTCATCTCCCTGCTCACCGTGGCGGTGGTGGCCGCCGTGCTGCTCGGCATCGCGATGCCGCTGATCACCCTGATCGCACGCCGGCTGCGCTTCAACCGCGAAGACGAGATCGCCATCGTGTTCTGCGGCTCGAAGAAGAGCCTGGCCACCGGCGTGCCGATCGCCAAGGTGCTGTTCGCTGGCGGCAGCCTGGGCGCCATCGTGCTGCCGGTGATGATCTATCACCAGATTCAGCTGATCGTCTGCGGGATCATCGCCCAGCGCTATGCGCGGAAGCTGCCGCACTCGTAGCGCTGGGCAAGGATCGCCACAAACTACTCGACGCCCTCCGCAATCTTCCTGAGAAGCCTCAAGTGCTTTTCCACTGATTCACCCTCATCGCTGAACAGGCGAAGCTCGTACGACTTCGAAGGTGTCCGCCAGGTAAGTGACGCCATGCCTCTTCCGTCCTTTGACCGCTGCATGAAGGATGTGGCGGGCGTGCCCGCGACTGAATCATTCAACGCCTCCGCTATCTGCGTGACCGTTGCCGATCCAGACTGATAATCAACTTCGTTGAATTCCACAAGCCCTGCACCTTGAAGCACGAAGATTCTACTGAGGCCTGTGAACTTTCCTCCAATGGAAGTGCCTGCCCAGCTGGAGCTGAGCAAACGTGCATCCCGCAAGGGCGTCTTCGAAATCGTACTAGGCGCAACCAGCAGCCGATTCCGAATTACATCTTCCGCCAGCAAGGAGTGGGATGTGCGGCCAAGATAGCTGGCCACAGACGGAAGATCGCCCGCTGGAATCATCTGCGGCCCTGAAGCTTTCAACTGAATGTTGCGCAGAAGGGCTGCCTTTACTTCTGGCGGCGCTGCAATCTCTTCTATTGAAACGGTCTCGAGGTTGCTGATCCGCCCGGATCTTTCCGTACGGGCGGCGAGTGAGGTTGGGACGTTGTCAGGTGGTGTCATTCCACTCAACCAGCGACGGACCGCTTCATCATCCCGCACGTCTGCCGCACGTACAGCTCCCAAGGCAAGCGATGAGGCTGCGAGCGTACCTAGAACGCAGATCATTCCTAGAATTTTCATGAGTCACCACTCGGTTAGATTGCAGTCGACCGCGGAGGTAGTACTCCTCCAGACCCCTCCCCCTCCATCGATCCAGGTATGAAAGCCACGCACGGCCATCCTCTCTGGATCCGATGCATCACCAGCGTAAAAGCGGGCGGCGAACAGACCGTTGTTTTGCGCCCCGATTTCATGTTTTGGCTTGGTATTTCCCAATGGGGTGTGGTAGCTCGCAGCTGACCCCTGAAATCGAACAAAAAATGGGCGATCGTACGTCACCGACTCGTTGATCCATCCAATACAGTTCGCTCTGCTGAGTGGCTTGATAACGGCATGTGCATTCAGAGAGCAGAGAACTAACCAAAGGACTGTGGCAAATCTGACCACTCCAGTTCCAGCCATCATGATAGTTTCCTGACTACACGCGGGCTGCGTGCAACACCATGGCAACATCCCGATTCAACGCAGGCTTGGATCACTTCTCAGGACTGTGATTCACGCGCATCGGAGCGAATTAGGCGAGCAAATATCTGACCGGTCCATGTACAAGAGCCTGTGCGCAATCGTGCTTGCTGCGACATCTGTTTGTTCGGACGCACGGCTGGCGACGACGCTGCAGCCGTCGATGATTTCGATGCACATCCTGTTGAGCGTCTGCGTCCTTATCGCCCATCGCCGTGCGCGTTCGTCCGCGCTTGTCCGGTCCCAGGGAACCGGACGAAGGGCAGTGGCCATTGCATGGCCGAAGGGCCTGTCAAATGGCTTCTTTCCGTATGCCGCGACGCACCGTCTTCATGCAAGCGGTCGCCCGCTCCATCACACAGGTCAGGTTTCAGCAGACAACCCGACGCCCGCCCGGCGCTGCGCTCACACCCACGGCAGGATCCAGTGGTCCACCAGCAGGAACGCGAACAACGCCATCAGGTACACCACCGACCAGTTGAACATCTTCATCGAGAAGAATTCATCCGGCGGGTCCTGCATGCGCCAGGCGTACCAGAGGAACACCGCGTTGAGCACGATCGCCCCGCCCAGGTAGAACGGGCCGCTCATGCCGACCACGTACGGCAGCACGCAGATGATCGCCAGTACCACCGAATAGGCGAGGATCTGCCGGCGCGTGTGCACCACGCCGTGGGTGACCGGCAGCATGGGGATCTTCGCCTTGGCGTAGTCCTCGCGGCGGAAGATCGCCAGCGCCCAGAAATGCGGCGGCGTCCAGATGAAGATGATCAGCACCAGCAGCCCGGAGTACCACCAGTCCGAGGCCGTCTGCATGCCGGTCACGGCGGCCCAGCCGAGCATCGGCGGCATCGCCCCGGCGAGCCCGCCGATGACGATGTTCTGCGAGGTCGCACGCTTGAGGTAGACGGTGTAGATCACCGCATAGCCGATCAGTGAGGCAAACGTCAGCACGGCGGTGATGACGTTCACCCACACCACCAGCAGCGTCATCGAAAGGGCGATGAGCACCCCGGCGAAGGCCAGCACCTGCCACGGCCTCACCTTGCCGACCACCAGCGGCCGCCAGGAGGTGCGCGCCATCTGCGCGTCGATCTTCGCATCCAGCAACTGGTTGATGGCCGCCGCTGCGGAAGCGGACAGCCAGATGCCGATGAAGCCGAGCACGCCCAGGCGCACCTGCTCCCAGCTGGGCACGCCGGGCACGGCAAGCACCATGCCGACCAGCGCGGTGAAGATGATGAGGGCCACGACCTTCGGCTTGGTCAGGTCCCAGTACTGGCGGTAACGGGCCATGGCGTCAGTCCGGCGCGCGCAGGCGGGCCAGCAGGCTGACCAGCACGAACAGCAGCACGACCGCGCCCCCGTTGTGCAGGACCGCCACCGGCAGCGGCAGCGCCATCTTGACGTTGGCGATGCCCAGGCTGACCTGCGTGACCAGGCCCACCATCAGCACGGTGGCCCATCCCCGCATGCTCGGCACGCGGAACAGGCGCAGGCCCAGCCATAGCAGGTACACGGCGACCACGACCGCGAACAGCCGGTGTCCCATCTGGATGGCGATGCGCGAGGCGCCGTCGAGGATGCCGCCTTCGTAATCCACGCCGATGCCGCGCCACAACGTGAAGCCCTCGCTGTAGTTCTGCTGCGGCCACCACTGGTTCGCGCAGCGCGGGAAGTTGTCCAGCGAGAGGCTGCCACCGCCGCAGGCGAGTGCCGCGTAATTGGCGCTGACCCAGCCGCCCAGGGCGATCTGCAGGGCCAGCACCGCGATGCCCGCGCGCAGCAGCCACTTCAGCCGCGGCGCCTGGGCCAGCGTGATCGGCAGGTGGGTGGCGCGCCAGGCCATCCAGACCAGCATGGCGAACATCAACATGCCACCCAGCAGGTGCGCCATCACTACGATGGGTTTGAGCAGCCAGGTCACCGTCCACATGCCGAGCAGCGCCTGGAAGATCACCACGGCCAGGGTCAGCACCGCTGCGCGTGACAGGTCGCTGTTGCTCCAGCGCCATGCGGCCACCAGCAGGATGATCTCGCCGAGCAGCGCCAGCACGCTCGCCGTGCCGTGCCAGCCCATCATGTACAGCGGTATGCCGGTCGCCACCAGCGCGCAGGCCATGATCACCGCCGTGCGGCCCAGGCGGCGGCGCCGCGCCGCAAGCAGCGCAAGGGTGAGGATCTCGATCCCCAGCGCGCCGGCGAGGAAGCGGTGCACCTGCTCGCGCCACGCCTTGTGCGTTTCCAGCGGACGGATGTCCGCAGCGGGGTGCCCCACCGTTTCGGCCACATGCTGCGGCCAGGTTGCGCGACCGTAGCAGGTCGGCCAGTCGGGGCAGCTCAGGCCCGCATCGGAGAGACGCACGAACGCGCCGAACATGATCGTGCTGGCAGTCATGATCAGCGCGAACCAGGCCAGACGGTGGAAATTGCGGTGCGGCGCCGGACGCGCGGAGGGGCTCATCAAACAGGACTCACTTCAGTTTCAGCAGCGTGGCGAGGTCTTTGCGCAGGCCACCCAGATCGCTGCCCGGGGCGTGCCGCATGATCACGAAGCCGTTCGGATCAACCACGTAGACCGGCGTTCCCGCCGGATCGTCGACACCTGGCAGGGTGGCGCGCCACGCCGGTGAAGGCGCCAGCTCGCGCAGGGCGGGCACGCCGGCCAACGGCGCGGGCGCCTTCCCAAGCCACAGGATGTCGACATTATCCGCGTTATGGCCGAACAGCTGCCACACCTTGACCAGTCCCTGCGACAAAGTGACGCACGATTGGCCGCAGTCCTGGGCCGGTGCCACCAGAATGCGCCAGGTTCTGCCCTCGCCCTGCCACGCGTAGGAGGTGCCGTCGGCCAGGCGCGGGGTCTGCGCGCGCAGGTCCACTGGGGGGCGCAGCAGGTCCCCGTTGTTGCGATGCCCCGCCGGCTGCCAGCCCGCAAAACGCAGGACCCCGGCGAGCGCCATGGCGCCGAAGAACACGGTAAACAGCAGCAGCAACGTGCGGCGGCCGGGATTGCGGGCGGGGGACTGCGTGGAGGGGGCAGCGGTCATGACGCATTTTCTCATGTAAGGGAGCGGTGTGCCGTCGGGCGCCCGCGCGGGACGACCGCACCGCACGCGGCCGGCGCTACCGGGTGCGACGTCTGCGCCCTTCCAGCACCAGCGCGACGATCAACACCGTCAGTGCCAGCGCGAACCACTGCACGGCATAGCCGAGGTGGCGCTGGGGCGGCAGCGTGTTGGGCAGCAGGTCCAGATCACGCGCATCGCCGAAGGGCAGCGCCGGATCCAGCCGCAGCACGCGCTCGGGCAGTGCCGCCAGGCCCAGCAGCGGCCCCAGGGCGGCCGGCTGCAGGCGCGCGGCAAGCCAGCGCTGCGGGCCGGCGTCGATCATCGCCGGACCCAGCGCGAGCCCGGGGGCCGGCGGCGGCGCCAGCAGCCCCGCCACGGTCACCGGCGAGGGCGGGGACGCCAGCATCGGGAGCGCCCGGTCCGGTGGCAGCGCGCGCCATCCCAGATCCACCAGCACCACACCGCCCGCATCGCTTCGGAACGGTCGGTAGACCTTCACCCCGGCGCGGCCGTGGCGCATCTGGTTGTCCAGCAGCACCACGCCGGGCAGGAAGCGGCCGTGGTCGCTGACGCGCTGCACGGACACGCCCGTGTTTTGGAGCGCGCGCGCGAGCGGGACGGCCGGTGCCCGCAGCGCCGCCTCCGCCGCCCCGAGCAGGGCTTCTTTGCGCTCCATCCGCTGCAGCTGCCAGCCTCCCAGCAGTCCGAAGGCCAGCATCGCCAGCACGGCCAAGCCCCAGCCGATCCGGCGCGTGTGCCGGCGCATCATGACAAGCGGCCGCAAACGCGGTCAGATAGCCGCATCTGTTCCGTCCTGGAGCCACGCATGAACGATTCGCTGAAGACCCTGCTGGTGATCGCGTTCCTCATCGTCATCGTCTGGAACCTGGGCGCGGGCCTGTATTACCTGCTGGTGGACCGTGGCCAGACCCGGCGGACGGTCAACGCGCTCACCCGTCGCATCGCCGTGTCCGTGGCCCTGATCCTGCTGGTCATCATCGGCATCTGGGGTGGCTGGATCCAGCCGCATGGTGTCGGCCGCTGATGGCCTCACGCGCGTGCTTCAGAGCACATAGACGAACAGGAACAGCATCAGCCACACCACATCGACGAAGTGCCAGTACCACGCCGCCGCTTCGAATCCGAAGTGGTTGTCACGGGTGAAGTGGCCTTTGGCCGAGCGCAGCCACATCACGATCAGCATGATCGTTCCCAGCAGCACGTGGGCGCCGTGGAAGCCGGTCAGCATGAAGAACGTCGAGCCGTAGATGCCCGACCCCAGGGTGAGATTGAGCTCGGTGTAGGCGTGGATGTATTCCTCGGCCTGCAGGGTGAGGAACACCAGCCCGAGGGTGACGGTCAGGCCCAGCCACACCAGCAGCTTGCGGCGGTGGCCGGATTTGAGCGCATGGTGGGCGATGGTCAGGGTGATGCCGGAGGTCAGCAGGATCAGCGTGTTGATCAGCGGCAGGCCCCAGGCCGGAATGGTCTGGAACTGCCCGCCGAGGGCAGCCGGCCCATTGCTCGGCCAGCCGGTCGAATAGCCCTGCCAGAGCAGCTCGTTGGTCATCGCGCCGTCGCCCTCGCCGCCCAGCCAGGGCAGGCCCAGCGCGCGGGTGTAGAACAGCGCGCCGAAGAAGGCACCGAAGAACATCACCTCGGAAAAAATGAACCACACCATCCCCATCCGGAAGGAGCCGTCCACCTGCTGGTTGTAATGCCCAGCCTGCGATTCGCCGATGACGTCGCTGAACCACCAGAACAGCGTCAGCACCAGCATCGCCACGCCGGCGAAGAACGTCCAACGCCCCCACGTGGCGTCGTTGAGCCAGCTTGCCACGCCGACCATGGTCACCATCATCGCGATGGACCCGATGAACGGCCAGCGGCTCTGGGTGGGCACGTAATACACGTTCGCGTCGGTTGGAAGCTGGGCCATGGTGGTCTTCCCGGGTCAGGGTGCGGCGTGCGCGTCGGCCGGCCCGCTGGCCGGTGCCAGGCGCGCGGAGAGCGCGTCATTCTTGTAGAACGTGTACGACAGGGTGAGCGTGCGGATCTCCGGCGGCAGGTCCGGATCGACGATGAAGCGCACCGGCATGTCGCGCTGTTCGCCGGCCTGCAGCGTCTGTGCGGTGAAACAGAAACACTCGGTCTTGCTGAAATAACCCGATGCCCGCGCCGGCGCCACCGAGGGCACGGCACTGCCGACCACCGCCACGTTGCCCTCGTTGCGGGCGAAGTACATCGCCTCGTTGAGCTCGCCCGGCACCACGTCCATGGTCAGCTGTTCGGGGTGGAAGGACCAGGGCAGCTGCGAGTTGACGCCGCCATCGAACTCCACCCGCACCGTCCTGCGCGCGGCCGCTGCAGCGCCACCCTGGCCCTCCGCCGCACCCCGCTCCAGGCGCACGCCGAAGATCTTCTCGCAGGCGATGCGGTACAGCGGCACCAGCGAGAACGTCAGCAGGAACACGGCCACCACCACGGTGACCAGCCGTCCCAGGCCGGCATGCGGCGACGGTGCGGAGGCCGGCGGGGCGTTCATCGACCGATCACCCCGCTGAGGATGAAGAGCACATAGACCGTCGCTGCGACGGCACCGGCCCACAGGGCGGTGCGTCGCGCGTTGCGCTGCTGCTGGTCATGCATGGGGCACCTCAGTGACCGATGTCATCGTGGGCCAGGTCACCCGGACGGATGACCGGTGGCGTGGTGAAGGTATGCGCCGGCGCCGGTGACGGAACCGTCCATTCCAGGCCACGGGCGCCTTCCCAGACCCGCGCATCGGCCTTCTCCCCGTTGCGCAGCGAGGACAGCAGGATCGCGGCCATCATGAACGGCGTGGCGAACATGCCGAACGCACCGATCGAGCTGATCAGGTTCCAGTCGGCGAAGGCCACGCTGTAATCCGGGATGCGGCGCGGCATACCGGCCAGTCCCAGGAAATGCTGCGGGAAGAACAGCAGGTTGACGAACACGATCGACCACCAGAAATGCACTTTCGCCCATTTCTCGCTGTACATGCGCCCGGTCCACTTGGGCCACCAGTAGTAGACCGCGGCGATCAGCGCGAACACCGCGCCGGTGACCAGCACGTAGTGGAAGTGCGCTACCACGAAGTAGGTGTCGTGGTACTGGAAGTCCGCCGCGACGATGGCCAGCATCAGGCCCGAGAAACCGCCGATGGTGAACAGGATGACGAAGGCCACCGACCACAGCATCGGCGCCTCGAAGGTCAACGACCCGCGCCACATGGTGCTGATCCAGTTGAAGACCTTCACCCCGGTGGGAATGGAGATCAGCATGGTGGCGAACATGAAATAGATTTCCCCGCCCAGCGGCATGCCCACGGTGAACATGTGGTGGGCCCAGACGATGAAGGACAGGAAGGCGATGGCAGCGGTGGCGTAGACCATCGCCTGGTAGCCGAACAGCGGCTTGCGGCTGAAGGTGGGGATGATCTCGCTGACCACGCCGAAGGCGGGCAGGATCATGATGTACACCTCCGGATGCCCGAAGAACCAGAAGATGTGCTGGAACATCACCGGATCGCCGCCACCGGCAGCGTTGAAGAAACTGGTACCGAAGAACTTGTCGGTGAGCAGCATGGTCACCGCACCGGCCAGCACCGGCATCACCGCGATCAGCAGGAACGCGGTGATCAGCCAGGCCCAGCAGAAGATCGGCATCTTCAGCAGGTCGATGCCCAGCGCGCGCATGTTCAGCACGGTGGCGATGATGTTGATCGCGCCCATGATGGAGCTGATGCCGGCCACGTGGATGGCGAACACGGTGAAGGCGACGTTGTAGCCCCCCTGCAGCGACAGCGGCGGGTACAGCGTCCAACCGCCGGCCGGCCCGCCGCCGGGCAGGAAGAGGGTCAGCAGCAGCAGGCTGAAGGCCACCGGCAGCAGCCAGAAGGACCAGTTGTTCATGCGCGGCAGCGCCATGTCCGGTGCACCGATCTGCAGTGGAATCATCCAGTTCGCCAGACCCACGAAGGCCGGCATCACGCCTCCGAAGATCATCACCAGCGCGTGCATGGTGGTCATCTGGTTGAAGAACTCGGGCTTGACGAACTGGAGGCCGGGTTGCGCCAGTTCGGTACGGATGACCACGCTCATCGCCGCACCGATGATGAACATCATGAAGCTGAAAAGCAGGTACAGCGTGCCGATGTCCTTGTGGTTGGTGCTGAAGAACCAGCGCGCGACGAATCCCTGCCGGTGATGTCCCTGGTGGTCGTCATGCCCAACTGCCGAGTGCGCCATTGCCAAACACCTCTCAGATCGGTTCTGTCACGGTGGCCGCAGCCGGCCAGGAGCGGGCGGGTCAGGCGTCGGTGGACGGCGCGGCGGCCGCAGCAGGTTCGGCGGCCGGCGCCGAGGCCGGTGCGGCAGGTGGTGCTGTACCAGGCGCTGCCTCAACGGCCGGCTCGATCGGCTGCCGCGCATCGGTGCCGGTGCCTGTCGCCGGCACCGTCTCCGGTGCCGCGGGCGCCGTGGCGGCAGGCGGCTTCTTCTGCGCCAGCCAGCGCTTGAACGCCTCCTTGGACACGGCTTCGACCACGATCGGCATGAAGCCATGGTCCTTGCCGCACAGCTCGGCGCACTGGCCGCGGTACACCCCGGGCGTCTCGATGCTGGTCCACGCCTCGTTGATGAAGCCGGGAATGGCATCCTGCTTCCAGCCCAGCGCCGGCACCCACCAGGCATGGATGACATCGTCGGAGGTGATCACGAAGCGCACCTTGGTATCCACCGGCAGCACCAGGCGGTTGTCGACATCGAGCAGGTAGTGCGGATGGGTCTCCCGCGTGGGCACCACCCCGCTCTGCCGCACACGGTCGGACTCACGGTCCAGGCGGCTGGTGAACGCCACGTTCTCGCCGAGGTATTCGTACTTCCACATCCACTGGTAACCGGTGACCTTGACCGTCATCTCGGCATCGCGGGTGTCGTACATCCTGATCAGGTTCGCTGTCGCCGGCCAGGCCATCACCACCAGGATGACGATGGGAATGACGGTCCAGACGATCTCCGCCTTGGTGTTGTGGCTGAACGTGGCCGCGACCGCCCCCTTGGATTTGCGGAACTTGAAGATCGCATAGAACATCGCGCCGAACACGATCGCGCCGATCACCGTGCAGACGATCAATGAGAGATTGTTGGATTCCCACGCCAGCCGTGAGGTCTGGGTCACGCCCTTGCCCATGTTGAGCTGCCAGGGCGCCGGGTCAGCCGACTGCGCCCACCCCAGGGCATGAACCCCGGACAGAGCCATCAGTGCGACGCTTCTGGACATCCACCTGCCGCCCCACGCGCTGCTTTGCTTCATTGCCTAGACCCTTGACGTCGTCGGTGACCGCCATCGCTGGCGGAGAGCAAACCTTGCAAGCGAACTGCCGGGCACTGCGCGATCGTGGGGGGATCGCACCCGCAGGAGGAAGACGAACGTGCGACTCCCGCACCGCCGTTCGTGTCGTCCCTGCAACCGTGCCGCGGGAAACGACTCGATGGTAGCCCTGCCCTCTCGCCTCTTACAAGGTGCATTCACGGTAAATCCCATGCTGCAGCACAGCATGGGCGCGTCAGAGCATTTGCCGAATCCAGCACAATTCCGGCACTGCATCGGCGGGCTGCTGAATCCTTTACGCAGCGGCGCTATCAGGAAAGTGCCAGTGCACCACCAATGCACTATCCGATAACCGAAAAATGATTAAAATCGCCAAGTTTTCCACTGGCCGGACCGGCATGAACGCACCCTCTTCCTCCCCCGCTGTCTCCGGCTCCGCGCCACAGCCCACCAGGCTGTTGTCGCCGGAACTGCCGGCAACGCCCTCGCCCCTGCGCCAGGCCATCACCGATGCCTGGCTGAAGGACGAGACCGAGCACGTCACCGAACTGCTGGCGCAGGCACGCCTGCCCGCGGCCGAACAGGCGCAGGTGCAGGCGCTGGCCGCTGATCTGGTGGCCCGGGTGCGCGTGCGCGCCAAGGACCAGGGCGCGATCGAAGCCTTCATGCGCCAGTACGACCTGGGCAGCGAGGAGGGCGTGCTGCTGATGTGCGTGGCCGAAGCCCTGCTGCGCATTCCCGACCAGGAAACGGCCGACAAGCTGATCCGCGACAAGCTGGCCGACGCCGACTGGAAGAAGCACCTCGGCGGCAGCGAGTCGGTGTTCGTCAACGCCTCCACCTGGGGCCTGATGCTCACCGGCAAGCTGGTGCAGATCAACGACGCCACCCGCGCCGACGGTCCGAACGCGTTCAAGCGTCTGGTGGGTCGCATGGGCGAGCCGATGATCCGCATGGCCGTGCGCCAGGCGATGAAGATCATGGGCCATCAGTTCGTCATGGGCCGCACCATCGGCGAGGCCCTCGAGCGCTCGCACAAGGGTGACAACGCCAGCTACCGCTATTCGTTCGACATGCTGGGCGAAGGCGCGCTGACCATGAAGGACGCGCTGCGCTACCTGGAGGACTACCGCCGCGCGATCCACGCCATCGGCGGCGACCACAAGGCACGTGGCGGCCGTCCCGACGGCGACGTCAACAATGCACCGGGCATCTCCATCAAGCTGTCGGCGCTGTACCCGCGCTACGAACATGCCAAGCGCGCCCGCGTGCTGCACGACCTGGTGCCCGGTGTCCTGGAACTGGCGCAGCTGGCCAAAAGCTATGGGATCGGCTGCACGGTCGATGCCGAAGAAGCCGACCGCCTCGAGCTGTCGCTGGACATCATCGATGCGGTGTTCTCCGATGCTTCGCTGGCCGGCTGGGATGGCTTCGGCGTGGTGGTGCAGGCGTACCAGAAGCGCACCCCGTACACGATCGATTTCCTCGCCGACATGGCCCGCCGCAACGGCCGCCGCCTGCAGGTCCGCCTGGTCAAGGGCGCGTACTGGGATGCGGAGATCAAGCGCGCGCAGATCGAAGGCTACCCGGGCTATCCGGTGTTCACCCGCAAGCAGAACACCGACGTGAGCTACCTGGCCTGTGCCAAGCGCCTGTTCGGCCATGCCGATGCGATCTACCCGATGTTCGCCACGCACAACGCGCACACCATCGCAGCCATCCGCACGATCGCCAAGGGCGGCGTGTACGAGCACCAGAAGCTGCATGGCATGGGCGATGACCTGTACGCCGAAGTGGTGCCCGCCGACCGCCTCGGCCTGCCCTGCCGCGTGTATGCGCCGGTGGGTTCGCACGAAGACCTGCTGCCCTACCTGGTGCGCCGCCTGCTGGAGAACGGCGCCAATTCCAGCTTCGTCAACCGCATCACCGATGAGCGCGTACCGATCACCGAACTGGTCCGCGACCCGGTTGAAATGGTCGCTTCGTTCGCCTCCATTCCGCATCCCAAGATCCCGCTGCCGGTGAACCTGCTGCGCAGCCAGAACCATGACAGGAACAATTCCATGGGCATCAATCTGTCCAACGACAACGCACTGCGTGCCCTCGCCGAGCAGCTCAACGCAGCCGTCAAGCCGTGGAACGCCACGCCGCTGGTGCCCGGTGCGAACCTGACCGGCCCGACGCTGCCGGTCACCAACCCGGCCGATCATCGCCAGGTGGTGGGGCAGTGGCAGGCGGCCGACGATGTCACCGTGCAGAAGGCCCTGACCAACGCCGTGGCCGCGCAGCCGGGCTGGAACCGCACGCCGGCCGCGCGCCGCGCCGCGATCCTGGAGAAGGCCGCCGACCAGCTGGAAGCACGCATCGCCGAGTTCATGGCGCTGTGCGTGAAGGAAGCCGGCAAGAGCCTGCCCGATGGCGTGGCCGAAGTGCGCGAGGCCGTCGATTTCCTGCGCTACTACGCCAAGCAGGCGCGCGAGCAGTTCGGCCATGCCGAGAAGCTGCCCAGCCCGACCGGCGAATCCAACGAACTGCAGCTGCATGGCCGCGGTGTGTTCGTCTGCATCAGCCCCTGGAATTTCCCGCTCGCGATCTTCCTGGGCCAGGTAGCGGCCGCGCTGGCGGCGGGCAACAGTGTCATCGCCAAGCCGGCCGAGCAGACCAACCTGATCGGCTACTACGCGGTCAAGCTGCTGCACGACGCAGGCGTGCCGGAGGAGGTGGTCCAGTTCCTGCCAGGTGACGGCGCCACCGTCGGCTCGGCGCTGACCGCTGATCCGCGCGTGGCCGGCGTGGCCTTCACCGGTTCCACCGATACCGCGCGTGCGATCAACCGCGCGATGGCCGGACGCGATGCGGCCATCGGCGTGCTGATCGCCGAAACCGGTGGCCAGAATGCGTTCATCGCCGATTCCTCCGCACTGCCGGAGCAACTGGTCAAGGATGCCATCGGCTCGGCGTTCACCTCGGCCGGCCAGCGCTGCTCGGCTGCACGCGTGCTGTTCGTGCAGGACGACATCGCCGACAAGGTCATGACCATGCTGGCCGGTGCGATGAAGGAGCTCAAGATCGGCGACCCGGGCGAGCTGTCCACCGACGTCGGCCCGGTCATCGATGCCGATGCGCTGAACATCCTGACCGGCCACGCCGAGCGCATGGACCGGGAGGCGCGCCTGATCGCCGCCGCCACGCTTCCCGAGTCCGCCGCGCACGGTACGTTCTTCGCCCCGCGCGCCTATGAGCTGAAGGATCTCGGCCAGCTGCACAAGGAGATCTTCGGCCCGGTGCTGCACGTGATCCGCTGGAAGGGCGACCAGCTCGGTGCGGTGATCGACCAGATCAACGCCACCGGCTACGGGCTCACTCTTGGCGTGCACTCGCGCATCGATGAAACCGTCGATCGCATTACCAACGGCATCCAGGTCGGCAACGTGTACGTCAACCGCAACCAGATCGGTGCGGTGGTCGGCGTGCAGCCGTTCGGTGGCCAAGGCCTGTCCGGTACCGGCCCGAAGGCCGGCGGCCCGCATTACCTGCTGCGGTTCGCCACCGAGAAGACCGTGACGGTCAACACCACCGCTGCGGGCGGCAATGCGTCGCTGCTGACGCTGGGCGACTGATCGATCGGCGTGGTGATGGAAGGGTGCCGACATGCGTCGGCGCCCTTTTTCATGCGCGTTGCCCGGCGTCGCCAGGGTGGGACCGGCACGAGGCCCGCCAGTGGCGCAGCGCGAGCAGCGCGTTGATCCAGTACCCCACGTACAGCAGCGCGGTCAGGTGCAGCCCGCCGCTGTAGTACAACGGCACTGACAGCGTGTTCACCAGCAGCCACAGCCACCAGCATTCCAGCTTGCGCCGCATCATCAGCAGCTGCCCGGCCATGCTGAGCACCACGAGGGTGGCATCCAGCCAAGGCGCATGGCCGTCGGTGTGCCGGCCGAGCAGCCAGCCATAGCCCACCGCCCCGGCCACCACCACAGGCGCCAGCCACAGCCACGTACGTGGCGCCATGCGGGTGATCGGCAGCGGCCTGCCCGCAGCACCACGCAGCCACTGCCAGGCACCCAGCGCGCTGACGACCATGAAGAACCCCTGCAGCGTCACCTGTCCGTACAGGCGCGCCTGCGCGAACACGACGGCGAACAGGGCCGCGGCCACGATGCTCAGCCACCAGCCGTGCACGTTGTTGCGCCCGGCCAGGACGATCGACAGCGCAGCGGCCAGGTTGGCGGCGATCTCCAGCATGAAGGACGGGTCGGTTGGATCCATCAGCGCATTGTGGCCGCACGCCGCGCATGGCGGGCGTCAATGCGGGCGCGGTGGCGCGGGCACGGGCACCGGAAAAAAAAAGGGACCCCGCTTGCGCGGGATCCCTCAAGCAGCCAGCAACACGCTGGACTGCGGCTTAGAACTTGTACTGCATCGAAGCGGCCAGCACGTCGCCACGGACCTTGTACTTGCCCGAGAGCGAGTTGCCCTGGTTGTTGGTGGTCGGGCCGACAACGACATTCGGATCGCTGGTCAGCAGGTGGGTGTAGCCGAAGTTGTATTCGACGTTGTCCGACGGGGTCCAGCCCAGGCCGACCGACAGCCACTTGCGGCTGGTGTCCGGCACGCGCACGTCACGGTGGGCATCGGTGGTCGGAGTCTGGTCCAGGGCCACACCACCGCGCAGGGTGACGGTGTCGCTCAGCTTGTAGTCGGTACCCAGCGAAACGAAGGTGGTATCGCGGTAGCCGAAGTCCAGCACCGAATCGGGCTGCTGCGAGGCGTAATCGATGGTCACCGAATCGAACGCGGTCGACCAGGCGGTGCGGGTCACATCACCCATCACGGTCCAGCGGTCGTTGATGTTGTGGGTCACGCTCAGGGTGGCCGACGCCGGCAGCTTCACCGTCGCCTTGCCGCTGGTGGTGACGAAACGACCCGGCTGGGCCACGGCCAGCACGGCGGCGGCGTTGGCCGGGACGTCGAAGGTGGCGTCGCCGCCGGTGATCTTGTGGGTCACCTTGGAGCGGTAGCTCAGGCCGATGTGGGTGTTCTCATCGATGGAGAACAGGCCACCGACGGTCCAGCCCACCGCGTTGTTGTCGCCCTCGACGGTCAGCTTGCCGTCGGCGCTGCCCGGGCGGAAGCCCGGCACGCGGGACTGCGCCAGCGCGGTGCCGAAGTCGATCGCATTGCTCAGTTCGATGGTCAGGTGCTCGACGAACACCGAGGCGCCGAAGGACACGTACGGGTTCACGTCGTAGGAGGCGGCAAAGCCAAGATCAATCGCCTTCAGGTCGGTCTTCAGGCCGCTGTAGCGGCCGACCCAGCCGTTGTCATATTCGGTCTTGAAGCCGAACGGGGCGGTCAGCGACACGCCGAAGTGGGCCTTCTCGCCGACCGGCATGTGGAAATAGGCCGCCGGAACCGGCGCGATCATGCCAGCGTCGCCGCCGTCACCACCGGTCTGCGGAGCGCCGGTCGCGGTGCGGCCAGCGCCTTCGAACTCGGCCTTGAAGCTGATCGCGCTCAGGTCGCCCTGGAACACGCGGCCATCGAGCTGGCGCATGCCGGCCGGATTGGCGGCGATGATGGAGGCGTCGCCCTCGGCGCTGCCCGAACCGGCGAAGGCGCGGCCGAGGCCCTTGGCGCTCTTCTCAGCCAGCTGGAACGCAGCGGCGTTGGCGTCGGTGGCGGCGAGCACGCCGGCGATGCCGACGGCCAGCAGGGTGATACGGGCAAAGGTGGAAGCGGTTTGCATCTTGTCTCTCTCCGGAAAGCGGTGATGGTGCTCTGCGCGCGCCTGCGTTCCCCGCAGGCCTGTGCCCACCGGAAAACGCGCCGGATTCCCCTCCCGACATACGACGCCGTATGCGAGTATCACCCAGAGCTGTTAATGAAACAATAACAGCTGCGGCGCATTTCCCTCACAAAATCCTGAATGCGGCAGCTTGCGTCACCGTCAAACCGGATACGCTACGGCCATGTTCCTGTCCCTTCCCTCGCGCCGGAAACCGGTCTTCCGCTGGGCGACGCCATTGCTGTTCCTGGCGGTGTGGTTGGCCTTCCTCTGGACCATCTCGCGCCCGGACGAAGCGCGCTCCACGCTGTGGCTGGACTGGGGTGCGCTCTCGACCGGCCTGGCGCAGCCGCACGACTGGTGGGCGATGCTCCAGGACGGCAGCGTGCTGCGGCTGTTCACCGCGCTGTTCCTGCATGCGGACTGGTCACACCTGCTGGGCAACCTGGTGTTCCTGTTGATCTTCGGGCTGCCCGCCGAGCGGGTGCTTGGCCCGTGGCGCCTCATGCTGCTGTTCCTGATGGGCGGGGCGGTTTCCAACCTCACTGCCATTTCCACGATGGGCGCGCCGGACCAGATCATCATCGGGGCCAGCGGAGCGGTCTCGGCGCTGATCGGCACTTACCTGGCCCTGTTCCCTGGCGCCCGGCTGGGCGTGGTGATTCCGCTGGGCCTGTTCCTGGAGTTCGTGCGGGCGCCCGCCTATCTGCTGATCGGCCTGTGGGCGATCCTGCAGGTGGTGTTCGCCTATATCGGCCCGACCTTCGGCATGGTGGTGTGGTGGGCGCACATCGCCGGCTTCGCCTTCGGCGTGGTCTATGGCATCTACGTGCGCGCCGCGATCGCCCGGCGCCTTCGCAAACGCCAGGGCTTCTGAGTACTGCCGCAGCGCGGTATCCGGGGACTGATGACAGGACCCGGAACCGCGCCGGCAATTACGGCTTGGCTTCGGCTGCAGGCTTGGCTTCGGCTGCAGGCTTGGCTTCGGCTGCAGGCTCGGGCTCGACTGCAGGCTTGGGCTCGGCCGTTGGCTTGGCTTCGGCCGTCGGCTTGGCCGCGGCTGGCGGCTTCGGACGCGCCGCCACCGAGCCCGGCTGCTTCAGCTCGGCCAACGCGTCGGCGATGAACGTATCGCCCTGCAGCACCTCACCGGCGCTCAGGCCTTCCACGCCTTCCTGGTCACCGTGCAGATGGCCCGGCAACTTCGCTTCGCTGTAATCGGCGAGACTGGCCGGCAGCGCATCGTCGCCGTCCTGCGGCAGCGCCGTGAACACGACCTCCGGCACGATGCCGGTGGCCTGGATCGACTTGCCGCTGGGTGTGTAATACCGCGCCGTGGTCAGCTTCACCGAATCACCGTTGTCCAGCGGCAGCACGGTCTGCACCGAGCCCTTGCCGAAGGTGCGGCTGCCGACCACGCGCGCGCGCTTGTTGTCCAGCAGCGCGCCGGCCAGCACCTCCGAGGCGCTGGCCGAACCTGCGTCCACCAGCACCACCACCGGCGCGCCGGCGAGCAGGTCGCCGGGCGTGGCATCGAAGCGCGCATCGCTGATGCTCAGCCGGCCCCGCGTGCTGACGATATTGCCTTTCTCAAGCAGGTCATCGGCCACCTGTACGGCGGCGGTGAGCAGGCCGCCCGGATTGCTGCGCAGATCCAGCACCAGGCCTTTGAGCGCGCCACCTGCCTGCTTCTGCAGGTCACGCACGTGCTTCTGGAAGTCCGCGCCGGTGTCGGCCTGGAAGGTGCTCAGGCGCACGTAGCCATAGCCGGGCTCCAGCATGCGGCTGCGCACGCTGGTCACGCGGATGGTCTCCCGGGTGAGCGACACATCGAACGGCTTGGCGCGCCCCTCGCGCACGAGGGTGAGCACCACCTTGGTGCCCGCGCCCCCGCGCAGCGGCTCGCTGGCCTCGATGGCGCTGATCGGCTTGCCGTCGATGGCGATGATCAGGTCGCCCGCCATCACCCCCGCGCGTGCCGCCGGGGTGCCGTCGATGGGCGAGATGACTTTCAGGCTGCTCTTGTCAGGCTGCTGCTGCAGCTCCACGCCGATGCCCTCGTAGGCACCCTGCGCCTGCTCATCGAATGCCTCGGCATCTTCCTTGTCGAAGTAGGTGCTGTGCGGATCCAGGTCGAGCAGCAGGCCACGTACGGCGGACTGCATCAGCTTGCCGTCATCCACCGGCTCCACGTACGCAGCGCGCACGGCGTTGTACACCGCGACAAAACGTCGGATTTCCTCCAGCGGCACCGTGGAGGTGGCCGCTTCTTCCTGGCTCGCTGCACTGCCCGCAGTGGGTGCGGCCGGCGCAGCCGGCTGGGCCCAGGACACCACCGGCAACAAGGCCAGCAGCAGAATGGCGGGACGGGCTACGCGCATGAAGCACTCCTGTGGGCGGGGCTTCGACACGAAGCCAGGTTCGCCCGATTATGCGCGAAGTGCCGGTAAATTCCCGTTGACGCACAGCCCGCGCATGCGGCGGGATTCAGCGCCGCTGCAGCCAGCTGTCGGGGTTGACCGGCTGTCCTCCACGGCGGAGCTCGAAGTACAGCGCGGTGACGCCCTGCCCGCCGGAATTGCCGACCTTGGCCACTGCATCGCCGCGTTTGACCTGCACGCCGGCATCCTTCAACAGCGCATCGTTGTGGGCGTACAGGCTCATGTAGCCGTTGCCGTGATCGATGATCAGGATCATGCCGTAGCCGGTCATCCAGTCGGAGAACACCACCGTGCCATCTGCGACTGCAGTCACCGTGCTGCCCGCCGGCGCACCGATCAGCACGCCGCTGCTGGTGCGCCCATCCGGCAGGCGCCCGCCGAAGCGGGCCAGCAGGTTGCCCGACAGCGGCCAACCGAGGCCGCCGACCTTCGGCGCCGGTGCAGAGGCGACCGCCGGTGGGGTCCGGGTCGGTCGAGGTGCCGGTCGGCCTTCGGCCACGGCCTTGTCCGCCGCCGCTTTTTCGGCCGCCTTTTCCGCTGCCGCACGGCGCTCGGCGGCACGGCGTTCGGCGGCGGCGCGCGCGGCCGCGGCACGCAGGTTGGCCAGCAGGGTTTCCAGCGCCTTGGCGTCCTGGCCCAGGGCCTTCTCGCGCTCGGCGCGGTCGTTGAAGCGTTCTTCCAGCGTGGCCACCGCTGCCGCGCGGGCCTTGCGATCGGCCTCCAGCGCGGCGGACTGCCTGGCCTGCTGCTGGCGCGCCTGCTGCAAGGCCTGCTGGCGCTCGGCGATCTGCCGCTCCACCGTATCCAGCGCCTGCAGGTCGGCGGTCAAGGCATGGATACGCTCGCTGCGCTCGCGCTGCAGGTAGCGGTGGTACGCCAGGGCACGGTTGGCGCCAGCGACCGTGTCCTGTGAAAGCAGCAGTTTCAGCGGCGCATTGTTGCCCAGGCGATGCGCGCCGCGCAGCAGTCCCGCCAGCTCGGTCTTCTGCTGCTGCAGAGTGCCCTGCAGGGTCGCGCGGCGCTGCTGCAGCGAACCCAGCTCGGCATTCTGCTTCTTCAGCGCCGCGTCGGTCTCTGCCAGGCTGCGCCCGGTACGCGCGACCTTCTGGTCCATCTCGCGCAGTTGGCGGCTGGCCGCACCGCGCTGGTCATCCAGCTGCCGGCGCTCCTGGGCCACGCCCTTGAGCTCGCTGCGCAGTTTCTGCAGCTTGCGCTCGGCTTCCCGCGTGCTCTGCGCCGGTGCCACGCTGGGCGCCAGAACGAACGCCAGCAGCACGGCCAGCGCCAGCCGCCGCACGGTCGGCGCAGCAGGCGTGGCAGGACGTCGAAGGTAAGGGGCAACGAAGGACAAGGCGGTTCCAGTGACTTCAGGCAGATGCGCTCATGGGCCCCGCATGGTGACATTTTTGCCGGGCGGCCTGCCAGCCACCTGACACCCACGGAGAACGACCATGAAATCGCACGCACTGCCCCTGATCCTGGCCCTCGGCCTCGGTCTGGCGGCGTCACCCGCACTGGCGCAGGAGAGCATCAGCAAGGTCAACGGGAGCATCACAGCGCAGGCCGGCCAGCGCTACGGCAAGCTCAATACGGTCAATGGCAGCATCCGGGTCGACGACGGCGTGGAAACCGGGAAGATCGAGACCGTCAACGGCAGCATCCAGGTCGGTGCGGGCGCGCGTACCGGCGGCATTTCCACCGTCAACGGCGCGGTGCGGCTGGCGGGCCATGTCACGGCGGAAGGGGACGTTGAAACGGTCAACGGCAGCATCTTCAGCGATCGCCGCAGCCTCCTGCGTGGCAGCGTGTCCACGGTCAACGGTGGCATCGGGCTGGTGGACACCCAGCTGACCGGTGACATCGAGACGGTCAATGGCGATGTCACCGTGGGTGTCGGCTCCACGGTCGGCGGCGGGATCCGGGTCAAAAAGCCCAACTTCAACCTCTCTCTGACACCGGGCCGCAAACCGCGTGTGATCATCGGACCGAACGCCGTGGTGGAGGGCACGCTGGATTTCGAGCGTGAGGTCGTCCTGCAGGTGCATCGCACTGCCAGGATCGGCGCCGTCCAAGGTGCCACCGCCGAGCCGTTCGACACCGATACCGCTCCCGAGAACTGAACCCATCGGCCCAAGCCAGACGGGCCCCCCTCTGTAGGACATGCTGATGCCCCGTAGATTGTTTATGTGCCTGGCCATCTCGGCCGCCTTGAGCGCCTGCAAGGCTGAGCCCGGGGCGTCGGCCGCGCCGGCGGCCGCGACAACCGCGGCGTCCGGCGTAACGACGCCGCACGCGTTTTCGCCGGAGATCAATGCAGCGGATTTCTCCGAGTTGGTGAAAACGCTCGCATCGGATGCGTTCGAAGGCCGTGCACCCGGCAGCAAGGGTGAGGAACTGACCGTCACCTACATCCGCGACCAGATGCAGCGCATCGGCCTGCAGCCCGGCAATGCAGGCAGCTGGTTCCAGGATGTGCCCATGACCGAGACCACGGCCGATGACACCACGGTGCTGAAAATCGACCAGGGTGGCGCGTCCCGTGAACTGGCGTTCGGCACGGACATGGTCATCGGCACCCGCAGTGGAAAGACGCATGTGACGTTGGATCGCAGCGATATCGTGTTCGTCGGCTACGGAGTGGATGCGCCCGAGCAGGATTGGAACGATTACGCCGGCCAGGACTGGACCGGCAAGACGGTGGTGATGTTCGTCAACGATCCCGGGTTCCACACCGAGGATGCGGCGCTGTTCGGTGGCAAGCGCATGACCTATTACGGGCGCTGGACCTACAAGTTCGAGGAGGCCGCGCGCAAGGGTGCGGCAGCGGCCCTGATTGTGCATGACACCGCAGGCGCGTCCTATGGCTGGGACGTGGTGAAGAACTCGTGGTCCGGGCCGCAGTACGATCTGCCGGCCAAGGATGATCCGGAGGCGCGGCTGCCGGCGCAGGGCTGGTTGAGCGCAGAAGCGGCCAAGGTGCTGTTCGCCGGCGCCGGCCTGGATCTTGCACAGGCCTACAGGGACGCCAGCCGGCCCGGTTTCAAACCGGTGCCACTGAAGGCCAGGTTATCCCTGGATCTCAAGAGCACCACGGCCGAGAAGACCTCGCGCAATGTGGTGGGTGTGCTGCCCGGCACCACCCGTGCGGACGAGGCCGTGCTGTACCTGGCGCACTGGGACCACCTGGGCAAGCATGAGGGCGAGGGCGAAGACACCATCTACAACGGCGCGGTGGATAACGCGACCGGCGTGGCTGGAATCCTGGAGGTGGCCGAGGCGATGGCGCACCAGCAGCCGAAGCCGGAACGATCGGTGGTGTTCCTGGCAGTGACGCTTGAGGAATCCGGGCTGCTGGGATCGAAATACTACGTCGCCCACCCGACGTTCCCGCTTGACCGCATTGCCGGTGTGATCAACATCGATGCGATGTCGGTTGCGGGTCGAGCGAAGGACATGACGGTGACCGGGTACGGCAGTTCGGAACTTGAGGACCTCCTCAAGCCCCTCGCGGAGAAGCAGGGCCGGACGCTGCACGGCGAGTCGGCCGTGCAGAGCGGCTTCTATTTCCGTTCGGATCATTTCAATTTCGCCAAGGCGGGTGTGCCGGCGTTGTATGCCGACGGTGGTGAAGACCTGCGCGAGGGCGGCGTGGACGCTGGCCGCAAGGCGGCCGAGGCCTATGGCCGCGAGCGCTACCACGGGCCCAAGGATGAGTTCGACGTGGCCACGTGGAAACTCGACGGCACCGTCGAGGACCTGCAGCTGCTGCATGGCGTCGGTCAAGCGCTCGCCGGTGGCGATGCATGGCCGAACTGGTACGAGGGCAATCCGTTCAAGGCGGCGCGCGACACCATGATGACGAACAAGACGTCAGCGCCCTGAGCGAGCCCGGCACGGAAAAGAAAAACCCCGCTGCGTGAGCAGCGGGGTTTTTTGTTTGAACCCTGGCGATGACCTACTCTCGCATGGCTTGAGCCACACTACCATCGGCGCAGCTGCGTTTCACTTCCGAGTTCGGGATGGGATCGGGTGGTT